>CAWIFB010000020.1:0-32180 GCA_963835335.1 uncultured Chloroflexia bacterium | reverse complement strand
GAACATCTCCCGCATCTCGATGAATTTGTGGTACGCGAGGCGGGTCATGTAGAGGGGTAGTGCAAACAGGAGACTCGCCCACCAGGCAACCATGAACATCTGGGCCATGAGCCATCCCAAGGGCGTTAGTCCGAACATGCTCGTTGCGAATCCGCGGAAGTCGCCCAGCAGGACTGTGCGGAAAAGCTGGCCTGTGCGAAGCGACACCAGCATTGCCCCAAGAACGGCATTCAGACCGAAGAAGACCCATGCCCCCAGTAGCGCGGACACGAATGCAACCAGGTCAGGTCCGACCCTTGTGCTTGCGGGCACGAGCGTCATTACAAGGCCACCCGCGATCGCGGGAAGCATGAGGCCCGCGTGATTCGCAAGCGTGCCGTACCAGGGAATCCGCCCCCGGAGCTCGCGGACCTCAGTGGTCCCGATGACGGCGACCCAAGCCCCCGCAGCCGGTCCCCCAAGGAATGTTGCGGCAATCAGGGGCGCGATTGAGACGCCGACGAGCGTCCCGCGTGGCATTCGAACTGGGAGTGCTGATGCCGCCAGCGTCAGGAGGGTCCAGAAGGCGAGGCCAGCGAGCTTGGCATTCTCGCCAAATGCGCTGAACCCAGTTCCGAGCGGCTCATCCAATGGAAATAGAAGAGTCGTGACGACGAGCGCAACGGCGCTCAACGCCACGACCCAAATGATGTAGAGCTTCAGCGTCTGTGCCATCGAACCTCAGTTCCGAACAAGTCGGACTCTAGCCCGTTCGGTCCATCATGGTGAACAGGACTTGAGTACTGGGGTTCGGTTGCGACTAGAAGCCCCGAAGCGAAGCTCCTCCGGCCAGCGCCAAAGCGGCAACTGCCCCGAGAGCTGCCAAGAGTCGCGTCAGGCGATCCTTCATCGGTCGATCCTCCGCGCTCCCTAGGGCTACCAGCCCTTGATGCCCTTCACGGGTCCCACGTTCGTACCTCCTCGCGGCCTCCGTGTCCTGAAGAACACGAAAACCGACCTGACTCGAAAGTCGGTCGGTTGCACTACTCGCTCCGCCTCCACCCTAAGTGCCCAATTCAGGTGGTGGCATCAGCGCATTCCGAGGGTTTCCTTGATGCACCGTACTTTCGTACTAGTGCGGGCCGGACTATATGCGGCGCGCTCTGCTCCGGTCAATACGTAACCCTACCTATGCGCATCAGGAACCCTGCCGGTGCGTTACAAAGTCGTGGCAAGGCTAGGACCGGGGCGCACGTCTAGAGATCGTCGAGCGGCGGCGCTTCGAGGGCAAGTTGCTCGCGGAGGATGGATGCGTAGTGGGCGTACTGCTCTGCGGCTGCCCTCGGTCGCCCACCCTCCTTGTATGCCCGAATCAGCGTGAGCTCAACCGCATCGGCGCCGGGGTCCAGCGCGAGCAATGCCTGTGCGAGTTCGATGACCCGTTCATTCGCCGAACTAGCCGCTGACGTCTGGATTGCCGCCTCGACAACGCTAAGCACCGCCGCATGAAGCGTCTCGCGATAGTCGGTCGACCATTCTTCGTAGGCGAAGTCGAGCGCGAATCGTCCGCTGTAGGAGGCGAGCAACTCATCGGCAACGTCAGCGCCTGAGCGACGTGCCATCGCGATCAACTGCCAGCACCGCGCGCTCGCACTGTCGATGAGTGATCCATTCAGGCTCACGACGTCGCCATCGAACAGCACATACCCGGCGCTGAGACCTTCGCGATAGTCTGGCTCGAAAACGCGACGCAGGAAGTAGATCGTCTGATGGAGTGAGTTCGTGGCCGTATCTGGCCCAAGGTCTGGCCATAGCGCCTCGAGCGCCTCGTCTCGCGTTGCCGCGAGGTTGGGACGCGTCAACAGGAAGCAGGCCAGACTTAGGACCTTCCGACGTAAGGGCCTTTCGTGGGCGTTGCCTCCGATCCAAATCTCGACGGATCCGAGGTCCTTTATGAAGACCCGTGGCGCGATCAGCCGGGCCAAGCTCGCCGCAGGCCGCCGGTAAGACTTGTTCTCCAATGCCAGCGACCGAAGGAATTGGAGATCGTTTGTCGATCCGATCTCGGCGAGCAGGAGGGCAGCGGCCCTCGCCTCGTTGCTCGCCCTTAGGGACAGTCGTAGGGCGCTACGCCAGCGCGTGGGCCTCGCGTGACACTCGCGAGCAACGCGATTTCGTGCCTCAGTGGACATCCGATCGATGTTCGCCGCCAATTCTTCGGCAAGCATCGAGAGGACCGCCGAATCATCCGGCATCAGGTGGGCGACTTCAGGCCCGACCGTGGAGTCTGCTGCAAGAGCGGCCAGGATGTCCGCGAGCTGGGCTCCGGGTCGCGAATGTTGCTCGGAAGCGAGACCCCTGAGGCTAAGCGCGAGGGACAGAGCCTCGCTCCGGCCGGCAGCCAGTGCGACTCGTGCACTGAGCAGTAGGCCGCGAAGCTCACCCGCAACGTCGTGGCAGGGTGTGTCGGCTAAGCGCTTGACCATTTGGTCGGCCACGTCGAGGTCTCCGCGACGCAGCGCGAGTTGGCCAGACACCAACGCCCACATTCCTGCGAAACCAAGCTCCTGAGAGCTCGGACCCACCTGATCGAGGCTGGCAAGTGCCTCGTCAGCGTCGCCAAAGTCGCCATGCATGCGCGCCATCTCGAGTCTCGCCTCTGTCCGAGCGACGACCGAGGATGTCGATGAGATTCCGTCGAAGGCGCGACGCGCATCGTCTATACGACCGAGATGCGCAATCGCTACAGCCCTCGCGCAAGTTGCTGCCCCGATCTCCACATCCGATGAACCCGAGGCCCGAAGGCCATGCTCGGCCTCCGTTGCGATGACGATAGCCTCACGGGGGTCACCGACCCAGAGGAGGACTGTTGCCAAGTTGAGCCGGCTGATGCTCGCGTACCGCCTGTGTCCAGCCGCATCCTGGTGAATGGCGAGTTCACGCAGGCCGTTCGCGATGACGACAAGGTCTCCGCGGTGGGCAGCCTCCCAAAGCGACACCGTCGCCTGCGCCACATACCGTTGCGTTTGGGTCAACTCATGCCCAAGTGCCATCGACGCAGACTCGGCTGCACCATCCGGGAAACCCGCCACACCCAGGATTGCGGCCACATTCAGAAGCGCCAACCCGATCAGATCTTCGGGCGGGCCCGCTTGGACCGCGGCTTTCGCGAGATCAACGGCGGCCTCGAGGCTACCGCGCACCAGTTCGACCCTTGAGCGCAGCAGGAGTGCCGCAGGTCGCGACGGCGAGCCGGCTGAGCCGTCGAGGAGTCCACGAACATCGTCAAATCTTCCCGACATGAGTACGTCTTCGACCGACGCGTCGACAACTCGCGCGAGCGGCATCAACGTCACCTGCCGCCCGGTAATGCGTTGCGGCTGCTCGCCAATCCGTTGGTTCGAGCGCCCTCGCGACCGAACGATGCGCCTCTTGCACTCCGGATTCACCGATTTCTGCCTGCAGGCGAGCGGCTAAGAAGCCTTGTACCAACGGATGAAATCGATGGCTCGAAATCGAGTCGGGTCGGGCAATCAGCCCCCGCTCCTCGGAGTCTCGAATTAGCTCGGAGATCTCGGCCGTCGACCGATTGTCGACAAGTGAGGCAGTCTGAGGCGCGACCTCGTCGAGGATCGACGCACGCGTGAGGAAGTCCCGAAGGTCGGCGGGGAGTGTCGAGATGACCTCCTCTGCGACGTAGTCGTAGAGGTCGCCACGGACCCCCGCCAGTTGGTGAACGAGTTGCCGGGGGTCGGTGCCTTTGGATTCCTCGAGATTTGTGCGGACCAGGCTGAGCAGGGCGGCCCAGCCTTCGGTGCGGGTGATGAGGTCCGTGACGACATCGGGGTCCAGTGGCTGGTGGTAGGCGTCTCGGAACAGCCGCTCAGCTTCCGGCTCGTCGAAGCAGAGGGCGTCACCGTCCAGGCGGGCGACGGCACCGCGCGCCCGCAGCCGGCCAAGCGGGAGGACCGGCGTCGACCGGGTTGCGAGGATCACGGAGAAGCCCGGGCCCGTCCGCTCGATGATCGCCCGGACGATGGGCCGTGTCTCTTCGCTGTCGTCGATGACGTGATAGTCGTCGAAGATCAAGGTGAAGCCGTCGCGCGTCGCCGCGCCGAACTCGGCCAGCTCTCGGGCGAGGGTCGCGATCAGCTCTGCCTGCGTCGGGCCGCCAGGTCCGAGCTGCAACAGCAGACCGAATGTCCCTGGGGCGAATTCGGGATCGAGCTCACGGCCGCTGCCGACGACGTGCCGAATGAAGGTGAGCCAGTCCCGATCGTCAAATTCGAGCCGGTACCAGGCCGTCAGCCGCTGCGTGTGGCGAGCCCAGTCGGCGAGCAGCGTGGTCTTGCCGAACCCGGCCTCGGCGACGATCAGCGCGAGGCGCCCTGTCGTCGCCCGATCCAGCCAGCCGTTGAGCCGCTCGCGGGACAGGACGTCATCGCGCAGGAGTGGTCGATGGATCTTGGCGCCCTGGACGGGCAGCGGGTTTACGCTCACGAGACCGGCCCTGCCGGCGAGCAGCAGTGATCCCGGGACTCCCGGCCCGACGGCGACGAATGCATGCCCCTCGTGCCCACCCCTCAACGGCGGAGCCTGCTGAGCCTCCGGCTCGAGACCAAGGCCGTCGTTGGGCGCGAACGATACGGACCGTGCTTCCTGTTCGTCAACGCGCACCGCCTGGGGACGCGATGGAACCGGGCTCACGCGCACCTGGCTGGAGCCGGGTGCGGTTCCGCCGGGCTGGTAGGTGGTGGGGGCCATGCCCGGCATATTGCCGGGCGCCGCTCAACGGCGGCTTATGCGGGAAAGGGGCGGCTTCGCCAGGCCAGCGGGCTCGCGCCGCAGCGGCCTCAGCCCTCGTATTCGAAGCCGATCTTCAGGTCGACCTGGTACTCGACGATCTCGCCGTCCTCGATGCGGGCCGTCGACTTCACGACCTCGACGGTCCGGATGTTGCGGACCGTCTTCGATGCCGTGGCGACAGCCTGACGGGCAGCGTCGCTCCACGATCGGGGGCTTGTCCCGACCATCTCTCTGATGATGATCACGCCCACGCAACTCCTCCTGCTGACTTGCTCGCCAAGCATAGAGCGGAGCGGATGGGGCGCGGCGCGGGCACCGCGAGCCATCCGGAGGTCAGGCCGGGGCGGCAGCCTCCGCGCGCACCTTGTCGAAACAGGCGCTGCAGTACACGGGCCGATCGTTGCGCGGCTGGAACGGGACGACCGCCTGGCCGCCGCAGCTGTTGCAGACTGCCGCGTGGTATTCGCGCGTTCCCCCCGGGGATCCGCTTCGGGCACGCTTGGCCGCCGCTCTGCAGGTGGGGCACCGCTGCGGGTCGTTGGTCAGGCCCTTGCTGGCGAAGAAGGCCTGTTCACCTGCCGAGAACACGAATGATTCGCTGCAGTCTCGGCAGGACATCGTGCGATCCTGGAACACCCGTCGGGTCCCTCCCTGGGCCACGCGTGGTCGCAAGCTCCGGTCTCGCGATCGCGACCGGCACGGGCGCACGTCGGCGGGCGCTCGGGCAGGACGGGCTCGGAGGCCCGGGACTCTTTGGGCGGAGGATACGCGTGGGCGTCAAGCGCCCTCGAGCGCCCAGAGCGGGTTCGAACCGGTTGCCATCGACCTCGAACGGGCCGCGCCGCCGCGGCGCTCAGCCCACGTCGGCGAAACGCTCCCCGGCGTAGTTGACGAAGCGGGTCTGCGCCTTGCGGAACCACATGTCGATCTCGCCGGTCGGTCCGTTGCGGTGCTTCGACAGCTTGAGCTTCACGACCTCGCCCTCCGTCGTCTGGTCGTCCGACCCGCGCTCCTTCTCGCGCCACAGGAACATCACCAGGTCCGCGTCCTGCTCGATGCTGCCCGACTCACGCAGGTCCGAGAGCCGCGGCTCCTTGGACTCGCGCATCTCCGGCTGGCGCGAGAGCTGGCTGAGCGCGAGGACCGGCACCTTGAGCTCCCGGGCAAGGGCCTTGAGCCCGCGCGAGATCTCGGACACCTCCTGCACCCGGTTGGCGTCGCGGGTGGTGATCGATGACTGCATCAGCTGGAGATAGTCGACGACCACGAGGTCCAGCCCGGTCTCCGCCTGGAGCCGGCGAGCCTTGGTGCGCAGCTCCATGGTCGTGATGTTCGGGGTGTCGTCGATGTAGATCGGCGCCTCCGACAGCGCGTTCATGGCCGGCGCGATGCGCGCGAAGTCGAGCTCCTCGAGGAAGCCGCTGCGCAGACGCTGCGAGTCGATGTTCGCGTTCGACGACAGGAGCCGGAGCACGAGCTGCTCCTTGCTCATCTCGAGGCTGAAGTACCCGACGCTCTTCTTGTCCTTGACCGCGGCGTGCTCGGCGATGTTGAGCGCGAAGCTGGTCTTGCCGACCGACGGGCGGGCGGCGAGGATCACGAGGTCGCTCTTCTGGAGCCCGGTCGTGAGCGTGTCCAGGTCCTGGAACCCGGTCCGGATCCCGCTGATCTCGCCGCGGTGCGCATGGAGGTAATCGAGGCGGTCGTACGCGTCGTGGAGGAGGCTCTTGAGCGGCGCGAACCCGGTTGCCACGCGCCGCTGGCTGACGGCGAACAGCTCCGCCTCGGCGCGATCGACGGCCTCCTGGACCTCTGCCGGATCCTCGTAGCCGATGCCCGCGATCTTGCCGGCTGCGCTGATCAGGTTCCGGAGGAGCGCCTTGCGCTCGACGATCCGTGCGTACTGGACGGCATGGACCGCCGTCGGGGTCTGGTTCGACAGGGTCCCCAGGTATGACCGGCCGCCGATGGACTCGAGGTCACCGGTGCGCTCCAGCGACTCCGAGACCGTGACGATGTCGATGGGCTCGCGCCGCTCGAACAGGTCGATCATCGAGGCGAAGATCCGCGCGTGCGCCTGCCGGTAGAAGTCCTCGGGACGGAGGAACTCGGCGACCTCGATGACCGCGTCACGGTCGATGAGGATCGAGCCGAGCACCGACTGCTCGGCTTCGATGGATTGGGGCGGCAGACGGTCGATCATGGGTACCAGAGCATGGGGCAGGTGCGTGACACCTCCACTGTCACGGAAGCGGCGCCCGGCGTGAAGGCACTTGTCCCCGAGGGTTGTTGCTTATCCCCGAGACAGCGCAACAATTCGCGCGGAACTGTGGATCCAGCGTGGATGACTGGCGGCGAGTCGCGAACCGCGCCACTGCTGCCCGGGACTGGCCATGGGCGCCGTCCCGGTGTCTACTCTGCGCATGGCCGACATCCGGATCATTCCGTTCCTCGTCTCGGAGGTTCGCCTCGGCCCCGAGGAGCAGGTCTCGCTGGCTCGCACGTGGTGGCCTTCGTACGCCCACGCGGTCGTGCATAAGGACGGCGTGTTCCTGTTCGACAACGGGTGCGGGTTCGGCAACGCGGAGATCGACGCGACGTTCACGCCGCGGGTGATCCCGATCGAGGCGGCCCTGGCCGAGCATGGCATCGCGCTCGCCGACCTGACGGGCATCGCCAATTGCCACCTCCACTTCGATCACGCCGGCCAGAACGCCCGCCTGCCACATGGGATCCCGATCTTCGTCCAGCGCCGGGAGTGGATGATGGTCCATGAGCGCGACTACACCGTGCCCGAGTGGATCGACGTGCCCGGACTCCGCTACGAGGTCATCGACGGGGAGCTCGAGGTCGCCCCCGGGGTTCAGCTGGTGCCGACACCCGGCCACAGCCCCGGTCACCAGTCGCTCCTTGCTTCGGCCACGGACGGGACAGTTGTCGTGGCCGGCCAGGCGCTCCAGTCGCGCCGCGAATGGGATGGCGCGACCGACTCGCCGTCCTCGGGGGCCGGGGCTGCCCGAGCGCCGGGGTACGCGGCCTCGGTCCAGCGACTCCGCGCCGTCGATCCCGTTCGCGTGTACTTCGCGCACGACCCATCCGTCTGGGAAAGGACCGTGCCCGAGTAGGGGCGAACGGTCGCGCTGGTCTTCGATCAGTCGAGGCGGCGGATGACGCCGATCAGCTTCCCCTGGATGCGGACCGACGGATAGAACTGCGGGGCGTAGGTGGGGTTCGCGGGCTGGAGGCGGACGCGGTCCTTCTCCCGGAAGAACCGCTTGAGGGTCACGCCGTTGTCGTCGACCTGGGCCACCACGATGTCCCCGTCGCGCGCGGTCTCCTGCGGCCGGATCACGACGAAGTCCCCGTCCGCGATGTGCGCTTCGATCATCGAATCGCCGCGGACCCGCAGGACGTACGCGTCGCCCGCCGGCGCCAGGATGTCCGGGACCGCCAGCGTCTCCGATGCCTCCTGGTAGGCCTCGATCGGGCCGCCGGCCGCGATCTCGCCGATGATCGGCAGCGAGTGCGTCTCCGTGGGCACCGACTGCGGCGTCAGCTCCGCCGCCAGGCCCAGCCTGAGTGCGGCGGTCGGGGTCAGGCGAATGGCACGCGACTGCGCGGCGCCGCGGTCCAGGAACCCCTCCTTCTCGAGGATCTGGAGATGATGGTGCACGGCGGACGTGGAGGCGAGCCCGACCGCCTTCGCGATCTCCCGCACGGACGGCGGATAGCCGCGTGCGCGGATCGTCGCAGCGATGACGTCCAGGATCTTCCGCTTGCGTTCGGCGTCGTGACGGGTCACCCAGCGCCTCCTTTCGTGGAGGTCATCATACCGAACGTCCGTTCGATGTCAATGATCGGCTGAGGACGTGGTCGAGAACGTGGTCGGGGCCGGTTCAGCGAGGCTGATAGACTCGCCATCCCCGGTCGCCATCCTGGCGCCCGGCGACGAGAGGACGAGGGTGGCTCGAGCATCGCGGCACGACCGCGACGAACGACACGAATCGACACGTGATCGCCGTGGCAGGCGTGTCGGCGTTCGCCGTCTCCTGGGCTGGGCATCGCTCCTGCCGCTCGCCAGTCGGGCGCCGGTCTACGGTCGCCTGTTCTGGGAGCTCATCCGCGACGAGCGGATCCCGGTCGGCCGCAAGGCATTGCTCGCGGGCGCGCTCGGATACCTTGTCCTCGGTCGCGACCTCGTTCCGGACTACCTGCCGGTGATCGGCGGGCTGGACGACCTCGTCGTCGTCGTGCTGGCCGTCGATCTCTTCCTCGATGGGGTGCCCGGAGAGCTGCTGGACGAGAAGCTCGACGAGCTGGGAATCGACCGACGCGCATTCCGGGAGGACGTCGCGAGGATCCGGCGCTTCATGCCCGGACCGGTGCGGCGCATCCTGCGCCGCGCGCCGGCAGCCGCGACATCGGTCGGCGGGGCCGCCATGTCGGCCGGACAGGCATTGCACAACCACCGGGTCGGGCCGCGAGTCAGGGCCTGGATCCACAAGGAGGGTTCGATCGCGTGAAGGTGATCCTGACGAAGGACGTCGAGAAGCTCGGCAAGAGCGGCGAGATGAAGACGGTCACGGATGGGTACGCCCAGAACTTCCTCATCCCGAAGAAGCTTGCCGTGTCGGCCGCGGGCGGCGCCTATCGCGCGTACCAGCACGACATCGCGAGCCGCGAGGAGAAGCGCAAGCGAGAGCGCGAGGAAGCGGAGATCGCCGCCACGCGGATCGCGAGCACGACCCTCACGATGGGTGTCAAGGTCGGCGAGGGCGGCAAGCTGTACGGCTCGATCAACAACCAGGACATCGCCGATGCACTGGGTCGTCGCGGGATCTCCGTCGACCGGCACAAGATCGACCTCGACCAGCCGATCAAGGCCCTGGGCACGTACAAGGTGGCCATCAAGGTCGCCTCGGGGATGACGCCCGAGGTGACGATTGTGGTCGAGCCCAAGGGCTAGAGCCCAAGGGCTAGAGCCCAAGGCTGGCCAAAGGGCTGGCCCAGGGCCGGATCCGCGACCGACGAGGCGCCCGCGCGCTGAAGCCCGGGCGGCACGCGCCGGGGCGCGGCCAGCCGTGACGCTTCGCTTGCGCCCCTCCTGGGTTCGGGCAAGGGCGCCACGACCGTGCGTGATGCCTGGCAGGCATCGCGCCGTGCGCCATAGCGTCGGGACGATGCTGGAGGAGCGTCAAGCGGCCGGAATCTGGGCGCCCGGAGCCTGGATTCCGTCGCAACGATGCCGGACGGTGGTCAGCTCGACATGGCGGGGCGGGTGGTGATGCCCAGCAGGCATCGCACGCTCGCGCCGCGCCCGTTGTGACAGGACGGCGTCACCGTCCGAGGCCACAATCGCGGGCGTGATGACCCGCACCATCCTCCACGTCGACCTCGACGCGTTCTTCGCCGCCGTCGAGCAGCGCGACCACCCGGAGCTGCGAGGTCGCCCGGTGATCGTCGGCGGCGGCGGCCCCAACCAGCGTGGCGTCGTGTCCGCGGCCTCGTACGAGGCGCGGGCCTTCGGGGTGCACTCCGCGATGCCGCTCGTGACGGCAGGCCGGCTGTGTCCGCAGGGCGTGTTCCTGCCGGTGGACGGGCGCAAGTACCAGGCCGCGAGCCGGGACGTCATGGCGATCCTGCGCCGCTTCACGCCCCTGGTCCAGCCGATCTCGATCGACGAGGCCTTCCTCGACGTGACCGCGTCGCGCGCCCTGTTCGGCGATGGCGAGACGATCGGGCGTCGGATCAAGGAGACGATCCACGACGAGCTCGGACTGACCGCATCGGTGGGCGTGGCCACGACCAAGCTCGTCGCCAAGATCGCATCCGACCTGCGAAAGCCGGACGGCCTGGTCGTCGTGCCGCCCGGTGAGGAGGCGGCGTTCCTCGCGCCGCTTCCCATCTCGCGCCTGTGGGGCGTGGGCGACAAGACGGCGACGGCCCTGCGCGACTTCGGGGTGCGCACGATCGGCGACCTGGCGTCGCTGCCGGCGGACGCGATGGTTCGCAGGTTCGGCAAGCACGGGGCCTCCCTCGTCGAGCGCGCCACCGGCATCGACCCGGACCCGGTTGCCGGCGGTGATGCCGCGAAGTCGATCGGCCACGAGCACACGTTCGACGTCGACACATCCGATCGCGAGGTCATCGAGCGGACCCTGCTGGGAATGGCGGACGGGGTCGCGGGGAGGCTCCGGTCGGCCGGGCTGAAGGCGGGCACGGTGACGCTCAAGCTGCGCGACTCGGCGTTCGCGACCATCACCCGGCAGGTTGGCCTCACGCCGCCATCGGACCTCACGGAACCGATCTTCGAAGCGGCCCTGGCACTGCTCCGGAAGGAGCTCCGGGGCCAGCGGATCCGTCTCGTCGGCGTGACGGCGTCCAACTTCCGGGAGCGGGACCAGCTGGCCATGTTCGAGGGTGAGGATCCGCGGCGCCACCAGACCGCCGAGGCGCTCGACAGGATCCGTCGCAAGTACGGCGAACGGTCGGTGACCCGGGCGAGGCTGGTACGCCATGCGCTGCCGGCACCCTTCGAGCGAGACCCCATGACCGCGGTCGAGCGCCGCCAGGGCGTCGCCGGCGCTGCGGATCCTTCGCAGCCGTCGGACGGCACGAATCGTGACAGCGAAGGTGTCACGGATGAGGCGGAGGATCTCGACGCAGACGCTTGACATCGAACACCTGTTCGGTCTAGCGTGGCGCTGAAACGAACAGACGTTCGCATCCGGAGTGCTCCCGGGTGACGACGAACCGCCGAGTCAAGGAGACAGCACGATGGCGATGGTTCGCGTCGCACCCGTCACGGTCCAGGTCAGGACCGACTGGTTCACAGGCACCCCTCGTGAGATCACGTGGGGGGAGGACCGCCTCCCGGTCACGCGGCTTGTCGCCGTGCGCAACGAGCAGTCGGCCTATCCGGTCATCACCGGCCCACGCACCATGTTCGAGGTGGACACGCCCGGCGTCCGCGTGGCGCTCACCTATCTCCATCGCTCGAGGCGGTGGACGATCGACGGGCTGGACCAGGCCGCCTGACGGGCAGATCACACGCGGGAGCAGGTGGCTCCTCCCCGCCGGCTCCCTCAGTCGGCTGCGGGGCGGGCGCTCGGCGCTCGCCCCGCGCGCCCGCGATCAACGGTGACGAACGGCCCTGGATCGCAGGCTGCACCGGCCCGCGCCGTTGGGACGGTTGCCTCCCTACAATCCTCGTGTGGACCCGAGCAATCGATTCCGAGACCTGACGGTCGGCGACTTCGTCGACCGGCTCGCCGGTCCCCAGCCCGTGCCCGGCGGTGGCAGCGCGGCGGCGATCGCCGGCAGCCTGGCCGCCGCCCTCGTCTCGATGGTGTCGGCCCTGTCCGAGGGACGCCCGAAGTACGAGGAGCACGCCGCGCTCCACGCCCAGGCCGGGCCGGCCGGCCGCGCGCTCGCGGATCGAATGCTCGCCCTGGCCGATGAGGATGCCGGTGCCTATGCGGGATACGGCATCGCCCTGAAGTTGCCCCGCGAAACCGAGGATGAGCGCGCGGTCCGGTCAGCCGCGATCCGCGCGGCAGCGCGCGACGCCTCGCTGGTCCCGTTTCGGACCGTCGAGGCGTGCCACGAGATCGTCGCCCTCGCCGAGTCGCTTGCGGGCCGGAGCAATCGCAACGCGGCATCGGACCTCGACGTCTCGAGCCTGCTGTCGGTCGCGGCGGCGCGGGCGGCTGCGGCCAACGTCTACGTGAACCTGCCGTCCATCGGCGACGATGCCTTCGCCGCCGACCTGCGCTCGCGGACGGAGAGCCTGGTGAGCGAGATCGACCGGCTGGCCGATGCCACGCACGAGGTGGTGCGGAGCGGGGAGCCGCGACAGCCGCTGGCCGCGCGACCCGCATGATCGAGACAGCCGGTGCGCCCGGGCGCGTGATGCGTCCAACCTCCGCAGGACGAGCCTCTGCACGACGAACGGCCGCATGACAAACGGCCGCATGCCGAACGAGGGGCCCAGGCTTCTGCTCGGCAAGCCGATCGCCGCCGAGATCCGTGCGACCGTGGCCAACGACGTGGCGGCCTTTCGCGGACGGCACGGGTACGCACCCGCCCTCGCCATCGTCATCGTGGGCAGGGACGCCCCGTCCGCGGTCTACCTGGGACAGATCCTGCGGTCGTGCGAGAAGGTCGGCATCGAGGGCCGGCTGGTCGAGATCCCGGGTCGTGCGTCGACCGCCGCCGTCCGTCGCGAGATCGAGCAGCTCAACGCAGACCAGATGGTCGCCGGGATCATCGTGCAGATGCCGCTGCCCAAGCGGATCCCGCTGTCGGCGGTGATCGACACGCTCGACCCCGCCAAGGACATCGACGGGCTCCATCCGCGCAATGCCGGCCTGCTGACGCTCGGCTACGAGGGGTTCCTGCCGACGACGGCCCATGCCGCCGTGGAGCTGCTCAAGCGCAGCGGGATCCCGCTGGCCGGGAAGCGGGCCGTCGTCGTCGGTCGCTCGAACGTCGTCGGCAAGCCGGCGGCGCTGCTGCTGCTGCGCGAGGACGCGACGGTCACGATCTGCCATTCGAAGACGGCCGATCTGTCCCGGCACACGCGCGAGGCCGACATCCTCGTCGTCGCTGCCGGGGCCCCCGGCCTGATCACGGGCGACATGCTGTCACCGGGCGCGGTCGTGATCGACGTCGGGATCAACGTCGTCGGTGATTCGCTCGTGGGCGACGTGGACTTCGAGTCCGCGTGCCGCGTCGCCGCCGCGATCACCCCGGTCCCCGGGGGCGTGGGACCGGTCACCAACGCGCTGCTGCTCACCCACCTCGTCCGCGCTGCGCAGGCGCAGGCCGCCAGCGGCCACGGACGCGAGGCGCTGCATCCTGCCGGGAGTCGATCATGACCACCACCGCCAAGCCGTTCGCCTCCGATCTCGAGATCGCCCGCGGCGTCACGCCGCGTCCGATCGTGGACGTGGCCCGGGACCTCGGGTTCCACGACGACGAGATCGAGCCGTATGGCAGGACGAAGGCCAAGGTGACCCTCGAGGCGATCCGGCGGGTCGAGGACGCCAACCCTCGCGGCAAGTACGTGGTGGTCACGGCGATCAGCCCGACGCCGCTGGGCGAGGGCAAGTCGCACGACCACGGTCGGCCTCGCCCAGGGGCTCAACCGGATCGGCCGGCGGGCGGCGGTGACGGTGCGCCAGCCCAGCCTCGGTCCCGTGTTCGGGATCAAGGGCGGCGCGGCCGGCGGTGGCTACAGCCAGATCATCCCGATGGAGGACTTCAACCTCCACCTCACGGGCGACGTCCACGCGATGGGCGCGGCGCACAACCTCGCCGCGGCGTTCATCGACAACCACATCCACCATGGCAACGCGCTGGGCATCGACGCCAACAACGTGCTCTGGCCGCGGGTCGTCGACATCAGCGACCGCGCGCTGCGCGAGATCGTGGTCGGCCTGGGCGGCAAGGAGAACGGCTACCCGCGGCAGACCCAGTTCGTGATCACGGTCGCGTCCGAGGTGATGGCGATCCTCGCCCTCGCCCGGGACCTGCCGGACCTTCGGGCCCGGCTTGGCCGGATCGTGCTCGCGACGCGCAAGGACGGCACCCCGGTCACGGCCGAGGACCTCAAGGTCGCGGGCGCGATGACCGTGCTCCTGCGCGATGCGCTCAAGCCCAACCTGCTCCAGACCCTCGAGGGTGGCCCAGCCTTCGTCCACTGCGGCCCATTCGGCAACATCGCCCACGGCAACAGCTCGATCCTCGCCGACCGCGCCGCCCTGGCCACCACCGACATCGTGGTCACCGAGGCCGGGTTCGGGGCCGACCTGGGCGCCGAGAAGTTCTTCGACATCAAGTGCCGGGCGTCGGGGCTGGCGCCCGATGCGGCCGTCATGGTGGCCACCATCCGGGCGCTCAAGATGCACGGCGGCGTGGGCCGGATCGTAGCCGGCAAGCCGCTCGACCCGGCGCTCCTCGAGAGCAACCCCGACGCGGTCCGCGCGGGCGGCGCCAACCTCGCCGCGCAGATCGCCAACGTGCGGGCCTTTGGCGTGCCGGTGGTGGTCGCCATCAACCTGTTCCCGTCCGACACCGATGCCGAGATCGCGGCCGTGCGCGAGGTCGCGCTCGCCGCGGGTGCGCGCGACGCGGTGGTCGCCCGCCACTTCACCGACGGTGGCGCGGGGGCGGAGGACCTTGCCCGGGCGGTCTGGGCGGCGGCGGAGGAGGGCGCGCCGGAGTTCGAGCTCCTGTACCCGGACGACGCGCCGCTCAAGGCCAAGATCGAGACGATCGCGACCCGCCTGTACGGTGCCGACGGCGTGGACTACCTGCCCGTGGCGTCGAAGGCGATCGCGCAGTACGAGTCACTGGGCTTTGGCAACCTGCCGATCTGCATGGCCAAGACCCAGTACAGCCTCAGCCACGACGCCAAGCTGCTGGGGCGGCCCACCGGGTTCCGGCTCCCGATCCGCGAGGTCCGCCTGTCGGCCGGTGCCGGGTTCGTGGTCGCGCTCGCGGGCGACATGCGGACGATGCCCGGGCTGCCATCGACGCCCGGCGGCGAGCGCATCGACATCGACGCCGACGGCAACGTGGTGGGCCTGTTCTGATCCCGCCCGGCGGCGGCGGTGCCGCCCGGTATGCTCCCGTGATGACCGCCCTGCACATCCTGGTCGGCCTCGTCGGCCTGTCGGTGATCGCGCGCACCGTGCTGAGCGCGGTGCGGACGTTCGTCGTGCCGCGCGGCGACAACGACGCGATCTCGCGGCTCGTGTTCCGGGCGCTCCTGAAGGTGTTCGGGCTGATCGCGCCGGCGTCGCGGCCGTACGCGTTCCGGGACCGGATCATGGCCTACTACGGCCCGATCGGGCTGGTGCTGCTGCCCGCCTGGTGGCTGGCGCTGCTGATCGTGGGGTTCGCCGCGATCTACTTCGCGCTGGGCCTGCCACCCGGCGACGCCTTCGTCGACAGTGGCTCGTCGCTGCTCACGCTGGGATTCGCGCGTCCCGTCATCCCCGGTGGCGAGCTGGTTGCGTTCATCGAGGCCGCGATCGGCCTCGCGCTGGTCGCCCTGCTGATCTCGTACCTGCCGACGATCTACGCCGCCTTCTCGCGCCGCGAGCTGCTCGTGTCGCTGCTGGAGGTCCGGGCGGATACGCCGCCGTCCCCGATCGTGATGATCACGCGCATGGAGCGCCTGGCCGGTCTCGACGCGCTGCACGACATGTGGGAGCGCTGGGAGCAGTGGTTCGCCGATGTCGAGGAGTCGCACAGCTCGCTGCCCGTGCTCGTGTTCTACCGCTCGCAGCAGCCGGGCCATTCCTGGGTGAACGCGGCCGGAGCGATGATGGACACCGCGGCGATCGTGCGATCGGCGGTCGCCATCCCGATGGACGTCCAGGCGGACCTCATGATCCGGGCGGGCTACCTGGCGCTGCGGCGGATCGGCGTCTACTTCCGCATCCCGTACGACGAGCATCCGAAGCCCAGCGACGCGACAAGCGTCGATCGCAGCCAGTTCGAGGCAGCGCTCGACGTGCTGGCCGCATCGGGGGTCCCCCTCGTGGCGGATCGCGACCAGGCGTGGCTCGACTTCAACGGCTGGCGGGTGAACTACGACGCCGTTCTCCGCCGGCTCGAGCGCCTGACGATGGCCCCGACATCGTGGTGGGAGCTGCCGATGCGATCGGCGTGGGTCACCGACGAGCCGGCCCTTGCGGCCGAGGACGCCGCGGAGGATGCCACCGGGAACGCTGCCGAGAACGCAGCCGTCGAGGATGCCGCGGAGGGAGCCGGGAGGGTCGTGGAAGAGGGCGAGGCCGCCGGGTCCCTCTGAGCGTCAGGCGGTGAAGCTGAACCCGGTCGCGAGCACGAAACCCGCCGCAATCACCAGCGCGAGCACGACCCCCAGGATGCCGACGCCCCACATCGGCCAGTCGATGGGGCCCAGCGCGGCATCGGCATGGGCATGGTCATCGTGGCCGTGCGTGTCGCCGTGGTCCGTGGTCGCGCCGTGCGGCCCGTCGACCGCCTGCGACGTGCCGTGGACGTCCGGGACGTGGGCGCCGGATGCGGGCGCGCCGGTTGAGGCGTGGCTGTCGGATGCGGGCGCGCCGGTTGAGCGTGGCTGTCGCTCATCGTGTCGTCATGACCTCCGATGATCATTGTCCCATGGCGCCGCCCTAGACTGGACGCGATGCTGACCCTCGTCCTGACCCGCCACGGACTCACCGATCGCTCGGTTCCCGAGCAGCATCTCGGACAGCGGATCGACCTGTCGATCAACGAGTCGGGTCGCCGGCAGGCGCAGGCGCTCGCTCGCCGGCTTTCGGCGGTCCGGTTCGACCGCGTGATCACCAGCCCGCTGTTCCGCGCGCGCGAGACGGCCGAGGTGCTGGCTCCCGGTGCGCGGCTCGAGGCGGATCCGCGGCTGCGCGAGATGGACTACGGCGCGTGGGAAGGGCGGACGTACGACGAGATCGAGCAGGCCGACGCAGCCTTCCGCCGCGAGTGGGAGCTGGCACCGGACCGTCTTGCCTGCCCGGGGGGCGAATCGGGCAACGCCGTGGCGGAGCGGGTCCGCGCCTTCCTCGACGACCTCCTGGAGGACCACAAGCGCTGGCACGCCAGGGAATCGTTCAGGGCGGTCACCTCGGGGATGGGCAGGGTCGCCGTCCCTCCCGAGCGCCCGATCCTCGCGGTCGGCCACAGCTCCACCAACCGGATCCTGATGTGCGTCGCGCTGGGCGTCGGGTTGCGTGACTATCGCCGGCGATTCGTCCAGGACCAGGCCAATCTGACCGTGCTCCGCTGGGCTGCGGGCGACGGCCCGGAGGACGCCAAGCTCGTGGTCGCCAACGACAGCGCACACCTGCGCCGATCGGGCGAGACGCCCTGGGACAGCGAGTAGGGAGGCGACGCTCGGCGGCGGCGCTCAATCGCGACGGCGCGCGCAGCCGCGACGGAGCGCTGACCGCTACGGAGCTGCGTTCGTCCGCCGTGGCCGGCCCGGCATCCCCAGGCGCCACCACACGAACAGCACGATCCCGACGATGACGGCCACGGCGATCGCGAGGTCGAACGGCTGGAGCGCACTCCGGATGTCCTGCCAGTTCGCGCCCAGCTGCTCGCCCGCCCAGACGAGCGCAATCGACCACGGGAGTGCCCCCGCCGTCGAATAGGCGATGAACTTGCGGAGCGGCATCCGGGTCACGCCGGCCGGGAACGAGATGAACGTGCGCACGACGGGGAGCAGGCGCCCGAAGAACACCGTCGCGGCCCCGTACTTGCGGAAGAAGCCGTCCGCGATCTCGATCTCGTGCGGCCGGATCAGCAGGTAGCGGCCGAATCGCTCGAGGAACGGGCGGCCGCCGTACGCGCCGATCCCGTATGCGATCAGCGATCCGATCGTGTTGCCGACCGTGGCCACGACGACCACGATCCAGAAGCTCCATTGGCCGCCGGTCAACGGCTCGATCTGGGTGGGGTCCGAGACGAGCCAGCCGGCGTACGGCAGGATCAGCTCCGAGGGCAGCGGCACCATCGCCGACTCGATCGCCATCGCGACCATGACGCCGGCATACCCGACCGCCCCGTACAGGCTGCCGAGGAACGGGATGACGATCTGGTCGATGAAGGCGAGCACGTTCGGCGAGGCTCCTGCGAGGGGAAGTCCGGGCCGGCGGCCCGCGGGGCACGGCGCCGAGGATAGCCGACTATCCTGCCCATCGTGACCGACGCGCACTTCGTTCCCGAGCGATCGCCCGCCGGGCGACCCCGCGACCTGGTGGTGCTGACGGGCGCCGACCTGACGATCGCCGACGTCGAGGCGGTTGCGCGTCACGGGGCCCACGTCGCCCTCGATGTCCACGCCCGGGAGCGGATGGCGGAGGCGAGGGCGGTGATCGAGACGCTCGTCGCCAGCGGTGAGGTGGTCTACGGGGTCACCACCGGCTTCGGCGACCTGTCCACGACCTTCATCCCGCCCGACGATGCGGCCGGGCTCCAGGAGAACCTGCTCGCGTCGCACGCGGCCGGGGTGGGTCGCCCGTTCCCGCGCGAGGTCGTCCGGGCGATGCTCCTGCTGCGGGCAAACACGCTCGCGCTGGGGCACTCGGGCTGCCGGCCGCTGCTGGTCGACCGGATCTGCGAGCTCCTCGACCTGGGCATCCACCCCGTGGTGCCGGAGCAGGGGAGCGTGGGCGCCTCGGGCGACCTCGCGCCGCTCGCCCACCTGGCGCTGCCGCTGATCGGGCGGGGCGAGGTGGAGCTCAACGGGCAGGTGATGCCGGCGATGGTGGCACTCCGCGAGGTGGGCCTCGAGCCGCTCGTGCTGGGACCCAAGGAAGGCCTCGCGCTGCTCAACGGGACGCAGCTGATGAGCGCGCTCGGGGCGCTTCTCCTCGCGGATGCCGACCGTCTCACGCGAACGGCATCGGTCGCCGCGGCGATGTCCGTCGAGGCGCTGCTCGGGACCGACGTTGCCTTCGCGGCGCCGTACCAGCTTGCGCGACCGCATCCGGGTCAGGTGCAGGTCGCGGCCGAGCTCCGCCACCTGCTGCGCGAGTCGGGGATCCAGCGGTCGCATCACGGCAGCGGCCACAAGGTCCAGGACCCGTACTCGCTGCGCTGCGTGCCGCAGGTCCACGGTGCGGTGCGCGATTCCCTCGATCACCTCCGTCGCGTGCTCGACATCGAGCTGAACTCGGCCACCGACAACCCGCTCGTGTTCCCGGCCGGCGGGTCCGTCCCCGCCGACGCCCTGGCCACCGGTGGCGGGCTCGTCATCTCGGGCGGCAACTTCCACGGCGAGCCGGTCGCGCTGGCGCTCGACTTCGCCAAGCTCGGGCTTGCGGAGCTCGGCTCGATCTCCGAGCGACGAACGGCGCTGTTGCTCGATTCGCGCCTCAACGGCGGCCTGCCGGCGTTCCTGTCGCCGGACCCCGGCCGCAACAGCGGGCTGATGATCGTCCAGTACACGGCCGCGGCCCTCGCCTCCGAGAACAAGGTCCTCGCCCATCCATCGTCGGCGGACTCGATCCCGACATCGGCGAACCAGGAGGATCACGTGTCGATGGGGGCGACCGCCGCCCGGCACGCCCGGTCGGTGCTGGGGCACGTGGAGCAGATCGTGGCGATCGAGCTGCTGTGCGC
This sequence comes from uncultured Chloroflexia bacterium, assembly GCA_963835335.1. Lineage (GTDB taxonomy): Bacteria > Chloroflexota > Limnocylindria > Limnocylindrales > CSP1-4 > CAIXZV01. The sequence continues at coordinate 12,254 of CAWIFB010000020.1, read as the reverse complement.
GGCCCAGGCGCTGGAGATGCGCCTCGAGATGCTGGCTTCGGAGGCGGGCGCCGATGCCGGCGAGGTGGCACCCGGCTCGGGCGTGACCGAGGCGCTGGCCCGGATCCGGGAGCACGTGCGGCACCTCGACGGCGACCGCGAGCCGGGTCCCGACCTGGCCGCGATGCTGGCGATGGTCCACGACGGGACGCTGGCGGACCTCGCGTCGCCGGCCTGATCCACGGATTGCCGCCCTGCCCGGGCACCGATCACGTCGCCGGCCTGAACCGCCGGCCGCCGGTGCATCGGTAGACTCATCCCCATGGCCATTCGCATCGTGGACGTGACCGACGAGACCGCGTTCAATCGCCTGCCGCCGTGCGCGGACCCGCGGTTCGACCATCGCTCGTGCGACTACTGGGAGGAGGCGGACCGGGGCTCGAAGGCGATCCGCGCGGGCTGGCTGCCCGGGGCTTCGTCGCCCGCGCCCGCGGCACCGGCGCGTCCCCGCAACCCGTTCGCGCTGGCCGATGACGACGAGCCGGTTGCGAACCCGTTCGCCCCGAACCGGGGAGCGTCGTTCAACCCGTTCCTGCGCGAGGACGATGCCCCGCAGGACAACCCGTTCGCGCCCCGCCCCCCGGCGCGCCCGCAGGTCGACCACGGGGCTCCGCCGAAGCTGCGCCTGCTCGGCCGCGGGCTGGCCGTGTTCGGCAGCTACGCCAAGATCCTGCTCGAGGACGACGATCCCGTGGGGTACGCGCAGTTCGGACCGCTGTCCGCGTATCCGCGAGCGCTTCGGACGCGCGATCTCTACCCCCGGCTGCCAGCCTCGCCGCTCCCGGCCGTGATCACGTGCATCGCGACCACGCCCGAGGTGCGCTCGCGCGGCCTTGCCGCCATGCTCGTCGAAGCGGTCTGCGACGACCTCGCGTCCCGGGGCTTCGCCGCGGTCGAGACGTACCCGGAGGTGGGCGCCCGGCCCGATGCCACCAGCGCCGCCGGCCCCGGGTTCTGGGAGCGGCTCGGGTTCGCGGTCGCCGCACCCGACGAGCGTTTCCCCGTGTTGCGACGGGAGCTCGGGTGAGGTCCGGCCCGTCCCGCGTGGGCGCAGCCGCGACGCTGCTGGCCGCGCTCGTCCTCGCCGCCTGCGGGGGTCCGTCGCCGACCTCCACGCCCGCCGCGAGCCAGGGCATCCCCCCGACCCAGCCCGCCGCGACCGCGACGCCCGCGGAGACGGCCGGCCCGGGCCAATCGGGATCGGCCGCGGACCTGCCCGTCAATGACCCGTCGCTGCTGGCGCTGCTGCCGGCGACGGTCGATGACGTCGCGGTCACCGAAGAGCCCGAATCGTTCGCCGAGGCGATCGGCGACCCGGACTTCGTGGCCAGCGTCGAGGCGGCGGCATTCCCGTTCGTGACCCGGTCCAGTGACCTCGCCTCGGGCGTCGTCGCGCGGCTGCGACCCGGCGTCTTCTCCGATGCCTTCTTCCGCGACTGGCGCGATTCCTACAACACCGGAGCGTGCGCCCAGGCCGGCGGGGTGGTCGGCAACGCAGAGGCCGAGCTGGGCGGCCGGACCGTGTACATCGCCAGCTGCGCCGGCGGTCTGCTCGTCTATCACGCCTGGCTGGACCAGTCCGGCGTCCTCGTCTCGATGTTCTCGCTCGGCGAACGCCGCTTCGGGGAGCAGCTGATGAGCGGGCTGCAACCGTGACGGGCGCCGTTCGCCGCGTCGTAGACTGCCCGGAGTGACGACCCACACGCCCGACCCGTCCGACACGCTCGACTCCGTGCCCAGCGGCGCGCGACCCGTACGCGCCCCCCATGGCACGACCCTGACCGCCCGCGGCTGGCAGCAGGAGGCCGTGCTGCGGATGCTGATGAACAACCTCGACCCCGAGGTCGCCGAGAACCCGGACGAGCTGGTCGTGTATGGCGGCACGGGCCGGGCGGCGCGCAGCTGGGAGGCGTTCGACGCGATCGTCCGCGAGCTGCGCGCGCTCGGCGACGACGAGACGCTGCTGGTCCAGAGCGGCAAGCCCGTGGCCGTGTTCCGAACGCACGAGTGGGCGCCCCGCGTCCTCATCGCCAACTCCAACCTGGTCGGCAAGTGGGCGAACTGGGACACCTTCCGGGAGCTGGAGCGGCAGGGCCTGACGATGTACGGCCAGATGACCGCCGGATCCTGGATCTACATCGGCACCCAGGGGATCCTCCAGGGCACCTACGAGACGTTCGCGGAGCTGGCCCGACAGCATTTCGGCGGCTCGCTGCGCGGTCGCGTGGTGCTCACCGCCGGCCTCGGCGGCATGGGTGGCGCCCAGCCGTTGTCCGTGACGATGAACGAGGGCGTGTGCATCGCGATCGAGGTCGACGAGGCGCGAGCCCGCCGCCGCCACGAGATCGGGTACGTGGAGCGCTTCACGCACTCCCCGCAGGAGGCGCTGGCGATGGCCCGCCAGGCTGCGGAGGCCGGCGATCCGCTGTCGATCGCGCTGGTGGGCAACGCGGCCGAGATCGAGCCCGCGTGGGCGAATGGCGGCGAGCGGTTCGATGTCGTGACCGACCAGACCTCGGCGCACGACGCGCTCAGCGGCTACGTGCCCGCGGAGCTGACGCTCCACGACGCGCACGTCCTGCGGATCAGCGAACCGGACGTGTATATTCGGCGGTCGATGCGCTCGATGGCGGAGCACGTGCAGGCGATCCTGGCGTTCCAGGCCGCCGGAGCCGTCGCCTTCGACTACGGCAACAACCTCCGGGCGCAGGCGCAGGAGGCGGGTGTCGCCAACGCGTTCGACTACCCGGGGTTCGTGCCCGCTTTCATCCGTCCCCTGTTCTGCGAGGGAAAGGGGCCGTTCCGATGGGTCGCGCTGTCCGGTGATCCGGCCGACATCCGCCGGACCGACGAGGCGATGCTCGAGCTGTTCCCCCACGACCGCGCGCTGCGGCGGTGGCTGGAGCTGGCCGAGGCCAAGGTCCCGTTCCAGGGACTGCCTGCGCGGATCTGCTGGCTGGGCTACGGCGACCGGGCAAAGGCCGGGCTGCGGTTCAACGAGCTCGTGGCGACGGGCGTGGTGCGCGCCCCGATCGTCATCGGGCGGGACCACCTCGACGCGGGCTCCGTCGCCTCGCCCAACCGCGAGACCGAGGCGATGCGCGACGGGTCCGACGCCATCGCCGACTGGCCGCTCCTCAACGCGCTCGTCAACACCGCCGCCGGCGCGACCTGGGTCTCGATCCACCACGGCGGCGGGACCGGGATCGGGTACAGCCAGCACGCGGGGATGGTCGTCGTCGCGGACGGCACGGAGCTTGCCGCCCGCAAGCTGGAGCGCGTCCTGACCACGGACCCGGGGATGGGCGTCGCACGCCACGTCGACGCGGGGTACGAGCGCGCGATCGAGGTCGCCCGCGAGCGCGGCGTGCACATCCCGATGCAGAGCGACGCCTAGGTCGCTGAGCATCGACCTGCCGGCGCCGGTCGCGCGATCGAGGCGCGGCACCCCGGTCCCTTCGCTAGCATCAGGACGTGCTCGTCGAAAGCGTGCCCAACGTCTCAGAAGGCCGGCGCCTCGACGTGGTGGAGCGCCTCGTGAACGCCCTCGCCTCCGTGCCCGGGGTGTTCCTGCTCGATCGCACCTCCGATGCCAGCCACAACCGGAGCGTGATCACCGTGGCCGGCGAGCATGACGCGGTGTCCGATGGCCTCGAGCGACTCATCGCCCAGGCCATCGAGGACATCGACATGGAGGCCCATACCGGGGAGCACCCGAGGATCGGCGCCGTCGACGTGATCCCGTTCGTGCCGCTCGGCGACACGTCCATCGACGATTGCATCGAGCTCGCCCGGACGTTCGGCGAGCGGGCGGCCGCCCGGTTCCAGATGCCTGTCTTCCTGTACGCCGCCGCGGCGACCCGTGCGGACCGCGTCAAGCTCGCCGACGTGCGCCGCGGACAGTACGAGGGACTGCGGTCGGAGATCGCGAACAACGGCCGGCAGCCGGACTTCGGGCCGTCCCTGATGCACCCCCGGGCAGGAGCGGTCGCGGTCGGGGCACGGCCGTTCCTCATCGCCTGGAACATCAACCTGGCATCCGACGACGTGGAGCTTGCCAAGCGGATCGCCAGGCGCGTCCGCGAGTCGGGCGGCGGCCTCCCGCGCGTGCAGGCGAACGGCTTCCGGGTCGAGGAGCCAGACCGCGGCCACCCGGTCCGGGCCCAGGTGTCGATGAACCTGCTCGACTTCCGGACAACCTCCCTGTGGCAGGCATGGGAAGCGGTGGGCGAGCTGGCGGCCGAGGACGGGGTCGAGCTCGCGGAGTCCGAGCTGATCGGGCTGGCACCCCTGGCCGCGTTTCTCGATGTCGCCGATCGGGCAGGCACGCCCGACGACGCGCCGACCGCCGACCGCCTCGCCGCTGCGGCCCGCGCAATCCGGCTTCGCGACTTCTCTCCGCTGATGGCGCTCGAGCTCCGGCTCGACGCCGCGCGCGGCCCGGGATGAGCCTGCGGCTGATCGAGGGTGGTCGGGGCAGCGCCGATGCCCCCGGACTGCTGATCCACGGGGCGTCGCAGGTTGCCACGCTGGCCGGGGGCATCCGGCGCGGCGACCGGCAGGGCGATCTCGCGCTGCTCGACGCCGCCGACGCCGGCGGTCCGGGCTCACCCGGGGCTCCCGTGGTCGCCTGCTGGGAGGGCCGGGTCGTCGGGGTCGGGCCGCGCGACCGGGTGGAGCATGGCCTGGAGCTGGGCGGCTACCCGATGGCCAGGTTCGTGCGCCTCGATGCCGCGGGCGGCGTGGTGACGCCGGGGCTGGTCGATGCGCACACCCACCTGCTGTTCGCGGGCAGTCGCGAGGGCGAGCTGCTGCTCCGCCAGCGGGGCGCGGGCTACCTGGAGATCCTTGCCGCGGGCGGCGGCATCCTGTCGACGGTCGAGGCCACCCGCGCAGCGTCGAGCGAGATGCTCGCCGAGCACGGTCGTCGGTGGCTGGACGAGATGGCCCGTCACGGCGTCACCACGGTCGAGGCGAAGTCGGGGTATGGCCTTGACCTCGCCACCGAGCTGCGACTGCTCGAGGTCGCGTTCCAGCTCGGCCGCGAGGGACCGGTGGACGTCATCCCGACGTTCCTCGGGGCGCACGCGGTGCCGGCGGAGTACCGGTTGCGGCCCGACGGGACTGAGGCCTACGTCCGGTCGGTGATCGAGGACCAGCTGCCTGGGGTGGCGGCACAGGGGCGCGCCCGGTCGTGCGACGTGTTCTGCGAGCAGGGCGTGTTCTCCGCGGAGCAGAGCCGGCGGATCCTCACCGCGGCTGCTGGCTACGGGCTCGCGATCCGCCTCCACGCGGATGAGCTGGCACCGTCCGGCGGGGCAGAGCTCGCGGCGGAGCTGGGTGCGCTGTCAGCGGACCACCTCCATGCGCCCAGCGACGCCGGCATCGCCGCCATGGCCGCGGCTGCGGATGGACCGCGGCCGACGGTCGCGACTCTCCTGCCCGGGACGACCTGGTTCCTCATGGCGGACGAGGCCGCACCCGCGCGCCGGTTCATCGAGGCCGGCGTCCCGGTCGCGCTGGGCACCGACTTCAATCCGGGCACCTCTCCGAACCCGAACCTGCCGCTCGTGATGACCGTGGCCTGCCTGGAGATGAAGCTGTCGCCGGCCGAGGCGCTGGCCGCGGTGACCATCAACGCCGCATACGCTGCCGGCGTCGGCGAGGAGGTCGGGTCGCTCGAGCCCGGCAAGCTCGCCGATGTCGTGGTCTGGCGGGCGACGACGGTCGACCAGCTGCCCTACTGGGTGGGCGCGGATCTCGCGGACGTCGTGGTCAAGCGAGGGCGCGTGGTGTACCGCCGCGGGACCTGACCCGTCCGGTTGCCATGGCCGAGCCGATGACGATCCCCGGAGGCCGATGGCGGTCCCCGGAGGCCGAGTGGCGCTGGTCCCGTCCCCGGGCGCGGGCGTCAGACCTTCCCGCGTGCCTCCAGGATGACGGTCGTCGTCTCCGCCGGGAGGCTGGTTGCCGTGACCGACAGCTTGGCCTGGGCAGCCGGCTCGGCGCCCATCTCGTGGAGGAACCTGGCGAGCGCCTCGGCGCAGTCCGGCTCCTCCTCGCACACGGGCATGGGCACCACGATCTTGGGGTCCATCTGCGCGACCACCGCCGCCGCCCGTGTCGCCGAGAGCGCGCCACCGATCGGCACGCACACGATCGCCACCCGACCGATATCGCCGAGCTTCTCCTCGCTCAGCTCGTGGCCGATGTCGCCGAGGTGGAAGACGCGGATGCCGTCGACCTCGATCACGAATGCTGTCTGGCGCCCTCGGTCCGACCCCTTGGTGTCGTCGCGGTAGGTGCGCACCCCCGTCAGAAGGACATCGTGGACCTCGTACTCGCCGGGGCCGTCGAGCACGAACGCCGATTCCAGGCTGGTCGGGATCGCAGTACCGCCATCGCGCGAGAGCCGGACCGGCTTCCTGGGCAGCGGGCTGTCATCCGGGTGGCTGAAGGTGATGACGTCGCCGGTGATACCGCGGCCGGTCGGGCCGACGATCGATGGGTAGGGATCGGCCACGACGACGGCATCCTTGCCGCGCAGCCGGATGCAGGTTCGTCCGTACCAGGTGAGCTCCATGCCCCGATTCTTGCACAGCCCACTTGCCGGGGCCTGCCGCCGGCGCGGTGCTGGACGGGCCGGCGCGACGTGCCCGCCGCGAGGTCGCCGGTCATCCGTCGCCATGCCGGGAAAAGGAAGGACCGGAGACGCCTGCCCAATCGGCGCCTCCGGTCCCGAGGGAGGGAGGATGGAACCTGAGGGGTGTTCCAGGACGAACCTTAGCCAGCCGCGGATTCAAGCCAGAGCCTGCAGACGGTTAAGAAACGGACATCCGGGTCATTGGTCCTCGCCGGCGAACGGGTAACCGGCGATCGGCATGGCAGAATTTCGCCGATGGCAATCCCTGGAACCCGCTCGGCCGGCGCGGCGCTGCTGGCCGTCACCGTGCTCGTCGCCGCGTGCGGCGGACCCAGCCCCACCGCCAGCCCGTCGGCGAGCCCCGCCCCTGCGACGGCAACGCCGGGCGCCAGCGCCACGCCGGCGGCCGGCGGATCCGCCACGCCGGCGGCAAGCGACGCCAACGCCGCCCTGTACGCGACGATCGAGGCGCAGGTTGTCCAGCTGCGGGGTCTCCAGCCCACGGCGCCCGTGACCCGCGACGTGCTCGACGAGGCGGGTCTCCGCGCCTACCTCGAGAAGAGCTTCGCCGAGGACAACCCGGCCGCCCTCGTCGCGAGCACCGAGACCCTGTACAAGGCCCTGCTGCTGATGCCCCAGGACGCCTCGCTCGAGGACCTGTACATCGAGCTGCTCACGAGCCAGGTCGCGGGGCTGTACGACGACAAGACCAAGCAGATGTACGTGGTCTCGAAGTCCGGCGCGATCGGGCCGGCCGAGGAGGTCACCTACGCGCACGAGTACACGCACGCCCTGCAGGACCAGCACTTCGGGCTGCGGTCGATCGTGGGCGACGCCAAGGACCAGGGCGATCAGACGCTCGCACGGACGACGCTCGTCGAGGGCGACGCGACGCTGCTCATGAGCCTGTGGGCGCAGGCGAACCTCACGCCGGCCGAGCTCGGCCAGGTCGCTACGTCGTCCGATCCCGCATCCGAGGCCGTGCTGGCCAGGATGCCGGCGATCCTCCGCGAGACGCTGCTGTTCCCGTACACATCCGGGATCACGCTCGCGCTGGGTGACTTCCAGCGCGGCGGCTACGGTGCCGTCGACGACCGGTTTGCGAACCCGCCGGACACGACGGAGCAGATCCTCCACCCGGACAAGCTCGCGGCGGCCGAGAAGGCGGTCGTGGTCAGCTTCCCCGACGACCTTGCGAGCCGCCTGGGCGCGGGCTGGAAGGTGTCGATGCAGGACACCCTGGGCGAGCTCCAGCTCGGGATCCTGCTCCGCGACGCCGGCGGCGTGACCGCCTCGACGGCGACCGCGGCCGCCGCGGGCTGGGGTGGCGATCGGGTCGCGCTGGTCGAAGGCCCGGCCGGCGCGACGGGCGTCGTCCTCGACACCGCGTGGGACACGACGGCGGACGCCACCGAGTTCTCGGCGGTGCTGACCGATCTCGCCGGCCGGCTGAGGGCCGCCGGGCGGAGCGCGTTCGTCCTGAACCCCGCCCCCGACCGCGTGGTCCTGGTCACCGCCGAGTCCGATGCGACGGCCAACCGGCTGGCCAACGTGCTGGGCCTCGCCGGGTAGGTCTGCGGGAATGCCGAGGGACGCGGGGACGCCTGGCCGGCGCACGGCGCCTCGGTGGCCGCCGGACAGACGGCGCGACGGGTTCTACATCGACTCCGGCGCCGAGATCCCCAGCAGCGCCAGCGCGTTCGCCAGCGTCGTCTTCGTCGCCGTCGCCAGCGCCAGCCGCTTGGCAGAGCGCTCGGGCTCGTCCGGATCCACGACCCGGGCGTCGCGGTAGAACGCATGGAACTGGGTGGCGAGGTCGGTCGCGTAGGCGGTGATCCCCTGGGTCTCCTCGGCGCGCACCGCGTCCTCGACCACCTCCGGGAAGCGCGCCACGACGCGCACGAGGGCCGCCTCTGCCGGGCCGCCCAGCAGCCCCGCAACGTCGCTCGCGGGCTCCAGGCCGGTCTCCGCGGCGCGGCGCAGGATCGAGGCGATCCGGGCGTGCGCGTACTGGACGTAGTAGACGGGGTTCTCGGCCGACTGCTTCCGCGCCAGCTCGATGTCGAAGTCGATCTCCACGTGCGCGGCACGCGACGCGAAGAACCACCGGGCGGCGTCCGTCCCGACGGCGTCCAGGAGGTCGTCGAGGGTCACGAACGTCCCCGCGCGCTTGGACATCGAGACCTCGACGCCCTCGGCGACGAACCGCACCCAGCCGATCAGCAGCACCTGGTAGTGGTCGGGGTCGTAGCCCATCGCCCTGGCGGCGTTCTTGTTTCGGGCCACGGTGCCGTGGTGGTCCACGCCCCAGACGTAGATCAGGTGGTCGAAGCCACGGCTGAACTTCTCGGTCACGTAGCCGATGTCGGCCGCGAAGTATGTCGGTCGCCCGTCTGACCGGAAGATCACGCGGTCCTTGTCGTCGCCGAAGGCCGTGGACCGGAACCAGGTGGCGCCATCCTGCTCGTACACGTGACCGGCGGCGCGGAGCCGGTCCACGGCCCTGGCCACCCAGCCCTCGTCGTGGAGCGAGGCCTCACTCTTCCACACGTCGAAGCGCACGCCGAGGCGCGCGAGAGAGGCCTCGATGCCCAGGCGAACGCGAGCGCTCGCCCAGCGCCCGAGGATGTCGGGACCATCGGCGCCCTGGGTGGTGGCGGCAGACCACATGTCGTCGGGCACCGCGCGCGCGAGATCCTCGACGTAGGCGCCCTTGTAGCCGTCCTCGGGCACGGGCTCGCCGCGCCGGAGCGCGATCACGGACGCGCCGAGGTGCCCGACCTGCGCACCTGAGTCGTTGAAGTAGTACTCGCGCGTGACCTGCTGGCCGCCGGCCTCGAGGACCCGGCACAACAGGTCCCCGACGAACGCCCCGCGGGCGTTGCCCACGGTCAGTGGCCCGGTGGGGTTGGCCGAGACGAACTCGACGTTGACCCGGCGGGGGTTGACCGCGGGGATGCGGCCCCAGCCGGCCGGCGTGGCCAGGATGCCCGCGGCCACGCGCTCGTAGGCAGCGTCGGCGAGGCGCAGGTTGAGGAACCCCGGGCGAGCGACATCGACCTCGGCGATGAGCCCGGGATCGCCGGCCGCGCCGCTGCGGAGCGCATCGGCGAGGATCTCCGCGATCGCGAGCGGCGGCCTGCGCAGGGGGCGCGCGAGCTTCATCGCGAGGTTGGTTGCGAGGTCGCCGAACTCCGGGTTTGCGGGCCGCTCCACCTCGATGGCCGGGGTCTCCGCGTCATCGCCGACGGCGGGCAGCCGGCCGGCATCGACCGCATCCGCCCATGCCCGCCGGATGGCTTCCGCGACACGCGCGCGAAGGGGAGCCATCGGTTCGGACGGGTCGAGCTGACCGGGCACGGGACCTCCTGGGGCGAGGGCTGGGGTCCCGACATCGTAGCGGGTCCCCGATCAGGACCCCGGTACCAGGACCAGCGGTGCCGCCCGGCACCGAAATCGGTGCTGAACGAGGTGTCGTCGAGTGGACATCTGGCCCATTGGGGCTAGTCAGGGCCAGATCGTGCTAGTACCTTTATCGGCCCTCGCCAAGTACTGTGCGAGAGGTCTGGAGCCACGTCCCCCATTCATTCGGGACGGTCCTCCGGAATGAACTCATCCGCCGGTTACGGCGGCACTCAGGGGAGATCGGCGCTATCGCCGCTTTCGCGTCCTTACCGGGAGGTTCGGGGAATGAGGTCTCGGGGATTGAGTAATCCATTGGGCGCCGGTGCCCGCAAGAGCTTCGTGCTCTTCTGGACGGCGCTCTTCGTGTGTTCACTGCTATTGCAGTACGTCGTGATCGCGGCCCCAGTGCTCGCGGCCCACGACCAAGGCCTGTTCGAGCTCGACGGCAACGCGACGGACGATCCCGCGATCGAACCGGACGATGACTGGAACTCGACCGATCATGCACTGGCGACGATCTTCGTCCCAGGCTCCAGCGAGGACGCCGCCCACGATACGAGCTACTTCACGGGCGGTGGCTCCAAGGATGTCAACGACATCTCACAGTGGGCCTACACCACGAACGACATCGCGCCCGACAAGGACCAGATCCTCGACGCGTACGCCGCGGCGTACCAGAAGAACGGCGAGACCTGGGTCTACTTCGGCGCAGACAGGTTCGATGGATCGGGCGATTCGTTCGTCGGCTTCTGGTTCGTCCAGGGCCAGATCAGCCTGGACGGCAACGGCGGCTTCAACGGCGTCCACCAGAATGGCGACATCCTGGTCGTCTCCGACTTCACGAACGGTGGATCCGTCTCCCAGATCAAGATCTACGAGTGGCTGAACGGCAGCCTGTCGCTCAAGGAGAGCGGCGCGCAGTGCGACGTTGGCTCAGACGAGCAGGCATGCGCGGTCGTCAACGCCGGCACGACCACGTCGCCGTGGCCGTTCCTGGACAAGACCGGCTCCAGCAGCTTCGCAGCAGGCGAGTTCTACGAGGGCGGCATCAACCTCGACACCGTCTTCGGCGGCACGGCGCCCTGCTTCTCCAGCTTCCTTGCCGAGACCCGCTCGTCGCAGTCCACGACGGCGCAGCTCAAGGACTTCGCGCTCGGCAGCTTCAATACGTGCGTGCCACCGACGATCACGACGACCTCGAGCACATCCACCGCCGATTTCGGCGGCTCGGTCACGGACTCCGCGACCCTGAGCGGCACCGACGGCCCGGCATCGGGTAGCGTCAAATTCTTCGTCTGCGGCCCGTCGGCGACCGCCCCTGACTGCTCGACCGGCGGCACGCAGGTCGGCAGCGCGGTCCCCGTGAGCACGACCTCCAACGGCGGCACCGCCACCTCATCGGCCTACACGGTCGGGGTGACGGCGGCGGCCGCCGGCACGTACTGCTGGCGCGCCGAGTACACGCCAGACGCGAGCTCGCAGTACCTCTTCGGCTCGCATACCAACACCGACACCGAGTGCTTCACCGTGGCTCCGGCCACGATCTCGATCACCAAGACGGCCAACCCGGCCGGCCCGGTCAGCGCCGGTGCCGAGATCGGCTTTGACGTCCTGGTCGAGAACAACGGCACGCAGACCACGCTCGGCGTCAGCGTCAGCGACCCGCTTCCCGCGGGCGTGTCCTGGACCGCCGACGCTGCGACCGGCAGCACCACCGGCCTGACCTGCGCCATCACCGGCGCGGTCGGCAGCCAGACGCTCAACTGCACCAAGCCAAGCCTTGCGGCCGGTGCTTCGTTCTCCGTCCACGTCCACGGCGTCACGGATGCCGCCGACTGCGGCACGGTGAGCAACACCGCCAGCGTCTCGACCTCGAATGACGGATCCGACTCGGACGGCGCGTCTGTCGTCGTCCAGTGCCCCGACATCAAGGTCACCAAGACGCCCGACGGCGCCAGCATCAATGCCGGCGACACGGCCACGTTCACGATCAAGGTCGAGAACGTCGGCACCGGCACCGCGACCGGCGTCACCGTCTCCGACAACCTCCCGGCCGGCCAGCACTGGACCGAGAGCGAGACCGACTGCTCCATCGCCGGAGCAGACGGCAGCCAGGTCCTGACCTGCAACGTCGGCACGCTTGCCCCCGGCGCCTCGAAGACCTACT
>CAWIFB010000019.1:0-12033 GCA_963835335.1 uncultured Chloroflexia bacterium | reverse complement strand
GATTTGCTGCTGCGAGCGCGGACCGGCGCGACGAACGCGACGCGATGCGACCAGTGGGCGCTGCGTCAGCCGCCGGCCGATGGATCGAGGATCACGAGATCGCCGAACGCCAGCCGGTGGAAGCCCCGGTCGCGGGTCAATAGCCGGTCCGCGCGCTCGGCCGCGTGGGCGCCGACGAGGAAGTCCGCGATGACGCGGTCGCGTGGCCCGCCGGCGTGCCGGTAGGCGCGCCACGCGACCCCGGCTCGTTCGGCAGCGGCGGCGGTGGTGGCATCGAACGCGACCGGGATCGTGTCGAGGGCCCGCCAGGCGGATGCCGGATCGGCGAACGCCGCCCCGACCTCGGCCCAGACCACCTCGCAGGCAACCAGCGGTCCGTCCACGAGGCACGATCGCAGCGCAGCCAGGGACCCGGCCGCAAACGCCGGCTCGTTCGCGAACACGTCCAGCAGGACGTTTGTATCGACCGCCGTGATCACCGCTTGGCAGGACCCGGCCCCCGGGTCTCGTCGAGGTATGCGTCGACACCGCCTTGCACGACCAGGATTCCGACCAGGTCGTCGAGGTGATCGGCCCGGACGAGCTTCCTCGCGACGAGCCGTCCTTCGGACTCTTCGAAGTCGAGGACGGTGCCCGCGCGCAGCCCGAGCCGGTCACGGAGTCGCTTGGGGATCGTGATCTGTCCCTTCTCGCTCACGGTGGTTTTCATACCTGAAGAGTAGGAATATAGGCACGAGCTTGTCAAGAACACGGACGGTAGGCAACGAACCGGCCGCGTCGCCCGACTCGCTCCGTCACCCCGGACCGCTCGAGGCAGTAGACCGCGCGCATCGCCAGCCGCTTCGACCGCCCCGAGGCCGCCACGATGTCCGCGGTCGTGAACGTGTCCGGCAGGCCAGGCGGCAGCAGCGCGAGGAGGTCCCCCGGTTCATCGATCCGGCGCGTGTCCATGACATCGATGAGTCGCCGGTCGAGCCGCCACCACGTGCGCGGGTAGCGGTACCGGGAACCGTCGGGGATGGGGCCCCGGATCTCCTCCTCGGACGTGAACAGCAGCTCGATCCGGAAGTTGGGCTCGGTGAGCAGCGCCGGGATCGACACGAGCTCGTCGAACAGGTCAAGCGGCTGCGCCCGCCGGGGCGACCGCCGGCGCCGGAGGATCGCGCCGCCGGCGTCCACGACGATGAGCCACTTCTCGACCGGCATCGGGTGGACCAGCACGACGCGGTGGCGCTCCACCAGCTGCTCCAGCTTGCGCCGCGCCCCGGCGAAGCCGGTGGTCTGGATCTCGATCAGCTCGTCGGGCGCGACGACATCGATCACGAAGCCGTCGACCGCCGCCTCGACGCGCGCCCCGGCCGCCGCCTGCGCATAGCGTGCCTTCAGCGCGGCGTGGAGCGACCCCTCCCGGTACGTTGCAAGCCCGCGGGCAGCGCGATCGCCCGGAGTGTCCGCCGGCGGGGCCGTTCGCATGGCACCACGGTAGCAACGGGCGCCCGCCGCGACGCCGTCGCAAAGGTGCGATCCTGTGGCCGTGAGCGAGGTCGAACGCGATGGGCGGATCGGGCGGATCGGGCGGATCGAGGTCGTGTGCGGCCCGATGTTCGCGGGCAAGACCGAGGAGCTGCTGCGGCGCGTCCGTCGGTCGGTCATCGCGGGGCGGCGGGTGGTGGTGCTCAACCACGCGCTCGACACCCGCCACGGGACGGATCGCCTTGCCTCGCACGCCGGGGTCGACTTCCCCGCGCTGGCGGCCGCGACCCCCGATGCCATCGAGCCGGCCGTCCCCGATGCGACCGACGTGGTTGCCATCGACGAGGCGCAGTTCTTCGGTCCGGGCCTGGTGCCGGTCGCCGGCCGCCTCGCGGCACGCGGCATCGTCGTCATCGTTGCCGGGCTCGACGTCACCTTCGACGGCCGCCCGTTCGAGCCGCTGCCGTCGCTGATGGCACTCGCGGAGCGCGTCGACAAGCTCACCGCGATCTGCTCGGTGTGCGGCGAGGAGGCGGTGTTCCACGTTCGGGTCGGCGCAGGCGCCGGTCGGCGCGGACGCGCTCGTCGCGGCCAACGTGGGCGGCACCGAGAGCTACCAGGCCCGCTGCCGGCGGCACTTCGCGCCGCCGGACTGATTCGCGCGCGGCACGAACGGGACCTGCCGCGGCAGGTGCTCATGACGCCGGTCAGGGATCGGCAGCGGGACCTGGACGTTGCCCATCCCCGGGATCTGCGACCTCGCTCGCATGGGACATCGGTCAAACGACCAATACCCGGCCGCAGATTCCGGACGGCCCATCGGTCGGCGCGCCGATGACGCGCGCGGTGCCTATGTCGAGGCTTCCCCTCGTCCGGTCGAACCACCGCAGGGAGGCACGAATGACCAAGTTCATGGACGTCCATTCCGGGTTCTTCGGGGTGACCCAGAAGCAGCTCGCAGAGGCGCACGGTCGCGATCTGGAGATCCAGGCCGACGAGGATGTGCACTTCGAGCACGCCTGGCTGGACCCTGACGCAGGCAAGCTCTTCTGCCTCGCGACGGGTCCGTCACGTGAGGCCGTGATGCGCATTCACGAGCGCGCCGGCCACCCGTCGAGCGAGGTCTATCAGCTTGCGATCGAGGTGTAGGTGATGAGTCGGTCTCTGCTCCGGATCACCGTGGCCCTCGGGCTGGTGATCAGCGTGCTAAGCGGGATGGGGGTCTTCGCGACCCTCTCGGACACGGCCAACGGGGGCGACAACTCGGTCACGTCCGGCGATCGGCCGTCTGTGGCTGACCTCCGGATCGAGCCCGGCGTCCTGGTCGCCGGTCAACCTGCCACGGTCAATTGCGACGCCGACGCGGACGGGATTCTCTGGGAGGGGAACGACACCGCCACGCCGCAGTTCTCGGTCGCGGATGTCCAGCCGGGCGACACCTTGCCGGACGCCTACGTCTGCCTCAAGAACGTCGGGGCTGCCGACCTCGCGCTGACCGTGTACGCGATGGACATCGTCAACCTCGAGGCCGACAGCGGCTGCACGGGTGACGAAGCGGCATCATCGGACACGGACTGCTCGGCTGGGGCTGCCGGCGAGCTCGGCGGCCTGCTCTGGATCTCGATCGATCGAGTGGATTGCAGCAACGTGGACTCGGTCGACTTCCAGGGCGCCCAGGACCAGCCGCTGATCCAGTTCCCGCCCTCACTGAGCACAGGAACGGGGCTGGCTCCGGATGCGGTGACCTGCGTCAGGTTCTCGATGTCCTACCCGGACCCGGGTGAGGTGAATGCACAGGTCGCCCAATCCGATCAGGTGACCTGGCATTTCAGCTTCAGCGCCACGGCGCTCTAGCGATGACCTTCGCGGCGATGCGGCGGCTGGGCTGGGCGACCCCCGTCCTGGCCGCCCTCGCCGTTGCCATCCTCATGCCGCTGGCAACGTTCCTCGTGGGCGTCTGGCTGTTCGGCGGCCAGCTGCAGGCCGTGCTGTCCGGCAGCATGAGCCCGACCTTCCCGCACGGGTCGCTGATCGTCATGGCACCGGTCGATCCGGCCGATGTCGAGCCGGGAATGGCGATCACGTTCGTGGATCCGGCGCATCCAGGCCGCCTGGTCACCCACCGGGTGGTCTCGATCGCGCCCGGTACGGCCCTCCAGTTCGTCACCCAGGGTGACGCGAACGCGACTCGCGATTCGATCCCGGTCCCCGCGCGCCTCGTGCGCGGCCGGGTCCTGTGGCACGTCGCCCACCTGGGGACCGTGCTCGACTGGCTCCAGTGGCCCAGGTCATTCGCCGTGCTCGTGCTCTTCCCGGCCGCGGTGCTGGCGGTCCTCGAGTGGCATGCGAGGCGGAGGCCGAACGATACCGGCAGCCCGCGGATCGGTTCCGAGGGCGAGTCCGGATCCGTCGATCAACCGATCACAGCAGGCTGCTGTGAGGCAACCGTGCTGACTGTCCGAATGCAGGAAGGAATTCGACGATGAGCGTTCAGCAGGCGAGGACGAGACTCCTCCACGTCATCTGCACCCCGCGCGGTCTTGCCTCCAACACGGCTCGGGTTTCGAGCTGCCTTCTTGAGGCCCTCCGGGAGGAGGACGACGATCTCGACGTCACGACCCTCGACCTCTTCCGGGCCGACCTGCCGTCCGTGGCCGGCAAGAACATCGAGTCGAAGTACCGGCTCATGACCGGCCAGGCGATCGACGAGGCCGGGCAGGACTCATGGCACCAGATCGAGCGGACGATCGAGCAGTTCATGGCTGCCGACGTCTACCTGCTCACCGTTCCGATGTGGAACCTCGGGATTCCCTACGCGCTCAAGTACTACATCGACGCGATCGTCCAGCCCGGCTACCTGTTCCGGTACCTCGAGGACGGCCAGGTCGAGGGCCTCGTCAAGAACAAGACGATGCTCCTCGTCATCTCCAGCGGCTCGGACTACACGACCCAGCCCTACGCGTCGTTCAACTTCGTCGAGAGCTACCTCCGGGCGATCTTCGGGTTCGTCGGCCTGACCGACATCCATGTGTTTCACGCCAACGGCATGGACATGGGGCCCGAGCTCAAGCGGGCCGGCCAGCGCGACGCGATCTCGCAGGCGCGCGAGTTTGCCAAGAGCGGGGCTTTGCGTCCAGCGGCTGTGCCGGCAGCCACGGCCCTCGGCGATGCCACGCGCGACGTCCAGTCCGGGGCGCTCGTGGCTTGAAGGATCACCCAGCGACTGCATGAGGACATCGACGTTGCGTCAGCGATCTCGATCCGGACCGAGGGATCTAGGACGACCGCAGCGTCCGCCCGCTCGCGTTCGCGGCCTCCACAGGGCGGATCGAGGCGACCCATGCACCGATCTCGGCCCGCCGCAACGCGCCGAGCTTGGCGAGGATGTGCTCGACATGAGCGCTCGCCGTCTTCGGGGAGATCGACAGCTCGCGGGCGACCTGGGCATTGGTCAGGCCGGCGGCGACGAGCCTGGCGACCTCGAACTCGCGGGCCGTCAGCGGGCGCCACGGCTCCGATTCGGCACCTCGTCCGCGCGCATGGCGGGCGACCTCATCAGCCCTGGCGACGATCGGGACGCTATCGCGGCTCTCACCGAATGCGCGGGCCTCGCCGAGCGGCACCGTGGCCTCCGCCCAACGGCCCATGCGTTGGAGGCACGCAGCGAGATCGAGCCGCGCCCAGGTAGCCTCCCACGCGCGGTTTCGTCCGTCCCACCCGGTTTGCGCCGCGCCGAGCGCCGTGCGAGCCCGATTCAACGAGCCGGCGCTCACCAGCAACAGACCCGTGGCGTGTTCGATGGCCAGCTCGCCCGCCGGTATCCCGCGGGCAGACACGGCACCCCGGGCACGTTCCAGCCAGTCGGTGGCCGCGGCCCGATCGCCGATGGCGAGCCGCGCTCGCGTCCCCGTCACGATCGAGGGAATGAACATCGCAACATCGCGGACTGGCGCAGACGCGCTCCAGGCACGCTCGGTGAGGTCGATGGCCATTTGGACCTCGCCCGAGAGGAGGGCGGCCTCGGCCAGCCCCCAGATCGGGAAGGCCATGCGGAGGACCTCGCCCAGCTGCTCCGCCAGAACCAGCGCCTCGCCGAGCTTGACCTGGGCCTCGGGCAGGCTGCCCCGGCAAAGGAGCACGTAGCCCTGGACGTAGGCGGCGGCGATCTGCGTCGTCACGCCGCCCCGTCCGTCGGCTTCGGCTCGCCGGGCAAGGGCCGCTGCCTCGTCCCATCGGCCTGTCGCCCACAGGACGTAGCCGAGATGGGCGGTCATGTAGTTCACGTGGTTCCAGAGCTCCGCCTTCTCCCCGATCTCGATGCCCTGCCGCAGCCACCGCTCCGCGACCTCGAACTCGAAGACCTCGGAACTTGCCGCACCCACCCAGCGACAAGTGTTCGCCGCGTGCACCTCGAGGTGCGCCCGGCGCGCGCGGGCCAGGGCCACCTCACCGGCCTCGATCCCCTCCCGGATACGACCTGCGAATGGCAGGACATTGGCGATCGTCTCGAGCCCGCTGAGCTCGGTCGACTCGTCGCCGGTGTTGCGTGCGAGCCGGATGGCCTCAGTGGCGGTGGCTTCGGCGTCCTCGATCCGAAGGGCCATGGCATAGCCCATCGCGAGCGCGACCAGCAACCGGCCCTTGGCGATTTCTCGATCGGGTGAGGACTCGACAGCCTCAACCTCCGCGAGACCGGCCGTGAGCATCGGCTCGCTGACCTGGATCCCGTCCCCCAGGAGGTGTCGGACCGAGACGAGGGGAGCGAGGATGGAGGCTGCGGCGAGGCGGTCGCCGGCCTCGAGATAGCGACGGCGCGCCTCGGCCAGCGATCTCGCTGCCTCCTGGTTCTCGTCGATCGCCGCCAGCTCTCGGCCGTATGCCTCGTAGACGCGCGCCGCATGGCCAGGATCCAGGTCCTGCGGCATGTTCCGGGTCGCCCGCCCGTAGAGCGCCGCTGCCTCTCGATGCGATGACAGCCGGGCGGCCCGGTGGGCGCCGGCGACGGCCGCCTCGAAGGCTTGGCGGGTCATGCCGGCGCGTTCGAAGTGGAGCGAGGCGTGAATCTCCGACTGGCCTTCGAGCGCCAGCCCGTACTCCGCGGCGCGCGCGTGGTACCTCCGCCGCGCGCCGACGGGTACCGATCCGTAGAGCGCGTCGCGCAGCAGCTGGTGATGGAAGTCGTACAGCCCCGTCGGCCCGGGCCCGTCCAGCACGTGGTGATCGATCAGCTCCTGGAGTGGATCGTCGAGCGCTTCGACCGGCAGCTCCATGATCCCTGCCAGGACCTCGGGCACGAAGGAGCGGCCGATGACTGCTCCGGCGCGGGCCGCGGCCTGTGCCGCCGGCGAGAGCCGGGCCGCGCGCAGCAGGGTCGCGTCCGCCAGGGTCTCCGGAACCGTCGCTTCCAGGATGGCTTGGCCGTAGACGACGTCCGTGGCGGCCATCGCCCCCAACAGCTCCTCGATGTGGAGCGGCACGCCATCGGTCCGCTGGTAGACCGCCGCCACGACGTCTCGTGGCGCCGGCAGCCCGGTGGCGAGGATGAGCGTGGCTACGAGGGCCGTGTCGGCGAGGCTCAGGCGGTCGAGGCGAACCTCCTCCGCGGCCCGCTGCGTGAGCACCCGGGAGCGCCAGTCGCGCATGATCGACGGTTCGCCCGGCTCGTCGGTCCGATAGTCGCCCAAGAGCAGCAGAGGGCGCTCGCGACAGAGTCGTATCAGCTCGGTGATGAACTCGAGGCTGAGCTCGTCGGCCCAGTGGAGATCCTCGAGACTGAGGACGGTCGGCACGTCGATCGCCTCGGCGAGCATGGCGCCGATCGTGCGGACCAGCTGACGACGAGCCGGATCTCCCTCGCCTGGCAGGCTCCCGATTGCCTGGAGCAGGCGGGGGCCGAGATCGTCGAAGCCGGGCGACCGGGAGAGGGTCCGGCCGAGGTCGAGGAATGACGCTGCCGGCAACCCACGGTCCTGTGGCAGCGCGGCGCCGCTGGAGGCGCGAAACCCTCGGACGCGAGCCTGCCGCACGATGGCACCGCTCAGCCGGGTCTTGCCGATGCCAGCTTCGCCCGACACGAGGAGGCATCGGCCCTGCCCGGCGGCCACCTCCTCGATGCGCTGCGCGGCCAACTCCAGGACGTCGTCCCGACCGACGAGCAGGGGTGAGATCAACTGGCCGAGGTGCGGCATGGGCGGGAGTCTACAGCCGACATTCCGGCTGAAATCGAGCCGCGGCTGGGGCGTCCGGAACCGGAGGGCTCGCTGGCGCGCGCCACGCCACGAAATCCGGCGGCCGCCAGGGGCCGGCGACGACCACGTCGACCGGCGACCTTGCACTGCGCTCTCACGCTAGACTCCCGGTCGGGCCCCGACGGTCCCGGGCGCCTGGCCGGCACCCACCCACTGGCGAGTGGCCAAATTGGTAAGGCACCTGACTCTGGATCAGGAAATTGAAGGTTCGAGTCCTTCCTCGCCAGCCATTTCCCTCGCGACGTGCACCGGCCACATGACGGCCCGTGTCATGACGTGGCGGCGTCCTGATCGGCCTCAGCCCCGTCGTCACGCTCGGTGGCACGGGTGGATCGGGTTGGATCAGCGTCGGGCGAAGAGCCACCGCGGTCGGGGAGACTCGGGGTCGTCATCTTGCCCACATGGGTACCCGCAGCCAGCACGGGAGCCTCGGCAGGCCCCATTCCCGATGGACTGGGCTCGGCCGCCGAGGCACGATCCTCGGCCAAGTCATAGCGCGCCGCGATCGCGGCATCCAGGAGCCGTACCTGACGATCGAGCGGCTCCTGGCGGTGGCCTGGCACCAGCGCCTTGAGATCCAGCAGCAGGAAGCGGAGGCGTCGAGCGATCTGGATCGAGCCAGCCCCGTACTGCCGGATCTCATCGAGGGCGAGCGCGACGTAGTCGGGCCAGTCGGGTCGAGGCAGCCGCAGAAGCGGCGACCCATCATCGGCGAGTCGAACAGGGGACGGGAACTCGCGTCGAGCGAGCCGTCGCAGGAGATCGTGCAACTCATCGAGCGCCTGCACGGCCGTCGTCGGATCGTTGGTGCCCATCGAGAGAGCCCGCTCCGCGACGTCCACGATCTGGCGAAAGCCGAACGCCACGTCCTGGGTCATCGTCCTTTCCCCGCCGATCTGGATGGCTCGCGAAAGTGCGCCAGTCGGGAGCTCACCCTGCGGCGTCGAGGGCTTGCGCCAGATCCGGGCCAGCGGAGCCCCGGTCGGTACGAAATCGCCGACCATGTGCGGCAGCTCTACGGTGACCGAGTGGTCATGCGCGAACCGGACGAGCGCCTCCTCGTCGATCGCGATGATCACGCCCGGTCCCTCCTCGAGATCGACGACGGTGTCCGGTGGGCGCGAAGCCAGCACTGGAGCGGGTCGCGTCGGTTCCTCGCCGATCGCTTCGGGATAGAGGCGTCTGATCGCTCTGCGGGTCTCGTCGCCGACGCTGCGAAGGACGTGGGCGGCTCGGATGGCCTCCGCCATGTGGTGGATATAGAAGACGAACGCGGCGACCGAGGCAACGAGCAGCAGATAGACGAGAGTGACCGCAATGGCGGGCACGAATGCTGCGTCATTCGGCGGGGAGCGGATCTCGCGAAGGACCAGAAGCGCGTACAGGAACGTTGCGATGAACAAGCCGAGCACGCCCTGGTTCACGCGGTCTCGCAGGAAGGTGCGCATCACGCGCGGCGACAGCTGGCTGCTCGCCAGCTGGAGGACGAGCATCGTGATCGAGTAGACCAGACCCGTGAACGTCAGCATGGCCGCCGCGATCGTCGACAGGACGAGGCGGGCGCTGTCCGGACCCCCGGCGAACAAGACGCCGCTCAGGCGAGCACCCAGGGCTTGATCAGCCAGTCGATCGAGGGGGACGACGAGGAGCGCCGTCAGGAGCGCACCGACGACAAACACGCCCGGAATGAACCACATGCGTGAGCGAAGCTGATCGAGAACGAGCGAAAGGCGGACGGACATGCGAGAGAACCTCTCCGGACCCGCGCGCGACGTCGCCAAGCGTACGCGATCGGGCATGACCGGACGTCATGACATCTCGGTCCGGTGAGCCCACCTTTGCCTGGGTCGATGGCGAGGGTCGCGTTGCGGCACTCGGCCACCAGGTCCCCAGCAGCTGGTGGTTACTCCATGGGTATTGTCGGAATCGTCGTCATCGTTCTCATCGTGCTGTTCGTCCTGGGCTACTTCGGCCGGGGCCGGTTTCGCGCCTAGGGTCAACAGTCCCGACCCGCCGATCGCCTGATTCGCGGTGGCCGTCCGGTCACGCGATATGCCCGCGCACCGCGGCCCGAGGCCCAACGACCCCGCGGCCGTCCGCTCTAGAGGTGCGTGTGGATGAACGCGGTGACCGGCGCTCGCAGCGCGTGGAGCGCGGTGACCCGGATCCCCTGGCGCGGGTTGAGCGCGCTGATCACGCGCCCGTGGCCAATGTAGATCGCGGCGTGCGTGCCGTTGCCGTAGATCACCACGTCGCCCACCCGCGGATGCGACCGACTCGCCAGGTGGTGGCGCCGGGCCCAGCGGAGCATGCCGCGCGCCGAGTGCCCGCCGCCGAGCCGGTTCGAGACGCCGGCGAGGCGGTACGCGTACCGGACGAGACCTGAACAGTCGAACGCCCTGGGACCGGCGGCACCGCGGACATACCGCTTGTGGCGCTGTGCCAGCGCGATCCGGACGACCAGGGCGCCGAGATCGCGCGTCGCCGCAGGCGGGGCCGGCGTCGCCGTGGTCGCGGGCTGGGTCGCCACCTCAGGGGGCGCGACCGGGGCCGGGGCCGGGTCGGTGGCCGCGACCGGGGCCGGGGCCGGGTCGGTGGCGGCAATCGGGGCCGGTGTCGGTGTCGGGGTCGGATCAGGCGCCGCGATCGGCGTCGGGCTGGGGGCCGGAGCCGGGTCGGTCGCCGCAACAGGCCCGGTCTGGGCGGCGACGCCGGCGAAGGCGATCAGGGTCGCAAGGGCGATGGCCCGGAGGCCGTTGTCATGGGATCCCAATGTGTTCCTCTCTGCCAGCACACGGCGGTTTACCCGACGTGGCGATGGGGCGATGCCGACCGGCAGGAAAGAGCGTGAGTGCGCCCGTTGCCCAGAGAGGGAGAGCGCGGGAGGACGATCGACGAGATGTCGACCGCACGGCAGGCAACCTGCCGGGTCGGCGATATGAAGCTGAATACCCCTGTCGATGTCCGTTGCGGCGGGCACCATACCAGCGACTGGCGGATCGCGCTGCCGTGGCCTCAGGCAACGTTCGCCTGTCAGCGAAGGTGGCCGTGCGATGCCGTTCGTCCCGGAACACGATCAGCGGTCGACCACGCTACTGAGACCCACGTGGACGACTTCCGGCCACGACCGCCAACCGGCTCCCCATTGCGTTCGCGCCCCAGGGCAGGCATGCTCGCTCCGATGGACAACCCCGCACACCCGATCCGGCTCCTTGTCGTCGACGATCACGAGGTCGTTCGCCAGGGACTCATCGCGTACCTCGACCGCCGCGGGCAGTTCGAGGTGATCGCCGAGGCAGGGACCTGTGCGGAGGCCGTGGCCCAGGCGCGGCGGTTCGTCCCGGACCTCATCCTGATGGACGTCAGCCTGCCCGACGCCTCGGGGATCGAGGCCTGCCGGCTGGTGCGCGAGGAATTCCCGGACATGGCCGTGGTGTTCCTCACCAGCTCGCCCGACGAGTTCGACGTGCTGGACGCGATCCTCGCGGGCGCTCGAGGCTACGTGCTCAAGCAGGCCCGGAGCTCGGAGCTCGTCCGCACGCTCGAGGCCGTCGGCCGTGGCGAATCCATGCTCGACCCCGCGGTGACCGGGATGATCCTGGAGCGGATCCGGCGGATGGCAAGCGGGACCGACCCGGACGGTGCCAGCACCCTCACCCCGCGTGAGCGGGAGATCCTCCCCCTCCTTGCCGCGGGCCAGACCAACCGGCAGATCGCGGCCGCGGTCTTCCTGTCCGAGAAGACGGTCAAGAACTACGTCAGCGCGATCCTGGGCAAGATGGACCTCGACCGGCGAGCGCAGGTCTCGGGCTACCTGGCCCACCACGGACCGCGGGGAGTGATGGGGAGGACGAGCGGATCCGACCCGGACAGGTCGACCTAGCCGCGAACCTGATCCCCCGGATGACACCCGGGTCCGTGCCCGGGACCAGGTACCTCTGTCCCATAGCGAACCACGCAGCGGCCGCGCTCACTGGGCGTGTGATGCGGTACGCGATCCCTCGCCCGCTCGATGACGACGCCTGGCGCGTCAGCGACGCGTCGCCCGGCATCGCGCACTTCTTCGGCTGGGCGGACGGGTATCGAACGTCCAGGTGCTGGGCCGCCGTCCCTTCCGATGGCACGCGACAGGCAACCGAGGACGACCAGCTGTGTCCGGACTGCGACGGCTGGTACTGGCAGCACGTGTCCGCATCCTGGCTCGCCTACCGCGAGACCGCGACCTCCGCCTGAACCGGGTACCGCCGAGCGGGCACGCATCCCTGTTGGGTGACTGGTGGCGCCGGTCGTCGACGCGGCGCCACCAGAGGTT
>CAWIFB010000018.1:0-23821 GCA_963835335.1 uncultured Chloroflexia bacterium | reverse complement strand
CCTTGATGCCGGCCTCGCGCCCCGGGCGTACCATCAGGACACGCACCCGACGTTCGCTTGATGTTCGGGCGGGCAGGCTGGTGCGCCTGACTCTTGCGGGGATGTTCGCCTGACACCCCCGGAATCTGACGGCGCGACGCGCCCGAGGAGAGGTCGAAACACCGGCCCCTGAACGTAAGATGGGGGCCAAGCGCTGGCACCTGACCCAACGGTATGACAGTTGACTCTGGATCAGGGGGTTCCAGGTTCGAATCCTGGCGCGCCAGCCAACACCCTACCTGTGGTGCCCGGTCATTCGGCGCGACGCCGGATACGCCAGCCCGGGCACGACGATTCCGACAACGACGATGAGCTCGTCGGTCAAGCCCATGACTCGCGTGTCCCATGTCGACCTCGGTCTCCATTGCGTCGACGCTCTGTCCATGCAACGACGGCAGCTCCGACTCTTCATCGGCAAGGGACCCGGCGGATCGTCTGGCGGCTCATGTGGACAGGCGGCCAGAAGAGGCCGCCGGAACCGGTACCCTGCCGTGGATGCACGCCGTCCCTGAGCTCGTCCTCATCGCGCTGGCCGTGACGCTGGCTCCCGGGCCGGCCACGGCGATGATCCTCCGCGTCGCGGCCCGGGACGGGCGCCGGGCTGCCTTGAGCGCGATTGTCGGCAACAGCGCGGGCGTCCTGATGTGGGGTTGCCTGTCGGCCGTCGGCGTGTCGTCGCTGATCCTCGCGTCCGAGGTCGCCTACGACGGACTCCGCATCGGCGGCGCCGCCGTGCTGATCATCATTGGCCTCAGGTCGCTGCTCGGCGGCGGCACCCTTGACGATGTGACGGCCACAGGCGGTGGGGCGAGTGGGCGCACGCGCGTCGCCCGAGCCGGCTGGCGCATCGGGCTGATCACCAGTGTCTCGAACCCCAAGCTCGCCGTGTTCTTCGTCGCCCTGTTCCCGCAGTTCATCGAGCCGAACCAGCCGGTGCTGCCAGCCGCGATGGCGATGGCCCTGCTGATCGTGATGTTCGACCTTGCCTGGTACTCGTCGCTCGCCTACGCGGTCGACCGTGCCGGCTCGCTGCTCAAGCCACGGGTGCGCCGCGTCATGGAACGGATCACCGGCGTCGTGTTGGTCGGCCTCGGCGTCCGGCTGGCGACCGAGGCTCGTTGACCTCGAATCCTGGCGCGCCAGCCAATCCCCCCGTCCGGCCGCGAAGGAACCCGCCCTGTCCCGGCGCGAGCCCGCGTTCCGCGCCGCCACCTCCGCGCCTACACCCCCGGGCGGACGGGCACGCGCTCGTACAGGCGGCGCGCCCACAGGTAGCCGGCGGCCGAGATCACCAGGCACCACGCGACGGCGAGCAGCCCGCTGTTCCCGATCGGGGTACCCAGCAGCAGGCCGCGCAGCGTCTCGATGATCGGCGTGAACGGCTGGTGCTCCGAGAACCAGGCAAGCGGTCCGGGCATCGACGCCGTGGGCACGAAGCCCGAGCTCAGGAACGGCAGGAAGGTCAGGATCATCGGCAGGTTGCTTGCGGTCTCGACGCTGTCGGTCACGAGACCCAGGGCGACCGACAGCCAGGCCACGGCGAACGCGGTCAACACCAGCAGCCCGCCCGCGGCTGCCCACGACGCAGGGCCGGTCGTCGGGCGGAACCCGATCACCAGGGCGACCACGACCACGATGACGGTCGCGAGCGCTGCCTGGACGACGGATCCCAGGACGTGCCCCAGGAGCACCGAGCCCCGAGCGATGGCCATCGTGCGGAAGCGGGCGATGATGCCCTGGGTCATGTCCATCGCCACCACGATGGCCGTCCCCTGCCCGACCCCCGCGACGGTCATGAGCAGGATGCCGGGCACCACGTAGGCGACGTAGGCACTTCGATCGGCCGGCGAGCCGACCGGGGCCGCCACGGCTCCGCCCAGCCCGGCGCCCAGCGTGCCACCGAACACGTACACGAACAGCAGCAGCAGCACGACCGGGATGCCCGCGATGAACATCGTGAGCGACGGATAGCGGCGCATCCGGCGCAGGCTCCGGCGGAACATGGTCGCGGCATCGGGGATCAGGTAGGCGGTCATGGTGCCGGCACCTCCTGGCCGTCGGGGCGGCCGGCGCGGTCAACGCTGTGGCCGGTCAATGACAGGAAGACATCGTCGAGGTCCGCGGAGCGGACCGAGAGCCCCTCGACCTCGATCGATTCCGAGTCCAGCCGGTCGAGCAGCGCCCGCAACGAGCGCACGCCGCCGTCGCTGGACACCTGGAGCGCGAGGCCCTGCTCGTCGCGGGAGCCGTCGCCCAGCACCCGTGCTGCACGATCGAGCGATTCGGTGCTCGCGAACTCGAGTCGCACATGCCCGCCCGGGACCAGGCGTTTCATCTCCGCGGGCGTGCCCTGGGCGACGATCCGGCCGGCGTCGAGCAACGCGATCCGGCTGGCGAGCCGGTCCGCCTCCTCGAGGTAGTGGGTCGTCATGAACACGGTGACGCCGCCAGCGACGAGCCCGCCCACGATCTCCCACATCACGCGCCGGCTGCGCGGGTCCAGCCCGGTCGTCGGCTCGTCGAGGAAGATGATCCGCGGGTCGCCGACGAGGGTCATCGCGAGATCCAGCCGGCGGCGCATCCCGCCCGACCAGGTCATGGCGGGCTTCGCCGCGGCGTCGGCGAGGTCGAACCGCTCCAGCAGCTCGGCCACCCGACGCCGCCCGGGCTCGCGGCCGAGATGGCACAGGTCCGCCATCAGCCGCAGGTTCTCCTCGCCCGTGAACTGCGGATCGACGGCCGACACCTGCCCCGTGAGCCCGATCACGCGCCGCACGGCGTCCGGGGCGCGGGCGACGTCAAAGCCCGCGACCCGGACCTCGCCCGCATCGGCCGAGATCAACGTCGAGAGGATGTGAACCATCGTGGTCTTGCCGGCGCCGTTGGGGCCGAGCAGGGCAAACACGGTGCCGGGGGCGACGTCGAGATCGATGCCGTCGAGCACGACCTGCGTGCCGAACGACTTGCGCAGACCGCGAACCTGGATGGCCGGCGTGCCCGGCGCCGTCATGACGCGCCCCCACCGAGGCGCACCGGGCGACGCCGGGGACTAGATGTCGAGCTCCTCGACGTTGGGCTGGCGTGTCGACCGCTCGACCATCTCGAACACCTCGGGCGGAACCCTGTCGCGGAGCTCGTCGAGGGTCTCGAGGACGTCGAGCGTGGACTCGCGGGGCGCGCTGCCGTAGCGGAAGTTGCCCATGCCGACCCAGCCTCGCCAGCCGGCCGGCTTGCCCTGGGCGTCGACAGCCCACCACTCCGGGCTTCGCTCGACGTGCAGGACGAACTTCCCGGTGCGTCCGCGATAGACCTTGTACGCGGCGACGCGGTTCGTGCTGGTGTCGACCCATTCTGCGACCAGGACGCCGGTGAACCGGACCTTGCGCCCGGCGCCGAGGCCAACCCGCACCGTGATCTCGTCGAACCCCTCGCGGATGCCTTCCTCCACGTCGACGTAGCGCCGGAGCGCGTTCGAGATCGCGGAGGACAGGTTGCCGCCGGCGAGCTCCTGCGCTCGCTGGAAGAGCGAGAGGTCGCCGTCTGACACGTAGATCGTCTTGTTCGGCACGGCCACATCGTAGCCTCCCTGGTGCGTCGTGGGTATACGTAGCAGTATACGTATATCCGCGCCGACGCGCAACCGGAGATTCTTCGATCGGTCGCAATCGCTCGTGCCGACGCCGCGCCCGTTCCGAGCGACCGGGCTCAGCCCATGCTGGCGATCTGGATCAGGTTGCCGCAGGTGTCGTCGAACACCGCCGTGGTCACCCCGCCCATGTCGACGGGCGGCTGGGTGAACTCCACGCCCCGCGCAACGAGCCGCTCGTGCTCCGCCCGAACGTCATCCACGGCGAACGACGTGAACGGGACGCCATCCTCGACCAGCGCCGCCTTGAACGGCTTCGCCGCAGGATGCTCGTCCGGCTCGAGGAGCAGCTCCGGCCCGTCGGGGGCCTCCGGCGACACGACTGTCAGCCAGCGGTGCTCGCCGATGGGGACGTCGGCCTTCTTCATGAACCCCAGGACGTCCGCGTAGAACGCCAGCGCCTTGGCCTGATCATCCACCAGGACGCTCGTGAGCGTGATCCTCATCGTGTCTCCTCCCGGCCCGGCCCGGGCCAGCGCTCGGTGATGGCCTGCAGTGGCGCAGGATCGAAGAAGTGGAGCTTGTAGCGGCCCCGCCGCTCGCTGGTCACGAGGCCGGACGATTCGAGCACCTCGAGGTGCTGCGAAACCGCCTGCCGGCTCGATCCGACCCCGTGCCGCATCGCGAGCCGGCCGCAGATCTCGAACAGCGTCTGGCCGTTGCGCTCGGTCAGCTCGTCGAGGATCAACCGCCGGGTCTCGTCGGCGAGGGCCCTGAACACGTCGCCCATCGGGCTGCACGATAGGCAAGTAGCCACTTGCCTGTCAAGCACCGGCGAGCGTCGAACCCGGTCCCAGGTCGCGGAAGCCGCGGGCCGCGCTATGATCGTGGCCGGTCGCTGATGCGTGGCTCACGGTGAGCGTCCGGCGCTGAGCCGGAAGGACCGCGGTTCGACTCCCGGCACGTCAGCCAACTCCCCGGGGAGTGTGGTGCGCCCTTCGCGTGAGTCGCGACTCCTCCCACACCGGTAGCAGGAGCCGCCACGTGACCATCGAACCGGACGCCCCCTCCCCCGCCCCTGAGCGGTCCGACTTCATCCGCGACATCGTGGCCGCCGACGTGCGCGCCGGCCGCGTCGGGACCGTCGTCACCCGGTTCCCGCCCGAGCCCAACGGCTACCTCCACATCGGGCATGCGAAGTCGATCGCGCTCAACTTCGGCATCGCGCAGGAGTTCGGCGGCCGCTGCCACCTCCGGTTCGACGACACCAACCCGGTCAAGGAGGAGCAGCAGTACATCGACGCCATCGAGGCCGACATCCGCTGGCTGGGCTTCGACTGGGGCGAGCACCTGTACCACGCGTCGGACTACTTCGAGCAGCTGTACGCCTGGGCGGTCGACCTGATCGAGCACGGGCACGCGTACGTGGACGACCAGTCGGCCGACGAGATCCGCGAGACGCGGGGCACGCTCACCGAGCCGGGGACGAACTCGCCCCACCGCGATCGTTCCGTGGAGGAGAACCTCGACCTGTTCGCGCGGATGCGTGCAGGCGAGTTCCCCAACGGGTCGCGCGTGCTGCGGGCCAGGATCGACATGGCCTCGGCCAACATCAACCTCCGGGATCCCGTGCTGTACCGGATCGTGCACGCCGCGCATCCGCGGACCGGCGACGCCTGGTGCGTCTACCCCACCTACGACTTCGCGCACGGCCAGTCCGATGCGATCGAGGGCGTGACCCACTCCATCTGCACCCTCGAGTTCGAGGTCCATCGGCCGCTCTACGACTGGCTGATCGAGCGCCTGCCGGTGCCCGCGGTCCCCCACCAGTACGAGTTCGCCCGGCTCAGCCTCACCCATACCGTGCTGTCCAAGCGGGTCCTGCTGCGGCTGGTCAACGAGGGCCATGTGCGCGGCTGGGACGATCCCCGGATGCCGACCATCCGCGGCCTGCGGCGGCGCGGCTTCCCGGCCGAGGGCATCCGCGAGTTCGCGACGATGGTCGGGGTGTCCAAGGCGGACTCGGTCATCGAGTACGGCCAGCTCGAGCATGCGGTTCGCCAGGTGCTCAACCGGACGGCACCGCGGCGGTTCGGCGTGCTGGATCCGCTCAAGGTCGTGATCACCAACTGGCCCGAGGGCACGTTCGAGGCGATGGAGGTCGTCAACAACCCCGAGGACCCGTCGGCCGGCACGCGGCAGGTCGCGTTCGGCCGCGAGCTGTGGATCGAGCGCGACGACTTCATGGAGGAGCCGGCGCCCAGGTTCTTCCGGCTTGCGCCCGGGCGCGAGGTGCGGCTGCGGAACGCGTTCTTCGTCACCTGCCAGGAGGTCGTGAAGGACGCCTCCGGCGCCGTCGTCGAGCTGCGGTGCACGTACGACCCGGCGACGCGTGGCGGCGCCTCGCCGGACGGCCGCAAGGTGAAGGCGACCCTCCACTGGGTGTCCGCGGCCCACGCCGTCCCGGCCGAGATCCGGCTGTACGACCAGCTGTTCTCGCGCCCGGATCCGGGCGCGGACGGCGACCTGTTCGCGGACATCAACCCGGCCTCCGAGACGATCGTGACCGGGGCGATGCTGGAGCCGTCGCTGGCGGAGGCGTCCGTCGGGGAGACGGTGCAGTTCGAGCGGCTGGGCTACTTCACGCCCGACGCGGACTCACGGCCGGACGCGCTGGTGTTCAACCGGACGCTGACGCTCAAGGACACCTGGGCGAAGGTGCAGGCGCGGGGGTAGCGCCCACCGCGAGTCGCGGGAGTGGCGCCCACCGCGAGTCGCGACCGGCAGGTGGCGACGAGGCCACGGATGCCCGCCTATCCTTGGTGCATCGCGCGTTCGGGTTGTGGCTGCGGGTTCCTTGAACCGCCCGCGGTGGCCGCATCGCCGGCACCCAGTGAGGCTTCGTCTCGATGGCCGGAAGACCCAGCATGACGTCCAGGGAACGGGTGCTTGCGGCCATGCGGCGGCTGCCCGTTGACTACGTTCCCTGCTCGCCGTTCTTCAACCCCTTCACCCCACAGGAGCGGGTGGGCCGATCGTACGAGTTTCCGTTCGGGCCGACCATGCTGGAGATGATCGACTACGGGGTGACGACGCTCGGCCTCGACATGACGGTCATGATCGGAGGCTGGCCGTGCGAGGATGAAGGACGCGTCCTGGGACCAGACGGCGGCGTTGAATCGAGAGCATGGATCGACGGACACGTCATTCACAAGGTCTGGTCAACGCCATCGGGTGATCTCCACGCGTCGGTCACGTATGACGACCAGTGGCCGCATGGCCTGGACATCCCGTTCTTTCGCAACTACAACATCGACCACTTCGTGGATCCCTGGATCACGAACATGCAGGACGTTGATTGTCTTCGCCACGTCCTCGCGCCCGTCCGACCACGGCAGGACTGGGACCAGATCACGTTCCGCTTCAGGGTCGCCAGGGAGCTCGCCGACAGGCACGACCTGCCGTTCGCGGTGTTCGTTGGCGGCGGGCTCACCGGTGCGCAGCAGCTGATCGGCCCCGAGCGACTGTGCCTGATGATGATCGATCAGCCGGACGTCATCGAAGCCTACCTTGACGTCGATTCGGCCTACGTCTCCCGGCAGATCGACCTGGCCCTCGACATGGGTGCCGACATCATCTGGCGCGACGGATTCTATGAGACCGCCGACCTGTTCGGCCCCCAGATGCTTGAGAGCTTCCTCGGCGAGCGGCTACGTGCTCAGTCGAAGGTCATCCACGAGGCCGGCCGCCTCCAGGCCTACACGTTGAACACGGGCGTGATGCCGATCCTTGACTACGTCAAAGGGCTCGACTTCGATTGTCTGTTCGGGCTGGATATCGCCTTCAAGAACACGAACCCACGAGCAGTCTGGGAGCAGCTGCACGACCGCAAGAGCTTCTGGGTTGGGCCAAGCAACCCGTTTCACCTGTCGAACATCGATCCGGACGTCACTCGCAACGCGGTTCGGAGCGTGTTCGAAGCGTTCGGAACCGATGGCCTGATCCTGTCTCCCGGTGTCAGCGCACACCCGTTCACCCCGTGGTCAAGCACGGTGGCGATGATCGAGGAGTGGAAGACCCTCCGCTGACGCGGGGCGAGTGCTGCGCCACGTGCGGTCCGCCGTCGCCAAGGTCGTTCACGGCCATGCCATAGTGTGCGCATGCCTGTCCGCACCGTGATCGAGCGTGGAACCAAGGGGAAGCGCGCGGTTGCGTTCAGCCTCGATTGGCCGGGGTGGAGCCGGGGCGCGAAAACCCCGGAGCTCGCCCTGGAGACGCTCGAGGCCTATCGGGCCCGCTACCGACCCATCGCCGATCTCGCGGGCATGGTGGACGCGTTCGACGCCACCGGACCGCTCGAGATCGTGGAGGACCGGGTCGGCACCGGCTCGACCGACTTCTGGGGCATCTCCTTCTCACCGTCGTCGACCGAGCAGGATCCGATGGACGAGGCCGAGCTCGAGCGCGGGATCGCGCTGCTGCGGGCCTGCTGGGCGTTCTTCGACGGTGTCGCCGCGCGCGTCTCGCCCGAGATGCGCAAGGGTCCGCGCGGGGGAGGACGCGACCGCGACCACATCATCCGCCACACGATCCGCGTCGAGAGCGAGGACTTCGCGAGGAAGGTGGGGTTGCGGATCCCGGAGGGCGCGGCGCTCACCCCGGATGGACTGCGGCAGCATCGGGAGACGTACGTCGTGGCGATGCACGCCTACAACGCGGGCGAGGTCGAGCGGCGCATGCGGTCGTGGACGCTCCCGTTCCTCATCCGGCACTCGGCGTACCACACGCTCGACCATGCGTGGGAGATGGAGGACAGGGACCTCACCGGCACCGCATGAGGTCGCCATTCCGAATCGGAGATCGGGTGCGCGCGCCAGGGATCTACGGCTCGCGCGTGCGAACGCCGTATCGCTGCTGATCCTGGTCGAACGTGGCGATCGGAACCGCACCCGCGGCGGAGAGGGCGGCCACGATCATGGCGTCGGGCACCGGCCGCCCGGGCATCGACCTCGCGCGCACGAGCATCGCCACCAGCTGGTCGGCGTTGGCATCCACGACCCGGACGTTGGCTCGCTGGACGAGGTCGATCAGGCTCTCGATGGTGTCACGCTGGTCGACGCCGTATTGCGTCCGGAGCACGTGGGCGCATTCGGCGAGGGCGACCACCGACACGCCGATCTCGACCGTATCGTCGTCGATGAGCGCGGCCGCGCGCGCGGCCTGGTCCGCCGGCGTGCCCACGAGGTAGCGAACGACGACCGAGGTGTCGACGCCGATCATCCGATCCGGTCCGGATCCACGGCGTTCCAGGCCGCGTCACGCAGGACGGACCACGTCTCGTCCTCCGGTCGCCGGCCGACCTTGTCGCGCAGCGATCCAGCCAGGGACCGACGATGCCGGCCAGGGACGACCTCGATCACGATCCGCCCGTCCTCAACCCGCTGGACCGTCTCGTCTCCCGCGTAGATCCCGAGCTCTTCGCGGATCGCCTTGGTGATCGTGATCTGACCGCGCTCACCTACTCGGCTGCTCATGGTATGAATTGTGGACTCAGATCGTATTCCGTCAACGGATGTGCCCACACCTGCGCGACGTCCGGTCGGGCGATGCAACGGACGCGCTGTCGAGCGTGTTCAGGATTCCGATGGACATGTCGACGAGCCGGATGACCACCTTCGAGACCGCCCTCGGGCGCTGCGCCGTTCGCTGGAGCGACCGCGGGATCACGCGCGTGCTCCTGCCGTCGCGAACGTCGCTCCCCGATCCCGCGGACCTGCCGGCCGAGGACCTGCCGCCGTTCGTCAGGACGGCGATCGAGGGCATGACGGCCGTGATGGCCGGCGCACGGGCGGACCTGCGCGACATTCCGCTCGATGAGCGGGACGTGGACGCGTTCCGCCGCGCCGTGTACGCGGCGACGCGCGAGATCGAGCCCGGCACGACGCGGTCCTACGGCCAGGTGGCCAGCGCGATCGGCCGGCCCGACGCGGCCCGCGACGTCGGCTCCGCGCTCGCCCGCAACCCGTTCCCGATCATCGTGCCCTGCCACCGCGTGGTCGCGGCAAACGGCGCCCTGACCGGCTTCTCGGCACCGGGCGGTCTCGCGACCAAGCGCCGCATGCTCGAGCTCGAAGGCGCGCCCGGGTACGGGCAGCAGGTGCTGTTCGGCTAGCTCGCCGCCTGTCGGTAGGCAACGAACCGGCCGCGACGGCCGACTCGCACCGTCACCCCGGACCGCTCGAGGCAGTAGACCGCGCGCATCGCCAGCCGCTTCGACCGCCCCGAGGCCGCCACGATGTCCCCGGTCGTGAAGGTGTCCGGCAGGCCAGGCGGCAGCAGCGCGAGGAGGTCCCCGGGTCCATCGATCCGGCGCGTGTCCATGACATCGATGAGTCGCCGGTCGAGCCGCCACCACGTGCGCGGGTAGCGGTACCGGGAACCGTCGGGGATGGGGCCCCGGATCTCCTCCTCGGACGTGAACAGCAGCTCGATCCGGAAGTTGGGCTCGGTGAGCAGCGCCGGGATCGACACGAGCTCGTCGAACAGGTCAAGCGGCTGCGCCCGCCGGGGCGACCGCCGGCGCCGGAGGATCGCGCCGTCGGCGTCCACGACGATGAGCCACTTCTCGACCGGCATCGGGTGGACCAGCACGACGCGGTGGCGCTCCACCAGCTGCTCCAGCTTGCGCCGCGCCCCGGCGAAGCCGGTGGTCTGGATCTCGATCAGCTCGTCGGGCGCGACGACATCGATCACGAAGCCGTCGACCGCCACCTCGACGCGCGCCCCGGCCGCCGCCTGCGCATAGCGTGCCTTCAGCGCGGCGTGGAGCGACCCCTCCCGGTACGTTGCAAGCCCGCGGGCAGCGCGATCGCCCGGAGTGTCCGCCGGCGGGGCCGTTCGCATGGCACCACGGTAGCAACGGGCGCCCGCCGCGACGCCGCGCAAAGGTGC
This sequence comes from uncultured Chloroflexia bacterium, assembly GCA_963835335.1. GTDB lineage: Bacteria > Chloroflexota > Limnocylindria > Limnocylindrales > CSP1-4 > CAIXZV01. The sequence goes on along the minus strand of CAWIFB010000018.1, from coordinate 13,245 downwards.
GATCCTGTGGCCGTGAGCGAGGTCGAACGCGACGGGCGGATCGGGCGGATCGAGGTCGTGTGCGGCCCGATGTTCGCGGGCAAGACCGAGGAGCTGCTGCGGCGCGTCCGTCGGTCGGTCATCGCGGGGCGGCGGGTGGTGGTGCTCAACCACGCGCTCGACACTCGCCACGGGACGGATCGCCTGGCATCGCACGCAGGGGTCGACTTCCCCGCGCTGGCGGCCGCGACCCCCGATGCCATCGAGCCGGCCGTCCCCGATGCGACCGACGTGGTCGCGATCGACGAGGCGCAGTTCTTCGGTCCGGGCCTCGTGCCGGTCGCCGGCCGCCTCGCGGCACGCGGCATCGTCGTCATCGTTGCCGGGCTCGACATCACCTTCGACGGCCGCCCGTTCGAGCCGCTCCCGTCGCTGATGGCACTCGCGGAGCGCGTCGACAAGCTCACCGCGATCTGCTCGGTGTGCGGCGAGGAGGCCGTGTTCCACGTTCGGGTCGGCGCAGCGCCGGTCGGCGCGGACGCGCTCGTCGCGGCCAACGTGGGCGGCACCGAGAGCTACCAGGCCCGCTGCCGGCGGCACTTCGCGCCGCCGGGTTGATCCTCCGCCGCGTCAGGCGGGGCCGGCGCTCGCCGAGCCGGCCACGGATGCGGCGAATTGGGCGGCAAGCGTCCGGAGCGCCGCGACGAGCTCCGGCGGCTCGGTCACCGAGAAGGCGACGCCGAGCAGTCCCAGGTAGGCGGCGAGCGACTCCACGGTTTCGGCTCCGGTCTCGAGCACGCACGAGCCCTCATCGACCGCGGTGATGGTCCCGAGCCAGGGGCCGAAGCGCCCGGCCAGCTCCGCGGCCGAGGCACTGACGGTGACCCGCGCCTGGTGGCGCCGGGCGGCGGGCGGAACGCCGCGCGCGATCATCGCCTCGACATCGGCGTGGGTGAGCTCGCGCGGGTTGAAGCGGGGCCCCGGTGAGACGCCCGGCCGGATCCTGTCCACCCGGAACGTGCGCCAGTCATCGCGATCCGTATCCCACGCGACGAGGTACCAGCGCTGGCCGGCGTTGACGATCCGGTAGGGTTCGACCCGTCGCTGCGACGCCGTATCGCGCCGGTCGGAGTAGTCGAACCTGGCACGACGGTGCTCGCGGCACATCCGCGCCAGGTCGGTCAGCATCGCGGGATCCACAGTCGGGCCGCTCCCCCGCCGCACGTGCACGGTGACCCCCTGGAGCGTGCTGACCTGGCGCCGCAACCTCGGCGGCAGCACCTGCTCCAGCTTTGCCAGCGCGCGCAGCGACGTCTCCTCGATCCCGGTCACGGCACCGGCGGTCGCCGTCCGCATGGCGATCGCGACCGCCACCGCCTCCTCGTCGTCCAGGAGCAGCGGCGGCATCGATGCCCCGGCCGCCAGCCGGTAGCCACCGATCGATCCGCGCGTGGCGTGGACCGGGTAGCCCAGGGCGCGCAACCGCTCGATGTCGTTGCGGATCGTGCGCGGGCTCACCTCGAGCCGCTGGGCGAGCTCCGTGCCCGTCCAGTCGCGCGGCGTCTGGAGCAGCGACAGCAGGCGGAGGAGTCGCGCGGAGGTTCCCATCTCGCGACGGAACATAGCAGGTCATTAGGAACGAAATCTACCTAATCGACGGCTACGCTTCGAACATCCAGACCACATCAAGCGAGAGGAGAACCGGGTTGTCCAATCAAGCGCTGCAGGCAGGGTTCGGATCGGTGGATCGTCCGCCGGTCGAGCTCCCCCACCCCGTCCGCATGCGTGTCCTCGGCGCGGTCATGGTCGGCGTGTTCCTCGCCGCCCTCGATCAGACCGTCGTCGGGACCGCGCTGCCAAGGATCATCACCGACCTCGGTGGCAACGGCCTCTACACGTGGGCGTTCACCGCCTACCTGCTGACCTCCACCATCAGCGGACCCCTGTACGGCAAGCTGTCGGACCTGTTCGGCCGGCGGCCCGTGTTCCTGTTCGGCATCGGCATCTTCATGGCCGGCTCCCTGCTGTCCGGGCTGTCCGCCGCGATGTGGCAGCTGGTCGTGGCCCGCGCCGTGCAGGGCCTTGGTGCAGGGGCGCTGTTCCCGATCGCGATGGCGGTCATCGGCGACCTGTTCGCACCCTCGGAGCGTGGCCGATACCAGGGGTTGTTCGGGGCCGTGTTCGGGCTGTCGGTGCTGGTCGGCCCCGCCGTTGGCGGGCTGATCACCGACACCATCGGCTGGCCGTTCGTGTTCTTCCTCAACCTTCCGGTCGGGATCGTGGTGCTCTCGCTGGTCCGTCGCTACCTGCCCCGCTATCACGCCGGTGGGGCGCGACCGCGCATCGACTACGCCGGTGCCGCGCTGTTCGCGGGGGCGCTGGTGCCGATCCTCGTCGGGCTGACCAACAAGCAGGCGGCCGAATGGGCCGATCCGGCCGTCGGCGGCCTGATCGGGCTGGGCACGGTCATCCTGGCCGCATTCCTGTGGGTCGAGTCGCGCTCAGCCGAGCCGATCGTGCCGCTGGCGCTGTTCCGCAATCGCGCATTCACCGTCTCGGTGGCCTCGGTGTTCCTGGCCGCGTCCGGGTTCTTCACCGCTGTCGTGTTCCTGCCGCGCTGGTTCCAGGGGGTGCTCGGGTCATCGGCCACGGCATCGGGCTACCAGATGCTGCCGCTGATGGGCGGCGTCATCCTCAGCGCCACGGCGTCGGGCCAGATCGTGAGCCGGACGGGTCGCTACCGGCCGCTGGTGTTCTCGGCACTCGTCGTGATGGCCGCGGGCCTCGCGATGCTCACCCAGCTCCGCGCCGACACGCCGATCGCACTCCTGTGGGCGTGGATGTTCGTGACCGGGCTGGGCGTGGGGCCGATGTTCGCGGTGTTCCCGCTGATCGTTCAGAACAACGTGCCGATCACTCAGCTCGGGACGGCGACCAGCAGCGTGAGCTTCTTCCAGCAGGTGGGCGGCACGGTCGGGCTGGCGATCACCGGCACGATCTTCGCGACCTCGATGGCGCACGAGGTTCCCGCGGCAATCCAGTCCGCCGGCGTCCCGTCGCAGGTCGGCCAGGCGCTGGCCGGCGGGGGCGGCCTCAATGCCGTCACGAGCGTGGGTGACCTCGGCGCCGCGCTCCTCGCGTCGCTCCCGCCCGATGTGCGTGGCGTGGTCGAGCCATTCCTGCCATCGATCGTGGACGCGATCCACCAGGCGTTCTCGGTCGCGACGGCTGGCACGTTTGCGATCGGGATCGGGACATCGATCCTCGCGGCCGGTCTTGTCCTGCTGCTCCGGGACGCGCCCGCCACCGCGGCCGCCGTCGGGTGGGAGGCCACGTCCGGCGATGCCGAGACGGCCTCCGCCGAGGGCGAGGTGTCCGCGGCCTGAACGCGGGTTGTCATGCGCGCCGGGACGTCAGCGACGTCCCGGCGCCTGCGTGTCTGGATGCCGCCCGTCCGCCCAGCGTCTATTCGACGCGCAGCGGACCCGCATCGACTGCGCGGCGCATCGTGTCCCGATCCCCGGGCGGCACCCATTCGATCCACCGCCTGCCGTCACGATCGTGTGTGACGTCACCGGGTCAGCGGCGTGGGTGGGTTGCGCGGACGCTTGGCGGTCCGCGGGCGCACGATAGACTCTCGGTCGGCCCCCGATTCTCGCGACAGGCCGCGTACGCCGGAAAGCCGGCACACCGCCACTGGCGAGTGGCCAAATTGGTAAGGCACCTGACTCTGGATCAGGAAATTGAAGGTTCGAGTCCTTCCTCGCCAGCCAAATCCCGACTCCCGGCGCGCCCGACCTTTCCCCGGTGCGGCGCCGGCAGCACGGCCCGCCGACACGTCCGCCCATTGCGTTCGCGCCCCGGGGCAGGCATGCTCGCCTCGATGCACAACCCCGCACAGCCCGATCCGGCTCCTTGTCGTCGACGATCACGAGGTCGTTCGCCAGGGACTCATCGCGTACCTCGACCGCCGCGGGCAGTTCGAGGTGATCGCCGAGGCAGGAACCTGTGCAGAGGCCGTGGCCCAGGCGCGGCGGTTCGTGCCGGACCTCATCCTGATGGACGTCAGCCTGCCCGACGCGTCGGGGATCGAGGCCTGCCGGCTGGTGCGCGAGGAATTCCCGGACATGGCCGTGGTGTTCCTCACCAGCTCCCCCGACGAGTTCGACGTGCTGGACGCGATCCTCGCGGGCGCTCGAGGCTACGTGCTCAAGCAGGCCCGGAGCTCGGAGCTCGTCCGCACGCTCGAGGCCGTCGGCCGTGGCGAATCCATGCTCGACCCCGCGGTGACCGGGATGATCCTGGAGCGGATCCGGCGGATGGCAAGCGGGACCGACCCGGACGGTGCCAGCACCCTCACCCCGCGTGAGCGGGAGATCCTCCCCCTCCTTGCCGCGGGCCAGACCAACCGGCAGATCGCGGCCGCGGTCTTCCTGTCCGAGAAGACGGTCAAGAACTACGTCAGCGCGATCCTGGGCAAGATGGACCTCGACCGGCGAGCGCAGGTCTCGGGCTACCTGGCCCACCACGGACCGCGGGGAGTGATGGGGCGGACGAGCGGATCCGACCCGGACAGGTCGACCTAGCCGCGAACCTGATCCCCCGGATGACACCCGGGTCCGTGCCCGGGACCAGGTACCTCTGTCCCATAGCGAACCACGCAGCGGCCGCGCTCACTGGGCGTGTGATGCGGTACGCGATCCCTCGCCCGCTCGATGACGACGCCTGGCGCGTCAGCGACGCGTCGCCCGGCATCGCGCACTTCTTCGGCTGGGCGGACGGGAATCGAACGTCCAGGTGCTGGGCCGCCGTCCCTTCCGATGGCACGCGACAGGCAACCGAGGACGACCAGCTGTGTCCGGACTGCGACGGCTGGTACTGGCAGCACGTGTCCGCATCCTGGCTCGCCTACCGCGAGACCGCGACCTCCGCCTGAACCGCTGCAGCGCCCTCGACCGGTTCACCCGTCCACCAGCCGCGCCGCCCCGACGACGGCGGCCTTGGCGCTGGTCCCGCGACCCCGTCCCCGCGACCGGCCGCATCGGTCGCCGCCGAGCGGGCAATACACATCCCTAGTGATGTGCGCGGCCCCTCTTTAGGCCGACCCTGGATCTCGTCGGGCAGCAAGGCCCGACACCATCGAGACCCGGAGGCACACCGAGATGATCCCGTACCACATCGCAAGCGACCTCATCCACGAGCAGATCCGCGAGCGGACTCGTGAGGCCGAGCGGAACCAATTGGCAGGTGCCGTTCGAGCAGCGGCAGCACCCACTCCTCGCCGCCGGCAGGTCCGCCCGTTCCTTGCGCTTCGGCGCCTGGTGCGGCCGGCCAGCGCCTGCTAGCGCTCGACGGCCCGCGGATCCCGAAACCTACCTGGAGGTTTGACCATGGATGGATTGCTGGTGCTGCTCGGCGCGACCGGGCTGCTGACGCTGCTCGGTCATCTCGCCGCCGTCTTCGGCGCCGACTCGCGCGAGGACTTCGGTGACGACCGCCAAGCCCGAGCTCGGTCCTGACCGGGCGCTGACCGGGTCCGCGTGGTCCGCGATCGATCCCACGGATCTCCGATCTGGCAGTGCGATGGGGATGACCGACCTCATAATCCCGGGCATGGCGCCGCACGTCTCGAGTCCCGGTCATGATCGGGCGATCCGATGAGATGCGACGGCTGCACGCGGCACTGGTCGGCGCCCGAGCGGGCCGTGGCAGCGCCATCCTGGTCGGCGGCGAAGCCGGTGTCGGGAAGACCCGGCTGATCACGGAGCTCGCCCGGCTGGCGGCGGCCGACGATACCCAGGTGCTCCTCGGCGGGTGCCTGGTCCTTGGTGACGGAGCGCTCCCATACGCCCCGATCGCCGAGGCCCTTCGTGGCCTGAACCGGCGCATCGGAGCCGCAGCTGCTCGAGACGATCCTGGGGCAGGGCCGGTCGGAGCTGGCCCGGTTGGTGCCCGATCTCGATCCCGGTCCGCGGATCGACCTTCCCGGACCGAGCATCGACTTCGCGCAGGCCAGGCTGTTCGAGCTGCTCCTCGGCGTCCTGGGGCGCCTCGCTTCAGTGGCGCCGGTGGTGCTGATCATCGAGGACCTCCACTGGTCCGATCGATCAACCCGCGACCTGCTGGGGTTCCTGGTACGGAACCTGCGCGACACGGGCGTGATGCTCGTGTTCACCTATCGCTCGGACGAGCTCCACCGGCGCCATCCGCTGCTCCCGTTCATCGCCGAGCTCGGCCGGAGCGGTCACGTCGAGCGGATCGAGCTCCAGCCCTTTGACGCCAGGGAATTGGCGGATCAGCTCCGTGCGATCGCGGGGCATGACCTGGCGCCATCACTTGTCGATTCGATCCACGTGCGATCCGGGGGCAACGCGTTCTTCGCGGAGGAGCTCCTGGCGGCGGCGGGCGAGGACGCCACGACGGAGCTGCCAACGTCGCTCCGTGACGTCCTGCTGGGGCGGATCGCGGACCTCGGCGAGCCGACGCAGGAGTTCCTGCGCATCGCATCCGCCGCTGGCCAGCGGGTAGATCCGGCGCTGCTGGCCCAGGCCGCGGCGATCAACGAGGCGGCGCTGTACGACGCCCTGCGCGAGGCGGTCGGCCGCCAGGTGCTGGTTGCGGATCCGTCGGCGGGCACCGAGCGCTACGCCTTCCGTCACTCGCTGGTCCAGGAGGCGATCTACGACGACCTGCTGCCCGGCGAGCGAAGCCGCCTCCATTCCGCGTTCGCCAGGACGCTCGAGGCATGCTGCGGGAACGACTCGTCCCACGCCGCGGAGCTCGCCTACCACTGGCACGCGGCGAACGACCTGCCACGCGCGCTCGGCTGGGCCGTGTCGGCAGGGGTCGCGGCAGAAGCCGCATATGCCTTCGCGGAGGCGGTCACGCAATACGAGCTCGCGGTGGGGATGTGGGACCAGGTGCCCGATGCGGAGGCGCGAGCAGGGCGCGACCGGGTGGACATCCTCGCGACACTGGCCGGCGTGGCGCGCTTCCACGAGCCCGCCCGAGCCGTTGCCCATATCCAGGCGGCGATCCGACTCGTCGACAAGGACCTGGATCCGGTCCGCTACGGTCTGCTGCACGAGCGGCTGGGGCGGTTTGCCTGGATCGCGGGGCAGGGCGTGCTGGCGGGCGAGGCGTACGAGACCGCGGTGCGGGTGATCCCTGGCGACCCTCCCTCCGAGGCCCGGGCCCGGGCCATGGCCGGGCTCGCCCAGATCCTCGCCCTCGAGGCACGGTTCGGCGAGTCGCAGGTCGTCGCCGAGGAAGCGCTGACCATCGCTCGCGCGATCGGCGCCCGCGACATCGAAGGACACGCCCTGAACTCGCTCGCACTCGGCCTCGCCGCCTCGGGAGACATCGAGAGCGGCCTGCGGGACATCCGCATTGCGCTCGCGATCGCGGAGGAATTGGGCATCGTCGATGACATCGGACGAGCCCATGCGAACCTCATCTGGCTGCTCGACCTCGCAGACCGGCTCGACGAGGCTGTCGAGGCGGCGCGGCACGGCGTTGCCGTGTCCGGCCGGCTTGGGCTCATCCGGTTCTTCGGAGCGCACATGCTGTGCAACGAGGCCGACTGCCTGTTCCGTCTCGGTCGCTGGGACGAGGGTGAGCGGGCCGTCCAGCACGCCGAGCAGGTCGGGTCACTCGGCATCAACGGGATCCTGGAGCAGGAGCTCCTGGGCCGCCTTGCCCTGTCCCGCGGGCGGTTCGACGAGGCCGCCGAGCGGCTCCGGCCACTGGCTCCCCTGGCCGAGCGTGCCGTGGATATCCAGTTCGTCGTGCCCGTCGAGGCAAGTCTCGCGTTGCTGGCCATCTGGCAGGGCCGACCGGGGCAGGCGCTCGAACAGCTGCTGGCCGGCATTCCGAAGATCGACTTCTCGCCGGAGGTCCGGATCGGCGAGCTGTACGCCCTTGGCCTGCGCGCCGCAGCCGACGTCGCCGAGCTGTCCGTTGCCGGACGGTTGACCGACGACGAACGACGCGCCCTTGTCGCCGGGGACGAGCTGCTGGCCGCGATCCGGCGTCGGCACGAGGACGTCGTCGCAATGCGTCCGGTGTTCACGGCGGGCTCTGAAGCGTGGCTCCTGCAATGCGAGGCCGAGTTCACGCGGCTTCATCGCCGGCCGGACGTCACGGCCTGGGTACAGGCGGGGAAAGCCTGGGAGCGCCTGGGCCGTCCCCATCCGGTCGCCTATGCGCGCTGGCGCGAGGCGGAGGCCAGGCTCGCGTCACGAGGGGACCGCAGGCTCGCGGCCGCCGCGCTCCGGGCGGCGCTCGACGAAGCCCAGCGCCTGGGAGCCGAGCCGATGGCTCGGGAGCTGATGGCGCTTGCGGCGAGGGCTCGGCTCAGGATCGACCAACAGGCGCGCGATGACGTGGTTGTGCCGGATCCCGCCACGGATCTGGGGCTGACCGCACGCGAACGTGAGGTACTCGCGCTGATCGCGATCGGTCGGACCAATCGCCAGATCGCTGACGAGCTGTTCATCAGCCAGAGCACCGCCGGGGTGCACGTGTCCAACATCCTGGGCAAGCTGGGAGTCACGGGTCGCGGCGAGGCGGCCGCGCTTGCGTACCGCCTCGGCCTGATCGAACACCGCCACGCCGAAGGAACCTAGCTCACGCGCGGGCTCCGATCGGTGCGAAGCCGGTGGCGCCGGTCGTGGACGCGGCGCCACCAGCGGTTGGGTCAGGGCATCACGCCGAAGTAGGCGTCCTCACCGGAGGCTGTGCGGCCCGCGAAGGTCACCTGCTCGCGCAGGTCCGTCCAGTAGGCAGCCACGCCGCCACCCGGGATGATCGCGATGTTCGAGTAGTCGCCCAGGAACGACGTCGGGAACGGGAAGTCCGCGTTGAGGGTCCCGGCGAACCAGCGATTGCCCGTCGTCGGATCGGACCGGGTCGTGGTCACCTCGGCATAGCCGAACGACAACGACCCAGCGGTCGACTCGGTCGCCAGGGTGTAGCCGTACGTGTGATTGGCCGCGTCGTACGAGCGATCGAAGAACCCGATCCGGAGTGCGCCGCTGGTGTCATAGGCGCCCCACGGCATGAACTGGTCGCCGGACAGGGCCAGCGCCACGGGATCGGACCACGTCTGCCCGTAGTCGTCGGACTGGCTGACCACGATGTCCGAGTTGGTCGTCGCCGCATACGGGTCGGCGGGTGCCGGCGTCGTGCTGTTCCGCATGTCCGAGAACACGACCGCGAGGTGGCCCGGATGTGCCGGATCAGCCGTGATGTTGCCCGCCGCCCAGGTCCGGAACGTGCTGTCCTGGTAGGTCTGGCGGCCAAAGGCGATGGGATAATCGGTGAAGCCGTCGACGATCTGCGACACCGCCATGACCGGGTTCCCGATGCGGTGGCCGGTCATCGGATTGACCTCGACGACCATCACGTCGTCGCGGCCGTTCTGGAGGTTCGAGGTGTTGAGGAACGACACGAACACCCGGCCGTCCGGAGTGACCGTCGGGGTCGATACGAACGCCTCGTCGAGGCTGCCCGAGATGATGGCCGGCCGCGACCAGGTCTTGCCAGCGTTGTGGGTCACGGACGCATAGATCCTGGCACTCACGAACGAGCCGTGCGGTCCCTGGCGGAAGTCACCGTAGGTGACGATCGCGTTGCCGTCACCCCAGGCGGCGATGTACTCCTTGTCGAGCAGGTCGCCCGTGCTGGTGAACACGCCGCTGCCGCTCGCGACGACCTGCATCGACCAGTGGACGCCCCCGTCCTTCGAGCTTGATGCGAGCACGTCCGGGCTCTGGGCGTTGCCGGGTCCGACGAACCGGAAGCCGAGGGTCGCGTAGTAGGCGTTGCCTGCCGCATCGAACGCGACCGCGGGGTCACCCGTCGCCTGGTAGGTCGACGTGGCGTTGATCGGATACGTCGTCCAGGTCTGGCCGCCGTCGAAGGTGACGTGCGCGCGGGACAGGGTCGTCTCCGACACGTGACCGCCCGGGTTGAGCGCGAGCTGGTAGTCGTTGGCACCGCCGATCATGTTGGCGGCGTTGGTCGGGTTGACGGCGATCGACGTCTCGTTGTGGGGCCCGGTCCCCTCGCAGTCAGTGTTGACGTTGGCGGCCGTCGACATCGGCGTCGTGCAGATCGCGGTGCCGATCTTGGCCGCCGGGGCCGTGCCGTAGACAGCGCCGCTGACGGGCGCGTCCTGGAGGTTGTTGTGGAGGAAGTCAACGGGCTGCTGGAGCTCGCCGTCGTCGGCGAAGGCTGGACCTCCGGCCAGCGACAGGACGAGGACGGCGACACCGACCGCGACGCCCGCACGGCGTCTCGAGGCAGGGAAGCGGGACCGCTGCATGCGGACCTCCTCAGCTGGGCGACGGGCCTCCGGATGGTTGAGGGCGGCCGCCAGGGGGACGTTGAGGGGTGCATTACACACCCATCGCGCGAAACGCGTCCGCCGCGGGCCCTGACGCCTGGGCGGGGAACGCGGCATCGGGGCAGGCGATGGATCGGTGGCGGCACCGGAGGCGACGAGCCGTTGACCGGCCCGGATAGCATCTGGCCATGGCCGAGCGTCCCGCGGCAGCCCCTTCTTCTCGGGTGCCGTCCCCCACCCCGCATCGGGTCGTCGTGATCGGCGGCGGCTTTGCCGGCCTGTACGCGACGCGAACGCTGGGCAAGGCCGGCAGCCGGGTCGCGGTCACCCTCGTCGACCGTCGCAACCACCACCTGTTCCAGCCGCTGCTGTACCAGGTGGCAACCGGTGCGCTGTCACCCGGCGACATCGCGCAGCCGTTGCGCTCGATCTTCCGCAAGCAGCGCGAACACGCGCGTGCTGCTGGGCGAGGCGGTCGGCCTGGATCCGGCGGCGCGCGAGGTCGAGCTGTCCGACGGCCTGCGGCTCCCGTACGACACCCTGATCGTGGCCACCGGCGCCCACCACTCGTACTTCGGCCACGATGAGTGGGCCCCGTTCGCACCCGGCCTCAAGACCATCGACGATGCCATCGAGATCCGGCGCCGGATCCTGATCGCCTTCGAGGCGGCCGAGCGCGAGGCCGTGCCGGAGCTGCGCCGGGCGTGGATGACGTTCGTCATCGTGGGCGGTGGCCCGACGGGTGCGGAGCTCGCCGGCGCGCTGGGCGAGATCGCCAACGACACGCTGCGCCAGGACTTCCGGTCGATCCGGCCCCAGGACGCATGCATCTACCTGATCGAGGCACTGGACCGCATCCTGCCGCCGTACCCGCCCGACCGGTCGGCGTCGGCGGCCCGCCAGCTGGAGCGCCTGGGCGTCACGGTCCGCACCGGCACGAAGGTCGTGGGCATCGACGCCGAAGGTGTCCGCGTCGAGACGGCGTCCGGGACCGAGCAGATCCCGTGCCGGACGGTGCTGTGGGCGGCGGGCGTGCTGGCCTCGTCGTTCGGACGCAAGGTCGCCGAGGCTACGGGCGCCGAGACCGATCGAAGCGGGCGCGTCCTCGTGGGACCCGACCTCACGGTGCCTGGGCATCCCGAGATCTTCCTGGTCGGCGATGCGGCGGTGCAACCGTGGAAGCGCGATCGCCCGGTGCCCGGTGTCGCGCAGGGCGGCATCCAGGCCGGCAGGTACGCGGGCCAGACGGTCCTGCGGCGGCTCGACGGGGAGGCGACGCGCCGGTTCCACTACAGCGATCGGGGGGAGGTCGCGGTCATCGGGCGCCTGGCCGGCGTGACCAACATCCCGTGGCTCGGACCGCTCGGCCGGCAGGGCGGGTTCACGGCCTGGCTGCTGTGGCTGGGGATCCACATCCTGTACCTGATCGGGTTCGCGAACCGGATCGTCGTGTCCGTCCGCTGGGCCTGGTCGTTCCTGACCCGCGGCCGGTCCACCCGCCTGATCACGGGCTCCCCGCTGGTGCCGCCGATCGAGGAGCCGGAGCTGCCGCGGTCGTAGGCTGCGATCACCTCGCCTGGCCATGGTGCCGCCGCACAATAGGCCCCGTGATCGCCAAGCTGCCGGTTTCGATCCTGCGCGACCCCGCCTTCGCCCGCCTGTGGTTCATCCAGGCGTCGACACAGGTCGGCGGCAACATGGCGCTCTACGCGCTCACGATCCTGGTCTTCGACACCACGCGGTCCAACACCGCCGTCAGCGCCCTCGTCATGTCGTTCCTGATCCCGGCGATCCTCCTGTCGGCTCCGGCCGGCGTGCTCGTGGACCGGCTCGACGCCCGCTGGGCCCTGGTCGTACCCAACATGATCCGGACCGTGCTCACCCTGGGGCTTGCGCTGGCCGGCGGGAACGTCGCCGTGCTCCTGGTGCTGAACCTCATCGTGAGCCTGACCACGATCATCCTCACTCCGGCCGAAGCGGCGATGATTCCGCGGATCGTGGCGAAGCCGGACCTCGAGACTGCGATGGGGGCCTTCAGCCTGACGCTCCAGGCGTCGTTCGCGGTGGGCTTCGCGTTCCTCGGCCCGCTGCTGGTGGCCATCGCCGGGCCGTCGGCGACGATCGGGGTCGTGACCGCGTTCTACGTCGCGGCAACCCTGGCGACGCTCGGGCTGCCGTCGGCGCCGCCGATTGCCATCGAGCCCGGGGTCGCCAGACGGGCGATCCGGGAACCGATCCGCCAGCTCCGGGAGGGGCTGTCCGCCATCAGCGGCAACCGCGAGGTCAGCCGCCCGCTGATCCACCTGGCCCTGGGGGCATCGCTCGTCGGGGTGATCGGCGTCCTTGGCCCGAGCCTGGCCGTGTCGCTGGGACTCGACCCCAGGGACCTGATCGTGATCGTCATGCCGCTCGGGCTCGGTGTCGTGGCCGGGGTCGGCGGCCTGCGCTGGCTCGGCGGCGGCCTCTCCCGGCGACGGGCCGCCGAGGCAGGCCTTGTCGCTCTCGGACTGCTCGCCGCGGGCATCGCGGCGGCCGGGCCGGTCGGACAGGCGATGGGTCTTCCGGTCATCCCGCCGGTCGTCGTCCTCGCCTTCCTCGCGGGCGCCGCGTACGCGGCGACGACCGTGTCCGCCCAGACGGCGCTGTTCGAGAACATGCCCGCGGCGATCCGCGGCCGCATCGTCGGCGTCCTGGCATCGATCGTGAGCGCCGCGTCCCTGATCGCCGTCCTGATCGCGGGACCGCTGGCCGACGGTATCTCGGGCCGGGTCGTGATCGCGATCACGGCCGCGACCGTGGTGGTGCTGGCCGTCTGGTCGGCAGTCGAGTTCGGGCCGCGCCCCCGGTCGAATGGGTCCGCGGCCGGATAGCCCGCGCGCCGCTGGCGGGACGACCCGCCGTGCTGTTCGGCCCGCGAC
>CAWIFB010000017.1:0-40580 GCA_963835335.1 uncultured Chloroflexia bacterium | reverse complement strand
TGCCGCCCGCTGGGATGGCTGGATCGGGATCGCGACGTCCGAGGATGGCTCCGAGATGGCACTCACGCCGGCCGCCTTCGGCACGATGGTCGAGCGACTGAACGCGGAGCGAGCGACCGCGGGCCGGCTCGACGACCCGTTCGAGGTTGCGCTGTTCGCGTTCTCCGAGCCGTCGCAGCGCGATCTCGTGCGCGCCTACGAGGAAGCGGGCGCGACGTGGTGGCTGGAGAGCCTGTCGCCGATGCGTGGCTCGATGGAGGAGCTGCTGGCGCGGGTGGAGGCTGGTCCGCCGCGCTGATCTCGCACGTTCCGGCCCGGGTAGCTGAGGCCCGGATCGCCGACGCTCAGGCGGCGCGGATCGCCGCGAGGAACGGCTCGAACCGCTCGAGGGTGTCGCGCCGCAGCGCCGGCGTCGGGCTCGGGTCGTCGGCGTCGCCGACATACAGCGTCAGGTGCCGGAGCCCCGCCTCGTGCATCGCCCGGACGGTCTCGCCGACCGCCGCGGGGGTGCCGCCCAGCCAGCCCGGCTTCTGGTCAGCGGTGCTGTCGGGCAGGATCGAGATCCGGCCCCAGCCGGTGATCGACAGCGTGGCCGGGTCACGGCCCGCGACCGCGCACGCCTCGGCGACCCGCTGCACCGCGGCCTCGACCTCGGCGACGCCGGACAGGGTGACGTTCAGGTTCACCGCGTCCGCCCAGCGCGCGGCGATCGCCAGCGTTCGGTCCCCCTTCGCGGCGACCCACACGGGCGGCCCCGCGGGGCGGGGGCCGCGCGGCAGGATCTCCGCGGCGACGGTGTGGTGGTGCTCACCGGTGAACGTGACCGGCGGCTCGCGGAGCAGGCGGGCGATGATCTCGACTGCCTCCTCGTGCTGTCCCACGTGGCGCTGCCCGTCGTACCCGAAGGCCTGCCAGCTCATGTCCGTGGCGGGCACGCCGCTGCCCAGCCCGAGGACCAGCCGGCCGCCGCTGACCTCGTCGAGGGTCACGGCCATCTTGGCCAGCAGCGCCGGGTTGCGGAACCCGGTACAGGCGATCAGCGGCCCGATCCCGATCCGGGTCGTGGCCTCCGCGGCGGCGGTGAGGATCGTCCAGCATTCCCAGAAGCCGAACGGCGGCCGGCCGGCCACCTGCCGCAGAAGGTGGTCTGGGACCCACAGCGTGTCGACGCCCAGGGCTTCGACGTCGAGCGCGAGCGAGCGGAGCTCCGCCCAGGATGCGTGACGGCCACCGCGCAGCGGCCACGTCGGCAGGCTGAGCCCGATCTCGAGCCGACGCTCGTCCGCCATTCCACCCTCGCCCGCCAGCCCTGTGCCGACCGTGTTCCGGACATGGAAACGCCCGAAGGAACTTCGATCACTAGATGCCCCGTCACTGTAAACAACAACGGATCACTAGATGTTCTCCGCCCCTTCGGGCACCTCTGACTATACACCCCGACGGGTGTCGTGGTCAACGTGCAACTGGGGTAGTAGTCAGAGACTTCCGAAGTTGCCGCCGGAGCCGGTCCGGACCTGGTGCCCGCGTCTACGGTCGGACGTCCGTCTCCCCCGCTGCCACCACCGTCACCGGATACGCGGTCAGCGCCCGGTGGAGGAAGGCAGCCATCTGGCCTCTGGTCACGTCAGCCTTGGGACAGAACGTGGTGGGCGTGCAGCCCTTGGTGATGCCAGAGGCCGCGAGCCGGTTGATGTTGCCCTCGAAGGTCGTGCCGTTGTCGTCGCTGAAGTAGTCGGTGGATGTGGCGGGCAGGTGGAACGCCCGGTCGAGGAAGGCCGCCATCTGGCCCCGCGTGACGTCGGCCGTGGGACAGAACGTGGTGGCCGTGCAGCCGGCCGTGATGCCCGAGGCGGCCAGGCGGTTGATGGATGCCTCGAAGGTCGTGCCGTTGTCGTCGGTGAAGTAGTCGGTGGTGGTACTGGGCAGATGGAGAGCGCGGTCCAGGAAGGCCGCCATCTGGCCGCGGGTGACCAGGTCATCGGGGCAGAACAGGGTCGCGCTGCAGCCCTTGGTGATACCCGAGTCATACAGCCACAGGATGTCGGCGGCGAACGATGAACCAGCGATGTCGGTGAAGGGCAGGACCCCGCCGAGGCCGAGGACCGCCACCGGGGTCGAACTGTTCGTTGTGGTCCCATTGCCCAGCTCGCCGGCGGCATTGTCGCCCCAGCAATCGACGCCGCCGCTCGCGAGGAGGGCGCAGGTGTGATGGCCGTTCGCGCTGTGGGTGCCGCCCGCGGCGATCGCCGTGACGTTGCTGATCCCGCTCACCGCCACCGGCGTCGAGCTGTATGTCGTTGTCCCGTTGCCGAGCTGCCCGTAGTAGTTGGCGCCCCAGCACTTGATGCTGCCGCTCGCCAGGAGCGCACAGCTGTGGATTTCGCCAGCGGCGGTCTTGGTGGCGCTGCTGATCCCCGTTACCGCCACCGGGGTCAGGCTGTCCACTGTGACTGTCCCGTTTCCGAGTTCGCCGTCTGCGTTGTAGCCCCAGCAGTCGACGCCGCCGCTCGAGAGGACGGCGCAGGTGTGGTCCCCGCCGGCGCCGATCGCAGTGGCGGTGGTGATCCCGGTTACCGGCTGCGGGTACTCGCTGTAGTAGTTGTTGTACCCGTCGCCGAGTTCGCCGAATTCGTTGAAGCCCCAGCAGGCGACGCCGCCGCTCGCGAGGACGGCGCAGCTGTGGTCTGCGCCTGCGGCGATTCCGGTGGCCTCCGGGATCACCACCGCCACCGGGGTGGAACTATCCCCTGCCGTCCCGTTTCCTAGTTGGCCGTACTGGTTGTAGCCCCAGCAGTAAACCGAGCCACTCGCCAGGAGGGCGCACGTGTGATCTCCGCCGTAAACGTTGTCGGTAGTCGTGCCTGCCGCGATTGCGGTCGCTGTGCTGATCCCGCTCACGGCCACCGGGGTCAGGCTGTTGTTGGTCGTCCCGTTTCCGAGTTCGCCATCTGCGTTGAGGCCCCAGCAGTCGACGCCGCCGCTCGCGAGGACGGCGCAGGTGTGGTTGTCGTCCGCCGCAATCGCGGTCGCGGTGCTGATCCCGCTCACGGCCACCGGGGTCAGGCTGTTGTTGGTCGTCCCGTTGCCGAGCTGGCCGTGGGAGTTGTCTCCCCAGCAGGCGACGCCGCCGCTCACGAGGATGGCGCAGGTGTGGTCACCCCCTACGGCGATCGCGGCGGCGTTGCCGGTCACGCTCGCTGCCGTCGCGGCGCCCGACATCGCCCCGGCCCGTGCTCCCTCGCCGGCGGCCGACGCCGCTGCGAGAACGGTCGAGGACCCGAGCAGGGCGCCCGCGAGGGCGACGATGCCCACAGCTACGGCGAGCCGCGCCGCCAGCCCGTAGCGGACCGGAAGTCGGTGACCAACAGTCGGCGTGGGTACAGCCTGGTCAGTGCCGCCGGATCGCGCGGTACCGTGCATAGGGACGCTCCAGCTCCTTGAACGCGGCGAGGGACGGCGGAGGCACGCCGGCGGATCGACAGCATGTGCCGCAGCGATGCTACTTGCGTCGGCGATGATGTGTGTCACACAAGTGCTTGTCAACAGGATGGCGCCGAATCAGGCGTACTCCGCCCGCCAGTGCCCTAACATGCAGCGTTGATGGCACGGGAACGGACGGTCGCGGCCCTCGAGCGCCTCGTGATCCACGGCGGCTCGATGACCTCCCGCGCCCTGCGCGCCCACCCTGAGACGAGCGGCCTGTCAGTGGTTCAGTACCGTCTGTTCGTGATCGTGGTCACGCGCGAC
The DNA here is from genome assembly GCA_963835335.1 of uncultured Chloroflexia bacterium. GTDB lineage: Bacteria > Chloroflexota > Limnocylindria > Limnocylindrales > CSP1-4 > CAIXZV01. The sequence continues at coordinate 36,833 of CAWIFB010000017.1, read as the reverse complement.
GGGGTCCGGGTCGGCCAGCTCGCCAAACTGCTGGGCGAGGGCCCGCAGCAGACCTCCCGGCTCGTCCGGCGGCTCGAGGACCGGGGGCTCGTCGGCACCGCGCGGGGCGCTGCCGACCGACGCGAGGTGATCGTGCGGGCCACGGCTGCCGGGGCGGAGCCTGTGGTCCGACATCGGGGAGTGGCGGCGGCGCCAGATCCGCGAGGCCCTGGCGGACATCACCCTCGACGACGAGGCGGTCGCGAGCCTCGAGGACCTGGCGAGCCGACTCGCCCGCGCCGTCTCGTAGGGCGGCGCGCCCGTTCCCGCGGCCGGGCGGTGGACGACCGCCGGGCGCCCCTGCCTTGGCGTTGGCGCATCCGTCAAGCGCGTCGCCGCGTCGTCCGGCAAGCCGATGATCAGGATATGTCCCACGGGAGCCGATGCGCAGCCGACTCACGCTGCTGATTCCGGGCGATGCGTTGAGTTAGGCTTGAAGTGCCTACCCGAAGCGAGAATGGACACGTCCGGGATCGGGCGAATTCCCTGTCGCGGCACGAGACGCCGCCGCCCGTTTCCGCGCCACACCTAGGGTCTCTGCTGCTGTTTGCTCCCAATCGGAGTGGACGTGGTTGGGCCTTTGGTCGTTGCTGGACTGCCTGGCAATAGCGATGGATTCGCTCGTCGCTGACGTTGTCGATGACGGTGGACGACATGAGACATGGGGGTGGATATGGGATTCAGACGTTGCAGCGCGGCCCTATTGGCCGGCGCCCTCCTCGTATCGCCTGCTCAGCCAGTTGTTCATGCTGAGCAGCATGCGACGCTCCTGCTTCACCACGGCGTCGTCCATCCGCAAACGGTGCCTGTAGTCCGCGAGAGCCCCGGCTCGGCGCCCCACCGGGCTGCCCCTCCCCCGAGAGGTCCGGCGCCGACTTCGCCGGGGCCCCGGACGTCACCAGGTGTCGGACCCGCGTTTGTTGGGGGCAGAGGCCTGGGGGTCCTTCCACGCACCCCGATCGCGAGCTTGGGCAGCGTCGTGGACAGATCAGGCTTTGCTGGGATGGGACAACCCTGCAGCGGGTGTGAGCCTCCTGACCCGTGGGTCGCAGCCGGGCCAAGTCACGTCGTTCAGGCTGTGAATCAGCAGATTCGGATCTCCTCGAGAGCTGGTACAACCATCGACACGATTGATTTTGCCGACTTCTTCCTGGAGCCGACCGGCCAGGTAACTGACTTCGATCCGCGGATCATCTGGGACGCCGGCCACTCTCGGTGGCTGGCGACCATAACGAGTTTCGACTGCATCGCAGGTCATTCGTATGTAGCGATTTCTGCGACCGCTGATCCCACCGCGAGCTGGACCAGCTACCGGCTTGACTTCCCCGGGTCAGTTCCGGACTACCCTGGCCTCGGCACTTCGGCAGACAAGGTCGCCTTGGGGGTGAATCAGTATTCGATCACTCCGGCGGCAGGGTCCTGTGACCTTGGGCACTTCATGGGCGCGACTCTGGACGTCCTCGACTGGGCTGATCTCGAAGTTGGTGGACCGGCAACGTACTCGGAAACGAGCCCGAATGCGTCTCTCTTCACTTGGAGACCCGCGGTAAGCCTTACCGCGACGGCAACGCTCCCAGCCGTTGTCGAGATGTTGAACCTCGGCAGCGAAGATGTCGGATACGCCACGATCTCGGGGACCAACGGCGCTGGCACCGTCGCTGTCACCGGGCCCATCAACCTTACGACGGCGGGCGTCGCGAGCGCGTTTCTAAGCCCACCAACGCCGGCTGGATCGTCCGGGTTTACTGGCACTACGGTCGATTCCCGACCAACCGATGCACTGTGGAGCGGGGGGCGATTATGGTTCGTGTCGACCTACCCCTGCGTGCCCTCAGGCGACTCCACGATTCACGATTGCGTACGTGTGACCACGCTCGACACGTCGACGGCAACGCCCACCGCCTACCAGGACTTCCTGGCCGGCTACGCCAGCTTCGACTTCTTCCACGGAGGAATTGGATTGGCGAGCGACGGAACTCTCTACCTCGTCATGTCTGTATCGTCCCCCTCGACCTACATATCAACGTATGCGGCCGGACAACTCCCGACGGACGCACCCAACACATATGGTCCGTTGGTTCTGCTGAAGGCTGGCCTGGCGACCTATGGCGGCACGCGGTGGGGCGACTACGTCGGCGTGGCACAGGATCCACTGAACACCCACGCGGTCTGGCAAGGCGACGAATACCCAGACGCGACTGGCAAGTGGGCCACCTGGGTGTCGCAACTGACCGTCGCCACCGTCCCCGCCGCCCCCACCGCCGTGTCGGCCACGGCGGGGAGTGGCCAGGCGACGGCGACCTGGACGGCGCCAACCTCTGACGGCGGCTCCTCGATCACCGGGTACACGGTGACCAGCTCTCCCGGTGGCAAGACCTGCACCTGGACCAGCGGCCCACGCACGTGCATCGTGACCGGGCTCACCAACGGTCAGGCCTACACGTTCACGGTGCGCGCCACCAACGCGGTCGGTACGGGTCCAGCCTCGGGCCCGTCTGCCCCCGTGTACCCGCCCTTCGCCGACATCGCGGGCTCGTCGTTCGCCGCCGACATCGCGTGGCTCTACAACTCTGGCATCACCAAGGGCTGTGGGCCCATCACGTTCTGTCCCGACGACTCGGTGACGCGGGGCCAGATGGCGGCCTTCCTCGACCGCGCCCTGAAGCTGCCGAGCACCACGACCGACTACTTCACCGACGACGACGGCACCACCTTCGAGGCCAACATCAACCGGCTCGCCTCATCGGGCATCACCAAGGGCTGTGGGCCCACCACGTTCTGTCCCAAGGCCGAGGTCACCCGCGGTCAGATGGCGGCCTTCCTCGACCGAGCGTTCGGTCTCCCCGCCACGGCCACCGACTACTTCAGCGACGACAACGGCACGACCTTCGAGGGCAACATCAACCGGCTCGCGGCCTCTGGCATCACCAAGGGCTGCGGGCCCACCACGTTCTGTCCCAAGGCCGAGGTCACCCGCGGTCAGATGGCCGCATTCCTCCACCGGGCGCTGACGATGCCTTAGGACGGGTGAGAGCAACCAGGGATCTGCTCATGCGGGGCCGAACGGCCATGTCGTCCGAGCGGGACCTGCGCTAGGGTCCACTGAATCATCGGTCCAAATGATGAACCGGGCCATATCAGCAAGCGGGGTGGTTGGGTGAGGCTTGCCCAACGGATGACCGTCCTCTCGGTCGGTGTGCTGTTCCTTGCATCTGCAATGTGCCCGGTCGCCAGCGCGCACCCCGGCGATACCCCCGAGGAACTCGCCCTGCCCGGCAGGACGCCTGAAGAGGGCCCGGATAGCGCCGGGACGCCAAATCGACCCAGAGCCACTCATCTGGCGTTCCCCACCAACTCCAGCGCAACGACCGACGCAACCCAGAATGGGCCGTTCATCTACTACGTGAGCGACGCGTCCGGAGTGCCGAAGCTTTGGTACCTGAACCTCAGCGTAGGTGCGCCCAGCGCCCGCCAACTGTTCGGGGGCACCGACTGGGAGGTTTCGCCCGAGTACTCGCCTGGCGGGACTCGCCTTGCCTTCTCCCGCCGGGTCAGCGGCAACTGGGACATCTATCGCCTCTCGGGGAGCGTCTCGACCCTCACCAGGCTCACGACGTCGGCAGCCGCTGATGGAGACCCCGCTTGGTCGCCCGACGGCGCTCACATCGCCTTCGACTCCAACCGAGCGGGCAACTACGAGATCTACTCGATGGCCGAGGACGGCTCCGATGTGCATCGGCTGACCAACAACGCGGCCAAGGACCTCGAGCCGTCGTGGTCACCAGATCGCACCAAGATCGCCTTCGCGTCGAACCGTTCCGGCAAGTTCCAGATCTACACGATGAACCCAGACGGGTCGGCCGTCACCAGACTCGCCAGCGGCCTCGACGATGACTCCCCAGCTTGGTCGCCCGACGGTGCCAAGATCGCCTTCATCCGCTACGACGCTGGTCTATCCGAGCTCTGGACGATGAACCGTGACGGCAGCGGACAGCAGTACCTGGGCAATATCAACACCGCCCTCAACCCAGAGTGGTCACCGGACGGTTCGCAGATCATCTACACGAGCTGGTGGATCACCGCTCAAGGGCCTGGATACACAATCTATGCCGCGGATCTCAGGACCTATGAGGTTGCGACCCACTCAGCAGAGTACCTGGCCACCCTCGCCTGCTGCGACTACAACTCAGAGCCGACATGGCTGCCCAGCCCGAGCTTTCCGCTGGTGGATGCGCAGTTCAGCGGCTTCGCCGCCGACATCGAGTGGCTGTACGGGTCGGACATCACGAGCGGCTGCAGCTCAGAGCGCTTCTGCCCCGATGACCTGGTCACCCGCGGCCAGATGGCGGCCTTCCTGGACCGCGCTCTCCATCTGCCCAGTACCACCACCGACTACTTCACCGACGACAACGGCACGACCTTCGAGGCATCCATCAACCGCCTGGCCGCCTCGGGCATCACGGCCGGCTGCACGGCCACCACGTTCTGTCCCACGGCCGACGTCACGCGGGGCCAGATGGCGGCCTTCCTCGACCGGGCGTTCCACCTGCCCGCCACATCCACCGACTACTTCAGCGACGACAACGGCACGACCTTCGAGGGCAACATCAACCGGCTCGCGGCCTCTGGCATCACCAAGGGCTGCACGCCCACCACGTTCTGTCCCAAGGCTGACGTGACCAGAGGCCAGATGGCTGCCTTCCTCCACCGGGCGCTGACCGCGTATCCGGTGACGGTGGTGGCAGCGGGGGAGACGGACGTCCGACCGTAGACGCGGGCACCAGGTCCGGACCGGCTCCGGCGGCAACTTCGGAAGTCTCTGACTACTACCCCGTTAACGCGAAACTGCCGATCCGGAGCTGCCGATCGGCCGGCCGCCGCCGGATCCTCGGGGCGTGCCGTGGTCGGGTCAGCCGGCCGATGTGCGCGCGGCATCCGCCACGATGGCGTCGTGCACGTACTGCGCGAGCCCCGGCGCCAGGCGCTCGTAGCTGGCCGTGAACCGAGGGTCTGCGATGTACATCTCGGCCAGGCCGACGTGCATCTCCGTCGAGCACGGGTAGAACGAGTCGCTGATGTACCGGCGGTGCGCGTCCGCGGCGTCCATCGCATCGTCGCCGTCCGGCGGCACTCCGGCTGTCTTCGCCTCGACGAAGCGGTCATTGATCGCAGCCCCTTCGGCCTTGATCCGGAGCCAGTCCGCCTTCGTGTACCGAGCCGTCCGGCGCGCGGACTCCCGGTACGGCTCGGTGTCGCCCCAGCGTTCCTGCACCTCGTCCGTGTATGCGTCGGGGTCGAACGAATCGAACACCTCGAGCCGCTCCTCGGGCGTGAGGTTGATTCCCATCTGATGTGCCTCCATTGCCTTGGCGACTGCGTCCGACAGGCGCCGCAGCCGTTCGATGCGCTGACGCAGCAGGTCGTGCTGCCTGCGCAGGTGGACGAGCGCATCGGCAGCTCCGTCGCTCATCGCATCCCCGATCTGGTCGAGGCCGAACCCGAGCTCCCGGTAGAACAGGATCCGCTGCAACCGTTCGACATCGCCGTCCGAGTACCGGCGGTAGCCGGCCTCGGAACGCCCCGTCGGATGCAGCAGCCCGATCTCGTCGTAGTGATGCAGGGTCCTAACGGTCACGCCGGCAAGCCTCGCGACGGCCCCTACCCTGAGCGCCTTCGGGTCGTCCATGGCGCCACGGTAAACCCTCACGTAACGTGAGTGTCAAGCGCGGCGGCGCAGGTGACGGCCCACTCCCCACGCTCCCGGGGCCGACTCACGCAGCGTGTCATGCGAGCCCTCCGACCCTGGGCTGCCGCACAGGACGCCTCCTCCTGCCGCTGCGCCGCCAGGCTGGCGTTGTTCTTCATTCACCGGGCGAGTCAGAGCGGATCGAACCCTGCCCGTGCCCGATCGCGCTCAGGTCGGCGCGGCCAGGTCCCGCCTCGGGAAGACCCACAGGCCGAACGCGGTGAACACGACACCGACGGCCGCCAGGACCATGAGGTCCGTCCCCGCTCCCCTCCCGGCCAGGATCTCCAGCGGCTGCAGGTAGTGGAACGGCGAGATCGGCTGGAGGAACGCCGCGTCCGGCCACAGCGTGCCCAGGACCTCGAGCACGTAGCCGGCGAGGACGACCGCGAACCCGATCCCGAGCGCCGGCGCCAGACGATCGACCGACGCGGACGCAGCGAGCGAGATGCCGGCCAGCGCGGCGAGCAGGAGGAAGGTGTTGATCGCAAGCAGGGCCAGGTCCCCGACATCGACCTGGTCCAGGTTCCCATACGCGGCAGCCCCCGCGAGCGTACCCACCGTCTCCGCTGCCGTCGTGATGACCGCGAACGCGAGGATCGCGAGCAGCAGCGTCAGGAACACCGCACGCCGGGAGATCGGGCGCGACAGCAGCACCTCGAGCGTGCCGCGCTGCCGTTCACCGGCGATCGCCGCGGCGGCAAACCCCACCGGGTAGACGACCTGGAGGGCGATCGCGAACGGATGCGACGATCCGAGGGCGATGGCACCGTTGAGGCTGAACGGATCGGCACCGAGCAGCCGCAGGAAGGCGTCGGGAATGATCCCCGACTGCATGATCGCCTCCATCTGCCGGCCGAACGTCGCGTAGATCACGGGCATCAGGAACGACCAGATCGCCAGCGCCAGCGCGATCAGCGCGACCCGGGCGCGCTGCGTCCGCCCCGTGTGGCGCAGCAGGGGAAGGCTCAGCAGCGGCGTCATGCCTCATGCCCCAGGGTGCCTGCCGGGCCGGCAGCGGCATCGTCCGACTCGGCAGCGGCATCGTCCGACTCGGCCGCCGCCTCACCTGCGTACAGCTCGAGGAAGGCTTCCTCGAGGCGAGCGGGCTCGATGGTGAGGTCGGCGATCGACGCGATGTCCAGGGCGGCAAGGAACGGGCGTGGATCTCCCTCGAGCGCGCATCGCAGCCACCCGTCGCTCACGGTCAGCTCGGTGACGCCCGCCACGCCCGACAGGTCCGGAGCGGGCCCGGCAAGCCGAACCTCGACGCGCCGCTTGCGCTTGGCCAGCAGGCTCCCGATGTCCTCGAGCGCGACCAGCCGGCCGGCGCGCACGATCGCGACCCGGTCGCACACGCGCTCGACCTCCGACAGCACGTGCGACGACAGGAACACGGTCCGGCCGGCCCGCCGGACGTCATCCAGGATGTCGTAGAACGCACGCTGCATCAGCGGGTCCAGGCCCTCGGACGGCTCGTCGAGGACGGCGAGCTCCGGGTCGTGCTGGAGCGCCTGCACGATCCCGACCTTCTGGCGCATCCCGCGCGAGTACTCGCGGAGCGGGCGGCGGAGGGTGCGCGCCGACAGCTCCAGGCGGTCGCACAGCTCCGCGCGGCGGGCAGGCGAGCGACCCGACAGCTCGGCGAGGTAGTCGAGGAGCCGTTCGCCCGACATGCCGTCGTACAGCGCGATCCCGCCCGGCAGGTAGCCGACCCGCGTGCGGATTGCGACCGAATCGCGACCGATGTCCAGGCCGAGGACCGTCGCGCTCCCGGCCGTCGGGTGGATGAAGCCGAGCAGGAGCCGGATGAGCGTGCTCTTGCCGGCACCATTGGGTCCCAGGAAGCCGAAGATCTCGCCCTCGCGCACTTCGAGGCTGCATCGCTCGAGCGCCCGGACCGGCGCACCGGCCGCACGCCCTCGCCAGTCCGTTGGCGCGTAGTGCTTGGTCAGACCCGTGGTCTCGATCGCTCCCATCGCCGGAAGGCTATCCGGGCGGGACCGGTCGCGCTCGGGCTCTCCCGCGCGGGGAGCCGTCACGGCACGACCGCGGTACGGCGCCGCCCCGGGCGCCTCGCGTGCCCCCTGGGCGACTCGCGTGCCTGTCAGACACGCGATCCGGGCGCTAGCGCGACCAGGCACCCTCCTCGGGGCTCCGTTCGTGTCTGCGGGACCCGAAATCGGCCGCAAGCGACCCGTGCGTGGTCGTTGAGGCCTGTTCGCGTGTCCGTGAGACACGGGCGAGGCGGCGAGGGGCGAGCCGGGCGAGGGGCGAGCCGGGCGAGGGGCGAGCCGGGCGAGGGGCGAGGCGGAGGCGGCGAGGCGGAGGCGGCGAGGGGCGAGCCGGGCGAGGGGCGAGCCGGGCGAGGGGCGAGCCGGGCGAGGGGCGAGCCGGGCGGCCCACGCCGCGGCCCTCGCACCCGGTAGGATCCATTCGTGCTGTTCCGTGCCGATCCCTGGCTCCACGTCATCGCCGGGTGCATGTCCTCCGGCAAGACCGACGAGCTGCTGCGACTCCTCCGCCGCGCGGAGATCGCCAAGCGCCGGATCCTCCTGGTCCGCCCGGACGTCGACGACCGCACGCCCGCCGAGTACGCGGAAAGCCGGAGCAAGGCGCGCTATCCGTCCGTGCTGGTGTCGCGCTCGGACCCGGTCGAGATCCTGTCGCTGGCCCGAGAGCGTGATGCGGACCTGGTCGGCATCGAGGAGGCGCAGTTCTTCGACGACAGCCTCGTCCGCGTCGTGGAGACGCTGCGACAGAGCGGCCGTCACGTCATCGCCAGCGGCCTCAACACGGACTTCGCGGGCCGCCCGTTCGGATCGATGCCGGACCTGCTCGCGGTCGCCGACGAGATCACGATGCTCACCGCGATTTGCGTCGTCTGCGGAGACACCGCGACGCGGACGCAGCGACTGGTCGGCGGCCGGCCGGCTGCGGTCGACGACCCGCTCATCGTCATCGGCGGCTTCGAGTCGCCCGCGATCGAGACGTACGAGGCACGCTGCCTCCGCCACCACGAGGTTGCGCCGGCCGGGACCGCGCGAGGTGTCGTCGCCGACGGCGGCTGACTCCGGGTTGCGCCGACAGCGGCTGACTCCGGGTTGCGCCGCCGGCACTTGCGGTGCGCCGCCGGCACTTGCGGTGCGCCGCCGGCACTTCGTTGCGTCGCCGCCAGTGGCGGTGTGCCGCCGGCACCGGCGCTCCGCACGCGAGGGCCGCCCGGCCTGCCCGGTGGGGTCCGGTGCGGCCCGGCCGGTCCACAGGTTGTCCACGGGTGGACGGAAGTGTGGACAACTTGGCGGCCGCCCGCCCGAACTTCGTGGACAAGTCCGTTGTCGCTCCCCCCTCCGGCGGATATCGTTCGGTTTGCCCGAAGGGGCCGGTGGTACAGACGCCGGACCGGTGAGTGATCATCGGACCGGGTCCCCGAACCGCCGCCACGACGACCGCAAGGCCGACGAGGTGGTTGGATACCGGGGCCGCTGCGACAAGGCCGAGCTTGCTTGGCAGTGGCGTGGGCGTGTCGGTACGGTACGGTTCCTTCGGGCGCTTTCGTGTGCGTCCGCCCGTTCGGATCCCCGATGCCCAAGCTGTCAGCAGGCCTGTTGCTCTTCCGTCGCACCGAGGGCGGGATCGAGGTCCTGGTCGCCCACCCCGGCGGGCCGATGTGGGCGCGTCGCGACATGGGCGCATGGTCGCTGCCGAAGGGAGCGCCGAACGACGATGAGGTCGACCTCCTGGACGCGGCACGGCGGGAGTTCCGCGAGGAGACCGGTCACCAGCCGCCGGGCGGACCCTACCTCGACCTGGGCGAGGTCCGGATGCGCTCGGGCAAGGTCGTCCGTGCCTGGGGTGTCGAGGGCGACCTCGACCCGGAGACGGTCGAGAGCATGCGGGTCGAGCTCGAGTGGCCGCCGCGATCCGGGCGGACGGTGACCGTACCTGAGCTCGACCGGGTCGCATGGCTCCGGCCGGTCGAGGCTCGCCGCCGCCTCAACCCCGCGCAGGCCGGGTTCGTCGATCGCCTGCTCACCATTCTCGCCCGGCGCTGATCGGCCATGCACGGCTCCGCGGACCTGGTCGACGTGGCCGTCATCGGTGCGGGGATCGTGGGCCTGGCCACGGCGCTCCGGCTGCTCGAGGCACGGCCCGGCCTCACGATCACCGTGCTCGAGTGCGAGGAGCGCGTCGGTGCGCACCAGTCGGGTCACAACTCGGGGGTCGTCCATGCCGGCCTGTACTACGCACCGGGGTCGCAGAAGGCGGTCCTGTGCCGCGAGGGCAAGGGCCTGCTCGAGCGCTACTGCGAGGACCACGGGATCCCGATCGCGTTCCCGGGCAAGCTGGTGGTCGCGCTCGAGGAATCCGAGCTGCCGCGGCTTGTCGCGCTCCGCGAGCGCGGCGTCGCGAACGGCGTCGACGGCCTCGAGGAGGTCGGTCCCGAGCGAATTCGCGAGCTGGAGCCGCACGCGGCCGGGATCCGGGCGCTGTGGAGTCCGCGCACGGGGATCGTCGACTACGCCCGCGTGACCGATGCCTATGCCGCCGATGTCGAGGCGCGCGGGGGCGTCATCGAGCTGTCCCGACCGGTGGTCGCCATTCGTCGTCGCCCGGAAGGGCTGGTCGTGGAGACGCCGCGCGGTGCCCTCCGTGCGCGCTCGGTCATTGCCTGCGCCGGCCTGTGGTCGGATCGCGTGGCCGGGCTGACAGGCGACCGGACGGACGCGTCCCCGACGATCGTGCCGTTCCGGGGCGACTACTACACGCTCAGCCCGGACGCGGCCGCACTCGTCAACGGGCTGATCTACCCAGTCCCCGATCCGCGGTTCCCGTTCCTCGGCGTGCACCTGACGCGGCGGATCGACGGACAGGTGTGGGCCGGACCGAACGCGGTCCTGGCGTTCAAGCGAGCCGGCTACCGGCGCCGGGACGTGTCCCTGCGCGACCTGGCCGAGACGCTCACCAACCCGGGCTTCCTGCGCCTCGCCCGCCGGTTCTGGCGGACCGGGGCCGCCGAGATGTGGCGCGACGCGAGCCGGGCGGCGTTCACGCGCGAGGTCAGGCGGTACGTTCCCGCCATTCAGGCGAGCCAGCTGCGGTTCGGGCCGTCCGGGGTGCGTGCCCAGGCCCTCAGCCGCGACGGCTCGCTGGTCGACGACTTCGACCTGGCGGGCGGCGATCGCGTGCTCCACGTGCGCAACGCCCCGTCGCCCGCCGCTACGAGCTCGCTGGCGATCGGCGGGCGGCTCGCGATCCAGGCAATCGAGCGGTTCGGGCTGTAGGCGGCCGAGGCAGGCGACGACGGTGGCGGCCCACGCCCAGCATCCCGGGCCGCGTCGCAGATCGCCGCGCCGGGGACATGCTCAGGACGTACCCTAGAGCCGGGCCATCGGGACCCGGAGGGCACGGAGGTAGAGGCGAATGTTGACCGAGTTCAAGGCGTTCCTGCTCAAGACGAACGCCCTTGCGCTGGCTATCGGCGTGATCATCGGCATCGCGCTGGGCAATGTCGTCACCTCGCTGGTCAACGACATCATCATGCCGCCGATCGGCGTCGCCCTGGGCGGCGTCGACTTCGACAGCCTCAAGATCGTGCTCAAGGACGCCGTCAATGGCGATGCCGCGACCGAGGTCGCGATCCGCTGGGGCACATTCATCAACACGGTCATCGCGTTCATCGTGATCGCGCTCGTCGTGTTCCTGGTCGGCCGGGCGATGATCAAGGAGCCCGCTCCGGCACCGCCGCCCGAGCCGTCCGACGAGGTCAAGCTGCTGACCGACATTCGCGACGCCCTGCGCAAGGGATAGCGCCGGCGGATTGCGCCCGCCACCCGGGTCGAGCCGCGGCCTTGGTCGAGCTCCGGCCGGGACAGGCGTCCCGGTGCCGGTCGACGCCCGAGAGCACGATCGACGTGACCGGGGCATCCTTCCGCAATGACGCACGAGCCCAGGGACCAGGATCTCGCACCGCGTTCGACGCGCGGCGCGGCCCGCCGGCGGCGGGCCGCGATCGGGGCTGCCGGCAGCATGGCGCTGCTGCTGTTCGGTGCGCTCGTCCTGCTCGGCGGCGTCGGCGCCGTGGTCGCCGTCACGACCTACGTATCGCTCAAGAGTGACCTGCCCGATCCATCGGCCCTCGAGCAGATCGAGCTGCCGCAGCAATCGGTGATCCTCGACCGGACCGGAAAGGTCGAGCTGGCCCGGTTCGGCGAGTTCAACCGCGAGACCGTCACGTTCGACCAGATCCCGCCGGTCCTGATCGATGCGACGACGGCGGTCGAGGACCGGACGTTCTGGGAGAACTCCGGGTTCGACACGATCGGGATCTTCGCGGCCGGCCTCGATGCGTTGCGCGGACAGGCCCGCGGCGCATCGACGATCACGCAGCAGCTGGTCCGCCAGCGCCTGCTCAACGCCGAGGGAACGGCCCAGACCCAGCGCTCGATCGACCGCAAGCTGCGCGAGGTCATCCAGTCGATCCGGCTCACGCGGGCCTATCCCGGGGAGGACGGCAAGCAACGGATCATGGCGGCCTATCTCAACCAGAACTACTACGGCAACGAGTCGTACGGGGTGAAGGCGGCCGCCAAGAGCTACTTCGGCGCGGAGCTCCAGGACCTCACCCTGGCGCAGGCAGCGATCCTGGCGGCGATCCCCAAGGCGCCGTCCTCGTACGACCTCGTCCAGAACGCGATCGAGGAATGCACCGATCCGAGCCAGGACGCGGACACCTGCACGGACACGCGGCTGGTCGTGCCGCTCGACACGCCGATCGCGCAGCGGCGGAACCTCGTCCTGGACCTGATGGAGAAGGGACGGACGCCGCTCACCGGGTCGACGTACACGACCGCGGACTTCGAGGCCGCGAAGCTCGAGCCCATCGTCCTCGCGCCCCAGACCACGCCGCGCTGGACCGCGCCCCAGTTCGTGTGGCAAGTCCGCAAGGAGCTCGCCACCCGCGTGTGCGGCGACGGCGTCGAGACCTGCCCCACCCTCGAGCGTGGCGGGCTGACGATCACGACGACGCTCGACACCAGGCTCCAGGGCATCGCCGAGAAGTGGGTCAAGGCGGCTGCGATCGTGCCCCACGCGAAGGACCCCAAGGCCGCGGCCAAGGCGCTCGGCCTGACCTATGCCGGCTGGATGGCCAACCTGCGGTCGAAGGACCTGCGCAACAGCGCGATGATCGCCATCGACTACCAGACGGGCGACATCATCGCCTACGTCGGCAGCGCGGACTACTACGCGACCAAGGCGACGGACAAGTTCCAGCCCCGGTTCGACGTGCTGTCGGATGGCTGGCGCCAGCCGGGGTCGGCGTTCAAGCCGGTGGTCTACGCGACGGGCATCGACTCGCGGCAGATCACCGCAGCGACGATGTTCATGGACGTCGTCACCGACTTCGGCGGCGGCTACACGCCGACCGACGCCGACAACTACGAGCGCGGACCGGTCCGGATGCGCGACGCGCTGCGCTTCTCGCTCAACATCCCGGCGGTCAAGGCGGTCTCGGTGATCGGGACGGGGCGGATCCAGGCCAAGGCCGAGGACATGGGGGTGCGGTTCAAGGGCGGGCCGACGGACGCCGGCCTGTCGTTCGCGCTGGGCGTCGAGGAGATCCACCCGGCGGACCTCGTCCGGGCGTACGGGACGCTGGCGAACGGTGGCCAGCTCGCGGAGCAGACCACGATCCGGACGGTCACCGACAGCAAGGGGACCACGCTCGTATCCGAGGCGGACCGGCCGGTGCCTGCACAGGCCATCGGCGCCGGCGCAGCCGGGATCGTGACCGACATCCTGTCCGGCAATACCGACCCCAGGCAGAACCCGTTCTGGGGCAAGTTCCGGATCACCGATGGCAGCAAGCGCCGCCCGGCGGCGCTCAAGACCGGAACCAACAACGATGCGAAGGACCTCAGCGCGTATGGCTACATCGCGCCGCCGGCCGCAGCCGACCGCGACCAGGGCCAGTACGCGCTCGCGGTGGGGGTCTGGAACGGCAACTCGGACAACTCGCTCGTGAGCACGGCGAAGGACCCGGTGTTCTCGCTCGATGTCAGCACCTATGTCTGGCAGGGGTTCCTCAACGAGGCCACCAAGGGCTGGGCGATCGCGGACTTCGCCCGACCGGGCGGCCTCCAGACGGCGGCGGTCGATCCCTGGACCGGGCTTGCCGCGGATGCCGGCGCGCCTGCGGTCCAGGAGCTGTTCCTCGACGGCACGGCGCCGTCGACGGGCGTCCCACAGGACGCGAGGTGCGGAGCGGTGGTCCTCCAGACCGCCGGCTTCGAGCGCGATCACGAGGCGTGGCTGGCAGCCGACCGCGCCTGGCTCGCCCGTGCCGAGCGCGGCACCGGCGTGCGAGGCGGCCCGAAGGGGACGCAGACCTCGTATTTCTACAATCGCTCGTTCAATCCGTACGGCAAGTCCTGGGGACCGCTGCTCGGCGGGGGCGGCTGTCCCACCCCGACCCCCAGTGTGTCGATCGACCCGTGCGCGCCGCTCGACTCGGGGGCGCCACCGGCGTCCATCGACCCCCTCGCCTCGCCCGGTCCGTCCATCGTGTGCCCCTCGCCGTCCGAGTCCCCGAGCGCGATCCCGTCGGAGGCGCCGTCGCCGAGCACCGCGCCCACCCCCACGACGACACCGTCGCCGGCCGCGGGAACGCCGACGCCACCGCCGCCTACCCCGACTCCCACACCCTCGCAGCCTGCGGTACAACCCACGCCGGCGGGAACGGGCGCGGCACCGGCGGCCACCTCCTCGCCGGCCGGCTAGGTCCGGGCAGCGACGGCAGCGGCGCCAACGGCAGCGGCGCCCGTTCCGGGTGACCGGTCGCCACGCCTCTCAGCGTGCTCTCAGAAAATCCCGTCTATGATCCCCGCGGTCGAGGTCGGGGGATCCTCGCCGATTCCTCCATGGGCCACGCCCATGCCACCGGTTGTCAACGCGGAGATGCGCATGTCGGATCGCGCTTCCGGGCCTACGAGCCGCGCCCTTATCGGCGGCCGTATCGCCCTGCTCCTTGGCCTCCTCGCCATCGCGGCGGGACCAGCCGTCCCGATCGCGACGGCCGCCAGCGGCCTCACCGTGACCACCCCGTTCCCCGCGATCGTCGCGGAGCCCGGGACCACGGCGTCGTTCCAGCTCTCGATCGATGTCGCGACCGCGCGGCGGGTCGATCTCAGGACGACGGGCGTGCCCGATGGCTGGACGGCCCGGTTCCGGGGTGGCGGGCTGACGGTCGAGGGTGCGTACGTCGATCCCAAGTCGCCGGCGACCGTGTCCCTCGACGTCGAGATTCCCGATGGCACGGCGCCCGGCGTGACCACCATCACCGTCGAGGCGAGCTCCGGGTCGCTGACCGACAGCCTCACCCTGTCGCTTCGGGTGGCCGACGCGGCCGCCGGCGACGTCACGCTGACCTCCGACTTCCCCGAGCTGCGCGGCCCGTCCAGCTCCACCTACACGTTCAACCTGACGATCCACAATCAGACCGCGGTCGAGGCCACGTTCTCGATGGACGCCACCGGACCGGATGGCTGGACCGTGACGGCCAAGCCAGCGGGCCAGGCGCAGGCCACCAGCACGACGGTCACGGCCGGGAGCACGGGCAACATCTCCGTGAGCGCGACGCCGGCAACGGACGCCGCCGCGGGCACGTTCCCGATCCACGTCACGGTCACCGGCGGCGGCAAGACGGTGACGACCGACCTGCAGGTCGTGATCACCGGCTCGTACACGATGTCGGTGTCCACCCCCGACCTCGTCCTGTCGACCAGCGCCAACGCGGGCAGCGAGCACGACATGCAGATCACGATCACCAACAGCGGCACGGCGCCCATCACCGCCGTGAAGCCGTCAGGGACCGCGCCCACCAACTGGAAGGTGACCTTCGATCCGGCGACCATCGACTCCATCGCGCCCAACACGACGTCGACCGTGACGATGCAGGTCACGCCGAGCAGCGACGCGATCGCGGGCGACTACAACGTCACCGTGAACGCCAACGGCACCGAGGCCAGCGGCAGCACGACGATCCGGGTGCGGGTGGAGACGCCGCAGTTCTGGTGGATCGTGGGCGTCGTCCTGATCGTCGCGATCTTCGCGGGCCTGTACTGGGTCTTCCGGACCTACGGGCGCCGCTAGCCCCATGGCCGACGAGCGGACGCCCCCGTCCGACGGACGTCGGGGCACGAGATCGAGGCGCCGACCGCGGAGCGGCCTGTCGGCGCGACCCGCAACCATGGACCAGCTGTCAGGGGACCCCGGGACGGACGAGGATGTTGCCGGCACCTCCGCCGAGACGCCCGAGGGTCGCACAGTCCGTCCCTGGGAGGTCGGCAGCAACACCCCATTGCGCGACGACGCGTCATCGCGCCGGGACGCGCCCCGCGAACGTAAGCGGCGGACCGTCGCGTCGCTGCTCGCGGACGTTCCCGACGATGCCGTCATCGTCGCGCGGCGGCTGACCAAGAAGTACGGGGATTTCACGGCCGTGGACTCGCTCGACCTCACGATCCGGGCGGGCGAGGTGTTCGGGCTGCTGGGGCCGAACGGCGCCGGCAAGACGACGACCGTCCTGATGCTGCTCGGGCTCACCGATCCGACCCGCGGCGTCGTACGCGTCGTCGGCCTCGACCCTACCCGCGAGCCGCTCGCCGTCAAGCGCACGGTCGGCTACCTGCCCGACAACGTGGGCTTCTACGGCGCGATGACCGGCCGCGAGAACCTGCGCTACACGGCGAAGCTCAACGGCCTCCCGCGACGGGATGCGGAGGCCCGGATCGACGAGCTGCTGGGCGAGGTGCGCCTCCACGATGCCGCCGACCACAAGACCGAGACCTACTCCCGCGGGATGCGCCAGCGGCTGGGCATCGCGGATGCGCTGGTCAAGCGGCCGTCCGTGCTGATCCTCGACGAGCCCACCATCGCGATCGACCCGGCCGGGGTCGATGAGCTGCTCGCAATGCTCCGGCGCCTCGTCACGGAGCACAACCTCACCGTGCTGCTGTCGTCCCACATCCTCGGCCAGGTCCAGTCCCTGTGCGACCGGGTCGGGTTCTTCGCCGCCGGCAGGCTGGTCGCCGCCGGGCCGCTCGACGAGCTGGCCCGGGGTGGCGACCGGCTGGTCGAGCTCGAGGTCGGGGTGGACGGCGATCCGGCCACGATCGACCCGGTGGCCATGAAGGTCCCCGGCGTCATGTCCGTCGCACCGCACGAGCGCAGCGAGCGCCTGCGGGTCGTGACCGCGTCATCGGACGTCGCGGCGCCGCTGGCCACCGCGCTCGCCGATGCCGGCGTATCGCTCGTTCACCTGCGGCTTCGGGGGTCCGACCTGCTGGAGCTGTATCGCCGCTACGTCCCGGAGGGTCTCGATGGCGTCCGCTGACACCCCGCGCCCCGCATCGACCCGGGCGACCCGGCGCGCCGAACGAGCCCCGTCGGGCGGCTGGCGCACCATCGCCGGCAAGGAGTTCACCGACCACGTCCAGAGCATCCGGTTCATCGTGCTGCTGCTGGTCATCGGGGCCGCGGCCGTGATCCCGCTGTACTTCATCTCGACCGAGATCACCGCCTCCGCGCCGAAGATCTCGGGTCAGCCAGCCGTGTTCCTGGCCCTGTTCGTGGTCGGGTCGCAGTCCGTGGGCGGCATGACCACGGTCGCGTTCGCGGCCCTGCTGGTGCCGCTGGTGGGGATCGCGTTCGGGTTCGACGGCATCAACAGCGAGCGCACCCAGGGGACGCTGTCGCGGCTGCTCGCGCAGCCGATCCATCGCGACGATGTCGTCAACGGCAAGTTCGCGGCGGGGATCGCCGTGATCGCGGTCATGCTGGGCGTCCTGATCGTGCTGATCTCCGCGATCGGAATCGTCCGGCTGGGGATCATCCCGTCGCCCGAGGAGCTGGCCCGGGTCGCAGGCTGGTGGCTGGCGACGATCCTGTACGCCTCGTTCTGGCTGGCCTTCGCCCTGCTGCTGTCGGTCGTGATCCGCGGCGCGGCGTCCGCGGCACTGGTCGGGTTCGGGACCTGGCTGGGGCTGATCCTGTTCGGGCAGTTCCTGCTCCCGCTGGCGGCCGACGCGCTGTTCCCGATCAACACCTCGGGCACGATCAACGATGCGTTCGCCTCGAACTCCGCACAGCAGCTGTTCCTCCGGATCTCGCCCGCGACGCTGTACCAGGACATCGTCACCGCGGTCATGAACCCGTCGACGAAGAGCGTGCTCGGTCTGGGCAACCTCGGTCAGTACCAGAGCGCCCAGGAGCAGCTGCCGACGCTGCTGTCGCTGGACCAGAGCATCCTGATCGTGTGGCCGCAGATCGTGGTGCTCGTGGCGCTGACGGTCGCGATGTTCGCGCTCGCCTATGTCCTGTTCCTGCGCCAGGAGGTCCGCGCGTAGCGGACGCGGCTCCGCGGTCCTCGCCGCGTCGTCCGGCCGAATGTGAGGCGCGTGTCACCGAGCCGTCATCGCCGCGTGCGAGAGTGGGTCGGCCAGACCGGCGATCCACCAACCGTTACCGGTGACCAGGCCAACACGATGACACAACCGACCGCAGCCAGCCAGCCCCAGCGCCGCCCCGAAGCCGACCGGCTGCGTGCGGCGATCGCCGGTCTCGTGGCGGCGGCCGTCGCGCTGGGGGTGGGTGAGCTCGGCGCCGGGTTCCTGGTCGGCGCGCCGTCGCCGGTGGCCGCCGTCGGGTCGGTGATCATCGACCTCGCCCCGCCCGGCTCCAAGGACCTCATGGTCTCGCTGTTCGGAACCAACGACAAGATCGCGCTGATCATCATGATCGGGATCGCGGTGCTCGCCGTGGGAGCCGGGGTCGGGATCCTCGCCCGGCGTTCCATGGGAGCCGCGAACGCGGTCATCCTGGGCGTCGTCGCGGTCGGGTTGCTGGCCGCGCTCCAGGATCCGACCGCATCCCTGTCGCTCGTCCTGGTGGTCGCCGCGGTGCAGGCCGTCGCGGCCGTCCAGGCGCTGTCGATCCTGCTGAGCGCGGCCGCGATCGATCGCGGCACGTCGACCGTGCGGGGCCTGGACGACGGGCGCCGCGGTTTCCTGGTCCGCGCCGGCGTGCTGGGCGGCCTGGCGATCGCGGGCGGCGGCATCGGCCGGTTCCTGCTGGAGCGGCGCGCGACCGAGGTGACCGCCGCCGGCGACACCATCCCGGACGCCGTCGACCCCGCCACGTCCCCGCCACCCGACGCCTCGTTCGCCATCGCGGGGATCACCCCCGTCGTGATGCCCAACGACCGTTTCTATCGCATCGACACTGCATTGATCACACCGGCGGTTGACGTGGAAGGCTGGCAGCTCAGGATCCACGGCATGGTCGATCGCGAGGTGACGCTGAGCTTCGCCGACCTCGTGCAGCTGCCCCTCATCGAGCGCTACGTCACCATCGCCTGCGTCAGCAACGAGGTCGGCGGCAATCTCGTGGGCAACGCGAAGTGGACGGGCGTGCGGCTGATGGACGTGCTCGACATGGCGGGCATCCAGCCCGGGGCGACGCAGATCGTGCCGCGCTCCGTGGACGGCTGGACGGCCGGGTTCCCCACCTCGTGGATCACCGACACCCCGCGCGACGCGATGATCGCGGTCAAGATGAACGACGCCCCGCTGCCGGCGGAGCACGGCTTCCCCGCCCGGCTGATCGTCCCCGGCCTGTACGGCTACGTGTCCGCCACCAAGTGGCTGAGCGACATCGAGCTCACGACGCTCGAGGCGTTCGACGCCTACTGGGTCCCGCGAGGCTGGGCCAAGGAGGCGCCGATCCTGACCCAGTCCCGGATCGACGTTCCGGAGAGCGGGGCCAGGTTGAGCCCCGGTCCCGTCGCCGTCGCCGGCGTGGCCTGGGCGCCCGATCGCGGGATCTCGAAGGTCGAGGTATCGATCGATGGCGGCGACTGGCAGGCGGCCACGCTCGCGACCGAGCTGAGCGCATCGACCTGGGTCCAGTGGAAGCTCGCCTGGCAGGCGACCGCCGGTGATCACACCCTGGAGGTCCGCGCGACCGACGGAACCGGCGCCGTGCAGACAGCGGACCGGACGCGGCCGGATCCGGACGGCGCCCGCGGCCATCACCAGGTCACGGTGTCCGTGTCCTGAGCCGCCTCCGCGACGCGGCCACCATCCGGGCGATTCCGGTACGCTCTCCTCCCGGCGTCCCGCCGCTCCCCCACCTGCACCGGATCCGGATGACTCGACACCGCTACCTGTTCGACACCCCAGACCGCTTCATCGCCGGCACCGTCGGCGAACCGGGCAATCGCGTCTTCTTCCTGCAGGCCCGCGACGGTCCGCGCATCGTCTCGGTCGCGCTCGAGAAGGTCCAGGTCGCCGCGCTCGCCCAGCGCCTCGACGAGCTGCTCGACGAGCTCGAGCGCAGGGGCATCGAGGGCGCTGCCGAGGACGACGCCCTGATCGGCGATCCCGGACCGCTCGACGAGCCGATCAACGAGGCGTTCCGGGTCGGCACCCTGACGCTCGGCTGGGACACCGGCGACGACCTGGTGCTGGTCGAGGCGCTGGAGCTGGTCGATGCGGACGACGAGGACGCCACGGAGGACCTCGCCGATGATGACGACGAGGAAGGTCCCGACGTCCTGCGCATCCGCGTCACGCCGCTTGCCGCGCGTGAGTTCGTGGCCCGTGCGGTCCGCGTCCTCGCGTCCGGGCGGCCACCGTGCCCCCTGTGCGGTGAGCCGCTGGATCCCCAGGGCCACCTCTGTCCCCGTCGGAACGGGCACCGGCTGAACTGAGCGCGGGTATCGGTCCCGTGGACGGTCGCGACCAGGAACAGGCAGGCGCACAGGCCGCCGGGGAGGCCGGCGAGCTGTCCCGGGCCGAGGACGACGAGCTGTCCCGGGCCGAGGACGACGAGGAGACGCAGGAGATCGGCGCGCTCGATCTCCCGATGCCGGTCCTCGACATCGACGACGCGCTCGACCTCCTGCGCAACGGCGAGCTCGAGGTCGTCGGCCGGCTGTACGCCTCGAGCAACAATGCCCTGCTGTGCCTGGCGACCCGGCGAGACGGGAGCGGCGGCGAGGATGCTGCGCCCGACCTCGTCGCGACATGCATCTACAAGCCCGTCGCCGGCGAGCGTCCGCTCGGCGACTTCCCGGATCGAACGCTGTCCCGGCGCGAGGTCGCGGCATTCGCGGCGTCGCAGGCAACGCCGTGGAACGTGGTGCCTCCGACCGTGCTGCGCGACGGGCCGTTTGGCGTGGGAATGGTCCAGCTGTGGATCCGGGTCGACGAATTGGTCGACCCGGTGAGCCTGGTGGTCGATTCGGACGAGCGGCTGCGGCGGATCGCGGTGTTCGATGCCGCGCTCAACAACACCGATCGCAAGGCCGGGCACCTGCTCCCGGTCAGGGGCGGCCACGTGTACGGCGTCGATCATGGGGTCACGTTCTCGCCCGTGCCCAAGCTCCGGACGGTCCTCTGGAACTGGCGTGGTGAGCCGTTCGCACCCGACGAGGTCGACGTCCTGCGGTCGCTTCGGTCGGACCTCGACGGTGCGCTCGGGGTGACCCTGCGGGAGCTGCTCGACCCCATCGAGGTCGCCGCGACCGCCCGCCGGATCGACCGGCTGCTCGCCGCCGGCGTGTTCCCGCAACCCGATCCCAGGCGCCCGGCGCTTCCCTGGCCGCCGGTCTGACCGCGACGGCCGGATTGTCAGGGTTCCTGGTTCGCGGGCAGCCCGTCACTCGCGTCGGGGACCTCGCCGATCAGCGCCAGCTGGTCCGCATCGGGGCGCCGCGGCGCTGCCGGGTGGTCGACGTCGCGGGTTCGGCGCGACCGCCCATCGGACGGTGACATCCGGCGCCGCGTCTCGACCTCGACCCGCGCACCGTCGGACTCGAGCGCCGGGTGCTCGACGAGCGCCACGACCCGGCTGGCCATGAACCGTCCGGTGCGGACCGGTGTCCCGCCGCGGGTGACCTCGGTCACCTCCACCACGCCGCGCGCGGTCGTGACCTCGAGCCGGCGCCCGTTGCGGGACGCGAGGATCTCGAACGTCTGGGTTCCGTGGCCGGTGTCGACCACGATCTCGACCCGATCGCCCTTCATGGCGGCACGATACTCCGGGTCGATGACGCGCCGCTCACCGGGGCGAGCCTGAACGCTCGGCGTTCCGCTCCATGGCCTCGCGCGCCTGCTGCGCCAGCCGGCGGAGCTGCGCCCGGTAGCGCTCGGCGGCAGGGCTGCTGAGCACGTCCTCGAGCGGCACGCCCAGGACCCGGCGGATGCGCGACTGGGCCGCCGTCCAGCGGGCCCGGAACGGCTCCTTGTCGGCCTCTGCGAGGAACTCCCAGCCCACGCCGGCCTGCAGGGCGGCGGTGCGCATGTGGCCGCTGGAATATGCGGACTCGACCTCGGACAGGTAGGCGTCGAACTCGTCGGGGTCGTTGCCGTAGCCGGGCTCGCGGCCGGGTCCGGTCTCAGCCGGCCGGTTCACGCGCTCCGCCTGCTGCTCGACGTGGCGGTACTCGTGGAGGAGCGTCGAGTGGAGCTGCTCGAGTGCGCCGGGCCGGCCCGGGCCGAGGATGCCCGGGCTCACCTTGAAGCGCGGGTTCGGCAGCCGTCGCGACGGATCGTCGGGATCGGCGAACGAGGCACGGAACGACGCCACGGCACCCATCGCGCCGACGTCCTCGATCTGCCACAGGTCACCGGGCCCGGACGTCCGGAGGAGCCCCGGATCGAGCTCTCCGCGGGCCGTCATGGCGGTCACGACCACGCGCAGCGCCTCCGCCTGGTTGCCTGCCTCCACCTGGCGGGCGAACTCGGCCGTCGTATCGGCCGGCAGCGGCGACGACTCGGCGGCGGCCCGGCCGTAGATGTCGAGCCGCTGCACCGAGGGCGCGACCCAGCTCGCCGTGGCGCGGTTGCCGGCCAGGCGCTGGAGCGCGAGGACCTGAGCTGCGACAGGGCCGAATGCGCGGGACCCGAGCTCCAGCGATGCGGCGGCCCGGTCCGCCGGCGACCGCTGTCCGCCCGTCACCGGGCCGAGCGGGAGCCGCTTCGGTATCCGATCTGCGACCAATGGCCAACCCTCGGAACGTGCCGTGGACAAGGATCGCGCGGCACGCCAGGCTCCGGCGGTCCGTTCGGGCAATGGCAGGGGCGAACGGGCTGCCCGAACGGGTGCCGGGACTCGGGCGCAGACGCCTCCCCACGGTGATGGTGACTCCCCGCGGTGCAGGCGGATCCCGGCGCATGCCCGTCCTCACCGCCACGCGCGGCCGGCCGATGCGACGGCCGCCGTTGGGGCACGATGGACGCGTGAGACGCTGGAACGGCTGGGGCGACGACGGCGATGACACGCGGCTGGGCCGCGGCGGGCGCCGATTCCTCGAGCAGCGGCTCGGGACCGCGACGCCGCCGGTCGACGCCACCCTCGAGGACGTCGTCGCCGCACTCCCTGCGTCGAGGCTGGCCGCGTATCCGGCCCTGTCCTTGGACCCCGAGCTCCGGCTGCGCCGGGCGCGCGGCCAGTCGTTCCCGGACCTCGTCGCGCTCCGGTCGGGACGCATCGACGCCGTCCCCGACGCGGTTGCCCGCCCGATCGACGACGCCCAGGTTCGCGAGCTGATCGACCATGCCCGGAGCGTCGGTGCGCGGCTGGTGCCGTACGGCGGCGGCACCAGCGTCGTGGGCGGCGTGTCCGTGCGGCCGATGGCCGATCCGGTGATCACCGTGGACCTGGGCAGGCTCGCCGGGGTCCGGTCGGTCGACGAGCGCAGCGGCCTGGTCACGGCGGGCAGCGGGACGACCGGCCCGGCGCTCGCGACGACGCTGGCCGGCGTCGGCCTGACCGTGGGGCACGAGCCGCAGTCCTGGGAGCTCGCCACGATCGGCGGCTGGGTCGCGGCACGCGGATCCGGGCTGCGCAGCATGGGCGTCGGGCGGATCGAGCAGCTGTATGCGGGCGGCCGGCTCCAGGCACCCGCGGGAACCCTCGACATGGCTCCGTACCCCGGCTCGGCGGCCGGGCCGGACCTGCGGCAGCTGGTGCTGGGGTCCGAGGGCCGGCTGGGGATCCTGACCGACGTGATCCTGCGGACGACGCCGCTGCCCGAGGTCGACCTGCTGGAGGCCTGGGCCCTGCCCGGCTGGGCCGCGGCACACGAGGCGGTGCGCGCGGTTGCCCAGGCGCGACCGGGCCTGTCGCTGCTGCGCCTGTCGACGCCCGCCGAGACGCACACGCTGCTGGCCTTCGCCGAACGCCCCACGCAGACGACCGCGCTCGGCGCGTACCTGCGCGCGCGGCGCCAGCCTGCTGACTGGGCGCTGGTGCTGCTGGGTGCCTCCGGTCGGAGGCGCGTGGCCCGCGCGGCGCGCGCCGAGGCCGTCTCGATCCTGCGTGAGCTCCGCGCGGTCCGGGTTCCCGGCCTGGCCGCGACCTGGTCGAGGACCCGCTTCCGGTCACCGTACCTGCGGAACGCGCTGTGGTCGGCCGGCTACGGCTCGGACACGCTCGAGACCGCGACGGACTGGACGCACGTCCCCGCGCTGCTTGCCGGCCTCGAGACGGCGGTGGCGGGGGCACTGGCGCCGCGCGGCGAGCGGGTCCACGTGTTCACGCACCTGTCGCACCTGTACCCGTCGGGATCGAGCCTGTACCTGACGTACCTGTTCCGCCTCGGGCCGGATCCGGACGAGACGCTCGACCGGTGGCAGGCCATCAAGCGCGCCGCGTCGGAGGCGATCGTCGCCGAGGGCGCGACGATCAGCCATCACCACGGGATCGGGACGGACCACGCGCCGTACCTGTCGTCGGAGAAGGGGCCGCTGGGGATGGCGGCGCTGGAGTCGATCGTGCGCACCTTCGATCCCGACGGGCTGATGAACCCCGGCGTGCTGCTTGCGGACGGGCGTCCGTGACCGCAGACCGCCTGCTGGCCCTCGATGTCGGCACGCAGAGCGTGCGGGCGATGGTGTTCGATCCGTCCGGGACCCTCCTGGCCAGGGCGAAGGTGCCGATCGAGCCCTACGTCGCCGGGCCCCCCGGCTGCTGCGAGCAGGATCCGGACCTGTTCTGGCGCGCGATCGGCGAGGCCTGCCGGCAGCTGTGGGCGATGCCCGAGGGCCGTCGCGACGCGCTGGCCGGCGTGGCGCTCACGACGCAGCGCGGGACCGTGGTCGTCACCGATGATGCGGGCGAGCCGCTGCGACGGGCGATGATCTGGCTCGATCGCTGCCGTGTCGAGGGGCTGCCCAGGATCGGCGGCCGGTGGGGCGTCCTGTTCCGCGCCGCGCGCGTGACCGAGACGGTTGCGATGTTCCAGGCCGAGGCCGAGGCCAACGTCATCCGCGACCGAGAGCCCGGGGTGTGGGCGCGCGTCCGGCGATACCTGCTGTTGTCGGGCTTCCTCACGCATCGCCTGACCGGTGAGTTCGTGGACTCGGTGGCCGCCCAGGTGGGCTACCTCCCGTTCGACTACAAGGCCCTGCGCTGGGCGAAGCCGGGCGACTGGAAGTGGCAGGCGGTCCCCGTCGAGCCCGCGTGGCTGCCCCGGCTGGTGCCGCCGGGCGGCGTGCTCGGGACGATCAGCGCGTCCGCCGCCGAGGTCACCGGCATCCCCGCGGGGCTGCCGCTGATCGCCGCCGCGGGGGACAAGGCGTGCGAGGTGCTTGGCTCCGGGGCGCTCGATCCGCACGTGGGCGCGATCTCGCTGGGGACCACCGCATCGATCAACACCACCCACCGCCGGTATGTCGAGGTCATCCCGGTCGTGCCCCCCTACCCCGCCGCGGTCCCCGGCGCCTACAGCCTCGAGGTCAACGTCTACCGCGGCTACTGGATGATCGAGTGGTTCAAGCGCGAGTTCGGGGCGGCCGAGGTCGCCCGGGCCGCCGAGCTGGGCGTCGAGGCCGAGGCACTGTTCGACGAGCTGGTCGCGGCGACGCCCGGCCGGATCGATGGGCCTCGTGCTCCAGCCGTACTGGTCCCCGGGCGTGCGGATCCCGGGCCCCGAGGCCAAGGGCGCCGTCATCGGCTGGGGCGACGTCCACACCCGCGCCCACCTCTACCGCGCCATCCTCGAGGGCCTGGCGTACGCGCTGCGCGAGGGCGCCGAACGCACCGTCAGGCGGACGAAGGTGCCGATCCGCGAGCTCCGGATCTCGGGTGGCGGCAGCCAGAGCCCGTCCGCGGTGCAGCTCACGGCCGACGTGTTCGGGCTGCCGACCTCGCTCCCCCACACGCACGAGACGTCCGGGCTGGGGGCCGCGATCGACGCCGCCGTCGGGCTGGGGATGCATCCCACGTTCGAGGCGGCGGTCGCGGCGATGACGCGGATCGCCGAGACGCGCGATCCGGATCCCGCGACCCGTTCCATGTACGACGACATGTATCACGGCGTGTACCTGCGCCTGTACGACCGGCTGAAGCCGCTCTACGGGGAGATCCGCCGCATAACGGGGTATCCGCCTCCCGCGTGATCTGTGAGGCAGTCTGAGCATCGGTGGTGCGGTCCGGGTGGGCGTAGCCCGATCGGGTGGTTTGACAGAATTGACCATTGGCCTGATGCTCTACAGGTATCGCCCGAGTGAACGCGGCCAACAGGTCGACGCCAAACCGCGCAACCTCCGCCGCGCCGGGCACCAAATGAACGCCGCTCCGGCCTCCGTATGTCCGGCCGTTGGAGCGGCAAGGCACCCATCCCAACCCGATGGGCCGCCGGGAAAGGAACTCTCGTTACATGCTCACCCGCGCCACCACGAATGCCGTGGCGCATCGCGCCAGCTCGATGCGTCGCATGCGCCGCCGAGCCGTCGCAGCGAACCGGCTCTACTGCGCCACCAACGGCTGCACCAGCTTCCTCGTCATCGACGAGCTCGGCGGTGTCGCCCATTGCGAGATCTGCGGCTACGTCCGCAGGCTCAACTGATACGACCCCGCGGCTGGGACATCTGCTCCCGGCCCGGGTCTGACCGTCGGCCGGCCCCTGTGGCCGGCCTTCGTGTGTCCGGCGGCGTCAGCGCGGCGGCATGGCCTCGAACGTGCGGTCGATGTCCGCGAGCATCCGGACCGTCGCGTCCGTGACGATCTGGAGGTAGCGCTCGCCGAACTCGGCCGTCGCACCGCGGGCGTCACCCCAGGTCCCGGAGTGTGTCGCCCGGTGCACCGAGCCCGGGGCCGAGAAGAAGAACGCGGTGTGGACGGCAGCCGGGCCCGCGACGTCCGGGAATGGCGGGAACTCGACGTTGGCCCGGTCCATGTCGACGAGCGCCGGGTTGATCGCGAGCACCGCGGACGTCTCCCCCTTGTTCGCGTGCAGGCCGTTCGACGGATCGAAGAACTCGACGGCCTCGGCCTGGGTCATCCCGTCCCAGTAGTTGATCGGGAACGCGTCCACGCCATCGGGCAGCCGGTCGCGGACGTTCGCGCACGCATAGGCGATCGCGTAGGTGTTGTCGTAGTGGCCGTTGAGGAACACGATCCGGCGGAAGCCGATGGCGGCGAGCGACGCGCACACGTCCTCGATCAGGGCCATGAACGTCGGGATGCGGATGTGGACGACGCCGGTGAACCCGACATGCGGGTATGACAGCCCATAGCTGACCGACGGCGCGACCAGGGCGTCCACCTGCGGAGCGACGCGACGGGCAACCTCGACCGGGATGAGGACATCGGTCGCGAGCGGCCCGTGCGGGCCGTGCTGCTCTGTGGAGCCCACCGGCACGATCACCGTCCGGTGGCGGGCCAGGAACGCCTCGACCTCCGGATCGGTCATCTCGCCCAGGAACACGGTTGCCGGCTTCATCGCGCGGTGCCTCCTCGCCTCATCCGATTCGATGTGAGCTGGCCGATCCCTTCGGTCCAGACTGTACGCCGAGAAGGCGGGTGCGTCTCCATCTGCCATCGAGGACGCGCCGCGGGGTGCGCGCCACGCGACGCACCCACGGTCGATCCCGGCACGCGCGATGATCGACCCGACAGCGAGCAGCCGGTCGTGGCGACCGGGAAGGAGCGAACCCATGGCCGGCGCCCGGACCCTCGATCGTGATCGGCTTCATCGGCTGATGGCCACGGAGCGCGCGGCGTTCGAGCGCGCGAACCCGCGGTCGCAGGCGCTGTGGGAGCGCGCCAAGGGCTCGCTCCTCGACGGCGTGCCGATGAACTGGATGATCAAGTGGGCCGGCAGCTGGCCGCTGTTCGTCGACGAGGCCCACGGCGCCCGGTTCACCGATGTCGACGGCCACGAGTACGTGGACTTCTGCCTCGGCGACACGGGGGCGATGGCGGGACACGGCCCGGACGCCACCGTTCGGGCGGTCGAACGGCAGCTGCGTCGCGGGATCACCCACATGCTGCCGACGGAGGACGCGATCGTCGCCGGCGACGAGCTCCAGCGCAGGTTCGGGCTCCGCTGGTGGCAGTTCACGCTCACCGCCACCGACGCCAACCGGTTCGCGATCCGGCTCGCGCGTGCCATCACCGGACGCCCGAAGATCCTCGTCCACAACCACAACTACCACGGGTCCGTCGACGAGACCTTCGCCTGGATCGCGGGCGACGGCAGCATCGAGGCCCGGCGAGGGAACCTGGGGCCGCCCGTCCCGCCGTCGGAGACGACGCGGGTCGTGGAGATCAACGACCTCGACGCGCTGGAGCGCGAGCTCGCCCATGGCGACGTCGCGGCGGCGCTGATGGAGCCGGCGCTGACGAACGTCGGCATCGTGCTCCCGGACCCCGGCTATCACGAGGGCGTCCGCGACCTCACCCGGCGGTACGGCACGCTGCTGATCAACGACGAGACGCACACGATCTGTGCCGGGCCCGGCGGCTACACGGGGGCCCACGACCTCCACCCTGACCTGCTCACGATCGGCAAGACGATCGGCGGCGGGATCCCGGCCGGCGCGTATGGCTTCACCGAGGAGGTCGGTGAGCGGATCCGATCGACCATCACCTGGGAGGACTCCGACGTCGGCGGGATCGGCGGCACGCTGGCCGGCAACGCCCTGTCGCTGGCGGCGATCCGGGCGACCCTGACCGAGGTGCTGACCGACGAGGCGTTCGCACGGATGATCCCGCTCGGCGAGCGCTTCGAGACGGGCGTCGACGGCGTGATCCGCGCCCACGACGTCCCGTGGCACGTGACGCGGCTCGGGGCGCGGGCGGAGTACCACTTCATGCGCGAGCGGCCGCGCAACGGCTCCGAGCAATGGGCGCACGGCGACACCGAGCTGGAGCAATTCCTCCACCTGTGGGCGATGAACCGGGGCGTGCTGATGACGCCGTTCCACAACATGGCGCTGATGTCGCCGGACACGACGGCGGCCGACGTGGACCGCCACACCGAGGTGTTCGGGGACGCGGTGGAGGCGCTGTTCGGCGCGGGTTGACGCCGCGCTTCGGGGGCGCCGAGCGCCGGGGCGGCGCCCCGTTCAGCCGGTGACGGCCGGCCGCCACCAGCGACGCTCGACAACCAGCTCCGCGCCCAGCTGCTCCTCGAGGGTCTCGCGGGGCTCGAAGCCGCGGGCCTCGTAGAACGTCTCGCCCTTGCGGTTGCCGGCCAGGACGTCCGCGGCGATCGGAAGGTCCGGGTGCGCCGTGGTGATCGCATCGAGGAGGGCGCTGCCCAGCCCGCCACCACGCATCCCGGGGCTCGCGTAGATCGCCACCAGCGTGATCCGGTCCGCCTCGACCGCCGTCTCGGCAAAGGCCGCGACCCTGCCGTCGATCTCGGCGACCCAGGTCTCGTGACGCTCGATCCGGAGCGCGACCCGCTCCTCCGAATAGGCACGCTCCACGAACCACTCGATCGTCTCGTCGCGCAGCAGGTCGCGGTAGGTCTCCACCCACGCCGCGTGCGCGATGTCGCGGATCGCCGCCGCATGGGACGGCGTCGCGCGGCGCACGCGGATGCCAGGTGCAGGGTCGCCGGGCCGGGCCGCCATCAGCGCGCCGGCGCCTCCAGCCGGGCCAGCTCCGCGGCCGGGTCGAGGGGCCGCCGGTGCTGCCGGTCCGTGGGTGCCTCGGCGTTGAGCCGCGCGATGGCCGCGTTGATCTCGATCACGAGCCGCTCGAGCTCGATCCGATACCGCCCTCGGCTGACGGGCGAGGCCGCCTGCGCCCGGGCAACCAGCGTGTCCCGCCGGACGAGCAGCTCGCGCACCTGCTTGTCGGCCTCGATCCAGGGCGGCGCCGCGCCCGCGTTCCGGAGCATCCGGTATGCCATCGCCCACTCCCCGGCGAACGTGTCATCACCAAGCGGGATGGGCTCGCCGCGATAGGGCAGGTCGTCGAACGCGCCATCCTCCATCGCCTCGCGGATCTGGCGATCGACCAGGCTCTCCCAGGTCGGCGCGACCTGGCGGTGGCCCTCGGCATCGATGCGGTTCGGCGGCTTGCGTTCCGGTTCCACGGCCGGAGTGTAGGCGACGCGCAGGGGCGCCGCGACGGGAGCGTCGAGCGGTCGCCCGTGACGGTCGGCTGTCCGCGATGGTACGAACGGCGGTCCACAACGGGTCGCTGCACGATCGCCGCCGGGCTATCGTCGGGGAAGGTCGGGCAGGAGCAGGGTGGCAGGTCGTGGGGCTTACGATCGGGGTCGTCGGACAGGCAGCAAAGCGGGGCATCATTCCACGGCAGCCGACGCCGGATCGCCTGCTGGCCGACGCGCAGGAGTGGATCGGTCGCGAGCACGGCCAGGCGGTCCGCTCGATGCGCCGCGATCGGACGCCCGCCGGCGACATCGAGCTCACCATCGATCTCCATCCGGCGGCCGATCCGGTCACCATCGTCGCCGATTCGACCGGCCGTGTCCGGGCGTCGGCAGATGTGACCGCGGTGGGTCCCGGATATCACACGTTCGTCGCCCGCCTGCTCGAGCGACTGGGTGCGACGCTGGGGATCGTGTGGCTCGAGGACCCGGGGGCGGCGCGACCCACGGATGTGGTGGCGGGGGACCACGCCCGAGGACAGGCGAGGGAGCAGCTGCTCGAGCGCGAGGACGTGGAGCGGGCGCACCTCACGGGTCTCGGGCAATCGCTGGGACGCGTGCTGGAGCTTCGCCGCGGCGGCGAAACCTCGATCCACGTCGGGTTGCGACCGGGGACGAGATTCGCCTCGGAGGGCGCGATCGTGACGCCGCTCGGACCTCGCGACGACGACTGGCTTGACCGCGCCGCGCGGGACGCCAGGGTCGCCCGCGACATCCGGCCCTGGTGGCTCGATGCGATGGATGCCCGGTATCACCTGCATCGGGCGCTGTGCATCATGTGGACCGAGATTCGATGGCGGCCCCCGACGGACGACACCGAGGTCGCGACCTTCGACGAAGCCCTCCGGCACCTTCGTCGAGCACTGCCCATGGACCCGTCGCTCCCCTATCCCTGGCGTGAGTGGCAAGAGCTGATCAGCCTGCGCGGGGTCAGCGATCCGATCGAGCAACGTGTCGCACCACGCGCCGGGTCGGCAGACCCGTCTCCGACACCCGTCGGCTACCGTCGGCGGCCGGTCACGGTCGTCCAGGATGGCTGGACGCTCGAGGTGCCCGGGGACTTCTCCGAGCGCCGGACCGGCGACGAATGGCGGGGCCGGGACCGGGGCCGCGCCGTGACGCTCGCGGGCGGCGTCATCGGAACGGAGCGGAATCCGATGCCGGCCGCGACGTTCCTCGCCCAGGTCGCCCCAAGCCTTGGCGACAGCGTGCTCAACCACCGCGACGGCGAGCTCCTTGGAACCGCGCGGATCGGCACGGACGCAAGCTCGGGGATCGAGGTTGCCGTGCTGGAGGGCTATGCAGCGGTTCCCGGCCGCGGCGCCAGGATCCGGATCGTGTTCGATGAGGCGACCGACTGGCAGTGGGCCGTCAACCTGTGGCGGTCGCTTCGTCCTGCCTGATCGGGATGCTGCCTCCCGCGGCGAACGGCCGTGACAGGCAAGGTGGCACGACGGGCCCGTAGCATTCCCGGTGCATGCAGCTGATCGACGGGCGACCCGTCTACGCCGCCACGGATCTCGTGGGCTTTCTCGCCTGCGGGCATCGCCTTGCCCTCGAGCGGGCCGCCATGGTCGGTCTGGTCGAGAAGCCGATCCGCAACGACCCGTCGATCGAGCTCGTCGCCAAGCGCGGCCTGGAGCACGAGCGGCGGTACCTGGAGGACCTCCGGGCACAGGGCCTGCGGGTGGTCGAGATCGAGAAGGACGGCTCGGCGGTCCTGCCCCTCGTCGAGGGGGCGGCGCTCAACGACGGCGCGCTGCCCGCTGCCGGCGCCACCGATGCCCCGGCGCGCGACCCTGGTGCGGAGCTGCGTGCCGCTGCCGCCCAGACCATCGACGCGATGCGGGACCGCGCCGATGTCGTGTACCAGGCCACGTTCTTCGATGGGACGTGGCGGGGGCACGCGGACTTCCTGCTCCGCCGGGACCACGAGCCGGGCGAGCCGGACAGCGCCTTCGGGCCGTGGCACTACGAGGTCGCGGACACCAAGCTCGCCCGCCACGTCAAGGCGTCGGCGATCCTCCAGATCTGCTCGTACGTGGAGCAGCTCGCGGCGATCCAGGGGCGGCAGCCCGAGCATCTGTACGTGGTTCTCGGGGGCCGGGCCCGGCCCACGGACAAGCTCCGCGTCGACGACTTCATGGCCTACTACCGCCAGGTCAAGGCGGAGTTCGAGATCGCCGTCGGGCTGCGCGGCGACGGGGCTCCGGAGCCCGTCTACCCGCCCGTCGCCACGTACCCCGAGCCGGTCGAGCACTGCGACGTCTGCCGCTGGAACCCCTCGTGCCGGGCCCGGCGTCGCTCGGACGACGACCTCAGCCTCGTGGCGGGCGCGACCAGCCGTCAGCGGCGCGCGCTCAAGCGCCGGGGGGTGGCGACGCGTCGCGGGCTGGCCGGGCTGCCGCTGCCGATGGGTCCGCCGCTCGAAGGCGTCGGACCGGAGGCCCTGGCGCGCGTCCACGAGCAGGCCCGGATCCAGGTCCAGAGCGAGGACCGCGGCGAGGTGCTGTGGGAGCTGCTGCCGCTCGAGCGGGCCGAGGACCGCACGCCCGTCCCGATGCGCGGCCTGCTGGGCCTGCCGGACCCGAGCCCGGGCGACCTGTTCCTGGACCTCGAGGGGGATCCGTTCGCGCTCGATGACGGGGTGGACTACCTGTTCGGCATCCTCGAGCCGAGGCTGATCGAGGACGACCCGCGCTACGGAGGCTCCGGCGAGACGCCGGTCGCGAAGTTTCACGCGATCTGGAGCCTCGACGCGGACGGCCAGGTTAGCTGGGCTGCCGAGAAGGCGGCCTTCGAGCGGACCG
Organism: uncultured Chloroflexia bacterium; assembly: GCA_963835335.1. Lineage (GTDB taxonomy): Bacteria > Chloroflexota > Limnocylindria > Limnocylindrales > CSP1-4 > CAIXZV01. The sequence continues at coordinate 3,763 of CAWIFB010000017.1, read as the reverse complement.
TCGACCTGATCATGGACCGCTGGGCGGCGGACCCGGCGCTCCACGTCTACCACTACGCGGCGTACGAGCGAACCGCTCTCGCGCGCCTTGCCCAGCGCCACGGCACGCGCGAGCTCGAGGTGGACCGCCTGATGCGTGGCGGCGTGCTGGTCGACCTGTTCCGCGTCGTGCGCCAGGGGATCCGGGCGGGGGTCGAGAGCTACTCGATCAAGCGGATCGAGCCCTTGTACGCCCTCGAGCGTGAGGTGGCGCTCAAGGACGCAGGCAGCAGCATCGTCGCGTTCGAGACGTGGCTGGAGCTGGGACCGGACGCACCGGTCGATGACGGGCCGCGGATCCTGTCCGAGATCGAGGGCTACAACCGGGACGACGTCGTCAGCAACTGGAAGCTTCGCGACTGGCTGGAGGAGCGACGGGCCGATCTGGTGGCTCGCGAGGGTCCGCTCGTCCGGCCGCAGCCCGATGCCGGCGAGCCCTCCGCGGACCTCAAGGCGCGGGACCTTCGTGTCGCCGAGCTGATGGCAACCCTCACGCCCGACGACCCGGGCGATCCGGTGGCGCGCGCGGGCCAGCCCGATGTCGCGGGCCGCTGGCTGCTCGCGCAGCTGCTCGCATGGCACAGGCGAGAGGACAAGTCCGCGTACTGGCGCTACTTCGACCTGCTCAAGAAGAGCGAGGAGGACCTGCTCGAAGAGCGTGAGCCGCTCGCGGGGCTGGAGCTCGTCGCGGACCCGTGGCCCGAGAAGCAGTCGCGGATCTACCGGTTCCGGTACCCGCCCCAGGACCACCGGATCGACACCGACACCGAGGTGACCGACCCGGTGACGCGGCAGTCCGCGGGCACGGTGTTCCGGATCGACGACGTCGAGCGGATCATCGAGCTCAAGCGCGGTCCGGGCCTGTTCGACGTCGAGCTCCCCCACGCGCTCGTGCCGCTGGGTGTCGTCCCCACCCGGGAGCACGCGGAGAGCCTGCTCCGGACCGGTGACTGGGTCGCGGCCCACGGCCTGTCGCAGCCCGAGGGCCTCGCCCCGGACGAGCCGGACCTGGGGGCGGCGCGGGCGCTGCTGCTGCGCACCCCACCGGCCATCCCCGGGCACGACGGCGAGCCCCTCCGCCTCGAGGACGAAACCGCCCTCGACGCGGCGATCCGGCTGGTGCTCGGGATGCGCGGCGGCGTGCTGCCGATCCAGGGCCCGCCGGGTTCGGGCAAGACGTGGACCGGGGCGCGGCTCATCGTCCGCCTCGTCCGCGAGGGCAAGCGGGTCGGCGTCGTCGCCAACAGCCACAAGGTCATCGGGCACGTGCTCGACGAGGTCGCCCGGGCCGCCCGTCCCGGGGACGGCGTGCGCATCGGCCAGAAGCCCAAGAACGGCCAGGGCGCCGACGTCAGCCGGCGGCGGCCCCGCTTGCCGACAACGCCGCCGTCGAGACCGGGCTGCGTACCGGCACCGTCAACGTGGTCGGCGCGGTGTCGTGGACCTGGGCGCGATCCGAGATGGCGCGGCCCGGGCCGGTGGTCGACGTCCTCGTCGTCGACGAGGCGGGCCAGATGAGCCTGGCCAACGTGCTCGCGTGCGCCCCCGCCGCCCGCACGATCGTCCTGCTCGGGGATCCGCAGCAGCTCGACCAGCCGACCCAGGGGAGCCATCCGCCGGGAGCCGAGCGGAGCGCCCTCGCCCACCTCCTCGCCGACCCCGCGTACGTCAAGCCGGACCGGCCGACGATCGGACCCGCCGAGGGCCTGTTCCTGGAACGCACCTGGCGGCTGCACCCCGACGTGTGCGAGTTCACGTCCGGCGCGTTCTATGCCGGGCGGCTGCGTCCCGTCCCGGGCCTCGAGCGCCAGCAGGTGCTGGCCGGTCCGCTGACGCTGTTCGAGGATCACGCCCGGCTGGCCGGGACGGGGCTGCGCTACCAGCCCGTCCCGCACCTGGGCAACGACACCGACTCGCCGGAGGAGTCGGCGGCGGTCGTCGCGCTGGTCCGCGAGCTCCTGGACGCCGGCGCGACCTGGGTCGACGCGGATGGCGTGGAGACGGCGATGACGCTCGACGACATCGTGATCGTCGCGCCGTACAACGCGCACGTCGCCGCGATCGAGCGGGCGTTCGCCGCGGCCGGGCTCGGCCGGCCGTTCGTCGGCACGGTCGACCGCTTCCAGGGCCAGGAGCGGCCCGTGAGCATCTACGCGATGGCGACCTCGACCCCGGAGGATGCGCCGCGCGGGATGGAGTTCCTGTACTCGCTCAACCGGCTCAACGTGGCCACGTCGCGGGCTCGGTGCGTGGCGGCCGTCGTGGCATCACCGGAGCTGGTTCGGGTCGCCTGCCGCACCCCGCGCCAGATGCGGCTCGCCAACGGCCTGTGCCTGGCCATCGAGGCTGCGGCGCGCGTGCGCTGATCGGACCCGGAGGGCCGGCCGGCCTCGCCCTTCGCGCGTCAGCCGGTTGGGTGCGTTGCGACCCCGGTCAGCCGGCGAGCTCCGTGGCGACCCAGGCAGCCAGCACGCGCGCGCATGCCTCGACCTCCGCGAGCGGCACGCGCTCGTCGGCGGCGTGGGCAAGGCGGACATCGCCCGGACCGAAGATGACGCACGGCGTGTCACCCACGTCGATGAACAGCCGCATGTCCGCGCCGTACGGGACGCCGAGCGCCTCCGGCCGGCGGCCCGTCACGGCCTCCGCGACCGCGGCCAGCCCGACCGGCAGCGGGTGATCGCCGGCCACCCGCGCCGAGCCGAAGCGCGCGCCATCGATCTCGATCGTCGCGGGATGCTCGCGCAGGAAGGGATCGGCGTCGCACGCGGCCGCGACGCAGGCGCGCAGCTCGTCCGCAGCGGCCTCCGGGGTCTGGCCGAGCCGGACGCCATACCGCCCGCCGGCGACAACCTGGTCCATCACGGTCGACTTCCACTCGCCCCCTGCGACCGTCCCGATGATCGTCGGATACGGGAGCCCGAGCGCGGTCATCAGCGGGTCCGTCTCGTCGGCGTTGCGGCCGGCCTCGTCGGCTGTGAGCGCGCGGACGATCGTGGCCAGGTTGTCGAGCGCCGACACGCCCTCGAGGCGGCGGCTCGCGTGCGCGGCGCGCCCCGGGACGGTGAGCCGGAACGTGATGGCGCCGGCGTGGGCGACGACGATGTCGAGCCGGGACGGCTCGGGGATGATCGCCATGTCGCCGGTCGCACCGGCCCGGATCGCCGCCAGGGTCCCCTGCCCGCCGTCCTCCTCGCTGGGGACGAGGGCCACGATCAGCTCGCCGTTCAGCCGAGCCAGCGCATCTGCCGCCCCGAGCGCCCGGACCGCGGCCAGGATCGCGGCGACGCCGCCCTTCATATCGCAGGCGCCGCGGCCGGACAGCTCGCCGTCACGGATGTCGCCCGACCACGGATCGCCGGTCCACGTGGCGGGATCGCCGGGCGGCACGACGTCCATGTGCCCCGACAGGACCAGCCGGCGTCCGCCGGGCCGGCCCGCTCGCCCGATCACCACCGGGAGCGCGGTCCGGGCCACCTCCTCGCCCGGCCAGGCCGGGTCGTCGCGGATCGCCACGGGATCCGGGTGGAACACCTCGACGGCCATGCCCAGGGCCTCGAGCCGGTCGGCGAGGTTGCCCGCGATCGTCCACTCGTCGCCGGTCACGCTCGGGATCCGGACCAGCGCCGCGAGGTCCGCCGCGATCGCCGCCGGGTCGACCGCGCCGGCGGCCGCCTGCGCGAGGTCCGTCATCCCCGCAGCCGTGCGCGGCGATCGCGCGACAC
>CAWIFB010000016.1:0-12806 GCA_963835335.1 uncultured Chloroflexia bacterium | reverse complement strand
CGCCGCCGGCAGCCGCCGCACCGGTCGCAGGAACAGGGTCAGGACCGCGATCACGTAGGCGGCCCACACGAGCAGCGTGATGACCTCGGGCTGCGACGTGTACCCGAGCAGCGCGCGGAGCAGCTGGCCGACGACGAGCGGCAGCCCATCCGGGGCGCCCGCGATCGCCTCGTGCGGCAGGATGCGCGAGACGTCGAACGCGGTGGATGCGCCGAATGAGATCCAGCCGATCTCGACGAGCTCGTGGATCGCCCGCGACACGAGGCCGGCGGCGATGAAGATCAGAGCGATCCCCGTCCAGCGGAAGAACACCCGGAGGTCGATCAGGCGCGCGCCGCGATAGAACCCGACGCCCAGCAGCGCGGCGATGCCGAGCCCGGCGATGGCACCAAGGAGCACGCTCGGCGCGCCGCTGCGGACCGACGCGGCCTGGCCGACCAGGAACAGGGATGTCTCGAGGCCCTCGCGGATGACCGCGCTGAACGCCAGCACGGCCAGGCCGAGGACCGACCCCTCGGTCAGTGCGCGATCCAGCGCTGCATGGAGGTCGCTCTTGACCGAGGCCGACTGGCGACGCATCCAGAACAGCATCCAGGTCACGACCGCGCAGGCCAGCAGCATCGCGAGCGCCTCGAAGATCTGCTCGTACGGCTCGGGCAGCTCGCCGACCGTGATGAACAGGACGAGGCCCGCGAGCAGGCTCAGCACGATCGCGGCGGCGGTACCGGCCCAGATCCGGCCGAACTGCGCCCGGTTCCCGGTTCGCCCGAGGTAGGACAGGATGATGCTGACGATCAGCGCCGCCTCGACGCCCTCGCGGAGACCTGTGAGGAGGCCGCTCGTGAAGGACCCGACATCCAAGGGACACGCTCCTGTGGCGGGATTGGGACGCGGGGACGCCGCGGCCATCGGAACGACCAGATGCTAGGGTGCGCTCCGGCTTCCGGTCAAGCGCGCTTGTGCCTGGTGGTCAGGCGCACCTTACGAAGCGCGGCAGGGCAATCCGCCGGCGTGTCTGGAACCGATCGGCCAGGCTGACATGCGCCTGTAATGCGCACGCAACATTCGCTGCCGGGATCCATCACAGGCGCGTCCTAGACTGGGCGGCGAACCACGTTTTCATCCGCCGATGCCGCGCCTGTGACGGGGCCGGCAACGGGCCTCACGCCGCACGATCCGGTCCCCTCCCGGGTCGTGCGGCGTACTCACGTCCGGAGATCAGCGCGCGAGCGGGTCCTGCGCGTCGGGATCGACGCCGAGCTCCCGGATCATCGCCGCCGCGCGCGCTCCATCGAGCGCCCCGGTGCGGGCCAGACCGGTGAGCGCCGCCGCCACGATGTGCGGCGGATCGATCTCGAAGTACCCTCGCAGCGCCTCGCGCGTGTCGCTCCGGCCGAACCCGTCGGTGCCCAGGGTCAGGTACGGCTGTGGCACCCAGCGGGCGACCATGTCCGGAAGCGAGCGGATCCAGTCCGTGGCGACCACGATCGGGCCGCCGTCGGCGCCCAGCACCGTGCTCACGTACGGCACCCGCGGCTCCTGGTCCGGGTTGAGCCGGTTCCAGCGATCGACCGCGAGCGCCTCGTGGCGCAGCTGCTGGAACGACGTCGCCGAGTACACCTCCGCTGCGACGCCGAACTGCTCGGCCAGAACGTCCCGGGCGGCGATCACCTGCTGCATGATCGAGCCGGACCCCACGAGCCGCACGTGGCCCAGCGGGCTCTCGATCTCGGGCGCCGCAGCGTAGCGGTAGATGCCCTTGATGATCCCCTCGTCGGCGCCGTCCGGCCTGGGCGGCTGCGGGTAGTTCTCGTTGTACAGGCTGACGTAGTAGAAGACGTCCTCGCCATCGCCGTACATCCGCCCGATCCCCTCGCGGATCACCGTCGCCAGCTCGTACGCGAACGCCGGGTCGTAGGCGCGGATGACCGGGATCGTCGATGCCAGGACGTGCGACTGGCCGTCGTCGTGCTGGAGGCCCTCGCCGGCCAGCGTCGTCCGCCCCGCCGTCGCCCCGAGCATGAAGCCGCGCCCCCGCTGGTCGCCGAACAGCCACGCCTGGTCGCCGGTCCGCTGGAACCCGAACATCGAGTAGTAGATGTAGAACGGCACCATCGGCTCGCCGTGGGTCGCGTAGGACGTGCCCGCGGCCTGGAACGAGGCCATCGATCCGGCCTCGTTGATCCCCTCCTCCAGCACCTGGCCGTCGGTGGCCTCGCGGTACGAGAGCAGCAGCTCCGAGTCCACGGGCTCGTACCGTTGCCCCAGCGCCGCGTAGATCCCGGCCTCCTTGAACAGCGGGTCCATGCCGAACGTGCGCGCCTCGTCCGGGATGATCGGCACGATCCGCTTCCCGAGCTGCGGGTCGCGCATGAGGTTGCGCAGCAGGCGGGTGAACACCATCGTGGTCGACACCGCGGTCGTGCTGCCCGCGTCGAACTCGCGGTCGACGTTCTCGGCAGGTGCCGGCAGCGGTGTGGCGCGAACGACGCGCCGCGGCACCGGCCCTCCCAGCAGGGCGCGGCGCTCGATCATGTACCTGACCTCCTCGGATTCGGGTCCGGGATGGAAGTACGGCGCGTCCTTGAGCTTGGCGTCCGGGATCGGCAGCTCCAGGCGGTCGCGGAACACGCGCAGCTCCGCCTCGCTCAGCTTCTTTGCCTGGTGCGTGATGTTGCGCGCCTCGACGCCGGCGCCCAGCGTCCAGCCCTTGACCGTCTTGGCCAGCACGACCGTCGGCGCGCCGCGGTACTCGGTCGCGGCCTTGTATGCCGCGTAGACCTTGCGGTAGTCGTGACCACCCCGGCGCAGGTGGAGCAGGTCATCGTCGGACAGGTGCTCGACCAGGCGTCGCAGGCGCGGATCCGGCCCGAAGAACCGCTCGCGGACGTAGTCGCCGCCCGAGACGGAGAACTTCTGGAACTCGCCGTCGAGGGTGTCGTTCATCTTCTCGACCAGGACGCCGTCGACGTCGCGCGCCAGGAGCTCGTCCCACTCGCGACCCCAGACCACCTTGATCACGTTCCAGCCGGCGCCGCGGAACAGCCCCTCGAGCTCCTGGATGATCTTGCCGTTGCCGCGGACGGGACCGTCCAGCCGCTGGAGGTTGCAGTTGATGACGAAGGTCAGGTTGTCCAGCCCCTCCCGGGCCGCCAGCGAGATCCCGGCGATGGACTCCGGCTCGTCCATCTCGCCGTCGCCCAGGAACGCCCACACGCGCTGCGCGGACGTGTCGCGGATGCCGCGATTGGACAGGTAGCGGTTGAACCGGGCCTGGTAGATCGCGGCCAGCGGGCCAAGCCCCATCGAGACCGTGGGGAACTCCCAGAAGTCCGGCATCAGGCGCGGGTGGGGGTACGAGCTCAGGCCCTTGCCGCCGACCTCGCGCCGGAAGTGATCGAGCGCGTCCTCGTCGAGGCGGCCCTCGAGGAAGGCGCGTGCGTAGATCCCGGGCGCGGCGTGGCCCTGGAAGAAGACCTGGTCGCCTCCGCCCGGGTGGTCCTTGCCCTGGAAGAAGTGGTTGAAGCCGACCTCGTACAGGCTTGCCGCCGAGGCGTACGTGGCCAGGTGGCCGCCGAGGCCGGGGTACCGGTTGTTCGCCCGCAGGACCATCGCCACCGCGTTCCAGCGGATCAGCCGCCGGATCCGGCGCTCGAGCTGCTCGTCACCCGGGAAGAACGGCTCCTGCTCCGGGCTGATCGTGTTGATGTACCGGGTGCTGGTCAGGCTCGGCAGGCCGACGTGCAGCTGGCGCGCGCGTTTGAGCAGCTTGAACATCAGGAAGCGGGCGCGGTTCTCGCCGCCGTCGGCGACAACCTGGTCGAGCGATTCGAGCCACTCTCGGGTCTCTGCCTCGTCGACGTCGGGCAGCTGGTGCTTGAACTCGTCGAAGTACATCTGGGCTCCGTGGACGCAGGGCTGTGCTTGCCCGGGCGGCGTACAGGGTAGCCCCGATGAGGACGGCTCGCGGTCTTCGGCGGACCGCATGGCGGTCGGATCGACCCGGCGCGGGGCCACGGACGAGATGATCGCGGCCGTCGCGGAGCGCACCGATTTGTGCGCGAGGCGCAGACTATGGCCGATGCGGAGGTATGCGGCCTGAGCGCTCAGCCCCTCGTCCTCGTCGCCGATGACGAGCCGAGGATCACCAAGCTCGTCTCGATCGCGCTCTCGGAGGAGGGGTTCCGGGTGCTGACCGCGGCGGGAGGAGAAGAGGCGCTGGCCAAGGCCGAGGAGGTCCGCCCCGACATCGTGCTGCTCGACATCGTGATGCCGGACCTCGACGGCATCGAGGTGATGCGCCAGCTGCGTGAGCGCCGCGCGGTCCCGGTGATCCTGCTCACGGCCAAGGGATCGACGTCGGACAAGGCGAAGGGCCTCGACCTCGGCGCGGACGACTACATCGCCAAGCCGTTCCACCCGGACGAGCTGGCGGCGCGCGTGCGCGCGGTGATCCGCCGCTCCAACGGCACGCAGCCCGGCGCCGGCGTGCTCCGCTTCGACGACATCGAGATCGACCTCGAGCGCCGGATGGTCACCCGCGGCGGGACGCTCGTCCAGCTCTCGCGCACGGAGTGGCTGCTGCTCCAGCACCTGGCCGGCAACGCCGGCAAGGTCGTCCTGCACAGCGAGCTGCTGACCAAGGTCTGGGGACCCGAGTACCGGGACGACCTGCAGTATCTCCGCGTCTGGGTGTCGCGGGTCCGTCGCAAGCTGGGCGCCAAGCCGGGCGACCCGGGCCGCATCCGCACGTTCCAGGGGATCGGGTACCTGCTGGACATCGAGGACGCGACGCACGGCCCGAGCGCGCCCACGGCGCCCGACGGCGGCGGGGGCTAGGCCCAGCCGAGCGGCACCGTCGGCGCGGGTCATGCACACGAGCGCCGGGGTACGCTTCCGTCCATGCACAGCTACCGTCGCGGCGTCGCCCTGATCGTGGTCGACGTCCAGAACGACTTTGCGGATCCGGGAGGCAGCCTGAGCGTCCGCGGTGGCGCGGACATCATCGCGGCGATCAACGAACAGGTCGCGATGGCAAACGCGGGCGGAGCGCTCGTGGTGTGCACCCAGGACTGGCATCCGCTTCACACGCCCCACTTCGCCAAGGACGGCGGCGTGTGGCCGGACCACTGCGTCCAGGGCACCTGGGGTGCCGAGCTCCATCCCGCGCTCGCCGTTCCCGACGGCACCGCGATCGTGCGCAAGGGCGCCAACGGCGAGGATGGCTACTCCGGCTTCACGATGCGCGACCCGGTCACCGGCGAGTCGATACCCACGATGCTCGAGGGGCTGCTGCGCGAGGCCGCGGTGACCGACGTGGTCGTGGCCGGGATCGCGACCGACTACTGCGTCAAGGGAACGGCGCTGGACGCGGTCCGGCTGGGGTTTGCGACGACCGTGCTGACCGATGCCGTGGCGGCGGTCGATATGGAGCCCGGCGACGGCGACCGTGCGCTCGCCGCGCTGAGCGCCGCCGGCGCCAGGGTGGTGGCGGCGCCGCGGACGGGACCCGGGAGCGCCGCCCGATGATCCGGCGGCTGGCGGTGCTGGCGGCGCTCGGGACGGCCGGCGCGTTCGTCATCGACCGCCTGCTCGCGGCGGGTCGCGGCGATGCGCCCTCGACGCCGCTGCGGATGCTGGCGGTCGTGGACGCGCCCATCGAGGAGACGTGGGCGGTCGTCGCGGATATCCCGCTCCAGACGGAATGGATGCGCGAGATGAAGCGTGTCGAGGTGCTGACGCCGGGACCCGTGGCCGTGGGCACCCGCGGCGTGGCGACCGTCCGGATCTTCGGGATCCCGGTCAGCGACCCGGTCGAGGTGGTCGAGCTGGAACCGCCCGACCGGTACGCGATCCGGCACGAGGGCCTGTTCTCGGGTGGCGGCCTGATCACCCTCGAGCCCGGTGCCGACGGCAGCACGACGATCGTGCGCTGGGAGGAGACGCTCGTCGCCCCGGTGCTGCCGGAGCTCGCGGCGGTCGTCACCGGACCGATCCTCCGCGCGATCTTCCAGGCCGACCTCCACCGGCTCAAGCGGCTGGTGGAGACCGGCTCGGCGGACGGCTGACGGCCGGCGGCTGACGGGAGGCGAAGCGCGGATGGACGTCCACCTGGTCGACGCGACCTACGAGCTGTTCCGCGCCCACTTCTCGCCGCGTCCGCCCGTCCTCGGCCGCGATGGCGTGGTGCTGTCGGGTGTCAGCGGCCTGGTCGAGCAGCTGTGCTTCCTGCTGCGCGAGCAGGGAGCGACCCACGTCGGCTGCGCCACCGACCGCGTCATCCGCTCGTTCCGCAATGACCTGTATCCGGGCTACAAGACCGATGCCGGGGTCCCGCGGGAGCTGCTCGCCCAGTTCCCGATCGCGGAGCAGGCGATCGAGGCGCTGGGCCTGGTGCTGTGGCCGATGGTCGAGTACGAGGCCGACGACGCGATCGCGGCTGCCGCCGACCGGTTCGCAGCCGACCCGCGCGTCGATCGGGTCGTGATCTGCACGCCGGACAAGGACATGGCGCAATGCGTGCGCGACGCCCGCGTGGTGCTCTGGGATCGCCGCCGCGACGTGACCTACGACGATCCGGGCGTGCGGGCGAAGTGGGGCGTCCCGCCGGCCAGCGTGCCGGACCGGCTGGCGCTGGTGGGCGATGCGGCGGACGGGTTCCCGGGGCTGCCGGGCTGGGGCGACAAGTCCGCATCGGCCGTGCTCGCCCGCTACGGGCACCTGGAGGACATCCCGGTCTCGGGGAGCGCCTGGGACGTTCCCGGGCTGCGCAACCCCGTCGGCCTGGCGGCGACCCTGCGCGACCAGATGGCCGATGCGCTGCTGTACCGGGACCTGGCCCGGCTGCGCACGACCGCCGACGGGGTGCCGATCCCGGAGCTGCGCGTCGACGAGCTCCGCTGGGACGGCGCGGATCGCGGGGAGTGGTCGGCGTTCTGCGACGCGTGGGGCCTCGACCGGCTGCGGACGCGACCGCACCGCTGGCGCGCCGCGGGGTCTTCCTGACGCGCCCTCGCCAGGGCGCCGCTCGTGTCAGGGGCGCGGCGCCGTCTCCCCGGACAGCCGGAGCAGCTCCGCGTGGTGGGACCGCGGGGCGGCGACCACGCCGAACGCCCGGGTGGCCTTGGCCACGTCGAACCACGGACCGCCCGCGGTATCGGTGACGACCGCACCGGCCCGCTCGGCGATCAGTCCGGCGGCGGCGACGTCCCAGGCCGACATGCCGCCGGACTGGACGAACGCGTCGAAGCGTCCGTTGGCGACATACGCGAGCGCCAGCGCGGCCGAGCCCATGTTGCGCGAGACCCGGATCGCCCGGCGTACGGCGCGAACCCGCGTCGCCACGGCGCGTCCACCGAGCGCCAGGGACACCACGAAGTCGCTGAGCAGGTCCTTGTCCGACGCGGTCGTCGGGTGCCCGTTGAGCAGGGCCGGACCGTCGGCGGTCGCCGAGAACGTCTCTGCCCGCATCGGGTCGTGGACCGCGCCCGCCGCCGGCCGGCCATCGACGATCAGGCCGACCGAGACGCAGAACACGGGGATGCCGTTGGCGTAGTTGATGGTCCCGTCGAGCGGGTCGACGATCCAGGTCCGCCCGTGCTCGAGCCTGCGCGCCAGCGCGTCGTCCTCGCGGGCGGGGCCGTGATCGGGGTGCGGAACGTCGCCGGACGCCGGTTCGGCGGCCATTCGCCCGGACCCCGGCCCGTGGTGCGCCCCCGACTCCTCGGCCAGGATCCCGTCGCCCGGAAACCGCGCCCGGATCGCATCGAGGATCAGCCGCTCGGAGAGATGGTCCACCTCGGTGACCACGTCGCGCGCCGACTTGTGATCGATCCGCTCGACCCGCTCGTAGCGCTCCAGCAGCACGCGCCCAGCCCGTTCCGCGATCTCGATGGCGAACGCCGCATCGGCGGCAAATCGGCCAGGGCCGGGTTCGGCCGTCGTCACGACCCGCAGTCCGCGGTCAGCGGCCGGGTCGTCGTGCCCAGCGACACGACCACCGCATCGAAGGACACGGTGGCCCCGCCGTCCACCATCGGGCTCTGGACGTAGGCGGTCTCGGGTCCGATGCCGCGCAGCGACGGGTCGTCGATCCGGCACGTGGTCCGTCCCGCGGACGAGCCCGTGTTGGTGATCGAGATCGTCACCCGGAGGCCGGCCGGATCCGCCTGGATCCCCGTCACCTCGGAGGTGAACGGCCCGACATTGGTGATGGCCAGCCGTGCGAGCACGGCGAGGATCACGACGGCCGCGCCGATCGCGACGAACACCGTCCCGTGCGCCTGTGATGCGCCGGGGGCCTTGAGGCCCAGCGGGTTGCAGCGCTCGCACATCGACTCCGAGAGCGGGATCCGCGCGCCGCAGCGCACGCAGCCGTGGAGCGGCTCGGTTGCCGTGGGCAGCTGGGAAGGCGTGGAGGTCATCTCGTCCGTTGCGTCGGGGCGGCGGGCCGCCGGATCGGGTGGAGCCGTCGATGGTGCCACGGATCGCCCGTCGGCGATCTCCGGGGCCGGCCGGCCTGCCCTACAGCCCGGTCTCGTACAGCCGGATGTCGTCCGGCGACACCGCGTGGCCGTCGCCACGCGTGAACGCGAGCGCGTCCTTCGCGCCGAGCCCATCGAGATCGGCCGGGAACCGCGTGATCATGTCCAGCACGACCGTGCGGATCGCCTCGGCGTTGCGATTGAACACCTCGAGCACGTCGTGGGCGGTGACCGCCTCGGTGCCCTCGAGCACGCCCGCGTCATAGTCGGTGATGAGGGCGATGTTGACGACCGCCATGCCCAGCTCCCGGCACAGGTACGCCTCCGGGTACTGGGTCATGTTGATGACCTCCCAGCCGGCATCGCTGAACCACTTGGACTCCGCCTTGGTCGAGAAGCGCGGACCCTGGATCACGACCACCGTGCCGCCCTCGTGGACCGTGATCCCGTGCTCGCGGATCACGTCGATCGCGAGCTGCCGCAGCGTCGGATCGTAGGTCTCGGCCGAGGACACGTGGGACACGATGGGGCCGTCGAAGAACGTGTGGTCGCGACCCGAGGTCCGGTCGACGAACTGGTCGCTGACCACGAAGTGGCCCGGCTCGACGTGGAGCTGGAGCGAGCCGGCGGCACACGGGCTGATCACCGCCTTGACGCCCAGCGAGCGCATCGCCCACACGTTCGCCCGGTAGTTGATCCGGTGGGGCGGGATCGTGTGGCGCCGCCCGTGGCGGGGCAGGAACGCCACCCGCCGATCGCCGACCGAGGCGAGGAAGAAGCTGTCCGACGGCGGGCCGTAGGGCGTGTCGACCTTGATCTCGCGCACGTCCTCGAGCAACGAGTAGAAGCCCGAGCCCCCGAACACCCCGATCTCCGCCAGATCCGCCACCGACCATCCTCCTGCAAGCTGCAGGGCATTCTCGCACGTGCCGCCGGCGCCTAGGATGGGCGGATGCAGGACGACGAGGACGCGACCGCGTCGACCCAGGCCAGGCTGTGGCTGGCGGACTGGCGGCGGCGCGTGTTCGAGCTGTACGCGGAGGTCCGCGCGATGGCCGCCGCGGACCCGGCGGCGGCCTGGGACGCCTGGCGGCGCGAGCGGGAGGCGCTGTACCGGGGCCATCCCCAGTCGCCGGTCCCCACCGCCGAGCGTGCTGCGTTTCGGGCGCGTCACTGGCCGTACGATCCGGCGCTGCGGTTCTCGGTCGCCGTGGAGCCGCCACCCGCGACCCCGGACCCCGGCATCGGCATCTCGCTGCCCAACAGCGGCGCGGACCAGCTCTCGTTCCGGCGCGTGGGACACGTCGAGCTCCGGCTGCCGGCCGGCCCGCGGCGCCTCGCGGTGTACTGGATGGACGGCTATGCGGGAGGGCTGTTCCTGCCCGTCCGCGACGCGACGAACGGATCCGGGACGTACGGCGCCGGGCGGTACCTGCTGGACACCGGCAAGGGTGCGGACCTGGGCGGCGATCCCGCGGCCGGAACGCTCGTCGTGGACGTCAACTTCGCATTCCAGCCGTCGTGTGCGTTCGACCCCGTCTGGGCCTGCCCGCTGGCCCCGCCGGAGAACCGGCTGGACGTCGCGCTGGAGGCCGGAGAGCGGCTGCGCTGAGCGGGTGACCGGGGCACGGAGCCGGTGCGACGAGGCGCCGGCGACCGGGGGCCGATCGACTTCGCGCGGGTCCGTCGCGCGGGCCACATGCGCGGGCTCGCCTACCATGGCGGCATGCCTGCTCAGACCGACGTCCTGTCCGATCCCGTCCGCCGCTTCCTCGCGGAGCCCCATATCGCGTCCGTCGCCACGATCGACCCCGACGGCAGCCCTCGCCAGACGGTCGTGTGGTACCGGCTCGACCCCGACGGCCGCGTGCTGCTCAACGGGCGGATGCCGCGCCGCTGGTGCACGAACCTCGCGCGGGACCGGCGCGTTGCGATCTCGGTCGTCGACGGCGGGGACCTGTATCGGTGGATCGGTCTGACCGGGGTCGTCGAGGAGATCGATGACAGCCGTCCGCGCGCCCAGGACGACATCGTCGCGCTGGCGCATCGCTACCACCCGGACGGCCCGGGCGAGGATTCGATCGCGGCGTTCCGAAGCCAGTCGAGGGTGACCTTCCGGATCCACGTCACGGGCCTCCACGAGCATCTCGAGGATTGACCCGGTGACCGGGACCCGGGTGGTTGCCCTTGCCGGGGGCGTCGGCGGCGCCAAGCTCGCGGACGGCCTCCAGGCGCACGTCGGCGATCGCCTGTCGGTCGTCGTCAACACCGGCGACGACTGCGTCCGGCACGGGCTGCTGGTCATGCCCGACCACGACACCGTCGTCTACAACCTGGCCGGGATGGAGCAGGCGGCATTGGGCTGGGGGATCGAGGGTGACACGCACGCGGCGATGACCCAGCTCGGCGTCTACGGCGAGGAGACGTGGTTCGGGCTGGGCGACCGGGATCTCGCGCTCCACATCGTGCGCACGGCGCGGGTGGCTGCGGGCGGGCGCCTGACCGAGGTCTGCCGGGGGATCCAGGCGTCGCTTGGGCTGGCTGCGGCCGTCCTCCCGATGACGGACGCGCGGGTCGCCACCGAGGTTCACACCGCCGACGGCTGGCTGGAGTTCCAGGAGTACTTCGTCCACCGGCGCCAGGAACCCGAGGTGGACGGCGTCCGGTTCGCCGGCATCGAGGCCGCGACACCGACGCCCGAGGTGTCGCAGCCCTGGAGGCGGCCGACGCGATCGTCGTCTGCCCGTCGAACCCGATCGTGTCCGTGGCGCCGATCCTCGCGGTGCGCGGCATGCGCGAGGCCATCGACGAGGCGCGGCGGCGCGGCGTGCTGGTGGCGGCGGTGAGCCCGATCATCGGCGGGCGCGCGCTCAAGGGTCCCGCGGACCGGATGCTCGTCTCGCTCGGGCGTGAGGCATCCGCGCTCGGCGTCGCGCGCGGCTACGCCGATCTCGCGGACGTGTTCGTGCTCGATGCCGTGGACGCCTCGCTGGCCCCGGACATCGAGGCGCTCGGCCTGCGCGCGCTCGTGACCGACACGGTGATGAGCGACGACCCGTCGCGCGCGCGCCTCGCCGGCGAGGTCCTCGCGGCCGTCTCGCGGAGCTGAGGGTCGCCCGCCCGGCGCGAGTCAGCCGGCGATCAGCGCCCCCAGCCGGCCAGCGATCTCGACGGGATCGAGCTCCAGCGCCGCGTCTCCGATCGCAAGCTCCGTCGTGATCCGGCCGGGCTCATCGGTCGGCCGCCACGGCCCGCACAGCAGCAACCCGTGCTCGGTCACGAACGACAGCAGGCGCTCGTTGACGACGGCGGCGTCGCCTGCCGCGAACAGCTCGAAGGTGTTCGTGTGCGGGACCGGCGGGTTCGGGGTCACCCCGTCGGGCAGCGCCGCGGCGAGGGACCGGGCCCAGGCAACGCAGGCACCCATCAGCGGCAGCCGCTCGCGCAACCCGACCAGCGCACCGACCGCCTCGGGCGTCATCCGGTAGACGGTGCCGCCCATCCGCCTGCGCCAGCGCCGGGCCTCGTCCACGAAGTCCGCGGGTCCCGCGAGGCACGCCCCGGCCAGCCCGTCGAGGCCCTTGTAGAACGACACGTAGACGCTGTCCGCGAGCGCGGCGATCTCCGCCAGCGGACGATCGTAGAACGGCTGCGCCTCCCACAGCCGCGCCCCGTCGACGTGGACCCGGATGTCCCGCTCGTGCGCGGCCGCGGACAGCCCCTCGAGCTCGTCCCAGGTCGGCAGCAGGCACCCGGCATCGCGCAGCGGCAGCTCCACCAGGATGGCCGCGATGCGGCCGGGTACCTTGGCCAGATCGTCCGCCGTTGCCACGTGGCGGCCGGTCGTGAGGTGCTCGATCTCCAGCCCGTGGACGAGCCGTGGGCCGTCCAGCTCATGGACGAGGAGATGGCTCAGGTCCGGCATCGCGACGCGGCGCGTCGCGGCCCGGTCCGTCCAGACCCGCAGCGCGCATTGCTGGGCCATGATCCCGCTGGGGAAGAACGCCGCGGCGGCCTTGCCCAGCAGCTCCGCCACCTCCGCCTCGAGCCTGGCCACCGGGCCGCGCTCGGCGTAGACGTCCCACTCGTCCAGCCCCAGCGCGTCCGCGGCATCGGCCAATGCCCGGAGCGCCTCGGCCGGGGTCCGGGGTCGATGTCGGGTGACCGTCCGGGTGCAGGCGGCCGCAGCTGCACGGAAGCGTTCCGCAAATGCGTCGTCCATCGTTCTCCCCTGGCACGCCGTGGGCGAGCGTCACGGCCTCTGCGCCGGACCGTGACAACCCTACAGCCCGGCCGTCGATGCCGGCGGGCCACGCGCTAGCA
>CAWIFB010000015.1:0-39559 GCA_963835335.1 uncultured Chloroflexia bacterium | reverse complement strand
ACAGCACGCAACGGGTAGTGCCGACGGAACCGGGCCAGGCGGCCGGACGGACGGACGACCGATGTGCCCTCGATCGACGACGTACGATCGGGGTTGCGCGCATCACTGCGAGAGGAGCATCGGCGGGACATGACGATGACGTGGGAGGCTGAACGCGGCGGTGTCGCGTGGACGCTGGTGCTGTCGACCGACCGGCTGCTGCCGGGTCGCCTGGTCGACGGGCATATCACGCTGGCTGCGCACCGCGCGGTCGAAGCGCGCGGGCTGGTCGTGACGCTGCGCGGCGAGGAGCACTGGAAGTACCACGTCACGACGACCGACAGCGAGGGGCACACCCACACGGAGACCCGCACCGGGCACCAGGACCAGCCGCGCGTCCCCGTGCTCGCGGTGGCGCCGGTCGCGCTCGCCGCCGGGGAGACGCGCGAGCTCGATGTCCAGATCCCCGTCCCGGGTCTCGGCCCGGCCACGCTCGAAGCCGACGTCGCGGGGGTGTCCTGGACGGTCGAGGCCAAGCTGGACATCGAGGGCGGGCGCGACAGCTCCATCGAGGTGCCGGTGCGGATCCTCCAGCCGACCGCGCTGCTGCGCGCCGGCGTCGTCCACGTGGGCGAGTTCGCCCTGTTCGAGGCCGCGGATGCGCAGGCGGGCGGCGTCGGCGGGTCCATCCGCATCGATCCCGTCCCGCTGGTCCCGGGGCAACCGTTCCGCGGCCAGCTCACCCTGCGGCCGTCCGCCCCGATGCGACTCCAGGAGATCCGCATGGAGCTGCGGGTCAGGGTCGAGTCAACGGTCTCCGGCGGGTTCGACCAGACGATCGTGCCCTGGTCCGCGGTCGTGGCCCAGGCGATGGAGCTGGCGTCGGACCAGGTGATCGAGATCGCGGGAACCGTGCCCGACGTGGCCCTGCCGACGATCGAGCTGCCCCACGGGCGCGCCGCCGCCGAGCTGCACGTGATCCTCGCGCGTGCCTGGGCGCGCGATCCGCACCTGGTGCGGGACCTGGCGATCGCGACGACGCTGGAGCTCTGACGCCGGGGCCCGCCTGCCCGCGGTGAGGCGGGGGATGCCGGTCAGCCCTCGAGCCGGGCCCTCGCCTCGGCCAGCGCCGCGGCAACGCGCGCCGGCGCCGTCCCGCCGGTGACGTCCGCGCTCGCCAGGGCTCCCTCGATCGTCGCCGCGGCCCGGAGCTGCGCCACGATCCCCTTCTGGCGACGGAGCCCCTGCGCAACCGGATCGTCGCTGCCATCAAGCGCCGCCTTGAACGCCTCGTCGGGCAGCGCCGCGAGCGTGGCAATCCCCTCGGCCTCTGCGCCCCCGACCAGCCCGCCCACGATGTGGTGGGCGGCGCGGAACGGGACCCCGCGCATGACCAGCGCGTCGGCGAGCGCGGTCGCGGTCGTGTAGCCCTCCTCCGCCGCGGCCTGCATCCGCGCCCGGTCGATCACCAGCGTCTCGATCAGGCCGGCCATCACCGCCAGCGACGCGTCGAGCGTCGACACGGCGGCGAACAGCGGCGGCTTGTCCTCCTGGAGGTCGCGCTGGTAGGCCAGCGGCAGCCCCTTGAGCAGCGCGAGCATGCCCGCCAGCGCGCCGATCACGCCCGCGGCCCGCCCGCGGACGAGCTCCGCCGGGTCCGGGTTCTTCTTGTTGGGCATCATCGACGACCCGGTCGAGAACGCGTCGGCGACGTGGACGAACCCGAACCGCGGGTTGGACCACCAGGTGATCTCCTCGGCCAGCCGGCTGAGATGGACCATCGCCAGGGCCACCGCCGCCAGGACCTCGACCACGAAGTCCCGGTCGGAGACGGCATCGAGCGAGTTGGCCGTCACGCCATCGAAGCCGAGCTCCGCGGCCGTGCTCTCGCGATCGAGCGGGTATCCCGCGCCGGCCAGCGCACCGGCGCCCAGCGGCGAGACGTTGAGCCGGCGGCGGGCATCCAGGAGGCGGCCCCGATCCCGCTCCAGCATCTCGACGTAGGCCAGCAGGTGGTGTGCGAGCAGGACCGGCTGGGCGGGCTGGATGTGGGTCGAGCCCGGCAGCACGGCGTCGCCGTCGCGCTCGGCACAATCCACCAGCGCTCGCTCCAGGCTCACGATCCCGGCGCCGAGCCGGTCCGCGGCGCGCCGGGTCCACAGCCGGAGGTCGGTCGCGACCTGGTCGTTGCGCGAGCGTCCGGTGTGGAGCTTGCCGCCCACGCTGCCCACGCGCTCGGTGAGCAGCGTCTCCAGGTTCATGTGGACGTCCTCGAGGGCGGGGTCCCAGGCGATCGCTCCCGCCTCGACGTCCTCGCGCAGCCCGACCAGCCCGCGCTCGAGGACCGCCACCTCGTCCTCCGTCAGCAGCCCGGCGCGCCCGAGCCCGCGGACGTGCGCGATCGAGCCGGCGATGTCGTCCAGCGCGAGCACCGCATCGATCTCGATCGAGCGCGTGAACTCCGCCATCCGCGCGTCCGGCCCCTCGCCGAACCGACCGCCCCACAACTGCATGAAGCCTCCGTGCCGCGTAGGGATCCATCGTACCGGGGGGTCCAGGGCCGCGTCGCTGCCCTCGTGGGTGCTTGATCCGCCACGGTGTGCCCGGCATCGCCAGGCTCGCACCACCTCACCGGCCCGGGGTTGCCGCACCCTCCGGGATGTCGAGTCGCGTCTCGCCTCCGCGCGGAGCGGGCACCGCAGCGTGCGCGGCCCGCGGGCCCGGCTCGGTGGCCAGGACGCCGGTCGCCCAGGCCGCGATCTCGGTTCGCCGCGCGACGCCGAGCTTGGCCAGGATGTGCTCGACGTGTGCGCTCACGGTCTTGGGCGAAAGCGCGAGCTCCGCGGCGATCTGCCCGTTCGTCAGGCCGTCGGTGATCAGCCGCGCGACCTCGAACTCGCGGACGGTGAGCGGCCGCCACGGCTCAACGTGCAGCCCGCGTCCACGGCTCGCCTTCGACAGCTCGTCCGCCCGTGCGAGCAGTGGCTGGCTGTGGAGCGCGTCCGACCTCGTTCGGACGTCGGCCAGGATCGTGGCCGCATCGGCGTGGCGGTTCATGCGAATCAGGCACTGCGCCAGGTCGAGGCTCGCCCACAGGGCTTCCCAGACCCGGCCGCGCGCCTCCCAGCCGCGTACGGCCCGCTCCAGCGCCTCGCGGGCCGCCGACAGTGTTCCCGCCGCCACGCCCACCAACCCGTCGGCATGGTCGAGCGCAGGTCCCGCGACGGAACCCCAATCGGCGAGGTAGTCGTGGGCGCGGGCCACCCATCGCTCCGCGTCACCCGGTCTGCGCGCCGCGATCAGGCTCCTGGCCCCCGTCACGACGAACGGGATGAACAGGGCCCGCTCACCGACCGAGCTGGCGACGAGCCAGCCTTCCTCGCAGCTCGCGATCGCGGCGGCCGCGTCGCCCGCCTGGAGGCTGGTCTCGGCAAGACCCCACAGCGGCGTCAGGATGAACTGGACCTCCCCGATCTGCCGGCCGGACGCGAGCGACTCCTCGAGCCAGCGCCGCGCCTCGTCCGGGTGGCCGCGGCCGAGCGCGACGAGCCCGATGACGTCGAGCGAACCGATGACGCCTCGCCGGCATCCCAGCTCGACGCGCTCCTGGCGTGCCCGTGCGTCGGCGGCGTCCCACTGGCCGCCGGCCCATTCGAGGACCGCCTTCGTCGTGGACATCATCTGGCGGCAGTGGGACTGCTCGATCGCATCCGCGTACTGGAGGCCTTCGCCGATCGCCATCTCGGCCGTGGGAGCGTCCATGATCCGCGCCGCCAGGATGGCCAGGTTTCGGTACCCGGTCACGCCCACTCCCTCAAAGCCGGCGTCGCGCGCGGCCCGTGCCGCCCGCAGGCCGTCGCGCAACCCGGTCTGGTATCGGCCCTCGACGATGTCGATCCGCGCAAGCAGCAGGTCGGACTCGAGGATCGACTCCCGATCGCCCATCGACGTCGCGAGCTCGCGGGCCGCAAGCGCGTCGCGACGCGCCGCCGGCAGATCGGACTTGAAGAACAAGTCGCCGGCCCGGAAGGCCAGCAGCAGGGCCCGCATCGTCTCCCGTTCCGGCGAGACCGGCAGGACCGAGACCTCGGCGAGTGCCTGGTCGACATACGCGCGCACCTCGTCGCCCGGCGCGCCGTCCCGTCCCGCGGTGACCGACATCGACGCGAGCATGCCTGCGGCGTCGAGGGGCCGACCTGCCTCGAGGTAGAGCTCCCGCGCGCGGGTCGCGGCCGCGACGCACTCGGCGTTGCGCTCGATGGCCGCAGCCGCGTCAGCGAGCCGCTCGTTGAGCTCGGCCTGCTCAGCGACCGGGAGGTCCGCCGGCATGTTCGCGATGGCCCGCTGGTAGAGCTCGAATGCCTCGTGGCGGGCGGAGATCCGGCTCGCCTCGCCGGCCGCCGTCATCGCAGACCGGAAGGCCTGTGGCCGAAGACCCGCCCGCTCGTAATGGCGCGAGGCGTGGACGATGCTCGACGCCTCGAGGCCCATCGCGAATTCCGCTGCCTGGGCGTGGAAGCGTCGCAGCTCCGACGGCGGGACCGAGCCGTAGACCGCGTCCCGCAGGAGCTGGTGCCGGAAATCGTAGTAGCCGTGGTCGATGTACTGGAACGGGTAGATGATCGCCGCGTCGACGAGCTCCTGGAGCGTTGGCTCGAGCTCGCGGAGCGGACGATCGACGATGCCCGCCAGGGCGTCAGGGCTGAAGCAGCGCCCAACCACAGCGCCGGCACGCGCGACCAGCCGGGCATCGTCGGACAACCGCGACAGGCGGGCCAGCACCGCGTCGCCGATGGTGTCCGGCACGTGGGCGTCCCGGATCCGCCGTCCGTCGGTGCGGGCCTCGTCATCGAGGGCGGCGAGGAGCTCCTCGATGTGCAGCGGGATGCCGTTCGTCCGCGCGTAGACCGCCTCCACCACGTCGCGCGGCGCCGGCAGCTCGCCGCCCAGGATCAGCGTCGTCGCGACCGCGGTCTCGTCCAGCGTCAGCGGCCGCAGGCGGGCCTCCTCGGCATGACGCTGGCTGAGGAGCCTCGCCCGCCACTCGCGGTGGATGGTGCCGGCCGGGAACTCGTCCGCCCGGTAGCCGCCGACCAGGAGGAGTGGGCGGTCCGCCGAGTGGCGGGCCAGCTCGCCGATGACCTCCAGGCTCAGCTCGTCGGCCCAGTGGAGATCATCGAACACCAGCATGGTCGGTCGATCGATCGCATCGAGGATTCGGTCCGCGGTCGCGCGGACGATGAGCCGCCGCGCCCCGAGTGCGTCACCGCCGTGACGGCCATCGATGGCGAGCAGGTCCTCCGACAGGCTGCCGAAGGCGGTGTTGCCGCGCATCCCGGTCGCCATCTCGCGAATCGAGGCGAGGGGCACCTGCTGGTCCTGCGGGGCAACCGAACCGCCGTCGACCCGCAGCCCCGCCGCCTCG
Organism: uncultured Chloroflexia bacterium; assembly: GCA_963835335.1. GTDB lineage: Bacteria > Chloroflexota > Limnocylindria > Limnocylindrales > CSP1-4 > CAIXZV01. The sequence goes on along the minus strand of CAWIFB010000015.1, from coordinate 34,155 downwards.
GCCTTGCGCGCCACCGCGCGAAGGAGGCGGGTCTTGCCCAGCCCCGCCTGGCCCGACAGGAGGAGCGTCCGCCCCCGGCCAGGGACGACCTCGGCGGTCATCTGATCCGCGAGCTCGAGGAGATCATCGCGGCCGACGAGGATGGGGCACTGGACGGGTCCGACGCGGCTCATCGCCGGAGTCTACGACCCGGTGTCCAGCGGTCATCGGTCAAACGACCGATGGTCGGCACCAGATCTGCTTTGACTGGTCGGTCGCCCGTCCGATGACGGCCGCCCAGCCGATCCGCACGCTGTCTGGCATCCGCTCGTCAATGAAGGAGGTGCCGATGCCACAGTTCATGGACGTTCACTCGGGCTTCTTCGGGGTGACCCGGGAGCAGCTTGCGGAGGCACACGCCCGCGATCTCGAGATTGAGGCGGACGAGGGCGTGCACTTCGAGAAGGCATGGCTCGATCCCGAGGCGGGGAAGGTCTTCTGCCTCGCCACCGGTCCGACCAAGGAGGCGGTGATGCGCATCCACGAACGGGCCGGCCACCCCACCGGCGCGGTCTACGAGCTGCAGATCGAGGTCTGAGCAGCCACCGAAAGGAGAAACCCGATGCCGCTCTTCATGGACACCCACGACATCGCGGGCGGAGTGAAAGCCACGGACGTGGCCGGCGCTCATGCCGCCGATCTGGAGACCCAGGACCGCTACGGGGTCCACTACCTCCGCTACTGGGTCGACGAGGAGGCCGGGACGATCTTCTGTCTGGTCGACGCTCCCGACGCCCAGGCCGCCGAGCGTGTCCACCGCGAGGCCCATGGGCTCGTCGCCCAGTCCATCCATCCTGTCATCGAAGGCAAGTGAGGTACCGCGACATGACACCACTGCTCCATCGCTCCCGCCGGGTCGTGTTCCTGCTGACTGCCGCCGCGCTCGCGGCAGGCGTCCTGGCTAGCCCCGTGGCTGCTGACCAGTCCCGGCTCTCCATGCTCCGCGACGCGACCGCGCCCCTGCACGACATCGCCGCGGCCAACGCAGCCGGCTACACGGTCCAGGTCTACGATCTCGCCGGCATCACCTGCATCGCCGATCCGAACGGCACCGGCACCATGGGCATCCACTTCCTGAACCCTGACCTGCTGGGCACCGTCGACCCCACCAAGCCCCAGCTGCTGATCTACGTTCCGCGCAAGAACGGCAGCATGCAGCTGGTCGGGGTCGAGTTCCTCGTGATCGCGGCGGACTGGGACGCAACACATTCGTCTCCGCCGGAGCTCTTCGGCGAGTCATACCGCCTCACGCCCGCCCCCAACCGGTATGGGCTGCCCGCCTTCTACGAGCTGCACGTCTGGGCCTGGCAGCCAAACCCGCTGGGCATGTTCAACGAGTGGAACCCGCGGGTCTCGTGCTGATCTGCACGACACGCTGACTGGCGTGGCGCCGGGCGGCTCGCCCGCCCGGCGCCACCTGCGTCGGCGAGCACAGGCTCAGCGCGCGGCCGACGGCACCACGGCGCGCAGGCGCTCGGCGGCCTCCTCGGCCGTCAGGTCCCGCTGCGGCTCGGCGAGCAGCTCGTAGCCGACCATGAACTTGCGCACGGTGGCCCGCAGCAGCGGCGGGTAGAAGTGCGCGTGCACCTGCCAGTGCGCGGTCTCCGCACCGCCGAACGGCGCCTGGTGCCAGCCCATCGAGTACGGGAACGGCCGCTCGAACAGGGCGTCGTAGCGACGGGTGAGGTCGCGCAGCGCCGCCGCCAGCCCATCGCGGTCGTGGTCGCCGACATCGGCCAGCCGGGCAGCCGGGACGCGCGGGATGAGCAGGGTCTCGAACGGCCATGCCGCCCAGAACGGGACCACCGCCAGCCACTCCCCGTGGGCGGCGACCACGCGCGGCCCGCCGCGCTCGGCGGCTGCGTAGTCCACCAGCAGGCGACGCTGGTGCTGGGCGAGGTATCGCGCCTGGGACTCGTCCTCCCGAGCCGCCTCCACCGGCAGCGCGTCGCCCGACCAGATCTGGCCGTGCGGATGCGGGTTGGAGGCGCCCATCGCCTCGCCCCGGTTCTCGAACACCTGGACCCAGCGGTAGTCGCGGCCGAGGTCCGACGTCTGCTCCGCCCAGACGTCGATGACGCCCCGGATCTCGGCCTCCGACATCCCGGCCAGGGTCAGGTCGTGACGCGGCGAGAAGCACACGACGCGGCACGTGCCGCGCGTGCCCTCGGCACGGAACAGGCCGTCGCCCAGGCGCGCCGCGGACGTGTCCGGCCGGAGCGCGGCAAAGTCGTTGGTGAACACGAACGTCCGGTCGTAGGCCGGGTTGACCTCCCCGTTGACGCGGGTGTTGCCGGGACACAGGTAGCACTCGGGGTCGAATGCCGGCCGGTGCTCGGGCGGCTCGGGCTCCTCGGCGCCCAGCCACGGCCGGAGCGTCCGTCCCGCGGAGACCAGGACCCACTCACCGGTCAGGGCGTTGAACCGGCGGTGGGGCTCGTCATCGAGCGCCGCAAGCGCCTGGTCGTCCGGCCTCGCAGCCGGGTCAGTTGGCACGGACCGACACCCCCATCGCGGGCAGCCCGTCATCCGCGACCGCAACGGCATCCGACGCCTCCGAGGTGCTCTCGCCGGCGTCGACCACGACAACCTCGCGCACCGAATCCCGGAGGATGCCCAGGGCCTCGTCGTCCAGCCCGCTGTCCGTCACCACCACGTCGGCCTGGTCGAGGCGCGCGATGGTCGCGATCCCGACGACCCCCCATTTCGCGTGATCGGCGACCACGATCAGCCGGCGGCTGGCCTCGATCAGCGCCCGGTCGGTCTCGGCCTCGCTCAGGTTGGGACACGTGAACCCGGCATGTGCGTCCATCCCGTGGACGCCCATGAACGCGAGATCGAGGTGGACGGTCCGGATCTGGGCGACGGCGAACGGCCCGACCAGCGCCTCCGAGCGGGTGCGCACGCCGCCGGTCAGGATCACGGTCTGGTCGCGGCGGCCCGTCCGGTGCAGCACGTCCGCGACCCGGATGGAGTTGGTCACGATCGTCACGCCCGGCACCTCGGCGACCCTGCGCGCGAGCACGTGCGTCGTGGTGCCGGCCGAGATCGCGATCGACATGCCCGGCTCGACCAGCTCTACGGCTGCCGCGGCGATCGCCGCCTTCTCCGCCTGCTGGAGCGAGGTCTTGGCGGTGAAGCCGGGCTCGTATGACGCCAGCCCGGACAGCGCCGTCGCGCCACCGTGCACCTTCTCGAGCAGACCCTGCTCGTGGAGCACCTCGAGATCGCGACGCACCGTCATGTCCGAGACGTCCAGCTCGCGCGCGAGCTCGACCACGCGGACCGCGCCCGACGTGCGCACGCGATCAAGGATGAGTGCCTGGCGCTGGCGGGCGAGCATCGCTCCGGCGTTCCCTCGGCGTCGACTCGATCGCGCTGGGCAGGAGGCTCCGGCCTGCGATCGAGCGACCGGCGCGCCACCATCTTGATCCCGGATCACACCTAAGTCAACGCACTCGCACAAGAAAGTATGTGCGAATCCGCGCGAGTCTCTTGACATTGCGCAATCGGGTGGCAACAATCCACCTTGTCGGCCTGCCCCGCAGATGCATCGCGGAAGGTCGCGGAGGAGGTTTCAGCATGGCTGATCACGACGGCCACCTTTCCGTCACGCGCCGCCAGGTGCTCAAGGGAGGCGCTGCTGTCGCGGCGCTGGGCGGGGTCTCCGCCTTCCTCGCGGCCTGCGGCTCCTCGGGTGCCACAGGGACACCCCCCGCCTCGTCCACGACCCCGGCCGAGTCCACCGCCCCGGCCGAGTCGATGGCTCCGGTCACGGGCAGCATGACCTTCGGATCGAACTACTCGGACCAGGTCCCCAAGGACGCGATGCAGGCCGTCGTCGACGCCTTCACGGCGAAGACGACCATCACGGTCAACGTCAACACGGTCGAGCACGGCAAGTTCCAGGACACGATCAACGCCTACCTCCAGGCCACGCCGGACGACGCGTTCACCTGGTTTGCCGGCTACCGGATGCGGTTCTTCGCCGCGCAGGGCCTGGCGACCGACATCAGCGACGTGTGGGCCTCGATCGCGAGCAACTACTCGGATGCGTTCAAGACCGCGTCCACCGGTGACGACGGCAAGCAGTACTTCATCCCGTTCTACAACTACCCGTGGGTCGTCATCTATCGCAAGAGCTTCTTCCAGGAGAAGGGCTACACGATCCCCAAGACGATCGACGAGTTCACCGCGCTGGGCGACAAGATGAAGACGGACGGTCTCATCCCGCTCGCGTTCGGGGACAAGGACGGCTGGCCCGCCATGGGCACGTTCGACATCCTCAACATGCGGATGAACGGCTACGACTTCCACGTCGGCCTGATGGCCGGCAAGGAGAAGTGGACCGACGCCAAGACCAAGGCCGTGTTCTCGAAGTGGGCTGAGCTGCTCCCCTACTTCGACCCGCAGCCACTGGGCAAGACCTGGCAGGAGTCGGCACAGGACATGATCGGCAAGAAGGCCGGCATGTACTTCCTGGGCACGTTCGCCGGCGAGCAGGCCACGGACCCGGCCGTCCACGACGACCTCGACTTCTTCCCGTTCCCGACCCTCGGCACCAGCTTTGACGCCGAGGCCGCGATCGACGCCCCGATCGACGGGTTCATGGTCTCGGCAAAAGCCGTCAACGTGGACCAGGCGAAGGCGTTCATGGAGTACCTCTCCACGGGCGAGGCCCAGGGCATCTTCCTCAAGTCGAGCCCCAACAACGTCGCGGCCGGCAAGGACGCGGACACCAGCACGTACACTCCGTTCCAGCAGAAGATGGCCGAGATCATCGGCGGCGCCCAGAAGATCGCGCAGTTCCTCGACCGGGACACCCGGCCGGACTTCGCGGGAGCCAACGGCATGCAGGGCTTCCTGCAGAACTTCCTGGGCGACCCGTCGCAGGATCTCGACAAGTTCCTGTCCGGCGTCCAGGACTTCTACGACAGCCTGCCGCCGCAGTGATGACCAGCTGAACAAAGGGACCGAGCGCCCCGATGACGCAGTCCGTTCCGCACAACGCCCCGTCGGCCAGCACCGACGGGGCGTCCCTGTCGCCGGGCCCGTCGGCAACCGGGCCGCGCCGGTCGCGGCGCCGGTTCAGCCTGCTCACCCGGCGCGACAAGGTGACCCTGGCGCTGATGGTCGGGATCCCTGCCTTCATCCACATCTTCCTGATCTGGCTGCCGACACTGGGGTCGATCATCCTGTCATTCACCGACTGGAACGGCATCGGCGGCCTGGACAAGATCAGGTTCGTGGGGCTCAAGAACTACGACACGCTGGTCAACCTCTACCAGCCGTTCTGGCCGGCGCTCCAGAACAACATCATCTGGCTGGTGGTGTTCCTGTTCATCGCCACGCCGCTGGGCATGCTGATGGCGGTGGTCCTCGACCAGAACATCCGCGGCACGCGGATCTACCAGAGCGTGCTGTACATGCCGGTGGTGCTGTCGCTCGCGATCGTGGGCTTCATCTGGGAGCTGATCTACTCGCCCGGCCAGGGCTTCATCAACAACATGCTGGTCCTGGTGACAGGCGACCACCGATGGGTCACCTCGGGCACCACGATCGACTGGCTGGGGACCCGCGGGCTCAACTTCGCCGCCGTGATGGTCGCCGCCAGCTGGCGCCACGTCGGCTACATCATGGTCCTCTACCTGGCAGGGCTGAAGAGCGTCGATAACACGCTCCGGGAGGCCGCGTCGATCGACGGCGCCAATGCCCGGCAGACGTTCTTCCGGGTGGTGTTCCCGGTCCTCGCGCCGATCAACGTCGTGGTCCTGGTGGTGACCGTGATCGAGTCGCTGCGCGCGTTCGACATCGTGTACATCATCAACAAGGGCCTCAACGGCCTCGGCCTGCTGTCGGTCCTGATCACGACCAACCTGCTGGGTGAGGCGAGCCTGGTCGGCTTCGGGTCCGCGATCGCCGTGATCCTGCTGCTGATATCGATCGGCCCGATCATCTTCTACCTGTACCGGGTGATGCGCGAGGAGCCGGCATGACCGCGACCACGCTGCCCCGCGTCGAGGCGACCGCCGCCCGGAAGAAGGGGCACCGGCCGAAGTACGGCACGCATGCCTTCCTGATCGCGATGTGCGTGCTGTGGATCTTCCCGCTCGCGTGGACCGTGTACACGGCGTTCCGGCCGTACGGCGAAACGGCCCGGCTGGGATACGTGTCGATCGGCGGGTCGTACAACCTCGACAACTTCTTCCGGGCGGCCGACGGCATGGACCTGTGGCTCCACCTGTTCGACACCCTGATCGTGGTCGTGCCAGCGATGATCCTGGTGCTGTTCTTCGCGTCGATGATCGCGTTCGCGGTGTCGCGCTACAGCTTCCGGTTCAACGTCGCGATGCTGATGCTGTTCACGGCCGGCAACCTGCTGCCGCAGCAGGTCGTGATCACGCCGCTGTACCGGATGTACCTCGCCCTGCCGCTGTTCTCGCCGCTGGCGGACCGTGGCATCTGGTACGACACGTTCTTCGGGCTGATCGCGATCCACATCGCGTTCCAGCTCGGGTTCTGCACATTCGTGCTCTCGAACTACTTCAAGCAGGTCCCCAAGGAGATCAACGAGGCGGCGGTAATGGACGGGGCGTCGGTCTGGAAGACCTACTGGACGGTGCTCCTGCCGCTCACCCGGCCGGCGCTGGCGGCGCTCGCCACCCTCGAGTTCACCTGGATCTACAACGACTTCTTCTGGGGCATCCTGCTGCTGCGCACCGGGGACAAGTTCCCGATCACCTCGGCTCTCAACAACCTCTCGGGCCAGTTCTTCACCGACAACAACCTGCTCGCCGCCGGCGCCCTGCTCGCGGCGATTCCCACCCTGGTCGTCTACTTCGCGCTCCAGAAGCAGTTCGTCGCCGGCCTGACCCTGGGTTCCACCAAGGGCTGACGCGCGACACCCGGCCGCCGTGGCCGGGTCGAGGAGGATCCGTACCGATGACGCCCACGCCGTGGGCCGACCCCGAGCTGACCGCCCGTGGCCGGCTGCCGATGCACGCCGTCCCCCACCCCGACCGGCTGGAGCTCGACGGGACGTGGCGGTTCCAGCTGCTCCACCGGCCTGATGCCGACGCGGCGGGTGGCGAGTGGCGCGGGATCGAGGTCCCAGGGTGCTGGACGATGCAGGACACCTGGGATGTCCCGATCTACACCAACGTCCAGATGCCGTTTCCCGATCGCCCGCCGGCGACACCCGATGAGAACCCGACCGGCGTCTACGAGCGCTCGTTCGAGCTGCCGGCCGGCTGGGCCGGCCGGCGCGTCGTGCTCCACGTGGGTGCCGCGGAGAGCGTGCTCATCGCGGCCGTCAACGGCGTCGACGCCGGCATCAGCAAGGACTCGCACCTGGCCGCCGAGTTCGAGGTCACCGGCCTGCTGCGGCCGGGCGCCAACGACCTCCGGCTGACGGTGGTCAAGTGGTCCGACGCCTCGTTCATCGAGGACCAGGACCAGTGGTGGCACGGCGGGATCACACGCTCGGTGTTCCTGTACGCGACCTCGCCGATCCATCTCGCCGAGCTGCGGATCGATGCGGGGCTGGACGAGGACCTCTCGACCGGGACCCTTGAGCTCGAGGTCGCGCTGGGCTGGCCCGATGGTGCGGCGATGGAGCCCGGCTGGCGGGTGGAGGCGACGGTCGCCGGGGTCGCTGAGCCGCTGGTCGCCGCCGTCCCGCATGCTGCCGTGGCCGACCGCGGTCCGGGCGCGTTCGTCGTCCCGGGGCCGCCGAGGCGCGGGATCCTCGACCTCCAGAGCCTCAATGCGTCGGGCACGCTCACCGACGCCGAGGACCGTGCGAGCTGGCGCCAGGCGGAAGCGGTGGTCCGACCGCCGCGCGTCGGGCGCGTGCGGCTTGCCGCCCGGATCCCGGGCGTGACGCCGTGGTCCGCGGAGGTGCCGTCGCTGCGCACGCTGAACGTCGTGCTCCGCGCGCCCGACGGCACGGTCGTGGAGCGTGTCGAGCGGCGGATCGGCTTCCGGCGGGTCGAGGTCCGCGGCGTCGAGCTGCTGGTCAACGGGCGGGCCGTGCTGATCCGCGGCGTCAACCGGCACGACTTCGACCGCCGGACGGGCCGCGTGATCTCGGCCGAGGACATCCTCGCCGACGTGACCGCCATGAAGCGCTGGGGCTTCAACGCGCTCCGCACCTCGCACTACCCCAACGACCCGTACCTACTCGACGTGTGCGACGAGCTGGGCCTGTACGTCGTCGACGAGGCGGACATCGAGTCCCACGGCTGGTACGACGACGTGTGCCACGACCCCCGGTATCGCTCGGCGTTCGTGGACCGGGTCGCGCGCATGATCGAGCGCGACCGGCACCACCCGTCGATCATTGCCTGGTCGCTGGGCAACGAGTCAGGCTACGGGGCCAACCACGACGCGGCCGCCGGCTGGGCGCGGCGGGCGGACCCGTCGCGCCCGCTCCACTACGAGGGCGCGATCCGGTTCGACTGGACCAGCCCCCAGACGGCCAGCGACATCACCTGCCCGATGTACCCGCCGATCTCGGCGATCGTCGCGCACGCCCGTTCGGGCCTCCAGCGGCACCCGCTGATCATGTGCGAGTTCAGCCACGCCATGGGCAACAGCAACGGCACGCTGGCGGAGCATTGGGACGCGATCGAGTCCACGCCCGGGCTCCAGGGCGGGTTCATCTGGGAGTGGCGCGACCACGGCCTCGACCAGCTGCTGCCCGACGGGACGGTGCGCGCCGCGTACGGCGGCGACTTCGGCGACGTGCCCAACGACGGCACGTTCGTCCTCGACGGGATGGTGTTTCCGGACCGGCGGCCCAAGCCCGCGATGTTCGAGCACATGCATCTCGCGTCCCCGATGCGGGCGGTCACCGACGACGCGTCGAGCGACGACGCGTCGAGCGTCGACGCGGCCATCGCCGCCGCGCGCGACGGAAGGATCACCCTCGAGAACCGGGGGGAGTTCCGGGACACCGGCTGGCTGCGCGCCACGTGGGAGGTGACCGTCGACGGCGAGCCGGTCACCGGCGGCGAGCTGCCGCTGCCCCCCATCGGCCCGGGCGACCGGGCCGAGGTGACGATCCCGGGCTGGCGCCTGCCCCCGGAGGCTGCCGGCGAGCGCTGGTGCACGCTGCACTTCCTCACCGCCGGCGCCACCGCGTGGGCACCGGCGGGTTACGAGATGGGCTGGGCCCAGGTACCGCTCGATGCGGCACCCACGCCCGGCGCGGCCGCCTCGATGGCGGCGGGCTGGACCGGCGGCGTCGTCCTGAACGAAGCGGGGCAGCTCCTCCTCCCCGCGTTCGCGACGCCGCCGGCCCTGTCCCTGTGGCGGGCACCGACCGACAACGACCGCATCGGCGGCATGGCGCACCGCTGGGCGGGCTGGGGTCTGGCCAGCCTGACCCGTCGCCTCGACGCCATCGAGCGTGCGGCGGACGCGGTGACGGTCCGGGCGACCTGGACCACCGCAACCGGGATCGAGGTGGCGCACGTCCAGCGGATGGCGGTCGCACCCGACGGCCGGATCCGGGTCGAGGAGACGGTCGAGGTGCCTTCGATCCTCGACGACCTGCCACGGGTCGGGACCGTGCTCGAGCTGGCCGCCGGCCACGAGAACCTCGAATGGTTCGGGCGCGGGCCGCACGAGACGTATCCCGACCGCCGGCGCGGCGGACAGGTCGCCCGGTGGCGGTCGACGGTGACCGACGCCGCCACACGCTACCTGCGGCCGCAGGAGAACGGCGGGCACGCCGACACGCGCTGGCTTCGGATCGGCGGACCGGCCGGGCGGGATCCGGCTGGACCTCGACCGGCCGCGACAGGTCTCGGTCGCGCACCTGCGGGCGGCCGACCTCGACGCCGCGGCCCATGACGACGAGCTGCGACCGTGCCCCGAGACGATCGTCCACCTCGATGCCGCGCACCGCGGCGTGGGCACCGCGAGCTGCGGGCCGGATACCCTCGAGGCGTACGTCCTGCGCCCGGGCACGTATCGCTGGGCGTGGACGATCTCGACGGAGGCCGCACCCGCATGACGATCCGCCTCGCATGACGATCCACTGGGACGCGGACGGTCGCGAGTGGCACCTCGCGAACGGCCGGATCAGCTACGCGCTGCGGGTGCTCGAGAACGGCTGGCTGGGACACCTCCACGCCGGCGCCCCGCTCGAGGCCGGCGGCTCGCTGCGCCACCTCGGACCGGACGAGTTCACCGGGTTCTCGAACCGCGTCGGCGAGCCCGTCGCGCTCGAGGTCCCCGTGCCGGGCGTCGGCGACTGGCGGATCCCGGCGCTGGTCGTCGAGGCCGCCGACGGCTCGACCGTCCTGGATCTCCGCTACGCGGGCCACCGGATCCTGGCCGGCAAGCCGGACCTGGCGGGCCTGCCGTCGACGTACGTCGAGGACCCGGCCGAGGCGGAGACGCTCGAGATCGACCTCGACGATGCGCCCACGGGGCTGCGCGCCACGCTCCGCCTCACGCTGTTTGCGGACCGGCCGGTCGTCGCGCGCTCGATGACCCTGGCCAATCGCGGCGCGACGCCGCTGACCGTGCGCTGCGCGATGAGCGCGTCGCTGGACCTCCCGGACGCCGACTGGCGGCTCGTCACCCTGAGCGGGGCCTGGGCGCGCGAGCGTCACGTCCAGGACCGCCCGCTGGTCCCCGGCCGGCAATCGGTGGGCAGCCTGCGGGGCGCGTCCGGCCTCGAGCACAACCCGTTCCTCGCCTTGCGCCGGGAGCACACGACCGAGGAGGCCGGCGAGGCGCTCGGCCTGAGCCTGGTGTACTCGGGCAGCTTCCTGGCCGAGGCGGAGGTGGAGCCGCTGCGGACGGCGCGGCTGCGGATCGGCATCCACCCCGAGACGTTCTCGTGGCGGCTGGAGCCGGGCGCCACGTTCACCACGCCCGAGGCCGTCCTCGCCTGGTCCGGCGATGGCCTGGGCGGCCTCAGCGAGGCGTTCCACGGGCTGTACGGATCGCGGCTCGTCCGCGGGCCGTGGCGCGACCGGCCCCGCCCGGTGGTGCTCAACAACTGGGAGGGCACCTTCTTCGACTTCGATCACGACCGGCTGGTCGCCATGGCCGGCAAGGCCAGGGACCTGGGCGTCGAGCTGTTCGTGCTCGACGACGGCTGGTTCGGCCGCCGTGACAACGACGACTCGTCGCTGGGCGACTGGATCGTCGACCGGCGCAAGCTGCCCGGCGGGCTCGAGGCGCTCGCCCGCGACATGCACGGGCTCGGGCTCCGGTTCGGCCTGTGGATCGAGCCCGAGATGGTCAATCCCGACAGCGACCTGTACCGCGCCCACCCGGACTGGGCGATCGGCGTGCCCGGCCGGCCGCACACCGAGAGCCGCCAGCAGCTCGTCCTCGACCTGTCGAGGCCGGAGGTCGTCGACCACCTCGCGGACGCGCTGATCGCGGTGCTGTCGAGCGCGCCGATCGACTACGTCAAGTGGGACATGAACCGCAACATCACCGAGCCCTGGACGCCGTCACTGCCCGCGGACCGCCAGGGCGAGCTGCTCCACCGCTACATCCTCGGCGTGTACGAGCTGTACCGGCGCCTGGTCGAGCGGTTCCCGGACATCCTGTTCGAGTCGTGCGCGAGCGGCGGCGGGCGGTTCGACCCCGGCATGCTGGCGTACGCCCCGCAGACCTGGACCAGCGACGACACGGACGCGGTCGAGCGGCTCCGGATCCAGTGGGGAACATCGCTCGTGTACCCCGTGTCGTCGATGGCCGCCCACGTGTCCGCCGTGCCCAACCACCAGACCGGCCGGATCGTCCCCATCGCGACCCGCGCCGCGGTCGCGATGTTCGGCGTGTTCGGGTACGAGCTGGATCCGACCGCGATGAGCGCGGCCGAGCACGACGAGGTGCGGCACCAGATCGCGTGGTATGTCGAGCGCCGCGAGCTGCTCCAGCACGGCCGGTTCCTGCGGCTCCGGAGCCCGTTCGAGGGCGACGGCAACGAGACCGCCTGGATGGTCGTCGACGCTGACGGCGGTCACGCGATCGTCGCCCACTACCGGGTCCTGTCCCACCCGCTGCCCGTGCGCAACCGGCTGCGGCTGCGCGGCCTCGATCCGGCGGCCCGGTACCGGGTCAGGGCCTGGTCCGACACGCTCGCCGCGCCCGACGGCGCGATGGAGCGGGCCGGGGATGAGCTGATGGCGGTGGGGCTGGGCATCGAGCCGCGCGAGCCGGAGGTCGCCGGGGTCCGGATGCACGAGGGGATCCGCGTGATCCGGGGCGACTTCGAGGCGCGGCTGTTCGAGCTCGATCGAGCCTGAGGATCAGCCGCCGCAGCCCGGCCCCGCCGCGATGGGCGGCACCGCCGGGCCGAGCGTGAACCCCTCGCCCAGCGCCGCGAGGAAGGCGGCCCGGAGCGTCGGATCCGCCGCGATCCGCCAGTCCACGACCGCGCCCACCTCGGCCTCGGTCTTGCGCCACTCGAACCAGTTGACCATCCGGAGCCGCGGGAAGCGCGCCGATGTCTGCGTGCCGAACACCTGGTCGAGCCAGGCGAGCTTGATCTCCGACTCCGCCGCCCCACCCGCGCCGGGACGGTAGAACGCGGCCGTCTCCACGATCGCCATCGGCTTCGAGAACCGCTCCGCGTAGCCGGCGTAGAAGTCCGGGACCGAACCCGACCCCGTCATCAGGCCCGCGAACGTGCCGTCCGGCGGGAGCTCGTTCTCGCCCCACGGGTACGCGAGGCCCCAGAAGTACAGGCTCATGCCGACCCAGTCCACGTACCCGGGCCCGGGCCAGTACGGCGCATACGGATCGTCGGTCGCGTCCAGGAGCCCGTCGCCGTCGGTGTCGAGGGCGACCGCCGCCGGGCTGCCGGGCGCGGCCTCGTACGTGCCGCCGGCGTACGGGTAGCCGTCCCCCTGGTTCGGGGCCCACAGCATCGCGGACGTCGGGGAGCCGGCGTGCACCGCGTCCGCGACCCGCCGGTAGGCCGCGACGTAGGCCGCCGGATCCTGACCCCACGGGTACCAGCTGCCGTTCATCTCGTGCGCGAACCGGACGATCGTGGGCACGCCGCCCGCGCCATAGCGGGCGAGCCGGGTCGCGAGGTCCGCGGCGACGGCATCGGTCACCGTCGACAGCCCGCCCCACGGCTCGAGCGTGACGACCAGGACGGCCCCGGCGCTCGCCGCCTGGTCGGCCGCCGCGTCGAGGTTGGCCTCGTCGCCGGCGGTGAGCGGGAACGACACGAAGCTGACGACATCGGCGGGGGGCCGGCCGAGCTGTGCCTCCAGCTCGGCCACGGTCTGCGATCCCCAGTCGAGGTTGACGCCGACCCAGGCGCCCGAGTCCGGGCCGTGGCGGGCAAGGTCTCCGATGGCGTCCGCCGGCGCGGCGTCCGATGCGCACGGGCTGGCCGCGGGGGTCGGTGCGCCCGCCGTCGGGGCGCTCGCGGCCGGTCCCGCAATCGACGCGGTGGGGCTGGTGGCGGGCGCGGCCGGGCTCGCTCCACAGGCGGCGATGGTGACCGCGAGCACCAGGACGCGACCGGCGAGGCGTACGGGAGGAAGGATGTGCAGCATGGAATCGCTCGCCACTGTGGAAGGCGGGCGCGACGCCGTCAACGGGACCATCGTCCGGCGTCCGACGCCGCCGGGCCACGATCAGGCGAGCCGTCGCGCCCCCGCGCTCGCCTCGACCGGGAACACCCGCGGCACCAGGCCCGTCCGGGCCGGGTAGTCGCGCAGCACCGCCTCGCGCAGCGTGTCCACCGCATCCCGGCGAACGAGGTTGATCGTGCAGCCGCCGAACCCCGCCCCGGTCAGCCGGGCGCCGATCACCCCCGGCGTCGCGCGTGCGATGTCCACCAGCGCATCGAGCTCCGGGCTGCTCACCTCGTACAGGTCGCGGAGCGATGCGTGGCTGGCGTAGAACAGGCGGCCCACCGTGTCGAGATCACCGGCCTCGAATGCCGCGACGGCGTCCAGCACCCGCTGGTTCTCGGCCACGATGTGCTCGGCCCTGCGGGCCGCGACCGGGTCCAGCCGGTCTCGCACCCGATCGAGCATCGAGGGGGTGACGTCGCGCAGGGCGGTCACGCCGGGCTCGACCGCGGCGATCGCCGCGACGGCCGCCTCGCATTGCGAGCGACGCTCGTTGTACGCCGACGCCTCGAGCCTGCGCGGTGAGCCGGAATGGCAGGCCACGAGCGCGACCTCGTCCAGCGGCAGCCGCACGGACCGGTGCTCGAGCGACCGGCAGTCGAGCAGCAGCGCCCGGCCCGGCTCGCCGAAGATCGACGCGAACTGGTCCATGATCCCGTTGTTGAGCCCGATGTACCCGTTCTCCGAGCGCTGGACGACGTGGACCAGCCGCATCGGGTCGAGCGGCGGGCGGTCACCGCGGGACAGCGCCCAGGCCGCCACCACCTCGATCGCCGCGGACGAGGACAGTCCGGCGCCCTGGGGCAGGTCCGACGCGAGCAGGCCGCGGAACCCGGTCGGCCCGGTGCCGGCCTCGCCGGACTCGCCCAGCGCCCAGGCCATCCCGGCCACGTAGTCGAGCCAGGAGCCTCGCCGCTGGCCCACCCCGCGGACGTCGAACACGCCGGTCTCCCCGGTCGCTGCCAGCGTCAGCTCCACGCGGTCGTCGTCGGTGGGCACGAGCGCGACGGAGATGCCGAGGTCGATCGCGACCGGGAGCACGAACCCCTCGTTGTAGTCGGTGTGCTCGCCGATCAGGTTCACGCGCCCGGGCGCATGCACGACGCGCACGTCGTCCGGTCGTGCGGCGGCGACCGGGTCGAGGGCGACCAGCGCGTCACGCAGCGCCGCGGGGTCGCGGGCGAGCGCCGCCTCTGACGCAGCGTCGAGGATCATGTCACGCGACGTCGCGGCGGATCGTGAGCGACGCGATCACCGCGAAGAACAGGGCGATCAGCGCGAGCACGCCGAGATCGAGCTGGAGCTCGGGCGTCGCAAGGTCGGCGCCCCGGATCAGGACCTGGCGCAGGCCATCCACGGCGTACGTGACGGGCATCACCGCGGCCAGCGGCTGGAGCACCCCCGGCAGACCGCTGATCGGGATCAGGATCCCGGACAGCAGGAACTGGGGGACGATCACGAGCGGGATGAACTGCACGATCTGGAGCTCGGTCCGGGCGAAGGTCGACAGGAAGATGCCCAGGCTGACGGCGCCGAGGGCGACCAGCAGCACGACCAGGAACGCGACCAGGGGGCTGCCGGCCAGCTCGACCCCGAGGCCGATCGAGAACGCGGGCAGCGGCCCGATGGCGGCGACATGCACGCGTCCCCAGCGTCCAGGTGAGCAGGATCGCGACCTGGAGCGTCGCGAACAGGGCGAAGCCCAGCGTGTACCCGGCGACGACCTCGCCGCGCGTGACCGGGGTCGCCATCAGGCGCTCCAGCGTGCCGCCGGTCCGCTCGCGCAGGAAGCTCACCCCGGTCAGGATGTACACGAAGAAGTAGACGAAGAACCCGATGATCGCCGGCGCGTAGGGCGCGATCGGGTCTGCGCTGAGAGTCCCGTACACCGTGACGTGCTCGATCGCCGGCATCGCCGCCCGCCGTCATCACGCCGATGAGCGCCTTGCTCACGATGCCGACCTGGGTGGCCTCCGCGAACGGATCGAGGCCGTTGGTGATGAGCGTGATGGTCCCGCCGACGGCCTGGTCGGCCGGCAGGATGATCCCGAGCGACGCCGTCCCGTCCTTGACGGCGGCACGTGCGGCGGCCTCGTCCGGCACCTCCGTCACCGTTCCACCGTCGGCAGCGAGGCTGAGCTGGAGGTTCTGGATGAAGCTGGTCGCGGAGAACCCGGTCTCGACGACCGCCACGTTGACCGACGGTGTCTCGCCCTCGCGCAGGATGAACGTGAGCAGCCCGGTCATCAGGACGGGGGCGATGAACAGGAGTGCCAGCGACGGACGGTCGCGCCGGATCTCCTGGACGACGCGCCGGAACAGGGCTCGCAGGCGACGCGGGTTCATCGGGCGACCTCCGTCTCGCCGGCGAAGTGGAGGAAGGCCTGCTCGAGATCGTCGGTGGCGGCCGCGGCCCGCAGGTCCCGGCCGGTGCCGCGCGCGATGATCCGGCCCGCACGCATGAACAGCAGCTCGTCGCAGCGGTCGGCTTCGTCCATCACGTGGCTCGACACGACGAGGGTGATGCCGTCCGCGGCGAGCTTGCGGAAGTGGGTCCAGAACTCGACCCGGAGCAGCGGGTCGATGCCCACGGTCGGCTCGTCGAGGAACAGGATGACCGGGCGATGCACCAGGGCGCAGGCCAGCGACAGCCGCCGGCGCTGACCACCCGAGAGCGTGCCCGCGACCGACCCGGTTCGATCGGCCAGGTTGACCAGCTCGAGCGCCTCGACCACCGGCGCATCGCCATCGACCCCGTAGACCGCGGCGAAGAACCGCGCGTTCTCGCCCACGGTCAGCGCCGGGTAGATCCCGTCGCTCTGGGTCATGTACCCGATCCGGCTGAGGTTGGGGCGCGACGGCATCCGGACGCCCAGCACCTCGGTGTGGCCGGAGGTGGCACGCGCCATGCCCGTGAGCAGCCGGATCAGCGTCGTCTTGCCGGACCCGTTGGGGCCCAGGATCCCGTAGATCCTGCCGGGCGCGAGGTCGAATGACACGCCGTCGACGGCGTGCAACGGACCGAAGGCCTTGACCAGGTCGATCGCGCGGACGGCGGGCTGGGCTGCCGAGGCGGCCGCGTCCGCCGGTGGCGTGTCGCTGTGCACGATCTGGCTCCAGGTGCGGGAAGCCGGCACCGACGATTCGTCGGTTGATGAATTCTAGGTCCGCCGGCGCAGCCGACCACGGGCCGCCGGACATCCCGGTGCGGGCCGGTCGGCGCGTCGTCGGTGGGTGGTCAGTCCCGGAGGCCCTCGCCGCCTCCAAGCGGGACGTCGGTACGACGCCAGCGACGGGCGCCCCTGGCCGGCAGGTAGCGCCAGCCCACCACCGCGCCCGCCACGGCGAGCACGGCGGAGATCCCGAACAGGACCTCAGGCCCGCCCTCCGCGTACAGGAGCCCGCCGACGACGTTGGCCAGGAACGCCGCCACCCCGGCCGTGGTGATCGAGATCAGCGCCTGCCCCGATCCCTGGAGGCGCGGCGGCATGACCTGCTGGATGGTCATCACGCTCGCGATCCAGAGACCCGCGAACCCGACGCCCGAGATCAGCCGGGACGCGACGATCGCGAGCGCCGACCCGAGCACGGCCCACAGCAGGAACGCCACCACGTACAGCGCCACCGACACCACGAACAGTCCCCGGATCCCGATCCGCGGCACGGCCCGGCCCGCGGCGACCATGGCGCCGACCTCGGCGGCCGCCGCGACCGCGGATGACAGCGCCACCTCGGGCGCCCCTCCGCCGAGCTCGACGATCCGCAGCGAGAGGAACGTGAACCCTGCGAACACACCCACGTACGCCAGGCCGACGGCGACCAGGATCCGGGGCATGGCCGGGTCGACCGCGAACGCCTCGCGGATCGCGCCGCCCCGCCGGTGCGCGGTGAGCTGCGCGCGTCCCAGGTCCGGGACCCCGCGCGCGACCAGCGCGATCGCGACCGCCAGCACGAGGAACATCACCCCGGCCGGCCAGTACCCGAGCGAGCCGTACAACACCCCGAATGCGACCGCCGCGACCGCGAACGCCGCGCTCGACCCGCTGCGAACGCGCCCGTACTCACGCCCGGGGTCACGCATCGCGTTGACCGCCAGCGCATCGGACAGGGGTCCCGCGGCGCCGTAGCAGGCGGCATACGCGACATAGGCGGCCCCCACCGCGAGCGGCGGCAAGGGAAGAAGGAACAGCACCAGCAACCCCGCTGCCAGCAGGATCGACACGCTGAGCGCGCGGGCCCGCCCGAGCACGACATCGCCCAGGTGACCCCAGACGGACACCGACACGATGAACGCGACCGAGGTGAGCGCAGTCACCAGGCCGATCACGGCCGGGCTGAACCCGCGGCCCGCGAGGATCACCGAGGCGAACGGACCCAGCACGGCGATCTCCGCGCCGTTGAGCACGAACAGCAGGCGAATGCGGACCATCGTGGGCCAGTCCGGAGGGCGCCGAAGACGAACGCAGCCGGCGCGACGGCGTCAGCCGAAGCGCTCGCGAAGCCTCGGCAGGATGACCTCCCCGTAGCGAGCGATCGCCGTCTCCTGGTCGTTGCCCGGGAAGTGGAACACGAGGTGGTTGAGCCCGTAGCCGAGGTACGGAGCGATCTGGTCCACGTGCTCGTCGGGATCGTCCGACACGAGCCACCGGGTGTGGGCATAGGGCTCCGCATGCCGGGCGAGGATCTCCATCTGGCGCGGGTCGTGGACCCCGACCTTCATCTCACCCGGCAGCGCCAGCGCCGCCCACACCTTGGTGTCCTCCATCGCCCGCGCCCGGTCCGGGTCGAAACTGACCTTCATCTCGATCATCCGGTCCATCGCCGCGGCGTCCCGACCCACCTTCGCGGCCCCCTCGGCGAGCGCCGGCAGCAGGGTGTCGGTGTACAGCTCGGCACCCTTGCCGCTGGTGCAGATGAAGCCGTCCGCGATCCGCCCCGCGAGCCTCGCCGCGGCCGGACCCGATGCCGCGATGTAGATCGGGACCGGCGTGTCCGGGCGGTCGTAGACCGTCGCCTCGTGGGTGCGGAAGAACTCACCGCTGAAGTCGACGAACTCCTCGCGCCACAGCCGCCCGATGAGGGTCACCGCCTCCTTGAGGCGCGCGAACCGCTCCTTCTGCTCGGGCCAGTCCACGCCCACCGGAACCTCGTTCATCGACTCTCCGGTGCCCACGCCCAGGATCACCCGTCCGGGGGCGAGGCAGGCCAGGGTGGCGAATGCCTGGGCCACGATCGCGGGGTTGTACCGGAACGAGGGGGTGAGGACGCTCGTGCCCAGCGTCACCCGCTGGGTCACCTGGGTCGCCGCGCCCAGCCAGACCAGGGCGTTGGGGGCATGGCCGTCGGTGTGGCGCCAGGGCTGGAAGTGGTCGCTCGTCCAGACGGAGTCGAACCCCGCCGCCTCGGCCGCCACCGCGAGATCGAGCAGGCGGCGGGGCGGGAACTGCTCGGCGGACGCCTTGTAGCCGAGGGTCAGTCGGGGCATTCGGGACCTCTGTGCGTTCGGGCATGCTCAGCGGGCGACGGCGAGCACACCGGCTCCCGCGAGGACCAGCATAGCCCCGACGATCCGGCGGGACACCTCGCCGGGATCCCGGGCCTCGCGCAGCCGGACCACTCCCCAGGTGGTGGCGAGCAGCACGGCCGAGGCCACGCCAAGCAGCCACGCGTCGGTCGGGATCGCCGGCCGTCCCAGGACGAGCCACCCGATCGCGACCGCGGGCACGAGGACAACGGAGACCGCGACGAGCCCGTCCACGCGGCTCGGGTCGAGCCGGCTTGAGACCGCTCCGACGTGTTGCCCGTGGTTGGCCAGTTGCACCACCTTGCGCCGGACCGATCCTTCGCCCACGATGCGTCGTCAGGCCACGCAACGGAGGGCGAAGTCATGGGTGAGCAGCCGGTCGTCCTCACGGATGGCGTGGTGACGCTTCGCGCCTGGGCGCCGGACGATGCCGCAGCAGTCTTCGCAGCTTGCCAGGACCCGCTCATCTCTCGCTTCATCGGGGTCCCGCTGCCCTATACCGAAGCGGTCGCACGCCAGTTCGTCGACCGCTGCCGGGCCGACTGGGACAGCGACGACGAGCGGTCGTTCGCCATAACCGACGCGGTCACGGGCGAGGTCCTCGGCTCCATCGCCCGTCACGGCCCGTGGGGGCACCGGGCACAGTTCGGCTACTGGGTCGCCCCGTGGGCACGCGGCCGCGGGGTTGCCACCCGCGGCCTCCGGCTCATCACCGACTGGACGCTGGAGACCGCCGACGTCATCCGCCTGGAGCTCTTCACCCACCCGGACAACGACGCCTCCGGACGGGTGGCCGAGCGGGCCGGCTACGCCCGGGAAGGCCTGCGACGGGCCTGGGATCTCGACCGGGAAGGCCACCCCTACGACGCCATCTTCTACGTCCTCGTCCGCGGCGACCGCCGGCCCGCGTGACAACCGCGGACAGCCATCTGGCCCGAGCGGTCACCGCGCGATGGCGGCAATCGGCTACTCGCCCTCGGGCGTTGACGTTGCGCCGGTCAAACCCCCAGGCACCGGGCGCGACACCGCCAACGGGGATCCGCACCCACCACGGACGCACGGCGACGCCCTCGATGGTGATGATCGACGGCCAGACCGTGCGCGGAGGTCGGGCCGGGCCGACATTCCACGAGAAGGGCGGACGCGGCGGGCGGACCAACGGGGCCAAGCGCAGCGTCGTCATCGACATCCTCGGCCTGCCCCTGGCCGTCTCGGTCGAGTCGGCGCGCCCGCACGACGTGAGCGCGGGCCGTCGGCTGCTCGACGCGACCCTGCCCGCGCTCGGCACCGTCAAGGCGGTCGTCGTCGACCGGGGCTATCGCGGCCTCGGCAAGATGGCGATCAAGCAGGGCATCAGGCTCGACATCAAGGCACCGCCGAAGGGAACCGTCGGCTTCACGCCCATCGCCCCGCTCTACCGGGTCGAGCACGCGTTCGCGCGGCTGGGCCGCTGGCGGCGGCTACCTCGATGCTACGAGGGCACGTCCGAGAGCGCCCGCGCCTGGCTCGAAGTCGCAGCCCTGGGCTACCTGTTCGCGCGGCTTCGGGTCGAGCCCGCCTGACCGCTCACGCCCCGATCCCTGCGTCCTCGCATGACATCCACTGGTCGAGCAAGAGTCCGCGCCCGCGGTCGCCCCAGCCACCCCGCCAGATGGCCTGCCCACCCCGGATCACAACCGTTGAGGCGTCGTCTCGGACGACCAGGTCGGTCGGCAGGACGCCTCGAAGCGCGCGCGTGGCGGCGACGATGTCGGTTGTGCCAGGCGCTTCATCGGCATAGTCGATGGTGCCTCCGCGCATCGTGTCCCCGCCACAGTGCAACTCGAGCGAGGCTGCTGCCGGCGCGGATGCGGTGGGCGAAGGAGACGCTGTCGGTGTCCCGGCTGGCGTCGCCGGCGCAGTAGCTGCCGGGCGCGATGCCTCGGCCGGTGGTCGTTCCTCCGTCGGAGCCACCGTAGCGCAGCCGCCTACCAGCATCGATGTCGTGATGATGCCCAGAAGCGCCACCCGGCGCATTGCTGCGCCACGCAACCAATCGAAGATCATCAGCATGTTCCCCCACCGTCCAGCGTTGTTGGACCCATCGTCAGTTTGCTCGGTGGCAACGTCAAGGGGCCTGGCGCCAGCCAACAGTCTTCCCGAGTTCGTTCGCAGGCTCTCAGTCGTCGAGCGGCCCGCGATCGACCGACTCGTAGCTCGTGGTGGCCTGTCCGCCGGAGCTCATCTGCGACTTTGTGCGCAGCACGGCTCGCCTGTAGTCGGCGTCCGTGTCGCGTCGCCCGTCGATATCCGGAGCGGGACCGTCACCACCGGAGGCACCGACCGGGAGCAGGTCGAGGACGCGGTCGACCAGCCTTCGGAACCGGTTCGCGTTGCCGTCGGTCATCACCTTCCCCCATTCGCGTTCGTGGGCGAGCTGCGCCCAATCCTCGGCGTGCGCCCCCGGGTGGTCAAGAGCCCTTCGGCCACAGGCGAGCCGTGCCGGGACCGGCGCCAGCGGTGTCGAAGCCGGCGCGCACCCACGACCTATGACGAGCCCGCCGGCGGCCAGCCGCCGAGCTCGACCAGCGTCGGCGGGTCGGCGCCAGCCCGCTCGCAGGCCATCGCGGATGCCCGGACAGCGAACCGCACCGCGTCGAGCACCGCCCGGGTGTCATGCAGGTCAGACCGCCCCACCCCGGCGTGGACGATGGCTGCGAGGAAGGCACCGCCGAACGTGTCGCCGGCACCCACCGTGTCGACGACCCGTACGGACGGGACCGGCACCACGTGGTTCGCGCCCCCGGCGTGCACGGTGACCGAGCGGCCGCCATCGGTGAGCAGAACGACACGGTCGCGGTCTCCGGCCAGGCGTCCGACAGCCTCGGACAGCCGGACGCCCGGGTACAGCCAGGCGAGGTCGTCGGCGCTGACCTTGACGACGTCGGTCCGCTCCATCACGCGGGCCACCCGCGCCCGATAGCCGTCCGGATCCACGGTGATCGATGGCCGGCAGTTGGGATCGACCATGAGGATCACGTCATCGGGAAGCACCGCCGCCAGCGATTCCAGCGTCGCCGCCATCGGCTCGAGCACGAACCCCAGCGTGCCCAGGTGCACCGCGCGTGTCCCGGCCGGCAGCCCGGCTTCGAGCGGCCCGATCGCCACCTCCGGCGCGGACGTCCCGTCCACGTAGAACCGGTACGTTGCCGCACCGGACGTATCGAGCTCCGCGAGGGCGAGTGTCGTCGGCAGGTCCGTCCGCTGGACGAGGTCGAGCGAGACCCCGTCACGGCTGAGGCCGGCCTCCAGCATCTGCCCGAAGCGATCCGATGACAGCCCGCCGATCCACGCCACCGGGACCCCCAGGCGGGCGACCGCCCTGGCGGTGTTGTACGGCCCGCCACCGGGGGCCGGGACCAGCCGCCCGTCCGGAAGCACGATCAGGTCGATCAGCGCCTCGCCCGCGACGACGATCACCGCGGGTTCGCCGGACGTTCCTGGCTGGTCATGACGGGAGGCTACTGCCTCGCGGCGTGCCCCGCCAACCTCGCCGACGCGAGCCCGCTGCCGACGTGTGTCGCCGCCGCGTGTCGCCGCCGCGGTCCCCGCTGCCCCATCGCAATCCCGGGTTGACACCGGTCCTGGCCACGCCTAGCATGCGACTGCACATATGAGCATCAATGTACGCACATGAGCAATCCGGAGCGCGCGTGACGACCGCCGCTGCACCGGTACGCGGCGCCTCGGACCCGCGGCTGCTCGTTCGCGTCGCGCGGATGTACTACGGCATGGAGCTGACCCAGGAGGAGATCGGCGCGAGGCTCGGTCTGAGCCGGTTCAAGGTCGGCCGGCTGCTGGACCGTGCCGTCCGTGAATTGATCGTGCGGATCGAGATCGTCCACCCCGCCGCCCGGCTGGTCGAGATCGAGGAGCAGCTGGTCGCCCGCTTCGGGCTGCGTGCGGCGATCGTCGCCGATGCCGGAGCCGGACCGGGCACCGCGGAGGGCTCGGCCGACGCCGCGACCGCCGTCGCGCGGGAAGCGGTTGCCAGGGCAGCGGCCGGGTATCTCGCCGAGATCCGGCCGACGGGCGCGATCGGCGTGTCCTGGGGCCGGACGATGCTCGAGCTGTCACGTGCCCTCGAGCCGGGCTGGACGACCGCCACCGAGATCGTCCAGCTCAACGGGGCGACATCGCGCTCGGCGACGCCGACCCGTGCCGGCGAGATCGTGGACCGGTTCGGGGTCACCAGCGGGGGATCGATCAGGCTCATGCCCGCCCCGGCGATCGTGGGGTCCGGCGCGCTGCGGATCGCGCTGGAGGCGGACCCGTCCGTGGGCGACACGCTGGAAGCCGCCCGGCGCGCCCCGTTCGCCGTGTTCAGCCTCGGCATCCCGGAGCCCGAGAGCGTCCTCGTCGAGTCCGGGTTCGTGGCGCCCGCGGACCGGAAGCTGCTGCGCGAGGCCGGCGCCGTGGGCGACATCCTCGGCCGGTTCCTCACCCCCGACGGCCGGATCGCGCTGCCGGAGCTCGACCAGCGCACCGTCGGGCTGCCGCTCGCGGAGCTCGCGACCAAGGACCACACCATCGGGCTCGCCGCCGGACCCGGGCGGGGGCCCATCGCGCTCGCGGCCATCCGGTCCGGCTGCGTGAACACGCTGATCACGGACGAAGGCACCGCGGACTGGCTGGCTGCCCATGGCTGAGCAGCGGGCCCGGCCCACGGAGCAGGACGTCCGGGACGTCGTCCGGCGCATCGTCGATGCCGTGTACGTGCCCCCCGCCGCCTCAGCAACCACTGCCCCACCGACGGCGGCCCCGCCGGCCGCGGTCGCGACGCGCGGCCCGGGTCCGAGCGGCGCACCCGCGCGCGGCCAGGACCCGGTCACCATCGCCATCGGCGCGGACCACGGCGGCTACCGGCTCAAGGAGCAGCTCCGGCAGGCGCTCACCGAGCGCGGTCACGCGGTCCACGACTGCGGCACGGGCAGCGAGGATGCGGTCGACTACCCGGATCTCGCGCTCGCCGTGGCGAAGCTCGTCGCCGATGGCACCTGCGTCGTCGGGATCGTCGTGGACGGCGCCGGCATCGGCTCGTGCATGGCCGCCAACAAGGTGCCCGGCGTGCGCGCCGCCATGTGCTATGACCTGTCCACGGCACGCAACAGCCGCGAGCACAATCACGCCAACGTGCTCACGCTCGGGGCGCGGCTCACCGGCGCCGGGCTCGCGCTCGACATCGTGACCGAGTGGCTGGCCACGCCCTGGGGGCCGGGTCGCCACGCGGCGCGCGTCGACAAGATCACCGCCATCGAGCGGCACTACCTGAAGGACGGCACCGGGGTTGGGACGCGATGACGACGATCGATGACCGGGACCTGCTGATCGAGACGATCACCCGGGAGGTGCTGGCGACGTTCTCGCTGGGCGGCGAGACGTGCATCAACTGCGGCGGGTCGTGCGCGGCGCATTGCGCGGACAAGGTCCGCGATGTGGTGACCAACGGCGCCAGCCGGATCGCGTACCACGGCCGGGGCAGCGACGTGCCGCTGGACCTCGCCGGGTACATCGACCACACCCTGCTGCGCCCCGACGCCACCGCGGCCGACATCGACCGCCTGTGCGCGGAGGCCGTCGAGCACCACTTCGCGGCGGTGTGCATCAACCCAACCTGGATCCGCCGCGCCGCGGACAACGTGCGCGGGACCGATGTCGCGGTCGCATCGGTGATCGGCTTCCCGTTCGGCGCCGCGACCACCGAGGTCAAGGCCATGGAGGCGCGCCGGGCCATCCGCGACGGGGCGCGCGAGATCGACATGGTGATCAACATCGGGGCGCTCAAGAGCGGCATGCTGGACACCGTCCGCGCAGGACATCGATCGCGTCTCGGACGCATGCCACGAGTCCGGGGCCCTCAACAAGGTGATCATCGAGACCGCCCTCCTCACCGACGAGGAGAAGGTCATCGCGTGTCACCTCGCGAAGGAGGCGAAGGCCGACTTCGTCAAGACCTCCACCGGCTACGCATCGGGCGGCGCGACCGTGTTCGACGTCGCCCTCATGCGCGAGGCCGTGGGCTCCCGGATGGGCGTCAAGGCCTCGGGCGGGATCCGTACCGCCGAGGATGTCCAGGACATGATCGCCGCCGGTGCCACCCGGATCGGGGCTTCCGCCGGCGTCAAGATCGTCACAGGAGAGAGGGGAGCGCGTGAGCAATATTGACCTTCGCGCCTATGTCTTCCTCGACAGCCTCCAGGCGCAGTACGCCGCGTTCCTGGGGACCGTCGCACAGGGGTTCCTGCCGCTGGCCGGCGATGCGTCGCTGTCGATCGAGGTGTCGCCCGGCATCGAGATCAACCGGCTGACGGACATCGCCCTCAAGTCCACCTCGGTCAAGCCGGGCATGCAGATCATCGAGCGCTACTACGGGATGCTCGAGGTCCACTCGCCCTCGCAGGCGGAGGTTCGGGCGGCCGGCGCGGCGATCCTGCGCGAGATCGGCCTCGAGGAGAAGGACCGGATCAAGCCCCGGATCCTGTCCAGCCAGATCATCCGCCGCATCGACGACCACCAGGCGCAGCTCATCAACCGCACCCGGCACGGCCAGATGCTGATCCCGGGCGAGACGCTGTACGTGCTCGAGCTCGAGCCCGCGGCCTACGCGGCCCTCGCCGCCAACGAGGCGGAGAAGGCGGCCCACATCAACATCCTCGAGGTCCGCTCGTTCGGCTCGATGGGCCGGATCTACCTCGGCGGCGAGGAGCGGGACATCGACGTCGGCTGGCGCGCGGCGCTGGCCTCGATCGAGGGTCTCGACGGCCGCGAGGCCAAGAGCTGACACCCACCACCCATACCGGCAATCACAACGGCGAAGGAGAGGATCGATGGCTGAAGCACTGGGCATGATCGAGGCCCGCGGGTTCGCCGCGATGGTCGAGGCGGCCGACGCGATGGTCAAGGCGGCCAAGGTCGAGCTGGTGAGCTACGAGAAGACCGGCGGCGGCTACGTGACCGCGGTCGTGCGCGGTGACGTCGCGGCGGTCAAGGCGGCCGTCGAGGCCGGCGTCCGGGCCGCCACCAAGGTCGGCGAGGTGGTCACCAGCCACGTCATCGCGCGGCCGCACAGCAACGTGGACCTCGTGCTCCCGCTCGGTCGTGCCGAGCAGGCCAAGGGCGAGAAGGGCGACGACTGACGTTCGCACCAGGGGCCGCGGTCGCAGCGCGATCGCGGCCCGGACCCGGGAGGAAGCCATGCTCCTTGGACGGGTGGCCGGAACGGTCGTCTCCAGCCGCAAGGAACCGCTGATCGAGGGCTGGACGCTGCTCCTCGTGCGCCAGCTCGACACCGACAACCACGAGGGCGCCAGCTACGTCGTCGCCGCCGACGCCGTGGGCGCCGGTGTGGGCGAGGTCGTCCTGTACGCGACGGGCAGCTCCGCCCGCCAGACCGAGATGACCAAGGATCGTCCGTGCGACGCCGTGATCATGGCGATCGTCGACACCTGGGAGGTCGGCGGGCGTGAGGTCTACCGGAAGTAGCCGATGAGCGACCTCAGCGAACGCGAGATCCAGGACATCATCGAGCGCGTCAGGCGGCGGATCGACGCCGCCTCCGACGGCCGGGTGGGCACGGCGCTGCGCGCCGAGGCCGAGCTGGCCGCCGCGCCCACGGAGCTGGGCGACGGGATCCACGCCACGATCGACGACGCGGTCGCGGCGGCCACGGGCGCGTTCCGCGCATTCCAGTCGATGGGCCTCGACGGGCGGCGCGTGATCATCGAGGCGATCCGCCAGTCGATGCTCGACCACGCGGAGCAGCTGGCCCGCATGGCCCACCAGGAGACGCACCTCGGGCGGTACGAGGACAAGGTCGTCAAGAACCGCCTGGTCACGATGAAGGCTGCCGGCCCCGAGGACCTCGAGGTGGAGGCGGTGTCCGGAAGCCTGGGCATGATGGTCACCGAGTGGGCACCGTTCGGTGTCGTGGCCGCGATCACGCCGGTCACCAACCCGACCTCGACGGTGATCAACAACACGATCAGCATCGTGTCCGCCGGCAACGCCGTCGTGTTCAACGCCCACCCCAACGCAAAGCGCAGCTCGGCCGAGACGATCCGCCTCATCAACCGCGCGATCGTCGGCGCCGGTGGCCCACCCGACCTCGTCACCGCGATCGTGGAGCCGACGATCGACAGCGCCCGGGCGCTGATGAGCCACCCCGGCGTCCGGGTGCTGCTCGTGACCGGCGGTCCGGCCGTCGTCCGCGAGGCGCTGCGGACCGACAAGCGCGCGATCACGGCCGGCCCCGGCAACCCGCCCGCGGTGGTCGACCAGACCGCGGACGTCGAGCGCGCCGGGCGCGACATCGTGCGCGGCGCGTCGTTCGACAACAACATCATCTGCACCGACGAGAAGGTGGTGATGGTCGTCGACTCGGTCGCGGACCGGCTGATCCGCGTCGATGACCCAGAACGGCGCCTACCTGCTCAAGGAGCACGAGCTCCGGCGCCTGGAGCGGGTGATCTTCCGGGAGCTCGGCGAGCCGGGCAAGCCCGGCGTGATCAACCCCGCCTGGATCGGCCGCGACGCGGCGAAGATCCTGGCCGAGATCGGGGTCAGCGCGGAGCCTGAGCCGCGGCTGCTGATCGCGGAGGTGCCGCGGGACCACAGCCTGGTGTGGACCGAGCAGATGATGCCGGTGCTGCCCGTGGTGCGGGTCGGGACCGTGGACCAGGCGATCGACCTCGCGGTCCGCGCCGAGCACGGGTTCCGCCACACGGCGTCGATCCACTCGACCAACGTCGACACGATCACGCGCATGGCGCGGGCGATGAACTGCAGCATCTTCGTGGCCAACGGACCCAACTTCGCGGGGCTGGGCGAGGGCGGCGAGGGGTTCTCGTCGTTCTCGATCGCCTCCCCCACCGGCGACGGCCTGACCCGGCCGCGCACCTTCTCGCGCGAGCGGCGGATCACCGTCGTCGGCGCGCTCCGGATCGTCTGACCATGCAGCCGGCCATCGCCCTGCTCGAGCTCGACTCGATCGCCGTCGGGATCGAGACCGGCGATGCGATGGCCAAGCGCTCCCCCATCGACGTCATCTACGCCGGGACCGTCCATCCGGGCAAGTACCTGGTGCTCGTGGGCGGGGCGGTCGCGGACGTCGAGGAGGCGCTCGAGGCCGGGCGTGCCGTCGGCGGACCGTCGATCCTCGACGTCGTCCTGCTCGCGGACGTCCACCCCCAGGTCGTGGCCGCGATCCGCGGCACCCGGCGCCCGTCGACGGGCGAGGCCCTGGGCATCATCGAGACCCAGACGGTGGCCGCGATCATCGATGCGGCCGACGCCGGGGTGAAGGGCGCGCGGGTCCGGCTGCTCGAGCTGCGCCTCGCCGACGGCATCGGCGGCAAGGCGTACCTGCTGTTCGGCGGCGGCGTTGCCGATGTCGAGGCGGCGGTCGAGCTGGGCCGGAACCGGATCGGCGCGGCGGCGCGCTCGATCTCGCGGGTGATCCCCCAGCTCCACGGCGAGATGCGCGTCAACCTCGAGGCCGGCGCCCGGTTCCGCGACCGGATCGCGCGCCACGAGGACGCCTGAGATGCAGCTCGCGCGGGTCATCGGCACCGTCGTGGCGTCGACCAAGTCGCCCGGGCTCGAGGGGGTGCCGCTGCTCATCGTGCAGCCGCTCGACCGGCGGCAGGAGCCCGAGGGATCGCCGGTCGTCGCCGCGGACGCCGTCCGGATGGCCGGCCCCGGAGAGCTCGTGTACATCGTCGCCGCGCGCGAGGCGTCGCTCGCCCTGGACGAGCCGTTCGTGCCGGTCGACCATGCGATCGTGGGCATCGTGGACGCGGTCGCGACCGACGGGGAGCGCGTGGCTCGCGGGGGAGGCGCGCCATCACCCGGGGAGCGCGCGCCGCGCGGGAAGCGGGCGCCATCACGCGGGGAGCGCGCGCGATGAAGCTCGCCCGGGTGGTTGCAACGGTCACCTCGACGATCAACGTGCCGATCTTCGACGGCCGCAAGCTGCTGCTGTGCGACCTGCTCGATCCCGAGGGCGCCGATGCCGGCGGGTACCTGATCGCCGTCGACACCGTCGGCGCCGGCCCGGGCGAGACGGTGCTGCTCATGGACGAGGGCAACTCCGCGCGCCAGATCCTGGACGCGAAGGACGCGCCGGTCCGGACGCTGGTCGTGGGCATCGTCGACGACGTGGAGCTTGCGCGGCCGGCGGGCGATGCGTCGACGGTGGCACAGCCTCCGCCCAGGCGGGCTCGACCCGCGCGGCGCCGCGCGGCGAGATGACCTCGGACGACGGGATCGTCCGGCGCGTCCGGGTCGCTGCCTACGCGTGGATCGAGGACGCCGGGCAGGTGCTCCTGGTCCGTGTCGCCGCGGGGACACCGGGGGCCGGCCTGTGGACGCTGCCCGGCGGCGGGCTCCGGTTCGGGGAGGACCCGGTCGATGGCGTTGTCCGCGAGGTGGCCGAGGAAACCGGCCTCACCGCGTCCGTCGGCAGCCTCGTCGGGGTCCGGTCGATCGTGCTCGAGCCCGGGGAGACCCCGAGCGGTGACCGGATCCATGCCGTCGGGATCGTGTACCGGGCGAGCGTCGACGACGGCGAGCTTCGGCACGAGGCGGACGAATCGACCGACATGGCGGCGTGGATCCCGTTCGGCGAGCTCGATGCGCTCCCGTCCGTGAGGCTGCTGCGCTGGGCGCGGGGCGTCGTGGGTCGATGACCCAAACGACCGACCCCGCTGCGCGCTACCCTGCGGCCATGTCGAACCTTCCGTTGTGGGAGCGCCGTTTCCGCGCGCCCGTCCTGTCCTTTCCGTCATGGTCAGCGGAGGCGCCCGACAGGCTCGTGCTCGCCTCCACCGAGAGCGGGAGCTACCAGCTCCACACCTGGGACCGGGCCACCGGCCGCCGGCGCCAGGTCACCCGTGACCCCGTCGGGGTCACCGAGGGCCAGCCCACGCGCGACGGCAGCGGCGTGATCTGGTTCCGCGACGAGACCGGCGATGAGACCGGCACCTACGTGATCGCGCCGTTCGACGAGGACGTCGCGCCGGAGCCCCTGATCGAGGGGCTGCCCAAGGGCTGGTCGGAGGGGCTCGCCATCGGGCGCACGCGCTCGGTCGCCGTGGTGAGCGCGATCGACGGGTTCTCGGTGTGGACAGCATCCAACGGATCCGCCGCGCGCCGGATCCACGAGCACCGCCAGCCCGTGCGGCTGGCCGGCGGCTGGGGCGTGATCGCGTCGGTGGACCGCAACGCCCTGTCCGCGGACGATGCCGTCGTCGTGCTCGAGGTCATGGAGGACGGCGACGTCCTGCACCCGTCGCTGCGGGCGATCGACGCCGAGACCGGCGAGACCCGCTGCGAGCTGCAGGATGCGGGGCTGGAGCTGGCGGCGTTCGGCTTCTCGCCCATCCCCGGCGACCGGCGTATCGCGATCACGCACGAGCGAACCGGTGACCGGCAGCCCGCCCTCTGGGACACCTCGACGGGCGATGTCGTCGACCTGGCGATCGATCTCGAGGGAGCCGTGGAGCCGGTGAGCTGGTGGCCGGACGGCTCCGCACTGCTGCTCCGGCAGCTGGTCGAGGGTCGCCATCGGCTCCACCGGTACGACCTGGCCGACGGTCGCATCGAGACCATCGACACCGTGCTGGGCTCGATCACCGCCGCCGCGGTCCGGCCCGACGGATCCGTCTGGTACCGGGTCCAGGCCGGCGAGCACCCGGCGATGGTGCTGGCAGCCGGGTCGTCGACCCCGCTGCTGGTCGCCGACGGGCTCGCCGCACCGGCCGGCCGCCCGTTCGAGCCCTGGTGGTTCGGCAACCCCAACGGGCAGCGCGTGCACGGCTTCATCGTGCGCCCCGAGGGCCCCGGGCCCCACCCCGTGATGATGCACGTGCACGGTGGGCCGCAGTGGACCGACATGGACCGCTGGTCGCCGGACATCCAGGCCTACGTCGATGCCGGGTTCCTGGTGGCGATGGTCAACTACCGCGGATCCGAGGGATTCGGGCGGACGTGGCGCGACGCGCTGACCGGGAACGTCGGCTTCCTCGAGCTCGAGGACGTGCTTGCCGGCCTCGACGACCTCGTCGCCCGGGGGCTGGCCGACGCGTCGCGAGCCGTGCTCGCGGGCTGGTCGTGGGGCGGCTATGTCACGCTGCTGGGCATGGGGCGTCACCCCGAGCGCTGGGTCGCCGGCATCGGCGGCGTCCCGGTGGCCGACTACATCGCGGCCTACGAGGACGAGGCCCCCACCCTGCAGGCGCTCGACCGTGCGCTGTTCGGCGGGTCGCCCGAGACGGTGCCGGACCTGTTCGTGGAGCGCAACCCGATCACGTACGCCGACGCCGTCCGCGCACCGCTGCTGATCCTCGCCGGCGAGAACGACAGCCGCTGCCCGATCCGCCAGGTGTGGAACTACGTCGAGCGGCTGCGGGCGCGCGGCGTCGAGCCGCAGGTGTACACGTACGCGACGGGACATGCGTCGTACGACATCGAGGAACGTGTCCGCCAGACCCGGATCGTGCTCGAGTTCCTGGCCCGGACGGTGCCGGGCGTTGGGCGGCTCGAGGGGCTGGACGAACCGCTGGAGGCGGCGGCGCCGGCGTAGCGGCTCGAGGGCACGTGACGGCCGACGGCTGGACGGCGGCGCCGGAAGCCCGCCCGTGACGGCCTCCGGGCGGACAGCCTGCCGGCGGACAGCCTGCCGGCGGACGGCCGGCCGGCGGCGGCGCCGGATGCAGGCGCCTTGAGCCCGCTCCGCGACGCCGTATGCGTACCAGGTCTAGCGAGCACCACAACGCGGCTCAGCGGCGCGGGAACACCGGGAACCGTGCAGGAACGCGTTCGCTGCACGCTCGCTGCCCTCTGCGATGCGGCTCGGGAGCACTTCTGACGGCTTCTTGGCGGTCCCGTAAACCTGGCAGGTATGCGAGGGGCGACATCGGAGCGGGACCTGGCGCGGGAACGGGACCTGACGCGGGAATGGGACCTGGCGCGGGACGCGGGCCGGAGCGGGAGCTGCCGCGGGCCGCCGGCCGGAGCCGTGGAAACTGGCCATCAGTCGAACCGGTAGCGCCCCTCGCGGCCGCGGCAGGGCTGCCCGCGCCCGTACCTGATCTCCCCCGCAGTGACGTCGGCGAGGCACCAGAACGCGGTCGTCGAGGAGTCCGCCCCGTCGTCGTGACGGCAGATCGAGGGTGTCGTCGCGTGGTCCGAGAGCGCCGCGAGCAGCGTGTCGGGCGTGATCGATCCGGGTGCCGGACCCACGCCGTCCGGACCGTCGAGCAGCTCCAGGGCTCGCCCCAGCCGGACGGCAGAGCGTCGCGCGTAGGCGGGGTCACCCTCGTAGCGGAGCATCGGCGCACAGGCGTAGTGGTTCGTGTGCGCGAACGTCCCGCTGCCGCTCGGCCCGCTCAGCTCGGCATCGGTTGCCGACCCCTCGACGTTGACGACCCGTCCGTCGCGGTGGGCGAGCACGGTGTTGTACGACGATGCGCGGTCCGGCCGGAGGGCCATCCGGACGGCCTCGTCGATCGACGTCGCCGTGAGCTGCTCGCGAACCATCAGCAGCCGGGGGACCCCGATCCGCTCGTCGTTGGGTGACAGCTCGTTGCCGGTCAGCGACAGGCCGGCCCCGTTCCAGCCGACGCTGATCCATGGTCCGATCCCCAGCGAGAGCACCACCGGCTCGCCGGGCACCCGCCACTCGATGGCGATGATCGAACCCTCGGACGCGGGCGCAAGATCGTTGTTGTGGGCGACCCACACGTGGCCATCGGCGGTCGCCGGCGGCCCCGCGACCAGGTCCGTGCAGCGGCCGTCCACGACCGCGCCTCCGGTCGCCTGCGATGGACGGATCGACCAGATCTCCTCGATCGAGGCGGCGAACAGGGCCACCGGATCGACCCGCGCACCCTCCGCGGCGCCGTCGATCTCGTCCACCAGCCACGGCGTCGCCCGACGCGTCGCCTCGCGGTAGGCGGTCGCCAGCGCGAGCTGCCCGTCCCGGGTACGGCCGGCGGGAAGCTCGACGTCGAACGCCACCGCCGCCCGGAGGACGTCGGCCGTCGCCTCGCCGACCTGGCGGCCGACCTCGCGATGCGATCCCTGGACGACCAGGAACGGGATGCCTGCATCGGAACGGGTGTGGTGGGTGGACATCGGATCACGACTGTACGCCCACCGGGGACGGCCGTCGGGCGCCGGCGCGTCAGGTGCGGATGGCCGTCGGGTGCGGGGACGGCCGCCATCTGGCGCGAGGACGACCGTCGGGCGCGGGACGGCCGTCAGGCGCCGGCGCGGTTCCTCGGGGCGCGTGGCAGGCCCCGGGCACCAAGGACCAGGAAGTGGACGAACCAGTCGCGCACCTGGACCAGGTTCTCGGCACGGCGGAACGGCGCCCCGCCGCGGGTGAGCTCGTGGGTCTCCTCCGGGACGCGCATGAAGCGCACCGGCCTGCGCAGCGAGCGCAGGACGGTGAACAGCGCCTCGGCCTGGCCGATGGTCGTCCGGATGTCGCGCTCCGAGTGCTGGATCAGCAGCGGCGTGCGGATGTCGGGGGCCAGCGAGATCGGCGAGATCGAATCGAAGTAGGCGGGGTCGTCCCACGGCCGGCGGCCGAACTCGGTCAACGCCCACTCCGCGTCCGAGATGTCGCCGGTCAGGAACAGCATCCGCATGTCCACGACCGAGCGGCAGGTGAGCGCGGCGCGGAACCGGTTGGTCCGGCCCACGATCCAGTTGGTGAGGTAGCCGCCATACGAGCCGCCGGTGACGCCCAGCCGATCCGGGTCGGCGAGGCCGTCGGCGATTGCCTGGTCGACGCCGGCGAGCACATCGGCCATCGGGCCATCGCCCCAGTCGCCCCGGTTGGCGCGGTTGAAGGCCTCGCCATATCCCTCCGACCCGCGCGGGTTGGCGGCGAGGACGGAGACGCCGGCACCGGCCAGGACC
>CAWIFB010000014.1:0-123786 GCA_963835335.1 uncultured Chloroflexia bacterium | reverse complement strand
AATTGCCGTCCCTGGGTCGCCCGCCTATCGCCTGCGGGCGATCGTCATGCCATCCGCGATGGCGAGCATCACGTGCCGCACCCGGGTGTCCGAGGCGACGAGCTCATTGGCCTCGCGAATCGCTCGCGTGTCCCGATCGTCGACCGACGGATCGGCAACCGAGCCGCCCCACAGCACGTTGTCGAGCGCGATCACGCCGCCCGGACGGACGAGCGCAAGGCACCGTTCCCAATAGGCGGGGTAGCCGCCCTTGTCGGCGTCGATGAAGGCCAGGTCAAAGGTGGCGGCCTCGCCATCCGCGAGCAGCCGGTCCAGGGTGTCGACCGCCGGCCCCAGCCGGAGGTCCACCTTGTGCGCGACGCCGGCGTCCGCCCAGTAGCGGCGGGCGACCGAGGTGTAGTCGTCCGAGACGTCGCAGCACACGATCGTGCCGTCGTCCGGCAGGGCCAGCGCCACCGCGAGCGACGAGTACCCGGTGAACGTCCCGATCTCCAGGCACCGGCGCGCGTCGAGCAGCTCCACCAGGAGCCCCAGCAGCGCGCCCTGGTCGGGCGAGATCTGCATCCCGCCGCGCGGGTGCGATGCGGTCTCCTCCCGGAGGCGTCCGAGGATCTCCGGTTCGCGGAGGCCCCAGCGCCGGACGTACGCCTCGACATGCGCCGGCAGGCCGATCGATCTGGTTCCCATGGCCACCGATGATCGCAGCCGCGTCAATCGCGCCGGAACGCGTAGCCCACGCCGCGCACCGTGTGGAGCAGCCGCGGCGTCCCCGGATCGAGCTCGATCTCGCTGCGCAGCCAGTGGATGTGCACGTCCACCGTGCGCGTCTCGCCCGCGTAGTCGTAGCCCCAGACGCGTTCCAGCAGCTGGTCCCGGGTGAACACCTGGCCCGGGTTGCGGACCAGGAACGCGAGCAGCTCGAACGCCTTGGGCTTGACCGCGACGCGCTCGCCGTCGCGGATGAGGCGGTGGCCGGCAAGGTCGAGCTGGACGCGCCCCAGGTCGATCAGCGGCGGCACATCGGTCGCGGCTGCGGCGGCGGCCTGGTCGGCCCGGCGGAAGATCGCCCGGATCCGCGCGGTGAGCTCGCGCAGGCTGAACGGCTTGGTGACGTAGTCGTCCGCGCCCAGCTCGAGGCCGACGACCTTGTCCACCTCGGAGTCCTTGGCGGTGAGCATGATGATCGGCACGGACGATTCCGCGCGGAGGATGCGGCAGACCTCGACCCCGGACAGCAGGGGCAGCATCAGGTCGAGCAGGACGAGGTCGGGTCGATCCGACCGGAATCGCTCGAGCGCCTCGCGTCCGTCGGCCGCAGGGACGGCCCGGTAGCCCTCGATCTCGAGGGCTTCGACCAGCGTCTCGCGCAGCGTGGTCTCGTCATCCACGACGAGGATGGTGCGGGCCATATGGGCGGGAGCGTGCCCGGGTTCGGTTAACGCCGTGTTCACGCCTCGCCCGGCGATCCGGCAGCCGCGCCAAGCCGCGCGATCGCCGCGTCGAGCCTCGCGAGCGTCCGGTCCCGGCCGAGCGCGACCAGCGTGTCGAACAGCGGCGGCGTCGCCGTCCGGCCCGTGGTCGCCACGCGGATGGCCATGAACAGGTCGCCGGCCTTCCAGCCGCGTGCCTCAGCCGAGCGCGCGAAGCGGCGGCTCGAGCTCGTCGGCCTCCCAGGTCACCGCGTCGTGGGCGGCGAGCGTCTCGCGGGCGGCGACCAGGCCGTCGACCGTGGTCTCGGCATCCCAGCGCTTGGGCCGGATCAGGGCCGGATCCACGTCCAGGTCGTCGACCCACAGGAAGCCCACCAGGTCGACGATCGCGGCGAGCGTGGGCAGTCGCTCGCGGACGATGGGCAGCAGGGCCCGCAGCTCGCCCTCGTCGGGCGTCCGGTCGATCTCGCCGGCGACGGCCGCGGCCTCGATGAACGGCCGCAGCCGGTCGACCAGGTCGTCGTCGTCGAGCCGCCGGATCCACTGGCCGTTGAGCCACTCGAGCCGGTCGCGGTCGAACCGCGCGCCGCCCTTCTGGACCTTGTCCAGCTCGAACCGCTGCTCGAGCTCCGCCAGCGTGAACACCTCCTCCTCGGTGCCCGGTCGACCAGCCGAGGAACGCGAAGTAGTTGACGAGCGCCTCGCGGATGAAGCCCTGGGCGATGTAGTCGGCGACCGCGGTCTGGCTCTTGCGCTTGCTCATCTTGGTCCCGTCGGGGTTGAGGATGAGCGGCAGGTGGGCGAAGACCGGCACCGGGTATCCCAGCGCCTCGAACAGCAGGATGTGCTTGGGGGTGTTGCTGATGTGGTCCTCGCCCCGGATGACGTGGCTGATCTCCATCGCGGCGTCGTCCACGACCACCGTGAAGTGGTACAGCGGGGTCCCGTCGGCACGCTCGATGACGAAGTCGCCGCCGAGGTTGTCGGTGTCGATCTCGACCCGGTCCCGCACGAGGTCGTTCCAGCCCACGACGCCCGGA
The DNA here is from genome assembly GCA_963835335.1 of uncultured Chloroflexia bacterium. Classification (GTDB taxonomy): domain Bacteria; phylum Chloroflexota; class Limnocylindria; order Limnocylindrales; family CSP1-4; genus CAIXZV01. The sequence goes on along the minus strand of CAWIFB010000014.1, from coordinate 121,316 downwards.
CGGACCCGGAACCGGGTGGCGGAGGGCCGGCCTTCGGCGACCCGTTCCGCCCGTTCGGCGGGGGTGAGCCGCGCACACCGACCGATGTAGCGCGGCGGTTCCTTCGCGATCTCCTGGGCCCGGCGGTCGGCGGCCAGCTCCTCGGCCGTGCAGAAGCACGGGTACGCCTGGTCGGCGGCGAGCAGTCGCGCCGCGGCCGCGGCGTAGGTGTCGAGCCGCTGCATCTGGCGGTATGGGGCGTACGGTCCCGCCTCCTCGAGGCCGGCCACTCCCGGGCCCTCGTCCCAGCTGACCCCCAGCCAGTGCAGGCCGTCGAGGATGTCCTTCTCGTACGCCTCCGTGCTGCGGGCCACGTCCGTGTCCTCGAGCCGGAGCACGAACGTGCCGCCGCCACGCCGCGCGTAGAGGTAGTTGAACAGCGCCGTGCGCGCCGTCCCGATGTGGAGGGGGCCGGTCGGGCTCGGGGCGATGCGGACACGGACATCGGAAGCCATGGATCGATTGTAGCGATCTTCCACCCTGAACCCACACCGGCCGAGGGTAGGCTCTCGATCAGTCCCGGGACAGGGGCTCAGGGAGAACGCAGGCTGGGCAGGCCGCCGCCCTATGGGCTGAGAGCCCGCGATTTGTAGTTGGCCGCCCCTGCGACTGCCCGGGTGTGCTGCGAGCACGGATCCGTAGTTGTCGTTCGCCCGCCTCGTCTCCACCCACTACCGGAAGGAGGCCGCCATGCGCGCGATCGGGCTGGACATCCACCGCGACTTCTGCGAGGTCGCGATCGCCGACGGAGGGCGGGTCCGGGCCGCCGGCCGGGTCGGCACCGCGCCGGCCGAGATCGAGGCCTTCGCCGCCGGCCTCCGGGCCGACGACACCGTCACCCTCGAGGCGACCGGCAATGCGCTCGCGATCGCGCGCCTGATCGAGCCTCACGCCCGGGTCGTGCTGGCCAATCCCAAGGCGACCAAGGCGGCGACGAGGCTCCGGGCCAAGACCGACCGGATCGACGCTCGGACGCTCGCCCAGCTGCTGGCCTCGGGCTTCCTGCCCGAGGTCTGGACCGGCGACGAGGCGACCCACGCCCTCCGCCGGCGGTCGGCCGACGGGTCCACCTCGTCCGCCAGCGGACGAAGTCGAAGAACCAGGTCCACGCGGTCCTGCTGCGCAACCTCGCCGGGCGACCCCCGGTGAGCGACGTGTTCTGGACGCGCGGCCGGGCCTGGCTCGAGCGGCTGGTCCTGCCCGATGACGAGCGCGAGACGCTCGAGGCCTGCCTGCGCACGGTCGGCTTCCTCGACGCCGAGGTCGCCCAGATCGACCGGGCCCTCGCACCCCTCGTGCTCGCCTCGCCCGACATGCGCCGCCTGCTCACCCTGCCCGGCGTCAGCGCGACGACGGCGGCGACCCTGGTGGGGGTCATTGGCGACATCGCCCGCTTCCCGACACCGGGCCAGCTCGTGGCATACCTCGGGCTCGACCCGCGGGTCAGCCAGTCGGGCAACGATCCGGCCCACCACGGGCGGATCAGCAAGCAGGGAGCATCCGAAGCCCGCCATGTCCTCGTCGAGGCGGCCTGGGTCGCGACCCGGACGGCGGGGCCGCTGCGTGCCTTCGCCCAGCGGCTGGCGGCCCGGCGCGGCTGGAACATCGCGATCGTCGCCGTCGCCCGCAAGCTCACGGTCATCGCGTGGCACATGCTCACCCGGGGCGAGGACTATGCCTTCGCCCGGCCGGTCCTCGTCCGTGCAAGGTCCGCGAGATCGAGCTGCGCGCAGGTGCTCCCCGCGCCAGGGGCCGTTCGATCGGCGTGGTCCCGACCGCGGCCGAGCGCCAGCTCGAGCGCGAGCTCGCCGTCCAGGCCGAGGTGGCCTACGAGCGCCTCGTCAAGGACTGGGTGCCAAGCAGGAAGCAGGTGCGGGAGCCGCAAGCGGGGCGCGCATCTCACGACGCAGAGCGTCAACCAGCGCGCAGGGATCAGCCCCGACCCTGCGCTTCGGTTCGGCGAGTCTCCCGCACCAGGACGACTATGCGCCAGACCCGGGCCGCGGCAAGCCGGGACTTGACTTTCATCCGTAGGGGCGTCGGCGTTCGGCCCGGCGAGGCCCGGGCGGCTGTCGAGGCCCGGCCGCTCCGGAGGCGCGGGCGTCTCGCGTCCGCGGCCCCGTGGCCTGCGGCGCCACGATTCCGAGCCTGGTGCCCCAACCTCGGCGCACCGCGGGCTCACCGTAGCCTGCGGCGCCACAATTCCGGGCCTGGCGCCCCAACCTCGGCGCCCGGTGGGCTCCCCGTGGTCTGTGGCGCCACGATTCCGGACCGCCGCGCTCATGGCCCTCGACTTCGTGGCCCGTGACGCCACAGTTCCTGACCGCGGCGCTCGCGGCCACCGACCTCGTGGCCTGTCGCGCCACGTTTCGCGGCTCGGCACCCGCTTGCCCGACCGTCGACGCGATCTCGTGGCGCCGGAGACCACGGGGCCAGCCGAATTAGGGCCAGCCGAAGCGTGGCCACTGCCGAAGCGTTGTCACTGCATCTGGCAGATGGGTGGGAACCGTTCACGCCGCCGGGCGCCTCGTATCTTGTGAGCGCGGCGAGATGCGCCGCGACGGAACGGGTGCCGACATGCAGCGTGAGCTTGTCTCGCGAGCGCAAGCGGGTGACCACGACGCCTTCGCCGTCCTGGTGCGAGCGTCGCTCCCCCGCCTGCTCGGTGCCGCACGGCTCATCCTCCGGGACCAGGATCGCGCCCAGGACGCGGTCCAGGAGGCGCTCGTGCTCGCCTGGAAGCACGTGCGTGCGCTCCGTGACCCCGGTGCATGGGACGCCTGGCTTCACCGGCTGACGGTGCGAGCCTGCTACCGGTCTGCCCAGCGCCACAAGCGCCAGGACCTGGTCGAGCTGCACGTGATGCCCGACCGGGAGCCGCCGGCCGGCTACGACTTCTCGCTCACGGTCGTCGAGCGCGACCGGCTCGGCCGTGAGGTCGGCCGGCTGTCGCTCGACCAGCGGACCGTGATGGTCATGCACTTCTACCTCGACCTGCCACTGAGCGAGGCGGCCGAGATCCTCGGCATCCCTGCGGGAACCGCGAAGTCCCGCCTGCACCGAGGTCTCGAGGCGCTTCGCGTCGCGCTGGCGGCCGAGGAGCCCGATGCCTTCAGTGTCGTTGGGGGTCGTTCGGCATGAGCACGCAGCGATCGCTCGAGCGCTCCATTGCGGTCTGGATGGCCGATGAGGCCACCGGTGCCGCCAGCGACGCCGTCCTCGACAACGTCATGTTCGCGACCCGCCGGATGCGGCCCCGGCCGCGCTGGCTGGCGCTCCTCAAGGAGCCTCCCATGCGTCTCCAATCCCGGACCACGGTCGGGTCGCCCACGGGCCGACTGGTGCTGGTCCTCGCCCTCCTGGGCGTCCTGCTGCTCGGTGCGGTTGCGGCCGTGGCCGCCCTGCAATCGAGGGCTACCCCCGATGACTGGCCGGGCCTCCGCCGGAACCCCGCCCACACGAGCGCCACCGACCGTGGCCCGGTCGGCAACCCCGTCGCGCGCTGGACGTTCCATGCCCAGGGCGCCATCGCCGCGAATATCTCGATCGTCGGTGATCTCGTTCTTGCGCCGAGCGACGACGGCGTGCTCCACGCGTTGGACATCACGACCGGCCTCGAGCGCTGGTCGACGCAGCTCGCTGGGCCGGCCGGCGGGCCGATGGTCGCCGACGGGACCGTGTTCCTTGCCGACGGGAGGGGCGCCATGCACGCGCTCAACCTCGCCGACGGAAGCGAGCGGTGGCCGGCATCGGTTCCGCTCAACTCCCCCACCGCGCCAACCGTGGACGGTGATCGCCTGATCGTGGGTACCGGCGATGGCCAGCTGGTCGCGCTGAGCACGGCCACCGGTGCGATCGCCTGGGATACCCACGTCTCAGCCGAGGGCCTCCCGATCGATCGGGTTCCGGCTGCGGCGGACGGTCGGATCTTCGCGGGCGTCATGAACGGGCCGTTCGTCGCGGTCCAGGCGTCAGACGGCAGCCAGCTGTGGTCGCTCCCGGGCAACGGCGCGGCCTACGGCACCCCTGTGGTCAACGGCAACACCCTCTACGTCAGCGGTTGGGGAGGCCTGCGCGCGCTCGACGTGGCGTCGGGCGACGCGCGCTGGCAGACCGATGACTACGGCACGCCGGCGATCGCGGGTGACCTCGGCGTCGGCGGCACCGACACGGGTTCGGTGATCGCGTACCAGCTTGGGACCGGTGCGGTGGCGTGGGAGGCCCAGTTCGCGGGACCAATCCGCCCGGCCGCGGTGGCCGGCGACGGGGTCTATTTCACGGCCGAGGGCGAACACCGCATCTACGCCCTGGACACCGCCACCGGCAACGAGCTGTGGTCGTTCGACCTCGACGGCAGCAATGAGTGCTGCGTGGCGGCGTCGCACGGCCTCGTGGTCGTCGGCACCCTGCCTGGCACCCTGTACGCGATCGACGGCGATGGCGCGACCGTGGCGCCGCAACCACACCGAACGGTTGTGCCGCCCTCCTCCACGCCGGTCCCCACGACGACGCCATCGCAGGACTCCGCACCGACGCCGGCTCCGAGCCCGATCGCGGACGTCGGGTGGCAGGCGACGAGCCCCGAGGCGGGCTTCGTGTCGGCCGGGATGGCCCGGGCACCCGACGGCCGGCTCTGGGTGGCCGATGTCGACAACGGACGGTTCGCCATCTTCGGCGCCGACGGCACGTACCTCGAATCCTGGGGTCGGCCGGGCGACGGGAAGGGCGAGTTCAACCTGCGACGCTCGAACGGCGATCCCTACGGGACGCTCGCGTTCGCAGCCGACGGCTCGTTCTTCGTGCTCGACGTCGGCAACCGTCGAGTCCAGGCCTTCGATGCCTCCCGGGACTACATCACCGAGTGGGGTGGCTTCGGGAGCAGCCCCGGCATGTTCAGCGACCCGGTCGGGATCGCCGTCGGTCCCGACGGCAACGTGTCCGTCCTTGATGACGTGCGCAGTGTCGTCGAGACGTATCAGCCCGACGGAAGCGTGGTGGGCGCGTTCGACCCGCTCGAGGGCGTGTCCAACGGGGCCAACGGCCTGGCCGTCGATGACCAGGGGAGCTTCTACGTCTCGGCAGTCGGGCCCAACGAGGTTCGGCGGTTCGACGGTGCGGGCAACCTCACTGGAACCTTTGGTGCCTCCGGGCAAGGGGCGTTCCTCGACCAGCCGGGGGAGATCGCGGTCGATGCCAGCGGCCGGGTGTACGTGACCCAGATCCCGTCGTCGCCCACGGACAACGGCGTTCGGGTGTACGCGCCGGACGGCTCGTTCCTCGGCTCGTGGGGCGAGCCCGGACGAGAGCCGGGCCAGCTGGGCTTTCCTTCCGGGATCGTGGTGGATGACGCGGGCAACGCCTTCGTCTCCGAGTTCGGCGGCGATCCCGCACTGCCGAGCGAGAACCGCGTGCAGCAGTTCGTCCTGACGCTGCCATAGTCATGGTGGCCGAAACACGGCGCCGGCCTCGCCTCGGCGGGCCGGCGCCGCGGCACGCCGTCTACACCCCGAGCGGCGCGGGCACGTGGTGGAACAGCGCCGGATCCGCCTCCCCGGGGATCACGCGGATCAGCGCCGCCGGGCGGAGGCCAAGGGTGGCCCGGCCGCGCGGGCCGTCGAGCGTGAGCGAGTCCAGCGATTCGGACCGGGCGAGGACCGTGATGTGCGCACCTGGCGTGAGCGCCCGCGCCTCGAGGTAGGACAGCAGGCCGGCGTCCTCCTCGGCCTCCTCGGTGATCCGGAGCACGGTCGCCTTCGACCCCGACTCGAGCTCGGACAGCGGCGTACCCTCGGGCCTGCGTCGGGCCGTCTCGAAATCGATCGGGTTGCCGTGCGGGCAGGTCTCCGGGTGGCCAAGGAGCTCGTCCAGCTTCGCCTCGACCCGCGGCGACATGGCGCCCTGGAGCCGCATCGCCTCAACGTCGCTCTCGGCCCACGACAGCCCGACGACCGAGGTGAGGAGCCACTCGAGCAGGGCGTGCCGGCGGAAGATCGCATCGGCAGCCGTGCGCCCGGCCGCGGTCAGCGCGAGCCCTCGCCCCGTGGTCGTCTCGAGCAGGCCGTCCGCACCCAGCCTGCGGCACATCTCGCTCGCGGCCTGCGTGGTGACCCCCACCTGGCGCCCGACCTGAGCGGTCGTCGCCACGCGGCCGTCGGACGCCATCACGCGCAGGGCAAGGAGGTACTCCTGGGCGGCGGCCGAGATGTCCGCGGGATCGTGTCGACGCATTGGTGGTCAGGGGCGCGGTGCCTGGCGAGCAGGCCCGGTTCCCCATCCTCCTTTCGAACCGTGCAAGCGGTTCTCCCGCACACGGCTCACCGATGGTCGCTCGCGCATGGTTACGCTGCCTCCGGTAGCGGATGGTGCCACGCAGTCGGTATAGGCCGAGACCATCGAACCAGTCTTCGGTCCACCGGTTGGCCTCGCCAGGTCGCAGGTCTCGGCCCTTTCGCTTCATCTGGAAGCGTCGCAGCCGGTCCACGACGTAGCGGTCAACCTGGGTGAACTTGGTGTCCGCGTTGCCAGTGCGGAAGTAGTTGCCCCAGCCACGCAGGACGGGGTTGAGATCCCGGATCAACACCCGGACATCCTTGGCCCCGTTGCGGTTGCGGCCGGTCAGCTCCTTCACCCGCGAGCGAACCCGCTTCATGCTCCGGACCGATGGCCAGCGGTGGAGGTAGTAGCGGCGGATGCCGCGCTCCAGCAGCCGGCCCGAGACCCGGGCATGGAAGTGGCAGCCGAGGAAGTCGAAGCCCTCCCGACCCTCTCTGAGATCAACGATCCGCGTCTTGTCCGGGTGGAGCTCGAGCCCGAGACCGGTGACGATCGCTCGCACCAGCCCAAGGGCCGCCTCGGCCTCGACCTGCGTCCGGCACAGGATCACGGCATCGTCGGCATAGCGCACCAACGTGCCCTGACCGCGCCTCGCGAAGGCCAGATCGAACCGGTGGAGGTAGATGTTGGCCAGGAGGGGGCTGATCACCCCGCCCTGCGGCGTGCCAGAGACCGTCTGGCTGAGCACGCCGTCCTCCATCACTCCTGCCGTGAGCCACATCCGGATGAGCTTGAGCACCCGCCGGTCGGACACCCGCTCTGCGACGAACTCGAGCAACCGATCGTGGTCGATCGAGTCGAAGAAGGAGCGGATGTCCAGCTCGACGACCCAGGTCCTGCCCTCGATGAACGAGCGCCGGATGACCTCGAGCGCCCCAGTCGCGCTCCGCTTGGGCCGGTAGCCGAAGGAGACGGGCAGGAAGTCCGCCTCGAAGATCGGCTCCAGCACGAGCTTCGCCGCCTGCTGCGCCACGCGGTCGCGAACCGTCGGGATGCCCAGCGGCCGCACGCCGCCGTCTGGCTTCGGGATGCCCCGTCGCCGCACCGGCGACGGGTGGTATCGACCCTGCCGGAGCGAGTCCGAGAGGTCTTGGAGCATGCGCTCCGCGCCGTATGCCTCGACCTGCGCCAGAGTCTCCCGATCGACCCCGGCCGCTCCCCGATTGGCGAGCACTCGCTTCCACGCCTCTTCCAGCACGTCAGGCCGGAAGATCCGGTCAAAGAGGGCGTGGAAGCGCCGCTCCGGCGACCGCTTGGCCGCCACGTAGAGCCGGTGTTGGAGTTGTTGCACCTTGTCCATGGGCAGATGCCCATGGGGGTTGCTGGACCGGGTGGTCCCGGCCATGCCCTGACGCGTACCTCCGCTCCCGGCGTGACCAAAGTCGGGGCCCTTCCCGGGCGCGCCCGGTACTACGACCCCGCCGGACTCCCGCTGCGCTCCGGCCGACTTCACCATCGGCTTATACGACCGGTCTTTGCTGACGAGGCTGCGCAGACGGGTCTCTCCTGTTCCGGACCAGACCTTCGAACGCGTGCCGATCCCCCTACCCCGGAGGGACCCGGCAGGTCATCCCGAACGCGACCCACCGGACGTGGCCTTCGCCGTGAAATGAGCGGCTCGGCTCCCTCGTTGTCACTGTGTCGAGGCTGCAGGACTCGCGACTGCTCGCTACGGCCCGTGTTCTTGCTCCCTCCAAAGAGGCTCTTGACGCCCCGCTCAGCCGAAGGGCTCTCACCATCCGACCGGGGCCTGCTACCGGGCGCTCGGGCGCCTACCCGGGCGGGACTCACACCCGCTGGCCTGGTCCAGCTTTCAGGACGCACCATCGATCAAGTCTACGGCGGGGGGCGGTCACCGCCGGGGCGTGCGCGCCATGTGCCGCGAACGCCGGCGGCGATGGCCGCGAGGTAGGCCACCGCGACCACCGCGCCGAGCACCGGCGCCCCGACCCGGCTCTCGGGGACCGTACCCACGGCGAGAACCGCGGCCACGGGCAGCGCCACGGCCAGCGCGACGAGCGACCCGAACGCCGAGACCGCGGCCACCGGCCCGACCAGGAACAGGGCCACGACGACGATCGGCTGCACCGCGACGGGGAGCAACGGCAGCGGGTCGGTGCATGCCGCCGTGTAGGTTGCACACCCGGTCATCGTCGCCAGCAGGGTGCCGAGCGCGAAGCCGATCGGTGGCCAGCCGATCAGCGCGAGCGCGAGGCGCCAGCGGCCGTCGGGGCGCCGGGCGAGGGCCAGCAGGCTCGCCGGCGACGCCCGACGGGCGAGCGCCTCGAGGTCCGGCAGGTCCGGCGTGACCGGCGTATCCGCGCTCGTCCGGTCGCCTCCGGTCGGCCCGCCTGGCCGCGTGCGTGCCCTGTCCCCGGCCGCCGCCGCGCGCGCTCCGGCGGTCCGGGCAGCTGGGTCGGCGGGGTCGGCGGGGTCGGCCGCGTCGTACGCCCATCGACCGGTCGCCCAGTCACCTTCACCCCGGGCGGTGGTCGTGCCGCGGCTGCCATCCCAGCGCAGGTCGACGCGCTCGCCCGTGGCGTCGGCGTCGGCGACCGGGCCCGGCATGGCGGGGATCTCGCCTTCGCCGCCCGCGGCCGCCTCCCCCTCCGCCGCCCGGCGGGCGCGGGCCTGGTATTCGGGGCCGTGCTTCCGCGGATCGGCGTATTCGCGCGGGTTGATCGTCCAGAACGTGCCCGATGACGGGCCGTACCAGGCGCCGCCGCCCCACTCCGGGTCCCGCGGCGTCTCGGCAGCCTCGTCATAGGTCGTCGACCCGGGGGTTGCCTTGCGCGGTCCTCGCGGCGAACGGCGGCCAGAACGGTCGCCGGGCGCAGACCGGCCGTCCTGCCTGCCCGGCGCGCCGCCCGAGCCGGTTGCGCCGCCTGCACCGCCCGGGGCCCGGGACCGGCGGCCCGTGGAGCCGGGCCCGGAACCGGGACCCGGTCCGGGGGCACCGGAAACACCGGAAGCGCCGGCACCTTCGCCGGCAGCCGCGCTGTCCCGGGCCGTGGACCGGCGGGCCCGCCACGCATCTCGCGACGCCCGCGCTCGGTCGGGATCGGCCCGCCACGGCTCGCGATCGCGCGGCGCCGATCCGCCGCGCCCGCCGGCACCGGCCGTTCGGCCAACGGACCCCTGACCGGCTCCGCGCAGGCGGCCCTCGCCGTCGACGAGGCGCTCGTAGGCGGCCTGGATGGCGAGGAACCGCGGCAGCGCCCGCTCGCCCGCGGCGTCCGGGTGGTACTGCTTGGCGAGTCGGCGGTACGCCGAGCGGATCTCGATGAGGGAGGCGCCCGCCCGGATGCCGAGGATCCGGTACGGGTCTCCCTGGTTGGTCATGGGACGCATCCTCCGTCAGCCGGAGCGATCTGGTCGTCGAGCGACCGTTCGTCGTCAGTCGGTCGCCGTCGTCAACCCATCGCCGGCGTCGCCCATCGCCATTGTCAGCCGACCAGCTCGCCCACCGGCGCGAGCTCGAAGCCCGGGACCGCTTCGCCGCCGGTCCGGCCGTGCGGGTCCAGCGTGACCGGGCGGTGGTACCGCGCGAGGGCACGCAGCGGCTGCCCGTCCAGAACGCCCGCCTGGCGGAGCGCCTCGACGGAGGCTGCCCACGTTCCGCGGCCGGACCCGTCGCCGTCCTCGATCTTGATCGCCATGCCGGACGCGGGCGCGTCGGCGCCGTTCCCACGGGGTCCGCGCAGGATCCCGATGCCGCGCAGCGCCTCCATCCCGCTCTTGCTCACGAGCCGACCGTCGACCGCCTTCATCAGCGAGGTGTCGAGCCGGTCCCGGGTTCCGGCGACCAGCTCCGGGTGGGCGATCATCGCGTCGCGAACCGTCAGATATTGGCGCTCCAGCGCCGTCCGCGGGTCGTCCGCGGGCAGCGCCGACGGGTCGGCCAGGATCGCGAAAGCGCGGGCGACCTCGCGCAGCGGGAACGCATACGTGAGCACGCCGCAGCCATCGAGCCCGGTGCGCAGCTGGTCCGGGCGAACGTGGTACGCGGCGGCGACCGCTTCCTGGTAGGCGACGTGGGCCGGGTGCGTGGACTGCCAGTAGGTCTCCAGCTCCCAGCCGCCGAGCTTGGCGAGCAGGATGAACACCGAGTGCTGGCCGGAGCACATGTGGCGCAGCGGACCGGGCCGCTCCCCGTCGCGCGCGAGGCGGGCCGCGGTCAGCGCGTCGAGCGGCATGCCCTCGGTCCCGCAGGCGAGGATCCCCTGCGGGATCCCGATCCGGCGGTACATCGCCTGGATCGTGCGGACGTGGACGTCCTCGCCGGAATGGCTCGACGCCATCACCGCCAGCTCTTCGGTGGTGAGGTCGAACTCGCGCTGGCCGCCGGCGCGCAGGAGCCCCATCAGGCCGAACGGCTTGACCGTCGATCGGAGGTAGACGATGCGATCCGGATCACCGATGAGGCGCAGCATCCGTCCGGTGGCGTCGACCTCGACCACGTCACCCCGATGGACCGATTCGACAACCCCGTTCCGCGTCTGCCTGACCAGGACCGGTGCGGTGGTCCATCGCGGTGCGCGCGGGGCGGCCGCCGGGGTGGCGCCGGCGCTGCGCGGGGACCGGGTCGGGGTTCGAGCGGCCATGAACATCGAGCATAGCGCGGGCCCGGCGACGCGGGGCCGGCTGGAGGAGGCGCGGTGCCCGGCAAGCGGTGCCCGGGCGCACCGGGTTGTGCCATCGGCGCGGCCGTCGGCTCGGTCGTCGCTCGGTCGCCGGCTCGGTGGTCGGCTCGGTTGCCGCCCGCCATGACAATTGCCCGCCACGCGAGCGTTCGCCACCGGCGGGCCGCGGATCCCTGTACCGCGCTCGCCAGGCGAGCACTATCGGGCCGATTCACCTCTTCGCGCCCGTCTCGGCGCTCGCTGATCCCGTCCATCGCCCAGCGACGGTGGCGAGCGCCCGCCAGGCGGCCATCTGTCAGGGTCGTGGGGCAGGCAGGGCCGAGCGGGCAGCGAGCGAGCCGGCAGGGGCTCGCAGGGGCTGGCGAGGGAGCCGGTCAGCGCGCGGAATGACCCCCGCACCGCCACCCTCGGCCCGCGCTAGGATTTGCAGCGACCCGGAGGACGGTCGCCTCCGACCGGCCGCGTCCGCCGACCCGACCACCGCAGCGTGAGGGATCCCCGTGGCAGCCTCGCCCAACCTCCACGTCTCGCAGCATCCTGCCGTCCGCCACAAGCTTGGCATCCTCCGTGACCAGGCCACCGAACCCAAGAAGTTCCGCGAGGTCGTGCGCGAGCTGTCCTGGCTGCTGGGCTACGAGGCCCTCGCCGACGCCCGGACGCAACCGCTCGACGTGACCACCCCGATCGAGGTCATGCAGGGCGAGGAGCTCGCCGACCGCATCGGCTTCATCCCGATCCTGCGGGCCGGCCTGGGCATGGTCGACGCCTTCCTCGAGCTCATGCCCACCGCCCAGGTCTGGCACCTCGGCCTGTTCCGCGACGAGCGAACCCTGCGCCCGGTCGAGTACTACAACAAGCTGCCCAACAGCGCGACCGTCGACCTGTGCCTGATCCTCGACCCGATGCTCGCCACCGGCGGCTCGGCCAGCGCCGCCATCGACGTCCTCAAGCGCTGGGGCGCCGTGCGGATCAAGCTCGTCAACCTGATCGCCGCGCCCGAGGGCGTCGAGGCCGTGCTCAAGGCGCATCCCGACGTCGAGATCTACGCCGCCGCGCTCGACCGCCAGCTCAACGACAAGGGCTACATCATGCCCGGCCTCGGCGACGCCGGCGACCGGCAGTTCGGGACCGGCAACACCGGCTGACTCGCACCATCGATCAAGTCTACGGCGGGGGGCGGTCACCGCCGGGGCGTGCGCGCCATGTGCCGCGAACGCCGGCGGCGATGGCCGCGAGGTAGGCCACCGCGACCACCGCGCCGAGCACCGGCGCCCCGACCCGGCTCTCGGGGACCGTACCCACGGCGAGGATCGCGGCCACGGGCAGCGCCACGGCCAGCGCGACGAGCGATCCGAACGCCGAGACCGCGGCCACCGGCCCGACCAGGAACAGGGCCACGACGACGATCGGCTGCACCACGACGGGGAGGAGCGGCAGCGGGTCGGTGCATGCCGCCGTGTAGGTGGCACACCCGGTCATCGTCGCCAGCAGGGTGCCGAGCGCGAAGCCGATCGGTGGCCAGCCGATCAGCGCGAGCGCGAGGCGCCAGCGACGGTCGGGGCGCCGGGCGAGGGCAAGCAGGCTCGCCGGCGACGCGCGACGGGCGAGCGCCTCGAGGTCCGGCAGGTCCGGCGTGTCCGGCGTGTCCGTGCTCGCCCGGTCGCCTCCGGTCGGCCTCCCTGGCCGCGCGCGTGCCCTGTCCCCGGCCGCCGCCGCGCGCGCTCCGGCGGTCCGGGCAGCGGGTCGGCGGGGTCGGCGGGGTCGGCCGCGTCGTACGCCCATCGACCGGTCGCCCAGTCACCTTCGCCCCGGGCGGTGGTCGTGCCGCGGCTGCCATCCCAGCGCAGGTCGACGCGCTCGCCCGTGGCGTCGGCGTCGGCGACCGGGCCCGGCATGGCGGGGATCTCCCCGTCGCCGCCCGCGGCCGGCTCCCCCTCCGCCGCCCGTCGGGCGCGGGCCTGGTATTCGGGGCCGTGCTTCCGCGGATCGGCGTATTCGCGCGGGTTGATCGTCCAGAACGTGCCCGATGACGGGCCGTACCAGGCGCCGCCGCCCCACTCCGGGTCCCGCGGCGTCTCGGCAGCCTCGTCATAGGTCGTCGACCCGGGGGTTGCCTTGCGCGGTCCTCGCGGCGAACGGCGGCCAGAACGGTCGCCGGGCGCAGACCGGCCGTCCTGCCTGCCCGGCGCGCCGCCCGAGCCGGTTGCGCCGCCTGCACCGCCCGGGGCCCGGGACCGGCGGCCCGTGGAGCCGGGCCCGGAACCGGGACCCGGTCCGGGGGCACCGGAAACACCGGAAGCGCCGGCACCTTCGCCGGCAGCCGCGCTGTCCCGGGCCGTGGACCGGCGGGCCCGCCACGCATCTCGCGACGCCCGCGCTCGGTCGGGATCGGCCCGCCACGGCTCGCGATCGCGCGGCGCCGATCCGCCGCGCCCGCCGGCACCGGCCGTTCGGCCAACGGACCCCTGACCGGCTCCGCGCAGGCGGCCCTCGCCGTCGACGAGGCGCTCGTAGGCGGCCTGGATGGCGAGGAACCGCGGCAGCGCCCGCTCGCCCGCGGCGTCCGGGTGGTACTGCTTGGCGAGTCGGCGGTACGCCGAGCGGATCTCGATGAGGGAGGCGCCCGCCCGGATGCCGAGGATCCGGTATGGGTCTCCCTGGTTGGTCATGGGACGCATCCTCCGTCAGCCGGAGCGATCTGGTCGTCGAGCGACCGTTCGTCGTCAGTCGGTCGCCGTCGTCAACCCATCGCCGTCGTCGCCCATCGCCATCGTCAGCCGACCAGCTCGCCCACCGGCGCGAGCTCGAAGCCCGGGATCGCTTCGCCGCCGGTCCGGCCGTGCGGGTCCAGCGTGACCGGGCGGTGGTACCGCGCGAGGGCACGCAGCGGCTGCCCGTCCAGAACGCCCGCCTGGCGGAGCGCCTCGACGGAGGCGGCCCACGTTCCGCGGCCGGACCCGTCGCCGTCCTCGATCTTGATCGCCATGCCGGACGCGGGCGCGTCGGCGCCGTTCCCGCGGGGGCCGCGCAGGATCCCGATGCCGCGCAGCGCCTCCATCCCGCTCTTGCTCACGAGCCGACCGTCGACCGCCTTCATCAGCGAGGTGTCGAGCCGGTCCCGCGACCCGGCGACCAGCTCCGGGTGGGCGATCATCGCGTCACGAACCGTCAGGTACTGGCGCTCCAGCGCCGTCCGCGGGTCGTCCGCGGGCAGCGCCGACGGGTCGGCCAGGATCGCGAAAGCGCGGGCGACCTCGCGCAGCGGGAACGCATACGTGAGCACGCCGCAGCCATCGAGCCCGGTGCGCAGCTGGTCCGGGCGAACGTGGTACGCGGCGGCGACCGCTTCCTGGTAGGCGACGTGGGCCGGGTGCGTGGACTGCCAGTAGGTCTCCAGCTCCCAGCCGCCGAGCTTGGCGAGCAGGATGAACACCGAGTGCTGGCCGGAGCACATGTGGCGCAGCGGACCGGGCCGCTCCCCGTCGCGCGCGAGGCGGGCCGCGGTCAGCGCGTCGAGCGGCATGCCCTCGGTCCCGCAGGCGAGGATCCCCTGCGGGATCCCGATCCGGCGGTACATCGCCTGGATCGTGCGGACGTGGACGTCCTCGCCGGAATGGCTCGACGCCATCACCGCCAGCTCTTCGGTGGTGAGGTCGAACTCGCGCTGGCCGCCGGCGCGCAGGAGCCCCATCAGGCCGAACGGCTTGACCGTCGATCGGAGGTAGACGATGCGATCCGGATCACCGATGAGGCGCAGCATCCGTCCGGTGGCGTCGACCTCGACCACGTCACCCCGATGGACCGATTCGACAACCCCGTTCCGCGTCTGCCTGACCAGGACCGGTGCGGTGGTCCATCGCGGTGCGCGCGGGGCGGCCGCCGGGGTGGCGCCGGCGCTGCGCGGGGACCGGGTCGGGGTTCGAGCGGCCATGAACATCGAGCATAGCGCGGGCCCGGCGACGCGGTGCCGGCTGGAGGCGGCGCGGTGCCCGGCAAGCGGTGCCCGGGCGCACCGGGTTGTGCCAACGGCGCGGCCGTCGGCTCGGTCGTCGCTCGGTCGCCGGCTCGGTGGTCGGCTCGGTTGCCGCCCGCCATGACAATTGCCCGCCACGCGAGCGTTCGCCATCGGCGGGCCGCGGATCCCTGTACCGCGCTCGCCAGGCGAGCACTATCGGGCCGATTCACCTCTTCGCGCCCGTCTCGGCGCTCGCTGATCCCGTCCATCGCCCCAGCGACGGTGGCGAGCGCCCGCCAGGCGGCCATCTGTCAGGGTCGTGGGCAGCGAGCGGGCCGGCACGGTCTGGCAGGGCTGGCAGGGGCTGGCGAGGGAGCCGGTCAGCGCGCGGAATGACCCCCGCACCGCCACCCTCGGCCCGCGCTAGGATTCGCAGCGACCCGGAGGACGGTCGCCTCCGACCGGCCGCGTCCGCCGACCCGACCACCGCAGCGTGAGGGATCCCCGTGGCAGCCTCGCCCAACCTCCACGTCTCGCAGCATCCTGCCGTCCGCCACAAGCTTGGCATCCTCCGTGACCAGGCCACCGAACCCAAGAAGTTCCGCGAGGTCGTGCGCGAGCTGTCCTGGCTGCTGGGCTACGAGGCCCTCGCCGACGCCCGGACGCAACCGCTCGACGTGACCACCCCGATCGAGGTCATGCAGGGCGAGGAGCTCGCCGACCGCATCGGCTTCATCCCGATCCTGCGGGCCGGCCTGGGCATGGTGGACGCCTTCCTTGAGCTCATGCCCACCGCCCAGGTCTGGCACCTCGGCCTGTTCCGCGACGAGCGAACCCTGCGCCCGGTCGAGTACTACAACAAGCTGCCCAACAGCGCGACCGTCGACCTGTGCCTGATCCTCGACCCGATGCTCGCCACCGGCGGCTCGGCCAGCGCGGCCATCGACGTCCTCAAGCGCTGGGGCGCGGTGCGGATCAAGCTCGTCAACCTGATCGCCGCGCCCGAGGGCGTCGAGGCCGTGCTCAAGGCGCATCCCGACGTCGAGATCTACGCCGCCGCGCTCGACCGCCAGCTCAACGACAAGGGCTACATCATGCCCGGCCTCGGCGACGCCGGCGACCGGCAGTTCGGGACCGGCAACACCGGCTGACTCGCACCGCTTGGTGTTGCGAGCGGGTGCTTACGCGCCTCGTCCTCAGCGTAGGCGGGGACATCAGGACCGACGTGTCGACAAGTCAGTCGGCACGCGAGCCACCATAGCTTTCCGGATACAGCTCCGAAGGGTTTACGCGGCAGTCCGGTCCGGATGACGTCGTCAACGCGTCCGAGACGCAACCCGACCCCGGCGAGTCGAAAGTGGGGGATCCTCGCGCGTCGACGCACGGCCCGCTGTTGCCTTCTCGCACCGCTTCTGACGCTTTGTGCTGTCACTTACGTGCCACAAGGCTCTCCTGGCCACGCGGCACTCGACGCTAAGTTCGATGGAACCGCCCGGGGATCGTCCCGGGAATGTGGGGGGTGTTGACGCGCGGCCTGTGCCCGGTCGCCTTGGACCGCGTCGAGCCACTGGCGAGACCGACCTGCGCCACATCGCGCCAGGGAGCGCGGGAGGGACAGGATGAGAAGTCGTGCGTTGGTGGCCGCCCTCGTGGCCGTGCTCGCCATCCCAGTGGTCGCGCTGGGGTACACGTCGCCGACGTGGAACCTCAACGGCACCTACACGATCGATCTCACCTGCACGTCGGGCTGCAGCGGTGACTACATCCACTCGATGACCGTCACCACGACCAGCGCCACCGATGGCAGCGTGAGCGGCCACGGCTACTACGAAGCGAATCCGGCCTACACCTGGGACCTGACGGGCCAGGTGAGCGGCTGGGGCGTGGGCTTCCACGTCCTCTACACCGGCGCGAACGCCGGCTACACCGTCGATCTCGCAGGGTCGATCGATCAATCGGGCCACATGGCCGGCACCGCCACGAGCAGCGCGAGCCAAGCCTTCACGTGGACGGCCAGCGGCACGGTCGGCCTCTACACCGGGGCCGGCTACTGCGACTACGGGACCTACCCCGGCTACACGCAGGTCTGGACCGGCTGGGTGCCCGCCACCGGCGGGACCGTGACCACGCCGACCGCGCTCGCCACGGGGTACAGCTACAAGCTCGAGGCGTCGGGCACCTACTTCGCCGGCGGCGCGGGCGCATACGACATCCAGGCCGACGCCGAGTACAGCCAGGACGCGTACCAGCGGGCCAACAACCTCGGCTGGACGGACGCGGTCCACGGCTACGAGGCGACCGAGACGGGCCTGCTCGACCTCGAGGTCAACGGCGGGTTCGTGAACTGGGGCGCCTACGACGCGGGCCACCGTTACGCGATCAACGTGGCGCCGACCGGCAGCCCGCTCGCGATCAGCGCCAACATCTATGACTCGTTCCCCTCGAACAACACCGGCGGCCTGTGCGTCGCCCTCTACGCCGACCAGATCCCGAGCGGCCAGATCGTCTCGCCGGCCGACGGCGACGTCTATGCCCTCGGCAGCTCGCTGCCGATCGAGGCGAACTACTACGACGACAACCCGGGCTCGGCGGTGTTCTGGGCGGTGCGCGTCGACGAGAACACGCAATGCTCGTCCATCGGCACCAACACCCAGTGGGGGAATGTCGACGGCAACAGCGATCCCTACACCTGGACCGCCATCAGCGGCGGCAAGCACCTGCTCTCGACCGCCGACACGACGGGCTGGCCGTCGGGCGACTACTGCTTCGTGTTCAACCCCGGGGCCGGCGACTCCGTCCCGTCGGGCGAGGCCGACGTCCGCCTGATCAGCCGCTTCGCGATCACGGGGGCGCCCATCGCCAACCCCGATGGACCGTACCTCGTCCCGATCAACGGCACCGTCGCCTTCGACGGCTCGGGCTCCTCCGATCCCGACGGCGACGCGATCACCTACGACTGGGGTGTCAGCGGCGGGACCCTCGACGACTCGACGGCGACGAATCCGACGTTCACCGCCGGCTCGACCCCCGGCGTCTACCCGGTCACGCTCCAGGTCACCGACGCCTACGGCGCGGTGTCCAATATCGCCACCACGAGCGTCGTCGTCTATGACCCGTCGGGCGGCTTCGTGACCGGCGGCGGCTGGTTCGACTCGCCGGCCGGCGCCTACGTCCCCGATGGGACCCTGGCCGGCAAGGCGACCTTCGGCTTCGTGTCCAAGTACCAGAAGGGGGCGACCGTCCCGACCGGCAACACGGAGTTCGTGTTCCAGGTCGCCGGGCTCAACTTCCACAGCACGAGCAACCAGTGGCTCGTCGTCAACAAGGCCGGCATGAACGCCCAGTTCAAGGGCACCGGCACGATCAACGGCGCCGGTGACTACGGGTTCATGATCTGGGCGACCGACGGCAGCCCGGACCTGTTCCGGATCCAGATCACCGACGGCGACACGATCGTCTACGACAACGGTGTCCAGCAGGCCATCGGCGGCGGTTCCATCGTCGTCCACGCGAAGTAGCCCCTGCGGCACCGGCCGCATGCACGGCGGAGGGATCGCTTCGGCGGTCCCTCCGTCTCTTCTTCGGTCGCCCCCATAGTGCTACCGGCTTCACACCACCCCAACGAAATCAGTGGGAAGATCCCAGGCCCCGGTGATCATGCGCTGTCGCCGTGCCACCTCAGGTGGTCTCGAGCGAACTGGCAGCAGCGTTTCGCCCGAGACAACCGACACGTAGCGCCGAGAAGGGTCCGTGCTCAGATGGGAGCGGCGCGAAAGGATGGATCGAGCCAATTCGATGTCCGATCCGTTCGTACATTGGCCCCGCCGAGCGTGACTGAACCGAAGGGACCGACTCGCACTACCACCAGCACTCCGCTTGGCCGCTTGAAGTCCCGAGGGACCATGCCACTCTTCGAGGCCGTGCGGGCGGGCGTCCACGCGACGCCAGGAGCTGACGCGACATCCTCCTGATCTGGGCGCTTTCAGTGCCGCGAATGCTCGCACTCGCCGTTGGGTGATTTCCCGTAGCCCATAGCGCGATTGTCGATGCGAGACTGCGGCCATGGCCAGTGTCCGTCATCTCGCCGTGGGACCTGCCGCCGTGTTCGCCTTGGCCTTCGCCGCTTGCTCCTCGACGTCGGGTGCACCAGCAGCCCCGAGTGCCTGCCAGGCGGTCTTCTCGCGGGCCCGCTGCTCGAACATGACCGATTACGCCGCGCTCAAGCTCAGCGCCCCGTCTGACGAGATCGTCGCCATCTCGGTCCTACCTCCGCCCACGCCCGAGGTCCGCGACGGCATCACGATCCTCCAGTTCACGAGCGGCGCGCCCAACGTGCTCACGCTCGTCACCCTGCGCGACGGGAGCGTCCACGAGGTGTCGATGGACTGCGGCGGGATCCCGGCCCTCCAGTGCCGGGACGATCCGCGACTCCGGGCGACCTCGGTCACGATGGGCGGCTACTTCGACACGCCCGAGGGCGCCACGCCCGTGCCCGCACCCGACCAGGAGGCGCTCGCCGCAGCCAGGCCGCAGCGCGTGTCCCGCCTCGACATCCCGATCGACCACGACGGGCACTATGCAGTGCCCGTCGGCGAGGCCACGTTGCCCAATGGGATCCTGTCCGTGGCCGACTTCCAGTTCGTGTCCCCGGCATGGCCGTCGGATGTCGCCATCGCGAATGGCGTCGTGACGCTGGAGGTCCGGTCGCTCGACGACCCGACGCGACTCTTCGTGAACATCCACGACCACGGGCGCGTCGACGGCACCGAGCGCGTGGAGGGGGTTCTCGTGTTCGACGTCCTGCACCACAACCCCGGAGCCGTCCTCTCTGTCAGTGAACTCCTCATCAAGTAGGTACCGGACCCGCGCGACCGCGATCACCACCTGCGTCCCCGCGTCGCGCAGCCCACCGAGTGCCGGCGCGACGTTTCGTCGACCCGCAGGGCTGGTTCGGAACCGCGCCGAGTTCAGTTCCGTTGGAAGCGGCGCGAAACGACGGATCGGGCACATCCGGGCCCCAATCCATTCGTTCCCGGGTCCTGCTGAGCGTGACCCGAGCGAACGGACGAACTCGCACTACCAGCCGCCGCCGCCGCCTGCCTGCCATGAATGTCGCGCGTTCGGCCTCGTCTGCCACGAAGGGCTAACTCCCTTCGGTCGCCCGCTCTGAGTCTGTGTCACTAAGGGGCCGGCAGGTGTCGCCCACCCTGGGGCCTCGCACCAGGGGGTGGGGCCAGCGCCTGGCGAACGGCTACCGCAAGCCATACCTCCGTTCCCAGCGACGGATCGCCTCCTCGCATCCCTCCGGCCGTGCTTGGCCGGCCCGCCGATGGTGGATCGACGTAGGAAGTGGACGGAGCGAAGAGCTTGCTGCTGGCGTCCTTGCCGACGCCGCCAACACCGTCGCCGAGCATCACGACGGCTCGCTCGTTTCCGACCACTCCAGGGGCGTCGGCCCGCGCTGGTGCTCGCCGTGACTGGGACTCTGACGGACCCGCGTAGTCGCCTGGGGCCTCAGCTACCCGCACAAGAACTGAGGGTCGGCAGCCCCTGATCTAAGGCATGTCCCAATGTGGCCGACACCCCCTGCGCCGTAGGTTCGGAGCACGCCCCTCGGTCGGGCGCCACCACCGCGGATCCAGTCCCGGCAGACCGAGCCGGTGACGAGGCATTCGCGCTCGAACCGGAACTGATCGAAGGAGAACCACATGATGCGGAACGAACGCCGTTACAAGCTCGGGATCGGCCTCACCCTGGCCCTCGCTGCCACCGCGCTGGGCGGCACGAGCGCCCTGGCCTTTCCCGCACCTCTGGACACGACCACAACCCACGGGCCGGCGAGCATCCTGCCCCCGCCCCCGGGCGCACCCAACCACAACTATTCCGACCCGGTGAACGGCACCGTGATCATGGCCTCGCCCACGACCGGCCTCAACGTCAGGGTCCCGGCCTTTGACTCGCTGCCGGCTGCGCCAGAACAACCCGAACAGAACACGATCAGCATCGTTCGCTCGCCAGAGACCGGACGCAACGTCAGGGTCCCGGCCTTCTGAACCACGGGTGGAGATCGCCTTGGAACAGCTCGCAGCAGCCGACTGGCTGACGCACATCCGTGATCCGGACAGCACCCACCGCGCGCAGGTCAAGAGGGTCCAGCACGGCTCAACGCCGGCTGGGCCCTCGATCCGATCTGGCACCCAGAGTCGCGGCCAGCGGCCCGGTCATGACCGGGATCGGCCGCGAGCAGATGTGGGCAGACTGCCTATCAGGACGTGGTGACTATGCTTGAGGACGTGCCTCACGATACGTCCCTCGCGTTCATCGGACGCCAGGCCGAGCTCGTGCAGCTCGACGCGGCGTGGCAGCGTGCGGCCCGGGGCGAGCCGCAGCTGGTCCTGATCGGCGGCGATGCCGGCATCGGCAAGACCCGCCTGCTCCGGGAGTACCTCGCCCAGTCGGCCACCGAGCGGGTGACCGCGCTCGGTGCCTGCGTTCCGGTCGCGGGTGGCAGCCTGCCGTACCTGCCGTTCACCGAGCTCCTCCGGACGCTGGCGGCTTCGGGCGGCGCACCGTACGACCCCGCTGCCGCGCTTGACGCGCTCGCCCCGGCGTCACTCGCCGAGCTCTCGCGCCTGGTGCCCGCCCTGCGGCTGCCCGCGGCCGCACCGGTGCCGACCCCGCTCGCGCCGGACTCGTCGCTCGCCCGGGCCCGCCTGTTCGAGGCGGTGCTCTCGTTCCTGCTCGAGGTCGCCGCCCAGGTCCCGACGCTGCTGGTGATCGAGGACCTCCACTGGGCCGACGGCTCGAGCCGCGACCTGCTCTCCTACGTCGTCCGCAACCTGCGTACCGAGCGGATCCTCGTGCTCGCCACATACCGGACCGACGAGCTCCACCGGCGTCACCCGCTCCGACCGTGGGCCGCCGAGATGGGCCGGCTCGACGTCACCGAGCGCCTGGAGCTGCGCCGGCTCGAGGACGACGACCTCCGCGCCGACATCGCTGACATGCTCGGACCGGACGTCGATCCAAGCCTGGTGGACCGGATCGTCGAGCGGGCGGATGGGAACCCGCTGTTCGCGATCGAGCTCGTGGCGAGCGCAGGGCGCGACAGCAATCGGCGGGCGATGCCCGAGACGCTCCGCGACGGATTCCTTGAGCGCGTCGAGGGCCTGGGGCCGGACGGGCTGTTGATCTCCCGCCACGCCGCGCTGTTTGGGCGGCCCGTGTCCGAGCGCCTGCTGGGGGACTCGACCGGGCTCCCGGCCAACCAGCTCGCCGCCGGGATCCACGAGGCGCTCGACGCACTGCTGCTCACCGCCGTGCGCCACGAGACCGGCGACCGCTTCGAGCCCCGCCACGCGCTGCTCGGCGAGGCGATCGTCGACGACCTGCTGCCGGGCGAACGGACCGCGCTCCACCGCGGGATCGCGGACCTGCTCGAGGCCGGGGCCGAGGGCGACGACGAGCCCGCCCGGATCGCCGGAGAGATCGCCCATCATCGCTGGGAGACCCACGACACCGAGCTCGCCGTTGCTGCCAGCGTCCGAGCCGCGGTCGCCGCGGCCGACGCCCGAGCCTATGCGGAGGCCGAAGCCCACTGGGCCCGTGCGCTCGGGGCGTGGCCGGACGAGCGCGAGGTCGAGGGCTTCGACCATCCCGCGGCGCTGCTGCGGGCCGCCGACGTTGCACGGACGCTCGGGGACGGGCGTGGCAGAGCCACGGATCTCGCGACCCAGGCCCTCGCGCTCATCGATCGGCGGCAGGATCCGATGCGGGCCGCGCTCGCGCACCGCCAGCTGGGCTTGACCCTCGGCGCGGTCGACGCGCGAGCGTCCGGGATCCACATTGCCCAGGCGGCGCGTCTCGTCCCGGCAGGTGACGCACCGTCCTTGGCGGCGCGGATCCTCGTGGTCCGCGCGATCTTTCTAGCCGATCGGATGCAGTTCGACCGGGCCGAGTCGATCGCCAGACGCGCCCTCGAGTTGGACCCGCGGCACGAATTCCCGGAGGTGCAACCAGCAGCTCTCGGGGTGCTGGGTCTGCGCCATCATGGGCGGTCGGAGCACGCGGCGGCCATCGAGCTCCTGACGCGCCTGTTCGAGCTCGCGGAGCAAGTCGACGACCGGAGCGTCATGGTCTATGCGGGGTATGGGCTGTGCGCTGGCCTGAACAGCGCCGGCCTCTGGATCCTGGCGCTCCAGTACCACGATCGGTATGTAGCGCGCATCGGGGAGCTCGGCGTCGGCCGCTCGTGGGGCTCAGCGACGCTCGAAAGCCGGGTGGAGGCCCTGCTCGCCCTCGGACGATGGCGTGAGGCCGAGTCGCTGATGGAGGCCATGCTTGCCGAGCACGAGGTGGCGGATAGCTCCTGGTTCGCCGCGGTCGCGGCCGTTGTCTGGGCTCGCCGGGGGCGGGTCGAGGAGGCCGCCGCACTGGCAGAGATCGCCGCCGCCGACCGAGGTGTGGGGCTGGTCGACCGGCTGACATCGGCCGGGTGCCTGTCGGCGCGCGCCGAGGTCGCGCTTGCCCAGGGTCAGTGGACCGAGCTCCGCGAGACGGTTGCCAAGGCGTTCGCGACGGTGCCGGCGCCTGTGCGTGCCACGTATCCCGACCTGCGCGCGTTCGCGCTGCTCGGGCTCCAGGCCGAGGCCGAGCTCGCGTTCGAGGCCCGGATCCGGCGGGACGCCGATGACGAGGCCGAGGCCGTTGGCATCGCTCGGGATCTGGCAGCCTGGATGTGCAACCTCGCCCGGCAGGTCACGGAGAGGGGTGAGCCGCTGGCCGCCACGACGCTTGCCGACGCGGCGATGGCCGAGGCATTGCTCACCCGGGTGGAGCATCAAGCCGATCCGGACGCCTGGCGGACCGCCCTCGAGCGGTGTGAGGCGGTCGGCAACCCGTACGACATCGCCCGGGTGCGTCACTGGCTGGCCGAGGCCATCCTCGAGCGCGGGGGTTCCCGGTCCGAGGCGACCGCCGAGCTCGCGCACGCCCTTGCGACGGCGGCAGAGCTCGGTGCGGCCGGTCTCGAACTGGCCATCCGCGACCTCGCGCGACGAGCGCGCGTCGAGTTTGAGACCGCGGATGCGACCACGGCCGCCGCGACGGCTCCCGGGCTGACCGCGGCCCCGATCGATAACCGGCTGCCGACACCCATGAAGCCGGCCGTCGACCGACCCACCGAGCTCGTCGAGCCCCTGACGCGGCGCGAGCACGAGGTGCTGGGCTACGTGGCGGCGGGCTGGACCAACCGGCGGATCGGCGAGGCCCTGTTCATCAGCGACAAGACCGTGAGCGTCCACGTGTCCAACTTGATGGGCAAGCTGGGTGCCACCAACCGTGCCGAGGCCGCCATCATCGGCGACCGACTGGGGCTGGTGGCGCCGGTCGAGGATCCTGATCCTGAGGGGTTGACCGGGACGCCCACGCGTCAGCCGGACCGCATCCAGGTCCGGCGGAGGCGCGACACAGGCGCGCCCGCACCGGGTCCTGGGGGCAGGAACGTCTGATCTGGGCGGCGATGTCTGATCCGGGCGGCGATGTTCGTAGCATTGGTGAGTGGCCGCCCACGACGGGTGCCACCAACCACAGGAGATGCTCCGTGTTGCAGTACCTGGTTTCCGTGATCGACGACACCGCCGGCTCCGCCACCCCCGCCGAGATGGCGGCCATCGACGCGTTCAACGACCGGCTCCAGGCGGAGGGCCGATGGGTGTTCGCCGGCGGCCTCGGGTCGCCCAGCACCGCCACCGTCATCGACAATCGGGATGGGGACGCGGTGTTCACCGACGGCCCCTTCGTGGAGTCGAAGGAGTACCTCGCCGGCTTCTGGATCATCGAGGCCCCTGACCTCGACGTCGCGCTCAGGCTCGCCGCCGAGGGATCGAAGGCATGCAACCGGAAGGTCGAGGTGCGCCCGTTCCTGTAATGCGATGTCGGATCGGGGCAGACGCGTTCGTGGATGAGATGAACAGCGGCCCGACGAGCGGCCGCGCGACGAGGTGAGATCCGAGATGACGCAGTACCTGATCACGTTCGGTGAGAGCGCGATGGACTTCATTCCCGAGGAAGACATGCCAGACGTGTCGAGGGCCGTCAGGGCGGTGCGCCGCGAGGCCACGGACGCAGGGGCGTGGGTCTTCAGCGCCGGGCTGGAACACCAGGTGCCGAGCGTGGTGGCCACCGACGGGACGGTCACCGACGGCCCCTACCCCGAGAGCAAGGAGCACCTCGGCGGCTTCGCGATCGTCACGGTGTCCTCGCGCCAGGAGGCGCTCAGGTGGGCCGGCAAGATCGCCGCGGCCTGCCGTTGTTCGCAAGCGGTGTTCGAGCTCCTGCCCGACCCGACCGCCTGATCGAGGACCTGCAAGCACGTGATCGACGTCCAGGAGGCGATCGCCCAGGCCCACCGCGAGGAATGGGCGCGGGTGGTCGCCGCCCTGGCCCGGCGGTTCGGTGACCTGGACATCGCCGAGGAGGCCGCGGCCGAGGCGTTCGCGACTGCCGTGGAGCGGTGGCCCGGCGATGGCGTGCCGCCCAACCCGGGGGGCTGGCTGACGACCACCGCCAACCGCAAGGCCATCGACCGCATCCGGCGCGAGAACAGGCGCGAGGACAAGCACATGGCTGCCCTGATGGCGTTCGACGACCACCCGCCCGAGCCGCTCGGCACCATCGACGACGACCGGCTCCGGCTGATCTTCACCTGCTGTCACCCGGCGCTCGCGATGGAGTCCCGCGTGGCGCTGACGCTGCGCATGGTCGGCGGCCTGACCATGCCCGAGATCGCCCGTGCATTCCTGGTGTCGGAGGCCGCCATGGGCCAGCGGATCACGCGGGCGAAGGGCAAGATCAAGGCGGCTCGCATCCCCTATCGGGTGCCGTCCGCGGCGGATCTCCCGGCGCGCGTGTCGGGCGTGCTGGCCGTGCTGTTCCTCGTGTTCAACGAGGGCTACCTGGCGACCGGCCCCGACACCGATCCCGTCCGGCACGACCTGACCGCCGAGGCGATCCGGCTCGCCCGCCTGATCCATGCCCTCATGCCGCAGGACGGTGAGGTGACCGGGCTGCTGGCGCTGATGCTCCTCACCGAGGCACGCCGCCCCGCCCGGGTCTCGGCGAGCGGCGAGCTCGTCCCCCTCGACGCGCAGGATCGTGGCGCCTGGGACGCGGCGCTGGTCGCCGAGGGTCATCGGCTGGTGCGCGAGCGCCTGGCCGCCGGGGTCGCTCCGGGTCGCTATCAGATCCTGGCAGCGATCAACGCCGTGCACACCTCCGCCCGCGACGTCCACGACACCGACTGGTGGCAGGTCGTCGCCCTGTACGACCAGCTCGTCCGCCTCGATCCCTCGCCGGTCATCGCCCTCAACCGGGCCATCGCGGTGGGCGAGCTTGACGGCCCGGAGGTGGCCCTGGCGGCCGTCGACCGCCTTGAGGACAGGCTGGCGGGCTATCACGCGTACCACGCGACCCGCGCCGAGCTGCTGCGCCGGCTGGACCGCACGCAGGAGTCGCGCGCGGCGTACGACAGGGCCATCGAGCTGGCGGGCAACACCGCGGAGACCGCCTACCTGACCCGCCGGCGCGACGAGCTGGGGTAGTGCCCGCCGAGGGCGCGAAGGCCCGCCGGCCGCGGCGACGGAGGCTTACGATCCCCGTCATGAATGCCGGCCATGGAGCTTCTCGATGCTGAACCGATCCGCGCCACCTGGCGGCGTCACCGCTCGCCAGACCGGCACCGGCCTCGTGTTCGCGTGCATCGCACCGCACGGAGACCTGGCGATCCCCGACGCCTGCCCGCCCGAGACCCGCGACCTCGCGGCCGCCACGCAGGCGGGCATGGCGGAGCTCGGGCGCCGCTTCGATGCCGCCGACCCGGAGGTCGTGGTCGTGCTCACCCCGCACGGGATCCATGTCGAGGGAAACCTGGCCGTCGTGGTCGCCGGGCGCGCCGCCGGAACCCTCGACGAGGCGCCGTCGATCTCGCTCGACCTTCCCGTCGACCGCGAGCTCGGGCTCGCGCTGGTCCGGGAGCTCGGCACCGCGGGGATCCCGGCGGTCGGCGTGAGCTATGGCGGCAACGATCCGGCCGAAGCCGTCATGCCGCTCGACTGGGGCAGCCTCATCCCGCTCTGGTACCTCGGCGGCCGGCGCGATCCCCCGCTCCCCGTCGTGATCGTCGCGCCGGCGCGCGATCTCCCCGTCGATGCCCACGTCGCGGCGGGTGCCGCGATCGCCCGCGCCATCGCCGCCGGCAGCCGCCGCGTCGCGCTGGTGGCGAGCGCGGACCAGGCGCACGCCCACCGTGCGGACGGCCCGTACGGGTTCGACCCGGCCGCCCGGGTCCACGACGAGGTGATCGTGGCCATCCTCCGCGAGGGCCGTCTCGGCGCGCTGCGTGACCTCGACCCGGCGCTGATCGAGGCCGCGAAGCCCGACAGCTGGTGGCAGATGCTGATGCTGCTCGGCGCGATCGGCGAGACGTGGCGGCCGCAGCTGCTGTCGTACGAGGTCCCGACCTACTACGGGATGCTGTGCGCGGCCTTCGAGCCGTCGATCGGCGGCTGATCCGCGGGGCGGCGCGGCCGTCGGGCGAGCGTCACTGGCAACCAACGTGATGGGGCGCGCCCGGCGGGCACCCGTGGACCGTCAGGCAACCCACAGGATCCGGCCCCGCCCGACCGTCCGGATGACCTCGGCGGCGACCGCGGGCATGAACGCGACGACCACGACGAGGACCCACTCGACGGCGTCGAGCGGCGTCGCCCGGAACGCCTCGGCGAGCACCGGGACGTACGGGATCAGCACCTGGATCGCAATGGCCGCGAGACAGGCACTGAGCAGGAAGCCGTTACGCCCGAGGCGGCGGATCGGCTCGTGGACGCTTCGGTTCCAGTAGGCGCGGACGCACTGCCCGGCCACGAGGACCGTGTACGCGAGCCACGCGGCATGCTCGAAGGTCCCGCCGCGCACGAGCATGACGACGAGGGCGGCGATCGCGGTGAAGGCGCCGGCGAGCGCGATGCCGCCGAGGATCCTGGTGGTGAGGAGCGGGGCCGACGCAGACCGGGGCGCGCGGGTCATGACGTCCGGCTCCGGCGGCTCGCGCTCGAAGGCGATCGAGGTCGAGAGGTCGATGAACAGCTCCATCCACAGGATCTGGAGCGGAATCAGCACCTGGCCCTGCGTCACGAAGATCGTCGCGATGAAGATGAACCCGAGGAACGCCATGTGCGTCGAGAGCAGGAACACGAGTCCCTTCTGGACGTTGTCGACGATGCGCCGGCCCTCGGCGAGCCCGTACATGAGGGTCGCGAACGAGTCGTCGCCGAGGACAAGGTCCGATGCCTCGCGTGCGACCGCCGTGCCGCTGCCCATGGCGACGGCCACATCCGCGCCGTGGAGGGCAGGCGCGTCGTTCACCCCGTCGCCGGTGACCGCGACGATCCGGTGGTCCGTCCGCGCCGCGGCGACCAGGCGGCGCTTCTGCTCCGGGGTCGACCGCGCGACGACGTGGAGGTCGGGGAGCTCCGCCGCGAGCCTCGCGTCGTCCCAGGTCGCGAGCTCCTCGCCGGTGACGATGCGCTCGCCGCCCAGGCCCGCTTCGGCTGCGATCGCCGCGGCAGTCCCCGGATGGTCCCCGGTGACGACCACGACCTGGATGCCGGCGGTGACGGCGACCGACATCGCGTCGGCGATGCCCGGTCGGATCGGGTCCGCGAAGCCGACGAGCGCCCGCATCTCCCACGGACCGTCGTCGATCCGCCGGGCGAGGGCGACGAGGCGCTCGCCGGCCGCAGCCGAGACCTCGATCAGGCCCGCCCAGCGGTCTCGCCCGGCGCTGTCGCCGGCGGGCCACTCGACGTAATCGAGCACGACCTCGGGCGCCCCCAGGGCAAGGCCCTCGACGTGACCGTCGCGGCGGGCGTCCGTGCGTGTCACCGGGTGCTCGTCCGAGGCCGGGGTCGCCTCCACGAGCTCTGTCGCGTCCAGCTGGGTGACGCCGCCCGCCTCGGTGACAGCGGCTCGCAGGGCGCGGGTGAACGACGCCGGTGCGATGTCCTCGCTCGGCCACGCGTCCTCCTCGGCCCGCAGGGCCTGCTCGAGGAGCTCGCGCCGCTCGACGGGGTCGTCGACGGATCCGGCGGGTGTCCGGACCGACGAGACCGCGAGGCGGTTCTGCGTGATCGTCCCGGTCTTGTCGGTGATGATGAGGTCAACGGCGCCCAGCGTCTCCTCGGCATTCAGCCGCCGCACGAGAACGCCGCGCCGGAGCAGCCGGTACGCCCCCAGGCCGAGGATGACCGCCAGGAGGACCGGCGGCTCCTCGGGAATCGCGGCGATCGCCGCGGAGACGCCGGCCAGGATGTTCTCGCCCAGCGCGTGGCCGCGGACGAACCCGATCCCGGTCGTGAAGGCGATCAGGGCGAGCGCGACGACGAGCAGGATCCGGACGAGCCGGTCGAGCTCGCGCTGGAGCGGCGAGCGGCGGCGCTCCTCGGAGGCGAGGCTGCCCGCGATGCGACCGAACTCGGTCGCCGCGCCGATCGCGACGACCACGCCCTCGCCTCGGCCACCGACCACGCTCGTCCCCGAGTACGCGATCGAGCGGCGGCTCGCGAGCGGCGTGTCGGGCGGATCCGCCTCGACGCGCGCCTCCTCGGGGATCGACTCGCCCGTCAGGACGCTTCGATCGAGCAGGAGCCGCTCGGCCCGGTTGACCCGGAGGTCGGCGGGGACGATGTCGCCGGCCTGGAGGAGCACCACGTCGCCCGGGACGAGCGAGGTCGCGACGACCATCGCCACGGCGCCGTCACGACGCACGCGGGCCGCGGGGGCCGACGCGTCGCGCAGTGCCTCGAGCGCCCGTTCACCCCGGTACTCGGTGACGACATCCGCGCCGACGATCGGCAGGAGCGCGACCAGGATGAGGATTCCATCGCGCACCTCGCCGACCGCGATCGCGAGCACTCCCGCGATGATCAGCA
This sequence comes from uncultured Chloroflexia bacterium, assembly GCA_963835335.1. GTDB lineage: Bacteria > Chloroflexota > Limnocylindria > Limnocylindrales > CSP1-4 > CAIXZV01. Next base: position 91,359 of record CAWIFB010000014.1, on the reverse strand, counting down.
TGATGATGAACGGCTCGGCGAGCGCCTCGACGACCATCCGCAGCGGGTGCCGGCGACTGGTCTCCTCGAGCGCGTTCGGGCCGGCCTGCTCGCCCCGCCGACGCGCCTCCTCCGTCGTCAGGCCGCGCGCCGGGTCGACCCCGAGCTCGGCCGCGACGCCGGCCGCGGGCATCGCGTGGTGGGCCGATGTCACGGGGCCGCAGCCTCCTCGGCGCCCGCAACTCCGGTGGCGGCGTCACCCGGGTAGTAGCGCCGGCCGAGCCACAGGGCCACGTTGACGAGCGAGATGAGCACCGGCACCTCGACCAGCGGGCCGATCACCGCAGCGAACGCGGCACCGCTTCCGATGCCGAACGTGGCGACCGCCACCGCGATCGCGAGCTCGAAGTTGTTGGACGCGGCCGTGAACGACAGCGCGGTCGTCTGGCCGTAGGTCGCTCCGCTGCGCAGGCTCATGTAGAAGGTGATGAAGAACATCAGCACGAAGTAGATGAGCAGCGGGACCGCGATCCGCACGACGTCGAACGGCAGCGCCACGATGTTCTCGCCCTTGAGCGAGAACATGACGACGATCGTGAACAGCAGCGCGACGAGCGTGATCGGGCTGATCCGCGGGACGAACGTGCCCTCGTACCAGGCTCGCCCCCTGGCCCGGATCAGCGTGAAGCGCGTGATGATGCCGGCGAGGAACGGGATGCCCAGGTAGATGAACACGCTCTGGGCGATCTGGCCGATCGTGATGTCGACGGCGATCCCCTCGAGCCCGATCCAGGTCGGCAGGACGGTGATGAACAGGTACGCGAAGACCGAGTAGAACAGGACCTGGAAGATCGAGTTGAGGGCGACGAGGGCCGCGGCATACTCGGGGTCACCGCGGGCCAGGTCGTTCCACACGATCACCATCGCGATGCACCGGGCGAGGCCGATCAGGATCAGGCCCACCATGTACTCCGGCTGGTCGCGCAGGAAGATCACCGCGAGGGCGAACATCAGCAGCGGGCCGATGATCCAGTTCTGGACGAGCGACAGTGCGAGCACCTTCACGTTCCGGAAGACGCGCCCGATCTCCTCGTACCGGACCTTCGCCAGGGGCGGGTACATCATCAGGATCAGCCCGATGGCGATCGGGATCGATGTCGTGCCCACGCTCAGGCGGTCGAGGAACGGCACGACACCGGGCAGGAGGTTCCCGAGACCGACCCCGGCCGCCATGGCCAGGAAGATCCACACGGTGAGGTAGCGATCGAGCAGCTTCAGCCGGCGCGCCGGACCGGGTGCGATCGACGTCGCGGTGGAGATCGATGGGGTCGGGCTGCGCAACGGGGTCCCTCGTGGCCGGACGCGTCAGGGGTTCGTCCTGATGCTACCCGTCCGCCACCGGAAGCGGCGATCTCACGACGCCGCGAGCAGCTCCCGGATCACGGCCTCGGCGGTGTCGTACCCGCCCTCGCCCGCGCTGTAGTAGCGGATCACGCCCTGGCGGTCGACGAAGTAGAACGCCGGCCAGTAGTGGTTGTCGTAGGTGCGCCAGGTGGCGAACTCGGGGTCGAACGCGACCGGGAACGTGACGCCGTCGTCGGCGACGGCCGTGCGAACGTTGGCGAGGTCACGCTCGAACGAGAGCTCCGGCGTGTGCACGCCGACCACGACCAGCCCGTCGGCGGCGTACCTGTCGTACCACGCCTTGACGTACGGCTGGACGTGGATGCAGTTGATGCACGCGAAGGTCCAGAAATGGACGAGCACGACCTTGCCGCGGAGTGAGGCCATCGTGAGCGGCTCGCTGTTGATCCAGCTGGTGATGCCCGTGAACTCCGGCGCCGGCCCCAGGTCGTCGAGGGGGACGACGAGATCGGCGGCCGCGTCACTCGCCCCTGCCGGCCCCGCATCCCCGGCCGTCGCGGCTTCCGCCGGCTGTGACGCGAGCGCGGACTGGAGCCGCAGGTCGAGGCCGCTGGCGACGAGGAGGCCGGCCGCGAGCATCACCACGCCATAGCCCTGTCGCAGCCGCAGGCCGCGGACGACGCCCCCGAGCCGCGCGGCGACGGCTCGTCCGCCGAGGGCGATCGCGGCGAGCGGGACCGCGGCACCGGCGACGTAGGCGATGGCAACGGCGACGGTGTCGACCCCGGGTCCGTCGACCACGGCCGCCGCGATCACGGTCGCCATCACCGGGCCTACACAGGGCGCCCAGAGCAGCCCGATCCCGGCTCCCAGCGTCAGGCCGGCCGCCAGGTCACCGCGCGGGCCGAGCGCCACGGGCCTGTCCGTGGATCGCGGCGCGAGTCGCGCGAGCCAGTCGCCCGCCCGCGGCCAGGCCAGGAGCACGCCGGCGGCGACGAACACCGCGGCGGCGGCGAGGCGCAACGGCTGCGTGGTCAGCCCGGCTGCGGCGAGGACGCCCGCGATCAGGACGGTCGTGAGCAGGAACGTGCCGGCGAACCCGGCCAGCACCCCGGCCACGCGCGCCGAACGGCCCGTGCCGGCCGCGCCGACCACGAGCGGGAGGATCGGCAGCGAGCAGGGCCCGAGGATCGTGAGGATGCCGGCCAGGAAGGCCACGGCGAGCAGGCCGGGCACCTCAGGCCGCCATCAATGCGGGGGTGGGCGCAGCGCCGCGCTCCGGGGGGATCGCCATCGGACGACCCTATCCCTGCTCCGTGACGGCCCGATGACGGCCGGGGCGTGTCCCCCGACGCGCCACGATGTCAGGCTACGGGTTCGTTCCCGTCCCGGCCGCGACCGAGCTCACCCCGGGCAGCCGCCGCGCCGTGGATGGTCGACCACGCGCCGACGGCCTCCGCGAGCGCGGTCGACGAGGGCCGGACCGCGAGCCGGTCGTCGGCGCCGCGGATGCCTGTCCCGAGCTCGCCGAGGCGGCCCCGGTATGCGGGCTTGTGCCCGGCCGACCGGGTCGTGCTGGGATAGACGTCGAAATAGCCGTCGCTGCTGACGACGATGTCCGCCTCGGGCGGCGCGAAGGGTGTGCGAGCCATGGAAGTTCCGATCTGGCCGCGCGCTTCGGACTGGCGGAATCGCGTCCGGCGCCTGCGACATGCGACCCCACCATCGAACGAGCGCGCGATTCCGTCAAATGGCCGCCGCGCGATCGTGCAAGATCAGCAGTGCACCGATTGCCCACGCGAACCGGCGATTCGCGATGTCGCCGGGCCGTTGGGCGATCCGAGCCGGGCGCTCTCTGGGCCAGGCGATGTCCGGGCCGGCAGCTGGCCGGAGCCGGTGCCTGGAGGTCATCCGATGTCGAACGGTCGTCGTGGCGGGTTTGAGCCCGCCCTCATCGGCGGGGTGGTCCTGCTCGTGGTCGGCGTCCTGTTCCTGCTCCAGAACACGGGCGCGCTGAGCTTTGACTGGGGGGTCGCGTGGCCGATCCTCGTGATCGCGGTGGGGCTGGTCGTGCTCGCGGGCGCGCTCGGCGGCAGCCGCCAGCGCGGCACCGGCGTGACGTCCGTCGCGATCCCGTCCGATGGCGCCAGCCGCCTCGAGCTGTCACTGCGCCTGGGCGCCGGCCGGTACCGCCTGGCCGGTGGCGCCTCCCAGCTGGTCGAGGTGGAGGCCACCGACCCGACGATCGAGAGCCGCGTGGAACGCCTGGGGGATCTCCAGCGGGTCCGCCTGTGGCCGTCGACGTCGTGGTGGGGCTGGAACTGGCGCACCGGGATCGAATGGCGGATCGCGGTCGCCGGGAACACGCCGACGGTGCTCGATCTCCAGGGCGGCGCGGGCGACTTCGCCTTCGACCTGTCGGGGATCGATGTCACCTCGGCGACCGTCTCGATCGGTGCCGCGGAGCTGCGCCTGGTCCTGCCCAGTCCGCACGGCGAGGTCCCGATCCGGGTCGAGGGCGGTGCGGCGAGCCTCAGCTTCCAGGTGCCGCCGGGCGTCGAGGCGCGCGTGACGTCGAAGGGGCTGGTCTCGACCAGCGGGCGCCAGGAGACGCCCGGCTACGCGTCTGCGAGGGACCGCGTGACGGTGACGGTGACCGGCGGCGCGGCGTCGGTCCGCATCATCTGACTGCGCCCGGCGCTGACCCCCGGAGCGCCTCCCTGACCTCGGTCACCAGCCGGAAGTAGCGCTCGCTGGTGCGCGTCTCGTCCGTCCGCGGCCGCGGCAGGTCGACATCGACCACCCTGGTGATCCGCCCCGGCCGCGGGCTCATGACCGCCACCCGCGACGACAGGAACACCGCCTCCGGGACCGAATGGGTCACGAACACGATCGTGGTCCCGGTCAGCGCCCAGATCCGGAGCAGCTCGTCGTTCATCCGCTCGCGGGTCATCTCGTCCAGCGCGCCGAACGGCTCGTCCATGAGCAGGATCGGCGGCTGGAACGAGAGCGCCCGCGCGATCGAGGCACGCTGCTGCATGCCCCCCGACAGCTGCGACGGCCGGTGCCCGCCGAACGCGGCGAGCTCCACCAGCTCCAGCATCTCGCGGGTCCGCGCGGCGCGGGACGCCGCCGCCATGCCCAGGATCTCGAGCGGCAGCGCGATGTTGTCCTGGACCGTCCGCCACTCGAACAGGACCGGCGCCTGGAACACCATCCCGTAGTCGTGGTCGAGCCGCGCCTGCCCGGGTGGCTTGCCGTTGACGAGGACCTCGCCCGCATCGGGCTCGATGAGATCGCCGACGACCCGCAGGAGCGTGGACTTGCCACACCCCGACGGGCCGATGAGCGACACGAGCTCGCCCTGGGCGACGTCGAGATCGACCCCGTCGAGCGCGATGGTCCCGCCGTCCGGACCCCCGGCAAACGCCTTGCGGACGCCGCGGATCCGGACGATCGGCCGGGGTTCCACGACCCCCGCCGGGTGCGCTATCCGGTCACCGCCTCGTCGGCGATGTCCAGGGCGCGGTCGATGACCTCGAAGCCCTCCGCCAGCTGCTCCTCGGTGATGCACAGCGGCGGGTTGGTGTGGATCGAGTTGTTGGCCATCATCGTGTACAGGCCGTTGGTGCGGAAGAACTTGCCGATCGCCTTCATCTCGTCGCTGGTCCCGTTGAACGGGGTCAGCGGCGTCCACGGGTTGTGCGAGCGAACGAGATCGAGGATCCCGAACAGCCCGATGCTGCGGTGCGCGCCGACCGACGGGTGCTTGGCCGCGAGCGCCTCGTGGTGGGCGCGCATGACCGGACCCAGGCGGGCGGCGTTGCCGATCAGGTCGTCCTCCTCGTACACGCCGATCGTCGCCAGCGCGGCGGCGAGGCTGATCGGGTGGCTGCTGTAGGTGAGGCCGCCGTAGAACATCTTCGAGTCCATCGCCTCGGAGATGAAGTCACGCATCGCGACGGCGCCCAGGGGCAGGTAGCTCGAGGTCAGGCCCTTGGCCATCGTCATCAGGTCCGGCACGACGTCCCAGTTGTCGACGGCGAACCAGCGCCCGGTGCGCCCGAAGCCCGCCATGACCTCGTCGGCGACCATCAGGATCCCGTACTTGTCGCACAGCTCGCGGACGCCCTTGAGGTACCCGTCGGGCGGGATGAGGATGCCGTTGGTGCCCACGACGGTCTCCAGGAACACCGCCGCGATCGTGTGCGGACCCTCGTACTTGATGACGTCCTCGAGCCCGTTGAGCGCCTCCTCCGCGGGACGCGGCTCCGGCTCGCCCCAGCGATGGGTGTCGGGGTAGCGCACGACGCCGACCAGACCCGGCTCGTTGGCCCAGCGGCGGTAGTCGCCCGTGAGCGTCATCGCGCCGAACGTCGCGCCGTGGTAGGAGCGGTACCGGGCGAGCAGCTTGTGGCGGCCGGTGTAGTGGCGGGCCAGCTTGATCGCGTTCTCGATCGCCTCCGCGCCGCCGAGCGTGAAGAACACCTTGTTCATGTCGCCCGGCATGATCTCGGCCATCTTGGCGCCCAGGCGGGCACGGATCTCGGTCGCGAACGCGGGCTGGACGAACTGGAGCTTCGTCGCCTGCTCGGTGATGGCGTCGATGACGCGGCGGTCGCCGTGGCCGATGTTGACCGACATCAGCTGGGCGTTGAAGTCCAGGATCCGCTTGCCTTCCGGCGTGTACAGGTAGACGCCTTCGGCGTGATCGATGGCGATCGGGTCGATGGCTCCCTGCACGGACCACGAGAACAGGGTGTGTGCACGGGACAGGGAGACGATCTCCTCGCTGGTCATGCCCGGCGCGGCGCTGATGCCCATGAATCCTCCGATCCGGGCCGCGGTGGCCGGCCCGTGTTCAGGTGACGTCGAGAGCCCCGTGGCGGGACGTGACACGCGGGGGCACGGTCGTTGCCGTCATTACAGCACACGGCCGCCGCAGGGACAGGGCCGGACGCCGGGAGCCGGCCCGGGTCGATCGGCCCGAGATCGGCGAGTCGGCGGCGCAGGGTCGATCGCCGATGCCCTCGCGTCTACGCTGCCCGCGTTCCCGCCGAGCCCTGCCAGATGTCCGTCTCGCGAGCGTTCGCCACCGGATCCGCCGCGTCAAGCCCCGGCCATACGGGCAACGGCCACTTAACCCCGCGGAACGCCCTGTGCGCCCAGGGAGACGAGCGCGTGTCATGCGAAGGTCGCGGAAGTAGCCCCTCGCACCGGCGTGTGCTCGCCTGGCGGACGCATGGCAGGCATTCGGCCGGGCCAGGCGATCCGGACGCGACTCGGCTACGTCGCCGCACGACACGCCGGCCAGCCTCCGGATGACCGCGACCGACGCGTCCACGTCGGCCTCCGTCGTCGACCAGCCCGAAACCGAGATCCGCATCGCACGCCGGCCGTGCCACGTGGTCCCGCCCAGCCACAGCGTCCCGTCGCGCTGGACGGCGGCGATCACGGCGTCCGTTCGGGCATCCCCGGCCGCGTCGTCACCGGACGGGTCCTCGAACCGGACCAGCACCTGGTTGAGCACGACATCGTTGAGGACGCGAGCCCCGGCCGCCCCGTCGAGGCCGCTCGCGAACCGGCGGGCATGATCGGAGGTGCGAGCCACCAGGTCGGCGACGCCGCGACGCCCCAGCGAGCGCAGCGCGGCCCACACGGTGAAGCCGCGCGCGCGCCGCGACGACTCGGCGACCCAGTTGTAGGGATCCCGCTCGGCGCCGGTCGTCTCCACGTAGTACGCCGCTCCGAGGGTCATCGCAGCCTGGTGTGCCGATGGGTCGGCAACGAACGACAGCCCCGAGTCGTAGGGCACGTTGAGCCACTTGTGGGCGTCGGTCGTCCACGAGTCGGCCAGCTCCACGCCCTCGACCAGGTGGCGGCGCGCCGGATCGGCCGCGGCCCACAGCCCGAATGCCCCGTCGACATGGAGCCAGCCGCCGTTCGCGCGCACCGCATCCACGATGGGCGGCAGCGGATCGAACGCACCCGTGTTCACGTTCCCCGCCTGGGCGCAGACGAGCGCCGGCCGGTCGAGCGAGCCCAGCACCTGCGCCAGGGCGTCCGGGCGCATCCGGCCCTGCTCGTCGGTCGGGATCCGGGTCACCCGGTCGCGGCCGAGCCCGAGCATCTGGAGCGCGGCGAAGATCGTGACGTGCGACTCGTCGCTCACGATGACCGGGATCTCCGGTGCGCCGAACAGGCCCTGTCGCTCGACGTCCCAGCCGACCCGGCGGAGCAGCGCGTGGCGGCCCGCCGCGAGCCCGGTGAACGTGGCCATCGTCGCCCCGGTCGTGAACCCCACGCTGACGTCCGCGGGCAGCCCGAACAGCTCCGCCAGCCACGCGCCCGCCACCTCCTCCGCGACCGCGGCGGCCGGGCCGATGACGTACAGCCCCGCGTTCTGGTCCCACGCCGTCGTCAACCAGTCCGCCCCCACGGCAGCCGGCAGTCCCCCGCCGATCACGAACCCGAAGTACCGCGGACCGGCGCTGGCGATGATGCCGCCGTCCGCGTTCGCCGCCAGCGCCTCGACCACCGCGACCGGATCCTCGCCCTCGTCGGGCAGCTGGCCACCGAAGCGTTCCCTGAGCGTCGCGAGGGGGGTCGTCGCGTGCACGGGTCGGTCGGCCAGCGTCTCCACGAACTCGCGCGCCAGCTCGGCGGCACGCGCCATCACGGCGGCCGTCTCGGATGGCCCCTGGACCCGGGTCATGTCTGCTCCTTCCGATCGCGAACCCGCCCAGCACGACCGGCCGGGACGGGCCGCCGAGATCATCGCGTGCGCCCGGGCGGCGCGCAAGGCGCCGGGAGGACGTGCGGGGACGCGCAAAGCACCGGGACGACGTGCGGAGCGCCTCGCGAGCCGCTAGCCTTCGGCGACCGTGATGACTCCTTCGCTCTGGCGACATGCCGACTTCCTCAAGCTGTGGGCGGGTCAGACCGTGTCCGAGCTCGGCTCGGTCGTGACCCGGACGGCGGTGCCGCTTGCCGCCCTGCTCGTCCTGGGCGCAGGCCCCTGGGAGATGGCCGCGCTCGTGGTGTCGGCGAGCCTCGCCGTGCTCCTGGTGGGGCTGTTCGCCGGGGCCTGGGCCGATCGCGTCCGCCGACGCCCGCTCCTCATCTGGACCGACGCGCTGCGGGCGCTGCTCCTGGCCTCGATCCCGATCGCCTACGTGGCCGGAGTGCTGCGGATCGAGCAGCTCTACATCGTGACGTTCATCGAGGCCAGCCTTGGCGCCCTGTTCGACGCCGCCTACCCCGCGTACGTGCCCTCGCTGATCGGGATCGACCGGGTCGTCGACGGCAACAGCAAGCTGGCGACGAGCTCGTCGCTCGCGGAGATCGGCGGACCCGGGCTGGCGGGCGCGCTCGTCCAGGCCGTGAGCGCACCGTTCGCGCTGTTCGTCGACGCGGTGTCGTTCGCGTTCTCGGCCGTGAGCCTGCTCCTGATCCGGACGCCCGAGCCCGCACGACCGGTCCGGACGACGGCGACGCCCATCCGCGGGGAGATCGTCGAGGGGCTGCTGCTCGTGCGCCGCCACCCGGTCCTGCTGCCGATCGCGGCGCGCTCGGTGATCGCCCACATCGCGGGGTCGTTCTACGGCGTCCTGTACACGATCTACCTCATCCAGGACCTCCAGCTGACGCCGTTGCTGCTGGGCATCGTGGTCTCCGCGGGCGGCGTGGGGTCGCTGATCGGCTCGTTCTTCGCCGCCCGCGTCATCCGCACGTATGGGCTGGGACCCAGCCTGATCGGGACCGCGACCCTGGCGGCGGTGCTGGGCGTCCTCACGCCGCTGGCGCAGGGGCCGGTCCTGGTGGCAACGGCGATGGTGTTCATCCCGCAGCTGGTCGGCGACGGCCTCCAGACGATCGAGGGGGTCGCCGAGATCTCGCTCATCCAGGGCCTCAGCCCGGACCGGATCCTCGGCCGGGTGAACGCGACGCTCGAGGTCGTGTCGCACGGGATCGCATACCCGATCGGTGCGCTCCTCGCCGCGGCCGTTGCCGGCTGGATCGGGGTCCGTGGCGGGATCGCGATCGGGTGGGCCGGGATGGCCGTCTCGATCCTGCTCCTGGTCCGCTCGCCCCTGCCGCGCGTCCGGCAGGTGTCGGACGTGCCCGCGGTCGAGGGCTGAGCGCCGGTCGTCCGCCGCGCACCCTGCCACCCTTGCGCCGTAACCACCATGTGGCACAATACCGGTTACGACGGCGCGCGAGAGCGCCGCACCACGGAGGGCCCCGACCATGACCCACGACGATGCCGCGCGCTGGCTGGACGGCTACATCGAGGCCTGGCGCAGCTACGATCCCGACGCCATCGGCAACCTGTTCAGCGAGGACGCCGAGTATCGCTACCACCCCTGGGAGGAGCCGGTCCGCGGACGGGCCGCCATCGTCGCCTCGTGGCGCGAGAACCAGGATGAGCCCGGCAGCTGGGAGGCGTCCTACGCGCCGTGGGCCGTCGACGGCGACCGGGTGGTCGCGACCGGGATCAGCCGCTACCCGCACGAGCAGCGCACCTACCACAACGTGTTCCTGTGCCGGTTCGACGCGAACGGCCGCTGCCGCGAGTTCACCGAGGTGTTCGCGAAGGAGCGCTGACCGCAGGACGGGGCGAACGGGCGGACCAGCCGCACCCCGTTGACACGCAGCCGGCGCCCACGCCGGCGGCGTATCCTTCGCTCTCTTGCCGGGCACGGACGGCCCGGGCCGTATCGCGTGCGCCACCGTGCACGGCGCGCGCCGTCGAGGAGGCTGACGCGATGCCCCGTATCGTCCGAGGCGCGCTCCTGCAGGCAACCTGGACCGGCGACAAGGAGTCGATGATCCAGAAGCACGAGGGCTATGCGCACGAGGCGGCCAAGCAAGGCGCCCAGGTGATGCTGTTCCAGGAGCTGTTCTACGGCCCCTACTTCTGCCAGGTGCAGGAGCCCACCTACTACAGCTACACCGAGCTCATCCCCGACGGCCCGACCACCGCCCGCATGCAGGACCTGGCCAGGCAGACCGGGATGGTCCTCGTGGTGCCGATGTACGAGGAGGACGGCACAGCCTCGGGCATCTACTACAACACCGCGGCCGTGATCGATGCCGACGGCTCGTACCTGGGCAAGTACCGCAAGACCCACATCCCGCACGTCAAGGGGTTCTGGGAGAAGTACTACTTCCGCCCGGGCAACCTCGGCTACCCGGTGTTCCAGACCGCGGTGGGCAAGGTGGGCGTGTACATCTGCTACGACCGCCACTTCCCCGAAGGCGCCCGGGCGCTGGGGCTCAACGGGGCCGAGATGGTGTTCATCCCGTCTGCCACCAGCCGCGGCCTCTCTGAGTACCTGTGGCGGGTGGAGCAGATCAGCCACGCGGTCGCCAACGGCTACTTCGTGGGCACCATCAACCGGGTGGGCATCGAGCCCCTGGGCGATGACGACTTCTACGGCCAGAGCTACTTCGCCGATCCGAGGGGTCAGATCATCGGCGGCGCCGGCTCCGCGCACGACGAGGAGCTGGTCATCCGGGACATGGACCTCGACCTCGTCACCGAGGTCCGCCAGACCTGGCAGTTCTACCGCGACCGCCGGCCCGACCAGTACGGGGACCTGGTGGCGCCGTAAGAAACAGGCCGATCAGCAGGGTCGACATCGGAACCGGATCCGGTATCATCCCGCGCGGCTCGGCTGCCAGGAGGAGGGCAGCCGAGCCCCTTTGATTCTCCGGGGGCGGAGAGAGGAGGACCTCGATGCAGTTCGGGTTCACGCTGAAACCTGACCACACGATCGAGCGCACGATCGCCCTGACGAAGCAGGCGGAGGCAGCCGGGTTCGAGTACGGCTGGCTGTTCGACAGCCACGTCCTGTGGCGCGATCCGTACCCGCTGCTGACGCTGATGGCCCAGGCCACCACCACGATGCGGCTGGGAACCTGCGTGACCAACCCCGCGACGCGCGAGCCGACCGTGACGGCGTCAGCGTTGTGTGTCATGGACGAGCTGTCGGGCGGGCGGATGGACCTGGGCATCGGGCGCGGCGACTCGGCCCGACGGGTCCTGGGCAAAGGCCCCACGACGATGAAGGACCTGGAGCAGGCGGTCCACGTGATCCGGGCACTGGTCGAGGGGCGGCCGATCGAGTTCGAGGGCACGATGCTGGAGATGCCCTGGAGTCCCGGCTACCGGCTTCCCGTGTGGATCGCCGGCTACGGGCCGGTAGCACTCAAGCTCACCGGACGGATCGCGGACGGGGCGATGCTCCAGATCGGCGATCCGGACCTCATCCGCTGGTTCGTGTCGCAGGTCCGGACCTCGGCCGCCGAGGCCGGTCGCGATCCGGGCTCGATCAGGGTCATGTCGGCGGCCCCGGCGCACGTCGGCGACCTTGCCGAGGGCCGCGATCGGACGCGATGGTTCCCGGCGCTGGTCGGGAACCATGTCGCGGACCTGGTCAACAAGTACCCGCGCGACGATCTGCCCGAGGAGCTCACCCAGTACGTCCGGAATCGCGAGGGCTACGACTACCTCCACCACGCGGAGGTGGGCAGCGCCAACGCCTCGTTCGTGAGCGACGACATCGTCGACCGGTTCTGCGTCCTCGGCTCCGTGGAGCAGCACATCGAGCGGCTGCGGGCGCTGGCCGAGGCGGGCGTCAGCCAGTTCAACGTGTACCTCATGAATGGCAACGAGGAGGAGCAGCTCGAGATCTACGGCCGCGAGGTGATACCCGCCGTTCGCGACATCCCGACCGCGACCGGCTGACCTCCGGCGCCGACCGGACCTTGGTCAGGGGTCGGATGTCAGGCTCGACGAGGAGGGCGCCGTGGAGCACACTCGGGTGACTCCAGGAGGTGCTCCCGATGCCGTCGATCTCGCTGCTCCGTCGCCGTGACCCGTGGTGGGAGGCGGACGGGCCCGCCGCCCGCCGGGAACGTCGCAGGCAGCGGTTCGTGTCCGGGCTGGCGTTCACGGCAGCCCTGACGGCGGTCGGCGCTGCGACCGTCGCCTGGGCCATCGAGCTGGGGATCGCGGCCGGGTTCGGGGTGCGGGTGACGCTCGGGATCGGCTGATCCCTGCAGACGGTCAGCGCACGCCGGCGAGCTCCGCGTTCTCGAGCCCCAGCGCCTTGCGCGCGGCCATCTCATCGTCGACGCACAGGGTCAGCTCCATCATCGATCCCAGGCGTCCCACCGGCAGCACGCCGATCACGTTGACCCCGGCGGCGGCGAGTCGTTCGGTCACGTTGGCCAGGCCACCGGGACAATCCTCGACGCTCACCCGGATCGGCTCGCCCTCCATGTACAGCGCGCCGAGCCCGTGGAGGACCTCGCGCGCGGCGTCGTCGTCGCTGGTCGTCACGAACATGCAGGCGAATGGCCCGGCTCCCGCGCAGGCAACCTGGTGCAGGTCGATGCCACGCGCCGCGAACGCCCTGGCCACGTGGGCGAGCTCGCCAGGGTGGTTCCGGAGCTGGATCACGAACTGTCGTGCCATCGTCGACCTCCTGCCGCCCGCCCCAAGCCAGGGCCCGGTCGATCCGAGCGTGGGCGTGCTGCGCGACTCCGGACAGTGCCGGAGGTCGATCCGCGGCGCGTCGTCTGGCCGGTCACCGACGTGGCCCCGACCTGCGCGCGCACGACGTCTTACGATCATGGCCGAGGTAAAGCCGGAAGGGAGCCATCGATGTTCGTCAACCTCGTCCACGTCCACGTCAAGCCCGAGCACATCGACGCGTTCATCGACGCGGCCCGGGCCAACCACGAGGCATCGACACGCGAGCCGGGCAACCTCCGCTTCGATGTCCTGCGCTCGGTCGACGACCCCGACCGGTTCGTGCTGTACGAGTGGTACGTCGACGAGGACGCCGCGAAGGCGCACAAGCTGACCGCCCACTACGACGCCTGGCGCGAGGCCGTGGCCGACTGGCTGGTCGAGCCGCGTCACGGCGTCCGGTACACGGGGTTGTTTCCCGAGACCCCGGTGTCCGAGTGACCGACGCCGCCCCGGCTTCCGGGCGTGGCGCGCCGCCGGCGCGTGACCTCGGGCGACCGTCCGCCCACGCGGTTTCGCCGTTCACGCTCGGGCGGCTGCCCCGGATCCTGTTCGGCGCAGGCACCTTCGCGCAGGTGCCTGCGGTCGTCGCCGGCCACGGCCGGCGCGTGCTGCTGGTGACCGGGACGCGATCGCTGGCGATGTCCGGGCGCCGGGATGCCCTCATCGCAGGGCTCGAGGCCGCCGGTATCGAGATCGTGGGCGAGGTGGCCGTCTCGGGCGAACCCGGTCCGGCGCTGGTCGACGGCGTGGTCGACGCCCACCGGGATGCAGCCGTGGAGGTGGTGCTCGCCGTGGGCGGCGGCAGCGTGCTCGACGCGGCCAAGGCGGTGGCCGGGCTGCTGCGGACCGGGACCTCGATCCTCGACCACCTCGAGGGTGTCGGGCCGCAGGTCCCCTACCCCGGACCCGCCGTGCCGCTGGTCGCCGTGCCGACCACGGCGGGCACCGGGAGCGAGGCCACCCGCAATGCCGTGATCAGCGAGCGCGGCCCGGACGGCTTCAAGCGCTCGTTCCGGGATGAGCGGCTGGTCGCGGCCGACGCCGTCGTGGATCCCGGACCTGCTCGCCGGCACGACGCCCGAGAGCATCGCCGCCAACGGGATGGATGCGCTGACCCAGCTGCTCGAGTCATACGTCTCGCTCCGGGCGGGTCCGGTCACGGATGCGCTCGCGATCGCCGGGCTCGAGGCCGCGCGGGACGGGCTGCCGGCATGGCACGCGGACCCAGACGGCCCCGGTGCGCCCGCGGCCCGCGAGCGGATGGCCCTGGCCGCGCTCCTGTCCGGGATCTGCCTCGCCCACGCCGGCCTGGGCGCGGTGCACGGGCTGGCCTCGCCCCTCGGTGCGCTGTTCCCGGTTCCCCACGGCGTCGCCTGCGGATCGACCCTCGCCGCCGTGACCGCGGTCAACATCGGCGCGCTCGCGGAGCGCGATCCCGACGCCCCGGCGCTTGGGCGGTACGCGGTCCTGGGCAGGCTGCTCGGCGGGCTGCCGGAGACGGCGAGCGACCGCGAGGCGCGTGGCGCCCTGGTGATCGCGCTCAGCGAGCTCACCGCGACGCTGGCGATCCCCCGGCTGCGCGAGTTCGGGATCGGCGAGGACGACATCCCGGCGATCGTCGCGGGATCGCGCGGGAGCTCGATGCGCACCAACCCGGTGACGCTCACGGACGAGGAGCTGGCCGCGATCCTGCGGGCGACGCGCTAGGACCGCTGGGCCGCGAATCGCTACGATGGCGTCCGGGTCGCGAGGCTCGTCGGCCCGATACCGGTCCGCTCTCACCGTGCGAGGTTCACCGTGCGCCGCTCCATGTCCGCGGACACCACCGAGGGATCGCGTGGCTGACCACGACCCTCGTCCGGCACCGGCGCAGCCGCCCGTCGCCACCCTGCGCCTCGATGTCGATCCGGCGCAGCTGGCCAGGGTCCGGGCGTTCGTCCGCACCACGGCGGCAGCGCTCGGCGCCGACGACGAGGCCATCGGCGATCTCGTCCAGGCCGTCGACGAATGGGTGACGAACGTCGGCCGGCACGGGTATCGTGGCAGCCGCGGTCCGGTCGAGATCGAGCTCGGTCGAGACGGGGCGGAGATCGTGGTTCACGTGCGGGATCGAGCACCGGTGTTCGACCCCGCCGATGCTCCTCCGTTCGACCCGTCGGTCCCGCTGGACCGGCGTCGCCCGGGGGGAATGGGCATCTACCTGATGCGGGATCTGATGGGGTCGATCGGGCACCGTCATCGCGATGGCGGTGGCAACGAGGTCACGCTGCGCCGGGCTCGCCGGTCCGTGAACGCTGGAGGCAACGCATGAACACGACGGTGGACCAGCCCTCTCCCACGGTCGCGGTGATCGGGCTCGAGGGCGAGCTCGATGCGTCGAACTTCGCGGACCTGATCGAGACCGGCCGGCAGCTGTACGCCGGCGGGGCGCGGGTGCTCGTCCTCGACCTCGCCGGGCTCACGTTCATGGCCAGCTCGGGCATCGTCGCGCTCCACAGCCTCGCCCGGGTGTTCCAGGGTCACGAGCCGCCGGACCTCGAGGCGGGCTGGCAGGCGATCCACGACATCGGCACGGACATCGACGGCGGGGCATCGCTCGATCACGTGCGCCTGGTGGCGCCGGGTCCGGCCGTCGACCGCGTCCTCGACCGCACCGGGCTCAAGCGCCTGATGCCGGTGTTCGCGACCCGGGACGCCGCGCTCGCGGCCGGTGGCGCCGGCTGAGCGCGGCTCGGAACGCCGAACGGAAGCGCGGGAGATGACCGCGTCCGACCCAGGCGCCGGCGCGGCGCTCGACGCAGCCGAGATCGCGGAGCTGCTGGCGCTCGCATCCTCGGTCGCGGGCGGTGAGCCGATCGCGCTGGTCGACGCGGATGGCCGGTTCGTGGCGGGCCGGTCCCCGGGAGACGCCCCGGCGAGGGCACACGCGATGATCCGCGATGGACGCCCGGCTGGGGCCGTCCTGGGCACCGCCGCCGTCGAGCCCGCGCTGCTCGAGCTCGTCGCCCGCAGCCTCCAGCTGGTCGAGGCGCACGCGAGCGACCGCACCGCGCGGGCGCGACTGGACCAGGAGCTCGCGATCGGGCGCCGGATCCAGCTGGCGCTCGTCCCGCGGCGCTTCCCGGCCGTCGCCGGCTGGACGTTCGCGGCGGCCTACGAGCCGGCGCTCGAGGTGGGTGGCGACCTGTTCGACGCGTTCCCCGTCCGCGGCAGGCTCGACCGGGTGGGCCTGCTGGTCGCGGATGTCACCGGCAAGGGCATCGCGGCGGCGCTGCTGATGGCGGACGTCCGTGCGCTGCTCCACGCGGCGACCGACAACGCCCCGGGTCCGGCCGACGCCCTCGCCCGCGTCAACCGGATCCTGGTGACCGAGCGCGCGACGGCGCTCATGGTGACCGCGGTGCTGCTCGTCCTGGACACGGCCACGGGCGTCTTCCGCTACGCCGGTGCCGGCCACGAGGCGCCGCTCATCGCGCGCTGCACCGGCGGGGTCGAGCCGCTCGAGGCGGGCGGGACGATCCTGGGGCTGGCCGGTGACACGACGTTCGTGGAGCAGGAAGGCCGCCTGGATCCCGGCGACGCCCTCGTGATGTACACGGACGGGGTCACCGACGCTCGCGATCGCGCACGCGGGTTCTACGGCGACGATCGCCTGCTGGCGATGGTCGGCGGTGCGTGCGGGCGACCGGCCGACGAGATCGTGCAGGCGATCATGGACGACGTCCGCGCCTTCCGCGGCGACGCCGCACCGTTCGACGACCTGACCCTGCTCGTGGTGGAGCGGCGCCGGGACGGCTGAGGGCCCCGTCCGCCTGCCGCGGCACCGGCGGCGGTCCGCCAGCCGGGTCGGGATCGTCGTGAGCCGGAGCTGCGATGCCCTACCGCGTGTGCGGGAAGCCCAGGTCCACCGATGACGTCCCCGGGTCGGGCCAGCGCGACGTCACCACCTTCGACCGCGTGTAGAACTGGATCCCGTCCGGCCCGTACATGTGGAGGTCGCCGAACAGCGAGGCCTTCCAGCCGCCGAAGCTGTAGTACGCCACCGGCACCGGGATCGGCACGTTGACGCCGACCATGCCCACGTTGACCTCGAACTCGAACTGGCGGGCCGCACCCCCGTCGCGGGTGAAGATCGCGGTCCCGTTGCCGTACGGGTTCTCGTTGATCAGCCGCAGCCCGTCCTCGTAGCTGTCGACCCGGGTGACCGTGAGGACCGGGCCGAAGATCTCGTCGCGATAGCAGTCCATCTCGGGCCTGACGTCGTCGATCAGCGAGACCCCCAGGAAGAAGCCCTCGGACTCCCGGAACAGCGGGTGGTCGCGCCCGTCGGCGACGATCGTCGCGCCCTGTGCCGTCGCGCTGTCGAGGTACGTGGCGACCTTGTCGCGATGCTGCCTGGTGACCAGGGGCCCCATCTCGGCGGCCCCGTCCGACCCCGGGCCGACGGTGATCTTGGGCAGCCGGTCGCGGATCGCCTCGACCAGCGGATCCGCGACGCCGCCCACCGCGACCACCGTCGCGATCGCCATGCACCGCTCGCCCGACGACCCGAACGCCGCCGAGACCGCCGCATCGGCCGCCATCTCGATGTCCGCGTCGGGCAGCACGAGCATGTGGTTCTTCGCCCCGCCCAGCGCCTGGACCCGCTTCCCGTTGCGCGTCCCGGTCTCGTAGATGTAGCGCGCGATGGGCGTCGAGCCCACGAACGAGACGGCGGCGATGTCGGGATGCGCCAGGATCGCGTCGACGGCCACCTTGTCGCCCTGGATGACGTTGAACACGCCCTCGGGCACGCCGGCATCGCGCAGCAGCTCGGCCATGAACATGGACGCGGACGGGTCCTTCTCGGAGGGCTTGAGCAGGAACGTGTTGCCGCACGCGATCGCGTTGGCGAACATCCACATCGGCACCATCGCCGGGAAGTTGAACGGCGTGATCCCCGCCACGACGCCCAGCGGCTGGCGGATCTGCTTGACGTCCACGCCGGTCGAGGCCTGCTCGCTGAAGCCGCCCTTGAGCAGGTGCTGGACGCCGCACGCGAACTCGAGGTTCTCGACGCCTCGCGCGATCTCGCCCAGCGCATCGGACGGGACCTTGCCGTGCTCCGCGGTGAGCAGCGCCGCCAGGTCGCGACGATGCTGGTCGACCTGGTTGCGGATCCGGAACAGGATCTCCGTCCGCTTCGACAGCGAGGTGGCGCGCCAGGCCGGATAGGCGGCCTTCGCGGCGGCGACCGCGCGATCCACCTCGTCGGTGGAGGCAAAGTCGACCCACCGGGTCTGGGCGCCCGTCGCGGGATCGAACACGGGGCCATGCCGGCCGGACGACCCCGCTGCCGGGTGTCCGCCGATCCAGTGGCCAACGGTGGGAAGCGTCTCGGATGCGGGGGAGCCCGCGGGGACGGCGAGCTGGGTCATCAGGGCAAACCTCACGGGACGATGAAGCCGGCGATCCTGCCACTCTACCGCGACGGACAAATCGGGCGGTCCCGGACGGAGCTCGACGGGATGCGCTGCGACCGCTGTCGCGCGCCGCGGATCAGAACCGCGGCCGGCTCTCCGGCTCGGGCCAGTCCGGACCGCGCCCCGGACGCTCCCCCGGACGCGTGGCGCGCCGCCGTCGCAGGACACGAGCGGCCCAGCGCGCCGCGAACACCAGCACGGCGGCCATGGCGATCGCGATCGAGATCAGCTGATCGGCGTTGAGCGGGCCGAGCACGTCCGGGTCGCGCCACGTCGTCGCAACCGCCGCGCGTGCCGCCGCCCACAGCCCGATGCCGACCACGAACGCGGCGCCGGTGCCCCGCCAGAACCGTCCGCCAGCGAGCAGCCCGATCACGACGACCAGCACGCCGGACGTCGCCAGGGCCTCGTACAGCTGGGCCGGGTGCGAGGCGATCTCCGGCGCCAGCGATCCCCACGGCCCGGGTCCGACGTACGCGGTCGCCCACGATCCGGTGAACGGCAGCCCCTGGCCGTCACCGCCCAGCACCATCGCCGCCTTGCCGGCGGCGAGGCCGAACAGCAGGGGCAGGATCAGCGCGTGCATCCAGCGCCGGACGGGGGCGCCCAGGAGAGCGGCGATCAGGGCCGCCGTCACGGTTCCGCCGACGACGGCCAGCGACAGCTGGAACGCCCCCTGCGCGGTGTCCAGCACGGCCGACGGGTTGGCCCCGTAGTAGTCGAGGTGGATGAGCACGTAGCCGAGCCGCCCGCCGGCCACCGCGCCCGGCAGCGCCGCCACCGCGATGTACAGCAGGTCGTCGGCGCGGAGGTGATTGGCCTCGACCTCCTCCGTCTCGGGGTCGTCGGAGGGGAGGAACGGGTCGACCGGCGTCCGGCGGGCGATCAGGACCGCCAGCACCAGCGTGGCAAGGATCACCACCGCCAGCGCGATGGTCTCGAGGCGGACGTGCCAGTCCCCGATCGTGACGATGGGAACGAACGTCAGCTCGATGACCGCGGTCAGGGGGATCAGGGGATGCACGACGGCGAGTCTACCGGTGTCCCGGACCGTCGAGGGTCTGCCGGCGACGGCGGCACCGGCCGCGCTGAATCGCGAGGCCCCCGGCGGTGCCGGGGGCCTCGTCTTCAGATCGATTGGAGCGTCCGTCAGCGGACGGACGCCGTCTCGGCCTCTACTTGACGCCGATGATCGTGGAGCCGATGTCGTTCGAGCCGTCGCTGTACACGATCTGGCCGAGATACCACGCGCCCGGCGTGAGGCCGGTGAACGTGAGACCGACATCGACCGTGCCACCCACCGTGGCCGTCGCCGGGCGGGAAGGACGACGTTGCCCTCGTCCGTCATCGGCACCAGCCACTCGAACAGGGTGAAGTCGGTGCTCGCGCCCGCGGTATTGAAGCCGTGGACGTAGACGGTGTAGTCGCCGGCCGCCGGCGACTTGACGGTGACCATCTCGTTGGAGTCGCCGTCGGCCGCCTGGGCGACGAAGGCGCCGCCTGCCGTATACAGGAAGACGTCCAGATCCGTCCCGGGGTTGGCGATCGCGCTCTCGTCGATGCCGACCCGGAGCAGGCTGGTGCCCGCGGGAACCGTGAACGTCATGGCGTACGTCCCGGTCGAGTCGGCCGGGTCGAACGTCTGGTCGGGATCCTGGGTCACGTTCGCAGCCGTCTCCTCCGCCGCGACGAGGCCGCGGGCAGCGAAGTCGAGCGTTCCGGCGTAGCCGGTCACGACCTGGTAGCTGAAGTCGTCGGCGGAGCCGGTGACCTCCGCCGGAGCGGCGATCGGGACCGGCCTGATGACCATCGGGCTGCGCACGTCGTGGGTGCCGTCGGTCCAGGTGAGCTGGCCGCCGGTGTACGCGTTGAGCGGCGCGCTTTTCTCGGTGAAGGAGACGGTGAACTTCCCGGTCTCGCCGGGCATCAGCGTCAGCGACGCCGGGGACACGACGGTGTCGATCCCGGTCATCCCGAACACGCTCGCCGTGTAGGTGGCCTTGGAGCTGCCGACGTTGGTGACCCGGCGGGTCACGGTCTGGACGCCCGCGAGATCGCCGATGGCGATCGAGGCGCTGTTGTAGTCGGACAGGTCGGTCGAGTAGCCCAGGCCCTGGAGGGCGCTGCAGGTCGCGGGACCGACGGCGGATGAGCCGCCGCACAGGAACGCCAGCCAGTCGTTCCAGCTCGCGTCGTACACGAGGCCGGGGTCCGCAGCCGAGTTCGGGGCGACGTGCCCCGCGCCCTGGCGGAAGATCAGGATCGGGTTGTCACTCGGGGCCGGCGTGCCGCCGTCGAGCACGTCATACGCCGAGGTCATCAGCGCCGACTTGACGGCCATCGGCGACCAGCTCGGGTGCAGGTCCATCAGCAGCGCGGCGATGCCGGCCACGTGCGGGCTGGACATCGAGGTGCCGCTGTAGAGGTTGAAGTCGAAGCCGTGGTTGCCTGGCGGCGCGACCGCGGCGAGGATGTCCTGGCCTGGCGCGATGACGTCCGGCTTGAGCACGTCGCCGCCACCGGCGGCCAGCGGCCCACGGGACGAGAACGACGCCGTGAACGGCGCCGGTGCGTTGTAGACGATCGTGGCCTGGTTGATGGTCGCCGTCGCGCCGGCCGTGCCGCGTACGCCTCGACGGCGGCAAGGTCCGTGTCCGGGAGATGGACCGACGGCACGAAGTGGAAGTCCGCGTTGATCGAGCTCAGGCTGGTGTTGATCAGGATCATGCCGATCCCGCCAGCCTCCTTGACGGCCAGGCTCTTGTTGACCCGCGCCGTGACGCCGCGCTCGCATACGACGATCTTGCCTGCGACCTTGGCCGGATCGAGGGCGTTGCCACCCGGATCGGCCGAGCTGTAGCACAGCGCGACCTTGGTGGCATCGGCACCGGCGAGGCCGGCATCGGTGGAGTTGATGAGCGGCGCGGGGCCGACCGCGGTTGCCACGGAGGCGCCGTCGTAGGTCACGCCGTTGCCCAGCGTGACCGAGCCCTGGCCGTCACGGTTGTGCGTGCCCGCGGCGACCGTGGTCGTCCACGGCCCGGGGTGAGCAACGCTGCCGACGGTGCCAGCGTTGCCGGCGGACTCGGCGACGAAGATGCCGGCGTCCGCGGCGAACAGGAACGAGATCTCGACCGGGTCGGCGAAGTTCGTCGAGGTGCCGCTGATCGAGTAGTTGATGACGTCGACGCCGTCGTGGACGGCGGCATCGATCGCTGCGACGAGATCGGAGGTGGAGCCGCTTGCCGTCGACGCATCCTCGGTCGACCACAGGGCCTTGTACATCGCGATCCGCGCCCGCGGCGCCATGCCATTGATCGGGCCGAACGCCGCCGCGGGTCCGGTGGTCGGGGTGTTGTAGTTGCCGCCGGCGGTGGACGCCGTGTGCGTGCCATGGCCGTTGTAGTCGCGCGGCGAGTTGAACTCCCACGGCTTGGTCGCGTCGACGCCGGCGTCGCCGCCCAGCGATGCGTTGAAGTACTGGGCGCCGATCAGCTTCTCGTTGCAGTCGGACGTCTTGTCGAAGTCCTCACCGGACACGCACTTGCCGTGCCAGCCGGGGACCTGCCGGTAGACAAGCTTGGCGCCCGGCGCATCGCTCGGCTGGCCGGTGTGCTTGTCGACGCGGTCGCTGAAGCTGAGCGACTCGGGCCAGATGCCGGAGTCGACGTCGCCGATGATGATGTCCTCGCCGGCGCTCTTGACACCGCCGAGCTGATCCCACAGGCCACCGGGGGCGGTGA
Source organism: uncultured Chloroflexia bacterium (assembly GCA_963835335.1). Lineage (GTDB taxonomy): Bacteria > Chloroflexota > Limnocylindria > Limnocylindrales > CSP1-4 > CAIXZV01. The sequence continues at coordinate 69,265 of CAWIFB010000014.1, read as the reverse complement.
GCCCCAGGAAGTCGGGGGTCGAGGACGTGTCGGCCGTGCGGATCTCGTCGGGCGAGATGGCGACGACGCTGGCGTCGTGGGCGAGCTTGTTCGCCTGGGCGGCGGTCAGCCGGGCGGCAAAGCCGTTGTAGGTGTAGACGTAGTCGTAGACCTTGGCGCCGCCGACCGCCTTGACCTTGGCGTCGTGGCGGCCCTTCAGGAAGTCCGAATAGGCAACGACCGCCGACGAGGTCGGATCGATCTTCCTGCCGTTCGCGGGCGCGGTGGCCTTGAGGCCCTTGATCTCGCCCTTGTACGCCACGACGGGCATCTCGGCGAGCTGGACGATGTAGATCCCGTCCTTCGTGAAGCGGCCGGCGTCGGCGGACTTCGCGATGACCGCGGTCGGCATCAGCGCTGCGAGCAGCAGCAGCGTGCCGACGACAGAGGCGAGCGCTCTCCGGTTCATGGTCCTCCTCAGGCGATGCCTGGTCTCCTCCCGACCCGGTGCGCGCCGCTGCGCGGGCGACATGACCGACGCCCGGGATCAGGAAAATCGGCGGCCCTCCAGCCACGCGTACCGGCAAGGTACCGCCAGCGGACAGCCGATGTCACCGTTCATTCGGCACGTGTCGAGCAGAAGCGCACGAAACGTTGCCCCTGCGCACCACGAACGGGTCCGCGCGAGGGTTCGTTGGCTCGCCGGATCGGCAAACCCGTTGGCGAACGGCGGCGATGCGACCGCCGCGCGGGTCAGGCGGGCAGCGCCGCGACCAGGTCCCTGACGGCGGCCACCGAGCGGTCGAACGCGACGCGCTCCTCGTCGGTGAGCGTGATCTCGAACACCCGCTCGAGCCCGCCCTTGCCGAGCACCACCGGCACGCCCACGAACAGCCCGTCGACGCCGAACTCGCCCTGCAGGTAGGTGGCGCAGGGCAGGACCCGCTTCCGGTCGCGCAGGATGGCGTCGACCATCTCGAACGTCGACGCCGCGGGGGCGTAGTACGCCGAGCCCGTCTTGAGCAGCGCCACGATCTCGGCGCCGCCGTTGGCGGTCCTTGCCTCGAGCGCCTTGACCCGCTCGGCCGGCAGCAGCTCCGTGATCGGCACGCCCGCGACCGTCGAGTAGCGCGACAGCGGGACCATCGTGTCGCCGTGACCGCCGAGCACGAACGCGTGCACGTCCTCCACGGACACACCCAGCTCCATCGCGATGAACGTCCGGAACCGCGCGGAGTCCAGCACCCCGGCCATCCCCAGCACGCGCTCGCGCGGGAACCCGGACGCGCGCATCGCCACGTGGCACATCACGTCGAGCGGGTTCGTGACCACGATCAGGATCGCATCCGGCGAGACCGCCGCCGCGGCCTTGACCACGCCGCCCACGATGCCCGCATTGGTCGCGATCAGGTCGTCCCGGCTCATGCCCGGCTTGCGCGGGATCCCCGACGTGACCACGATGATGTCGGAACCGGCCGTGTCGGCGTAGTCGTTGGTGCCCAGGATCCGGGCGTCGTGCCCGACGACCGGGGCCGCCTCGGCGAGGTCGAGGCCCTTGCCCTGCGGCAGGCCCTCGACGATGTCGACGAGGACGACGTCGGCCAGGCCGGCCTCCGCGATCCGCTGCGCGGTCGTTGCGCCGACATTGCCTGCGCCGATGACGGTGACCTTGTTGCGTGCCATGACTCGAGCGCCTCCTTGGGCAGGTTGACCGCGGGCCGCCGGGCTCGTCCGGGCTCGGCCGCCGCGCGTCGTGTGTGCGTCGCTCCTCGCGTCCCCGGTGATCGCCGTGTCAGCCCTCCGGTGCTGCGGTGTCGAGCGGGGCCGGCCCCGCGTCGCGGATCGCCGTGCTGACGCCGTCCGCGTACTTCGCGAAGTTGTCGTGGAACATCCCGGCCAGCTTGCGGGCAGCCGCGTCGTAGGCCGCCGGATCGGGCCAGTTGTTGCGCGGCACGAGGACCTCGTCGGGCACGCCGGGCACGGCCACCGGGACGGCGATCCGGAAGATCGGGTCGTCCACGGTCTCGACGCCCTCGAGCTCGCCGCTCAGCGCCGCCCGGACCATGTTCCGGGTGTGGTCGATGTTCATCCGGTGCCCGGTGCCGTAGGGTCCGCCCGTCCAGCCGGTGTTGACCAGCCAGACGGGAACGTCGAACTGCTCCAGGCGACTCACCAGCATGTCGGCGTACTCCCCCGGGTGGCGGGGCAGGAACGGAGCCCCGAACGCGGCCGAGAACGTCGCCGACGGCTCCTTGACGCCGATCTCGGTGCCGGCGAGCTTGGCGGTGTAGCCGCTGATGAAGTGGTACGCCGCCTGCTCGCGCGTGAGCCGGCTGATCGGCGGCAGCACGCCGAACGCGTCGGCGGTCAGGAACACGACGTTGCGCGGACCGCCCGCCACCCCGGTGGGATCCGCGTTGCCGATGAAGTGCAGCGGATAGGCGCCGCGGGTGTTCTCGGTGAACCGCTCCGAGTCGAGGTCGAGCTCGCGGGTGGCGGGATCGATGTCGACGTTCTCGAGGATCGTGCCGAAGCGCCGGGTCGCCGCGAAGATGTCGGGCTCGTACATCGACGACAGCCGGATCGTCTTCGCGTAGCAGCCGCCCTCGAAGTTGAACGTGTAGCCGTCGCCCCAGCCGTGCTCGTCGTCGCCGATCAGGCTGCGCAGCGGGTCCGCCGAGAGGGTCGTCTTGCCGGTGCCGGAGAGGCCGAAGAACACGCACGCGTCACCGGCCTTGCCCACGTTGATCGAGGAGTGCATCGGGAGCACGCCCTCGTCGGGCATCAGGTAGTTCATGACCGTGAACGCGGACTTCTTGATCTCGCCCGCGTACATGGTCCCGACGATGATCACCTCCATCCGCTGCAGGTGGAGCAGGATCGCGGTCGAGCTGCGGGTGCCCTCGGTGGCCGGATCGGCCTCGAAGCTGGGCACGTTGATGATCGTGAAGTTGGGCGTGAACGCCTCGAGATCCTCGCGCGGCGGCCGGCGGAACAGGTTGCGCGCGAAGATGCTGGCCCACGCCGTCTCGGTGTACACGCGCAGGCTGCGCCGGTGCGAGGGGTGGGCGCCGATGTACATGTCCTGCGCGTACAGCTGCTTGTCCGCGACGTACGCCATCAGGCGCGCGCGGAGGCGGTCGTAGTGCGCCTCGCTGATCTCGTGGTTGACCTCGCCCCACCAGACCTTGTCCTGGCTCCAGGGCTCGCGGACGACGAACTTGTCCTTGGGCGAGCGGCCCGTGTGCTGGCCGGTCCGGACGACCAGCGGGCCCTCGGCCGCGATCTCGCCCTCGCCGCCCGCGATCGCGCGCTCATAGAGCTCGGCGATGGACAGGTTGGCGAGAAGGCTGCCGCCGATCCGGGGCGCGGGAGGGGTGGTGATCGCCATGGTCGGTACCTCGACTGCGACGCGGGCCTGCGGCCCGCGCTGGGGCACGTGACCGGCCGCGCGTGACGGGCTGATCGCCCGGGAGTCGGCTTTCGCAGTCAAGGGTTGCGAATTGGTTTCGGGTGATTGTAACCGTTCATTCGGACCGCCGGCCAACGGCCGAAGGTCACGTCGTGCACGCGACCGGCGACCGGGCCTGGGGCGGTCGAGGTTTCCGGCCTTCGCCGATGGTCCGCAGCCATGGCGAGATCACTGGTGGGCGTCACCAGGCGGCCGGATCGGTCGCGGTGATGCGCTGTGGCGGTCATTCCGACAGGATGTGCCCCGCCCGGCGTCGTTCTGCGTCCTCCTGATCGGTGTCGGACATCAGCACGACCACCGGCCACCGAACGTGACGCCGCCGGGTCATCGCCCGGTCGCACGCCAGCGCGAGGGTCGGGATGGCCGGGAGGCGAGCGCCGCGCCGACGCGTCAGCCGCCGAACCACCAGTCGGCGAGCGTGCCCGTCCAGAGCGGCGTCGGTTCCAGCCAGAGGTCCTGGGCGAGGATGGTTCGCCCGCCATCCGCGGCAACCCCCACGAGGAATGTCGTGGTCGTGATCCGGTCGCGCGGGCGGGGCATGACCCACGACAGGTCAACCGAGGGCTCGGTGGCTGCCGGCAGGACGAGAAGCGGCGCGGCACCGAACCGGACGACGCCGTCCACGTCGACCGCGGGCCAGACCTCGACCTGCAGCGTCGGGTAGCGGGCCATCAGGATGGACTCTGCGAGTCCCAGCTGGATCGTCACCTGCCGATAGCCATCGCCCAGCGATGACCACGCCGCCTCGACGTCCGTGTTCGCCACGTCCGTGGCCGCGGGCGCCGCCCCGATCGACGACGTGTCGGCCATCCAGTCGCCACCACCGGAGCTGGTGGTCGTGGCGAGCGCGACGAGCGTCATCGGGATCACCAGGACCATGGCCAGCACCGCGGCAGGCAGCAGCCCGACCCTGACGGTCGGGCGCTCGGGAGCCCGGAGCGCGGCCGCGGCGAACGCGAGCGGCGCACACGGCAGGCCGACCGCCAGGACCGGATCCACGGCAACCCGGACGAGCAGCCACACGGCGGCCGAACCGATCACGAGGCCCAGCGCCGCGACGGCCCGGCGCATGCCACGCACCGAGCGCACGGCCCGAGCGGCAACGCGAGCGGGCACGATCCAGCCGAGGTAGGCCATCCCGAGGCCGACGGCGGCGACCGTGACGAGGCTGCCCACCGGCCCACCGAAATAGCTCGACGTCGACCGGCCCAGCGCATGGAGCACGGTCGACGCGATCGGGATGGCAAGGATCGACGCGATCGCGAGGACGATGACCGCGAACAGGTACGTCCGGATTCCCTCGACGAGCACCACCCGAACCCCACCGCCGATCGCCGCCAGCACCTGCCGGCGGCCGCGGTGGGCGCGGCCCAGGGCGTCGGCGAGCTGCCGCGCATCGCCCATCTGCCGGATCGCGCGCCGGTCCGCGTCCCCAGCCTCGTAGCCGGACGCACGCAGGGCAGCCGCGGCGTCATCGAGGTGGCCCGTGAGCTCCTCGACCACGTCGCGCGCAATCGGAACCGGAAGGTCCAGCCGGGCTCGGACCTCGGACAGGAAGCGATCGCGCTCGGCGGCGTCAGGCACCGGACGCCTCCGGCACCGTAGCCGCCACGCGCGCGATCGCCCCCTGGAAGTCGTCCCACTCGCGGGCGTGGCTCGCGAGCATCGCGCTCCCGGCCGGGGTGATGCGATACCAGCGGCGGCGCGGTCCACGGTCGCCCGCGCGCCACGTCGCGGCCAGCGCTCCGTCCGTCTCCAGCCGGTGGAGCGTCGGGTAGAGCGAGCCCTCGCTGGGCACGAAGGCACCCTCGCTCCGCTCGCGGATCAGGGCGGCGATCTGGTAGCCGTAGAGCTCGCCGTCGCGCAGCACCGAGAGCACGAGGTAGGCCATCGCACCCTTGAGCAGCTGGCTGCGGAGGGGATCCCGGCTCACGGAGCGTCACCTACATCGGATTACGACATAGCAATGGTGCGCCGTGCCGGCGCGCGTGTCAATCCGATGCGCGATGTCCGAGCGGTGCGCCTACGCCTCGTCGAGGGCCCGGGCGAGGTCCGCGACCAGGTCGTCCGCCGCCTCGATGCCCACCGAGAGCCGCACCAGGGCCCCGTCGACCTCGAGCGGCGACGACGCCACCGACGCGTGGGTCATGGCCGCGGGCAGCTCGATCAGCGACTCGACGCCGCCGAGCGACTCGGCGAGCGTGAACAGGCGCGTCGATTCACACACGGCGACAGCGCGCTGGGCGGCGGTTCGCCGCTGCGGCCCGCCCGGCGCGGGGATGAACGAGACCATGCCGCCGAACGCCGGCACGCCGCCCAGCCGCATCTGGCGCGCCGCGACGGCGGCCTGCGCATGGGCATGCGGGCCATCGGCGAGGCCCGGATAGCGCACGACCGCCACGTCCGGCCGGCCCGCCAGGAACCGGGCGACGGCCATCGCATTCGCGCTGTGCCGTTCCATCCGGAGGGCCAGCGTCCGGAGCCCGCGGAGGACGAGGAAGCAGTCGAACGGGCCGGGGACCGCGCCCATCGCGTTCTGGAGGAACCGCAGGCGCTCGGCGACACCGTCGTCGTTCGTGACGACCACCCCCACGATCGCATCGGAATGACCGCCCAGGTACTTGGTCGCGGAGTGGAACACGACGTCCGCGCCCAGCTCGAGCGGTCGCTGCAGCGCGGGCGAGGCGAACGTGTTGTCGACGACCAGCCGGGGACGTGGCCTCCCCGCCTGGCGCGCCCACTCCCCGATCGCCTCGGCGGCGGCCGGGATGTCCGTGACCTTGAGCAGCGGGTTGGACGGCGTCTCGAACCAGACCAGGCGGGTCCGCTCGTTGAGCCCCTCCCACACGGCCTCGGGCCTGCCGGCCAGGTCGACGTACCGCGCATCCCCGGACCCCGCCGGCCTGTGGACACGCTCGAAGTAGCGGAACGTGCCGCCGTAGACGTCGTCGCCGACCAGGATCTCCTCGCCCGCTGCGGCAAGCTGGGCGATCGCGGCCGTCGCCGCCGAGCCGCTCGCGTAGGCGATCCCGTGGCGGCCGCCCTCGAGATCCGCGACCGCGCGCTCGAGCCGCTCCCGGGTCGGGTTCTGGGTTCGCGCGTATTCGTAGCCCCGGCGCGGCTTCCCGACGCCGTCCTGGGCATAGGTCGACGTCTGGTAGATCGGCGGTGCCACCGCACCGGTCAGCTCGTCGGGCTCCTGGCCGGCGTGGACGGTACGGGTGTCGAAGGCGTCGCGGGGGTCGGCGTCGGGCATGGCGAGATCATCGCACGCACGTTGCCGCGTCCGGCGTCGCATGCACCGGGTCCCGGCCGGGCGGCGGCCGCTACGCCTTGCGGTGCGCGAGATGCTCCAGCAGGTCGAGCTTGGTCACGACCCCCATCGGGCGTCCGTCGTGAACCGCGAGCAGCGCCGGTGCCCCGTCGGACAGCAGCGCGAACGCCTCGTCGACCGACGCCGCAACGTCGAGGTTCGGCAGCGGCCCGTCCATCACCTCGCCGACCGTGCGCTCCACCAGCTCCGGGTTCCGGTACGCGCGCTCGAGCAGGCCCTTCTCGCTCACCGAGCCGACGATCCCGCCCAGCGCGTGCCCCTCGGGCTGTTCGGACACCGGCAGCTGGCTGATCCCGAAGCGCTGGAGCAGCTCGATCGCCTCGCCGACCCGGTCCGTGGTCCTCGCCAGGACGACGTCCGGGATGTCGCCTTCGTGGTAGCGCTCACGCAACAGCTCGGACACGCGGGTCAAGGCGCCGCTGGTCGTGAGCAGGCCGTTGGCGCGCATCCACTCGTCGTTGTACAGCTTCGAGAGGTAGTTGCGGCCACCGTCGGGCAGGAGCACGACGACGATCGCCTCGGGCGCAGCATCGGGCTCGTCGCGCATGATCCGGCCGACCTCGTCGAGCGCGGCGAGCATCGCGGTCCCGCACGATTCGCCGGCCAGGATCCCCTCCTCGCGGGTGATCCGGCGCGCCATCGCGAACGCGTCGCGGTCGCTCACCCGGACCCATCGATCGACGACCGTCGGGTCATGGGTGCCGGGCATGAAGTCCTCGCCCACGCCCTCGGTCAGGTACGGGCGCGCGGCGTCGCCGGACAGGACGCTGCCCTCGGGGTCCGCGCCCACGATCCGGATGGCCGGGTTCTGCGCCTTGAGGTAATGGCCGACGCCCGAGATCGTGCCGCCCGTGCCCGCCGACGCCACCAGGTGCGTGATCCGGCCGTCGGTCTGGGCCCAGATCTCGGGGCCGGTGGTTCGCTCGTGGGCGGCCGGGTTCTCCATGTTCCAGTACTGGTCCGGCTTGAACGCGCCCGGGATGTCCCGGGCCAGCCGCGCCGCCACCGAGTAGTAGCTCTCGGGCGACTCGGGGTCGACGTTCGTCGGGCACAGGACGACCTCGGCGCCGTACGCGCGGAGCAGCGCCTGCTTCTCGGCCGACTGCTTGTCCGCCATCACGAAGATGCAGCGGTAGCCCTTGAGCGCGGCGGCGATGGCAAGGCCGTGACCGGTGTTGCCGGACGTGGGCTCGATGATCGTGCCACCGGGCCTGAGCAGCCCGGCGCGCTCGGCGGCCTCGATCATCGGCAGCCCGATCCGGTCCTTGACCGACCCGCCGGGGTTGAGCATCTCGAGCTTGGCCAGCAGGAGGGGCCGGCGGTCCGCCGGCCCGAGGTCGCGGGTGAGCCGGGAGATCCGGACGAGCGGGGTGTTCCCGACGAGATCGATGATCGATTCGGCGTACTGCATCCGCCGGAGCATACCCGGCGGATCGGGGGGCGTCGCGGAGGACGGGGGCGCTGCCGGCCGCGGCGCCGGACGGCTATCGGAACAGGGTCGTGAGCCATCGTCCCCGTTTGCGGAGGCCCGGGGACGGCTCGGCATCCCGGTGGGCAGCCTCGACAGCCTGCGCGGTCTGCTCCACGAAGGCCGTCGCGACCCGGTGCGCCGCCTCGCGCTCGTCGCGACTCCCGGGCGTGGGCAGGCCGGCCGACGCCTCGAGGCCCGCGAGCTCGCGCACGCCGACCGGCGGCAGGATCCGGACGACGATCCGGCGGCCCAGGAACAGCTCGTGGTTGCCGCCGATGACGATCGGCACGATCGGTGCGTCGGATCTGAGCGCGATGTAGCCGAGGCCGGCCGCGACCGGGCGCGCGGCGCCCACCGGGGCCGGCGGTCCGTACTCCGGGAACAGGCAGAACACGGCACCGGCCCGGAGGACCTCCCCCGCCGCGGCGAGGTGGGTCGCGAACGCCCGGGGTCCGCCATGGGACGGGATGGGCAGGATCCCGCCGACTCGCCGGACGACCCACCGCCGGAGGGCCGATCGCGCCATCGTCCGGGCGTCGCCGAAGAAGACGAGGCGTGGCTCCGCGGGCAGGACCATCCACACCAGGAACGGGTCGATCCAGGTCCGATGCGGGATACCGGCCGCGATCCAGCCACCGGCGCGGCGTCCGTCCCGGCCGGCTGGCAGGTGCTCCAGCCCGTCGACCCGCACCCGGATCCGGAGCAGGAACGCAACGCCGCGCCAGGCCGCGCGCAGCAGCCGGTACGCGACCCCCGCGCGCGGCGACGCCACGCCGATCAGCCCGGCGGGCAGCTCCGGGATCCCGGGCGGATCCGGCTCCGGCGCCCGCGGCATGTCAGGCGCCCTCGAGATCCCGGTCGAGACGGCCGGGGCGCAGGAACAGCCAGGTCAGGCGCCGGCGGAGGCGGCGCGGCCTGGCGGGCGGGTCCACCGTGCCCGGGTACAGCGCCTCGACCACGGGGCCGAGCCGTGCCTCGAACGCCGCAGTGACCCGGCGGGCAAGGTCCAGCTCCTCGCGCGATCCGGGCGCCGGGAGGGTGCCGTCCCACGCCTCCCCGAGCAGGTCCCGAGCGCTCGTCGGCGGCAGCACGCGCGACGCCATCCGCCGCCCGATGTACAGCTCCTCGGTCCCGGCCATGGCCAGCAGCACGATCGGCGCGCCGGTTCGCAGGGCGATCAGCGCCGCGCCGTGGCGGAATGGCCCGATCCGGCCTGGCGGCCCGCTCACGGTGCCCTCGGGCATCTGCACGAACACCCCGCCGTTGCGGATGACGGCCTCGGCCGATGCCACGTGGTGGTCGATGCCGATGCCGCCGCGCCACACGGGCAGCAGCCCCCCGAGCCGGTGGATGAGGACCTCGCGCCAGCGGGCGGTGAACGTCGACGGCGCCGAGCCCAGGAACCAGCAGCGTGGCTCGGCGGGCAGCGCGTGCATCGCCACGAACGGGTCCATCCAGCCCCGATGCGCCGCGGCGATCAGGAAGTAGCCGCCGGTCCGTGGCAGGTGCTCCTGCCCGGACGTGACGATCCGGAACCGGAACACGCCGAACAGCAGGAACCGGGCGACAACGCGGATCACGCGGTACAGCAGCGACGCGCGCGATTCGGGTGCACGGCCCAGCCAGGCTAGGCCCTCGCGGGCGTCCCCGCGGGAGGCCGCCATGGCCTCCGGAGCGACCCGGGCCGGGGGCGGCCGTCGCCTGCGGGCATCGGGCGCGGGCGGGCCGGGTTCCGGCGGGTCCGGCGTCGGCGGGTCAGGTGTCGGTTGCGGCTCGTCCATCGGCGCCGGGGGCATCGTCGTCGCCGTCTCCGCCGTCGTCGGCCTCGTCGTCGACCCCATCGTCGTCGCCCTCGTCGGATTCGTCGTCGGCTTCATCGTCGTCGGCTTCATCGTCGTCGACCTCGACCCAGTCCTCGCCATCCTCGGGCTCGGGCGCTTCACCCCATCGATCGGCATCCGCCGCGCCTGGCCGATGCCGGATCGCCAGCACGATCAGCGAGCCGGCAATGGCGAGCAGCGAGATCACGATCGCCGTCGGCACCCCGAAGAACGTCCAGTTTCCGGTTCGCAGGGTCTCCAGCGCCATCCGGACCACGGCGTACCAGATCAGGAAGATGAGCAGCAGGTCCCCCGGGCGCATGTGCCGTCCGTACCGTCGCGCGATCCACAGCAGCGCGATCGCACCGAGGACGCCGCTCAGCGACTCGTACAGGAACAGCGGGTGGAACGCCGTCGTGGCGGCCGGGTATGCGTCACACGGGAACTCGGCGACCCGATGCGCGCAGTCGATCGCGATCCCCCACGGCGCATTGGTCGGCGGCCCGTACAGCTCCTGGTTGAAGAAGTTGCCCCAGCGCCCGATCGCCTGCATCACGAACAGCCCGGGGGCGATGACATCCGCCCATCGCCAGAACGACTGCTTCCAGCGCCGGGTGAGGAACCATGCCGCCAGCACGCCGGTGAAGATCCCGCCGTAGACGCCGAGGCCCGTGTATGGCGGCAGGACGATCTTGAGCAGGTCGTCCTGGTACAGGCGCCACTGGTCGATGACGTGGTACATCCGGCCGCCGATCAGCGCCGCGACGGCGACGATGATGATCCCGTTGTCCACGAGCCGGGCGTCGAGGCCCCGGCGGCGCGCCTCGCGCGTGATGACCACGTAACTGGCCGCGATGCCCGCCGCATAGCAGATCCCGTACCAGAACACCGGGACGGGCCCGAGATGGATCGCGATCGGCTCGGGGGTCCACGAGATGATGGCCAGCACCGACACCAGGGCGGCCAGCGGGACGGACACGACGAACGAGATCGGGGGCATGTCGGCGCAGTGTAGCCCGCGATCGGGTCGCCCGCGGGCCGGGTGGTCCGGTCGGGGCCCGGCGCGCCGGTGGCGACGCCCGGCACACTCGTCAGCAGCCCGATCGCGAACGGCGCCCCGGTCGAGTATCCTCGGGCCCGATGCACGCCTGTCCGACCTGCCGCCCTGCGAGACCCCGGTGAGCGCCGAGTTCAACTGGTGGCTGCTGATCGTCGGCCTCATCGCCGGCGGCGCGCTGACCTGGCTCGTCCTGGCCGACTCGACCCGGCGCGAGCGGGAGGTCGGCGAGGAGGAGCTTGCCGCGGAGGCGGCCTGGATCGCCCGCTCGCTGCAGCTCCCGGCGGTCGACGGCGAGGTCGCCCGCGACGTGCTCCGGGCACACCGCAGGTACCTCGGCTTCCCGCCGCCCGATACCCTGGTTGACCCCGACGAGCTCGCGCTTTCTGATGCTCCGGTCGTGATTTCGACGGCGCCGGATGTGCCTGCGACGGCGGGCCACGACGCTGCCTCGGCCTCGACACCGGACGATGAGCCTGCGTTGCGGGCCGGCCCGCCTGCGCCGGGCGACGTGCCTCCTGGGCCCGGGGCGCCTCCGGGACCCGACGGCTCGGCCTAGCCGCCTTCGTCCCGGGGCCCGTCCCGCCGTGACTCATGGGATGCGTCAAGAGCAAGGTCAGCCTGGCGGATCCAGGCCCCATGGACGCGTATCGAGCCCGAAACCCCTGTTCCGGGAGCCGGATTGACGCGCCGTCTGAGTCGCCGCGCCGCGGGCAAGGTGCCAGGCCCGTCCCGCCGTGACTCATGGGATGCGTCAACAGCAGGGTCAACCTGGCGGATCCGGGCCACGAAGATGCGTATCGAGCCCGAAACCCCTGTTCCGGGAGCCGGATTGACGCGCCGGGTGAGTCGCCGCGCCGCGGGCAAGGTGCCGGCGATGTCGGCACGCACGCGCGCACGCGAGCAGCGCGGTGCGCGGCACGGTCGGTCGGCCGGACCCTCAGAGACGGCCGGTCAGCACGGGCGTCGCGTCGGCACCGCCACCCGCCGGTCCAAGCGACACGCCGAACACGGTGCCCGCCGGGAGATCTGCGAGCCCGGCTGCCGATCCCGCCCAGGAGGCGACGTCCCCGCCCCAGTACATGCGGCCCAGGCGCCGTCGCTCGCCGTTGACCTCCACCCAGCAGCCGTACTCCTGTCCCGCACCCTCAGCCGGAAGTCCGGTCGCGATCACCACCAGGTCGCCGGTCGCAGGCGAGAAGGCAAGCGCACCCGCGGCACCGCTGGCGCCCGTGGTCGCGGCGAGCGACACGGAGCGGGCATCCGGCTGGGATTCGATCCGCATCGTCACGGTCGTCGCCTGGCGGAGCACGGCGATCTGGCCATCGCGGCTCGCGATCGAGTCACCCTGGAACGCGCCGCCCGCGGCGAACCCGATCGCAACGGCGGCGATCAGCGCCGCCGCGATGCCGGCGACCCACGCGAGCCGCACGGGGCGTCGGCTGGTCCGGGACCGGGCACCCGCCACAGGCAGAGCCACGGGCGCGTCCGGCAGGGCGTCGGCCACCGGCACGGCGGCTCCGGGCCGTTCGCGTCCGACGGTCCGGACGAACGCCAGCGTCCGTTCGCGAAGCGCGGGATCCGGCTGCTCGGCGATGACCTCGCGGGCGATCGCCGCGGTCCGGCCGATCCTGCCCAGCTCGGCCGTGCACGACGGGCAGCCCGCAAGGTGACCGGCGACCGCGGCCGCGTCGGGCGTATCGCCCGCCATCAGCCGCTCGAGGCCATCCGGCTCGACCGCCGCGATCTCGATGCGCTCCAGCGCCTCAGCGTGTTCCATGACCATCCATCCCGCGAGATGGCGAGCCCGACCCGATCGGACCGTCATCCCCTTCCAATGCCGCTCGCAGGTGTGCCAGCGCGCGGCGCGTTCGCGTCTTCACCGTGCCCAGCGGCCAGCCGAGCCGCTCGGAGATCTCGGACTGGGTGAGCCCGTCGCGATACGCCAGCAGGATGACGCCTCGTTCGAGCTCCGTCATCCCGGCGAGCGCCGTGTCGATGGCGACCCTGACCGCGGCAGCCTCCGCGGCCGCCTCCGGGCCTGGCTGGGGTGCCGCCCCTCCGAGCACCACGGCATCGGGCGACAGGCGCTCGAAACCGGCGTCGGCGTCGTCCGCATCTGCGTACCCGGGCAGCGACACGAGCGGCGGCCGGCGACCCGCCGCACGAAGGCGGTCGACCGTGCGATTGCGGGCGATGGCCCGAAGCCAGGTGGCCAGCGAGCCCACCCCGGGGTCGAACAGCTCGGCCCGGTTCCAAAGGGCGAGGAATGTCTCCTGCACGACCTCCTCGGCGATCTGCCGATCGCGTGTGAGCCGAAGCGCAACGGCGTGGATGCCGCCGGCATGGCGGTCATAGAGCGCCGCGAGGGCCTCCTCCGAGCCGGTAGCCACAGCCTGGACGAGCGCGACCTCATCGGCCACGTCCACCCGGCGCTCCGACATCCCTTACGTCATCCTGTCGCTGGCGGTTTCGGGCGCATCGTCGTCCGCCTCGGTGAGCGGCAACGGCCGGCCCTCGAACCCGGTCGTGAACACCACGTCGGTCTCCGTCGAGAACACGTGGCGGGTGGTCTGGACCGCCCGCACCACCCGCTCGAGGTGATCCATGTCGCGCGCCCGGATCTTGAGCAGGTAGTCTGCTTCGCCCGCGATGTGATGGCACTCCTCGATCTCCGGGATCTCGGCGAAGTCGGCCGTGAGGTCGGTCGCGATCGTCCCCGGTGCCTGGGTGACCCACGTGTACGCAAGCACGATGAAGCCGACGGCCGGTGGATCCACACGCGCGGCGTACCCGCGGATCACGCCCCGTGCCTCGAGCTTCTTGACCCGTTCGTGCGCGGACGGCCCCGCCATGCCCAGGTCCGTGCCGAGGTCCGCGTACGACCGGCGGCCATCCGACTGCAGGATGGTCAGGAGTCGCGCATCGGTCTTGCTGAGATGGTCGTTCTGGCTCATCTGGTACCTATTCGTTAGGCGATGTGGTTGCTGAGCCTACGATTCATAGGTATACTCGGTGACACAAGGGGCATCTGGATGCCGACCCCGCCGGAACAGACCGGCGGGACCCCGAAGGTCCGCGGCAATCCTCGCAGCGAAAGGTGCATGAAGATGGTCATCGTTGCCGTATTCGCGCTCCTCGCGCTGTTCTCGATGATCAGCATCGTGCTGAGCGCCGAGGAGCCGCGAGGCTATAACGACCCGCACGACAATCCCTTCCTCTGGGCAGCTCTCGGCCGCCACTGATCACGCGGCTCCCAGCGTAACCCACGAACGCCCCGGTCTCGGCCGGGGCGTCGCCGTGTCCGGCGCATCGCCGTTGTCCGGGGCATCGCCCGGCCGTCCGCGCCACGCCCCCGGCCGTCCCTACCAGTCCCCCGCCGGGATGCGCCGCAGCCGCGCGAGCCGGCCCGCGGACAGGTGTGCCTCGAGGCACGTCACGCCGTCGGCGCCGACCAGCGCATCGTGGGTCGTCCCCGCCGGCAGCTCCAGCCGGTCGCCGACGTCGAGGGTGACCGCGTCGCCGCGGCCCGGAAGGCCGAACCGGATCGATCCGGCCGAGCACACCAGCACCTTGTCGTAGTCGTGCGCATGGGCCGAGTAGCGGTCACCCGGACCGTTCGACCAGGCGCCCGGGGCGAGGCCCTCCGCCCGCAGCCGGCCGGCGAGATCCTCGCCGATCATCGGGCCGGGCGGTGGTCGCTCACCCTGCGACGCCGACCCCGATGATGCTGCCCACGGTGTACGTCACCGCAGCCGCAGCGGCGCCGAGCCCCAGCTGGCGGAAGCCCGAGAACAGGAGGCTGCGACCCGTCAGCAGGCTCACGGCCGCCCCGACGCCGAACAGTGCGACCAGGCTGATCCCGAAGCTCACGCCGAAGATCACGGCGCCGCCACCGAACAGGTACGGGATCACCGGAACGCTCGCGCCGGCGCAGAACGCCAGGAACGAGCCTGCGGCCGCGCCCCAGGGCGAACCCAGCTCGTCTGGATCGAGGCCCAGCTCCTCCCGGATGAGCGCGTCGAGCGCGGTGTCGGGATCCTCGAACATCCGTGCCGCGACGTGCTCCGCCTCGTCCCGCGGGAAGCCCTTGGCCACGTACAGCGCCGCCAGCTCCTTCTGCTCCTCGTGGGGCATGGCCTCGAGCTCCGCGCGCTCCAGCTCGATCTGGCGCTCGAACAGCTCCCGCTGGCTCTGCATCGAGATGTACTCGCCGGCCGCCATGCTGAAGGCACCCGCCAGCAGCCCCGCGATCCCCGCCAGGAGGATGAACCCACCCTGCCCGGAGGCGCCGGCCACACCCATCACCAGCGACAGGTTGGACACCAGGCCGTCCGAGACGCCGAAGATGCTGGCCCGGAGGGTCCCCGAGCGGGCGCTGCGATGCCATCGCTCCCCGCTTGCGATGTCGTCGGCCGCGTCGGGCGAATCCGCGTCGACGGTCGGGTGTTCCATCGAGCGCACGACCTCCGTGGCCCTGGTGGCACGCTGTCGCCGCCCGTTGCCGGTCTGCTTCTGCTCGTCGAGCCGCTTCCAGATCTCGGCGTGCTCGCGTTCGTCGGCGGCGATCGCCTCGATCTCCGGCGCCTGCGCCTGGTCCGCGTAGACCGCCTCCTCGTCGCCTTCCAGGGCCTTGACCAGGTCGGAGACCGCGCGTGTGCCGAACGCCCGCGCGAGCAGGATGATCAGCCGGATCCGGGCACGGGGGCGGCCCGCGGGAGGCACGGTCGCCCCGAGCTCGGTGAGGCGGTTGGCCCAGATCTCGGCGTGCCGCCGCTCATTGCGCGCAATCTGGCGGAAGGCGGCCGCACGGCGACCGTCCTTCTCGATGGTCGCGAGCGCGTCGTACAGGACGACGGCGTCCTGCTCGAGCTTGAGGTTTTCCAGGCTCTGCGCGATGTTCACACTCTCAAGGTACCCAACCTTGCCCCGAAGCGGGGCGCGTGCGTGACGCGGAGCGCAGGCCCGTCACGCGGTGCGCACGTCGCCGGGCCGCGGCCCGGACCGCGGGCCAGTCACGCGGAGCGCCCCGGCGCCGGACCGCGGGGGTTTCCCGCGGGATGGGCGCCGTCGGCTGCGGCGCCTACACTCGGCAGCCATGAGCACCCTGCCGCCGCTTCGCTACCTGTCCTCGGCCGACGTGACGGCGGCGATGCCGCCACTGCCCGAACGGCTCGTGCTCGCAGAAACCGTGCTGCGCGGCCTGGCCGGACCCGCCGACCTGCCACCCAAGATCGGCGTGCACCCCCGCCCGACCGGCGCCTTCGCGCACGCGATGCCGGCATTCCTCCCGGGCCAGCGGGCGGATGGCTCAGGTGACCAGCTGGGCATGAAGTGGGTGCTCGGGTTCGCGACCAACGGCGCGCTGGGGCTGCCGGCGATCCACGGGCTGCTGCTGCTCAACGGTCCTCAGACCGGCGTTCCCACGGCGATCCTCGACGCCGGGCCGATCACGGCGCAGCGGACCGCGGCCGTGTCGGGCGTCGCGATCCGGGCGTTTGCGCCGGCGGTCGTCGGACGGGCGCCGAGGGTCGCGCTGATCGGCGCCGGGGTGCAGGGCACCAGCCATGTCCCGGTGCTGGGGCACGTCCTGCCCGGGGTGGAGCTGTCGGTGTTCGACCGGGATCCGGATCGCGCGACCGCGCTGGCCGTGATGGCGCGGGGCACGCCGGGGATCGAGGCCGCGCAGGTCGCCGCGTCCGCGCGGGACGCGGTCGAGGGCGCCGACGTCGTGGTGACCGCCGCCTCGTTTGTGGCCCCGCCCGAGCGCCAGGTGATGACCAACGCCTGGCTCGCGCCCGAGGCGCTGGTCGTACCGGTCGACTACGCGACGTACTGCTCGGCGGAGGTCGCCCGCGACGCAAGCCTGTTCCTGGTCGACCACACCGAGCAGTTCCTGGCCAACCGGGACGCGGGCAACTTCGACGGCTACCCAGACCCCACGGCGATGATCGGCGAGGCGCTGGCGGCCGGGACGGCACGGCCGGGCGGGCGCGTCGTCGTCACGCACCTCGGCACCGGGCTCGCGGACGTCGTGTTCGGCGGCGCGATCCTGGCGGCCGCGGCGACGCTCGGCCTGGGGACGCTGCTCGAGCGCTGAGCCCGCGGCGCCCGCCGGGGGCGGCCGACCCATTGACCCGCGGCAGCATTGGCCGGACCGGGCCGCACCCTTGACGCCGCCGGCCATTGACGCCGCCGGCCAATCCCGCCCCGCCGGTACCATGGGCCGCCATGCGCCGCGATCGAGAATTCGTCGTCGGGACCGCCGCCGCCGTGGCCGGGGCCACCATGTTCGGGACCCTTGGCCCCCTGTCCCGGTTCGCGGCGGAGGCCGGGGTGGACGGCGTCGCGTTCACCGCGTGGCGCGCCGTGCTGGGCGTCGCGTGCCTGGCGGTCCTGATCGTGCTGCGGGGTCGCGTCCGGACCTCGGCCACGGCGCTGCGGAGCCTCGGCGGCCGTGGGCGGCTCACGCTGGCGATCGCCGCGCTCATGGGCCTGACGCTCAACGTGGCCATGTTCACGGCGTTCGGGCGGATCCCGATCGCCCTCGCCCTGATGATGTTCTACACGTATCCGGCGGGTGTCGCGTTCCTGGACGTCGTCCTCGGCCGGGAGCGGGTGACGGCCTCGCGGATCGGCGCGCTCGGCCTGTCGTCGGTGGGCGTGGTCCTCGTGCTGGCCGGTGGCATGGACACCTCGGCGGGGATCGCCGTCGACCTCCTGGGCATCCTGCTGGGGCTCTCGGCCGCCGCCAGCCAGGTCGTGTTCGTGACGATCAGCCGGCACGGGTACCGCACCGTCCCCGCCGATGCCGCCACCCTGCTCATCCTGGTCACGTCTGCCGTCGGCGGGGCGCTGCTGGCGCTCATCGTCGGCCAGGCGGACGGCCTGGCGGCTCCGTTCCGGTCCCCTGATCCGTGGCCCGTGCTGCTGCTCGCCGGCATCGTCGCGGCGGGCATCTCATCGCTGCTGTTCCTTACCGCGGTCCGCTCGATCGGCGGCACCCGGACCGGGATCCTGATGCTGTGGGAGCCGGTGGTGGGCGTGCTCCTGGCGGGGATGCTGCTGGGCGAGGCGCTGACCCCGACCCAGGCCCTGGGCGGCGTGCTCGTCCTGGCCGGCGCGCTGGTGCTCCAGGTACGCTCGGATCCGGAGCTGGAGCCGGTGATCGAGCAGGGCGCGGGCCCGATCATCTGATCGTCACGGCCTCGGGCCGATGCACGCGCCGGGCCGAGGATCTACCGTAGACAGAGGCGGCTGCCCCGCCGCCACTTCATCCCGGTTCGATCCATGCCGCATCCAGGAGGGTCCGTTGATCCACGTCGAAGGGCTCGCGGGCCGCGTCGCGGTCGTGACCGGCGCCGGGCGCGGGATCGGGAAGCGCATCGCCGAGGTGCTCGCGGCGAACGGCGCGCTCGTGGCCGGGCTCGACCTGACCGCGCCCGAGCACGAGGGCGTCCTGGGAATCGAGTGCGACGTGAGCGACGAGGCCGCGGTCGATGCCGCGTTCAGCGAGGTCGAGGCACGGCTGGGCACGGTCTCCGTGCTCGTCCTCAATGCGGGGATCCTCCCGGTCGGGCCGTTCGTCGAGACCTCGACGGAGCTCTGGGAGCGGACCATGGCGATCAACCTCACCGGGGCGTTCTTCACGCTCCGCCGCGGGATCCCCGGCATGCGCTCGCTGGGGTACGGCCGGATCGTGGCCGTCGGCGCGGCGGCCGGCAAGTCGGGCGGGGCACGGTCCGCCGCGTTCGCGGCGTCGAAGGCGGGGCTGATGACGCTGACCAAGTCGATCGCCAGCGAGTTCGCCCGTGAGGGCATCACGGCCAACGCCGTCGCGCCGGCGCTCATCGACACCGACGTGATCGCGAGCACCCGCGAGCTTGCCGACCGGGTGCCGGTGGGCCGGCTGGGGACGACCGACGAGGTCGCGGCGGCCGTCGCGTTCCTGTGCTCCGAGCACGCCGGCTACATCACGGGCGAGATCCTGGACATCAACGGCGGGACGCTGATCGACTGAGGGATCGGTCAGGCGTCCTCGTTGACCTCGAGCGGCCCGTCGCCCACCTCGATCAGGACGCGGCCGTCGTCGACGACGACCGGGTAGACGGCCAGTGGCAGCTCGGCCGGCGGATCGAGCGCCTCGCCGTCGGTCAGGTCGAACCGCGACAGGTGGAGCGCGCAGGTGAGCGTGCCGGCGGTCAGGAAGCCCCGGTCGAGCTCGAAGTACTCGTGCGAGCAGGTGCCCTGGAGCGCGTGGAACTCGCCGTTGACGTGCACCACGAGCACCGGATCGCTCTGGTCGACCCAGACCATCCGCATCTCGCCCTCGGCGAGCTCGTCGACGCCGATGAGGTCGATCCGCCGGCTCACGCGAGCATCATGACGCGGGCACGCTCCGGGATCAGGCTGCGGTCGTCGCGCCGGCGCCGAAGCCCGACGTCCACTTCGCCTCGAGGGCGTCGCGGAGCCGCTCCTGCGCGTCCGCGAGCGGGACGCGGGCGACGACCGGCTCGAGGAACCCGAGGACGATGAACTTCCGCGCCTCGTCGGGCGGGATCCCGCGGCTCTCGAGGTAGAACAGCTGGGTCTCGTCGATCGGGCCCACCGAGGACGAGTGGGCCGCGCGCCGGCAGTCCGGCTGGTCGATCTCGAGCGACGGGATGGCCACGGCACGCGCCGACTTCGACAGGTTCATCCCGAACTCGCCGAGGAAGCTGTCGGTCCCGACCGCCGACCTCTCGATCGTGATCAGGCCCTTCATGAAGCTCCGCGAGCGGTCCATGAGGGCGCCCTTCGACAGCAGCTGGCCCGTGGTGTCGCGACCGATGTGCCGCGTGTACGAGGTGAGGTCGTGGAGCTGCTCGCCGGCACCGAACACGATCTCGGCCTGCTCGACGACGCTCCGGTCGCCGGCCAGCACGTTGTCCACCCGCGATCTGACCAGGCGGCCGCCCAGCTGCGCGAGCGCCCAGCGCAGGTCCGCGGCCTCGCCCAGCTCTGCGCGGCGCTGCTGGAACAGGACATGATCCGGGCCGAGCTCCTGGAGGCTGGCCATCGCAAGCCGCGCGTGTGCCCCCAGCCGGATCTCGGTGGTGCTCGAGAGCAGCGCCTGGGCCCCGGCCACGACCCCGTCCGAGGCGACCAGCTCCTCCACAACGGACGCCTCCGCGCCGTCGCCGAGCACGATCAGCGTGCGCGCGATGAGCGTGCGCGGTGCGCCCACGACCCAGCGCAGGACGACCGGCTGCTCGAGGCGGACGCCGGCCGGGACCAGGACGACGGCACCCTGCGCCCACGCGGCGCGCGACAGCTGCGCGAGCTTCTCGTCGACAGGGAGGAGGGCGCCGCCGGCGAGGAGCTCGCGCGCGAGCGCATCGTCGGTGCGCACGAGCTCGCCCAGGGTGCACAGGCGGACGCCGGCCGCGCGGGCCTCGTCCGACAACGCGGCCATGGCGACATCGGTCTCGTTGAGCTCGAGCAGCCCGGCGACGTCAGCGGGGATCCCGGCGGCGCTGGCGGCGTCGGCCGCTGCGGCCTGCTCGTACGGCGCCGCATCGTCGAGCGCCGCTGCGCGCAGGTCCAGGTACGGCGTGTACAGCCGGTTGCTCTCGACCGCCAGCTCCTCGAACGCCGCGAGGGCCGCGAGGCGGTCCTCGCGCAGCCAGCCGGGCTCGTCATGCGCGTCGGCGAGCGAGTCGACCAGCTCGCGGGTGATGAACGAGAACGGCAGGTCCGCCGGTCCCCGCCGGCGCGGCCTCGCGGCGCGACCGGCGGTGGTCGAGGGGTCCGCGACCTCCGTCATCCGAGCGACCCGTCCATCTCGAGCTTGACCAGGCGGTTGAACTCGATCGCGTACTCCATCGGGAGCTCCTTGGTGAACACCTCGAGGAACCCCTGGATCACGAGGTTCTGCGCCTCGTTCTCGGTCAGGCCGCGGCTCATCAGGTAGAAGATCTGGTCGGCCGAGATCTTGCCGACGGTGGCCTCGTGGGTCATCGTCGTGTCGTCTTCCTGGATGTCGATGTACGGGTACGTGTCGCTGCGGCTCTCGTCGTCGAGCATCAGCGCGTCGCAGCGCACGCTGGCGGTCACCCCGGTCGCGCCCGGCGCCACCTTGAGCTGGCCGCGGTACGTTGCGCGCCCGCCATCCTTGGACACGGACTTGGACACGATCCGGGACGTCGTGTTGGGCGCCAGGTGGATCGCCTTCGCGCCGGTGTCCTGGTGCTGGCCCCGGCCCGCGACCGCGACCGAGATGACCTCGGCCCGGGCGCCCTCGCCGCGCAGGTAGATGGCCGGGTACTTCATCGTCAGCCGCGAGCCGGTGTTCGCGTCCACCCACTCCACGGTGCTGTTGGCGTGCGCGTGCGCTCGCTTGGTCACCAGGTTGTAGACGTCGTTCGACCAGTTCTGGATCGTCGTGTAGCGGACCTTCGAGCCCGGCAGCGCGACGACCTCCACGACCGCGGCATGAAGCGAGTCCGTGGCGTAGATCGGCGCTGTGCAGCCTTCGATGTAGTGGACCTTGGCGCCCTCGTCGACGACGATCAGCGTCCGCTCGAACTGGCCGGTGTTCTCGCCGTTGATCCGGAAGTACGCCTGCAGCGGCAGCGGAACCTCGACGCCCTTGGGCACGTAGACGAAGCTGCCACCCGACCACACGGCGGAGTTGAGCGCCGCGAACTTGTTGTCCTCGGGCGGGACGACGGTGCCGAAATGGGTGCGGAAGATCTCGGGGTATTCCTTGAGCGCCTGGTCGGTGCCCATGAACACGACGCCGATCTTGCTCAGCTCCTCGCGCACCGAGTGGTACACGACCTCGGAGTCGTACTGGGCGCCGACGCCGGCGAGGAACTTGCGCTCCGCCTCCGGGATGCCCAGCTTCTCGAACGTCGCCTTGATCTGGTCCGGGACATCGTCCCAGGACTTCTCCTCGCGCTCGGACGGCTTGCGGTAGTAGACGATCTTGTCGAGGTCGATGTCGGCGAGGCGGCCGCCCCACGTGGGCATCTTCCGCTTCAGGAAGTGGTCGTACGCGCGCAGGCGGAACTGGAGCATCCAGTCAGGCTCGTCCTTGAACCGGCTGATCTCCTCGACCGTGTCGCGCGTCAGCCCGCGCTTCGTCTCGCGCAGGTAGACGATGTCGTCATGGAAGGCGAACTTGTCGCGTTCGTCCTGGACGATTTCGCGGGTCGAGGTCATCGCTGCTCCGATCGCGGCGCGCCGCCGCGGGCTGCTGGGTGTCGGTGGTCCGGGAACGCCGCGACCGCCGGAACGTGGATTGCGGGCTAATCCCTAGTGGAATTATCGGAATTACCGGGCGATCCGTCAATCGAGGGCGCACAGGCAGTGCCGGAGGTGGCGAACGGGCGGCCGCCGAGCCCTCGATGCCCTCCGATCCATGACACATGTCCAGCACGCGGACGATCGCCACTGCCGAGGCGCCGTGCTGCCGGGAAACGTGCGGCGCCACGGCGTTTCGCGGGCCGCGAGGCTCCGTCCTGCTGCCGATCGCTCGCCAGGCGGTTACCTGGCATGGCGCTCAGGGCTCGCAGCGGTGAGAGCGTCGCTCCCGACCGGCTTCCGGCGGCGAACGCTCGCCTGGCGGTCATCTGGCAGGGGAGGCCGAACGCGGGCCGAACGCGGGCACCGCCCGTGCCCGCCGCACGTGCCCGCCGCCACGGCGACGCGCCGAGGGCGACCCCCCATCAGGCTCAGAAGAACGTCGAGCACCACGGTTCGTCCGACGAGCGGAGCAGCGCGTCGGCGCGATCCAGCGCACCACCAACATGCTCATCGACGCCGGTGGCGACGACCGCATCGCGCAGGCGCGACCCGCCGAGATAGGCGGCGCCCAGTGCGGCCACCGGGAGCGTCAGCTCGGGCGTTCGATCCGTCGGCCGGCACGTGGCGCCGTCGGGTGACGCATCCAGCGCGAGGCGGATCGGGACGTTGAGCTCGCCATCGATCACCTCGAGCACGAGCGCGTCCGTCCGTTCGTAGGTCCTGGCCTCGAGCGCGCGCGCGACGTCGAACAGGCGCACCCACATCCCCTCGCCGACCCCCGAGGCGACCGCCGCGCGGGCGTTGGTCAGCAGCCACGGCAGGCGGTCCGACGGGCTGCGGCCGGGGGCCACCACGGTGGACACCAGGTCCGTCTCGGCAAGGAAGCGCCACAGGGCGAGGTTGGCGGCATCGGTCAGGGCATGCAGGTCATTGACGCGCAGCAGGTTCCGCGGCTGTCGGTCGTCCCAGCGCTCCTCGGCGAGGTACCGGGCGTAGCCGTCCACGGAGCCCGATGCGTCGCGGTGGAGCGCGAGGAAGCCCCTCCATGCCCGCCCCCACGGCGACTCCGTCAACCCCAGCTCGTCGCCCCAGCGGAACGGGTTTCGGCGGATCTCGCCGGCCTGGCGCCGCCGCCACGCCTCGAACACGGCCAGGATCGCGTCCCGGCTCTCCGGTCCCGGCGTGACCAGCTCGACGCCGGACGTGGGCGCGCCATGGAACCCGGTCGCGGACGCGTCGAGGGTCCACGTTGCCAACCGGCAGCCGGGGCCGTACCCGAACCGGCCGTAGATCCCGTACTCGGACGCGTAGAGCAGGCCGACGGCCTCGCCCCGCTCCCGGATCGCTGCGTGCTCCGCGGCCGTGAGCGCGCTCAGGATCCCCTGCCGCCGGTGGGTCGGCAGCACCGCCACACCCGCGACGGCGGCTGCGGGCAGCCGCCCGCCACCCGGGACGGTGAGCTCCGTGGCCCACGAGCGGAACGTCCCGCAGGCACGATGGCCATCGAACGCACCCCAGGTGCGGGCCGGATCCCAGCGCTCGCGGAGGATGCCGGCGACCCGCTCGATGTCGGGGCGCTCGAGGAAGGCCGTGGTCATCGCCTCCAGCAGCGCACCGAACTCGGCTGGTTGGGCGTTGCGGATCTCGACGGTCATCGCCGCGAGGGTAGCATCGGGCTCGCGGGCCGCCCCGTCGCGGGTGACGGCGGACCGGACCGGACTGAGCGCAGCGACGTCGGACCGGACCGGGCGGAGCGCGGCGACGGCCCAAGCCGGTCCCGGATGGCGGCTGCGAGCGCCCGGTGGCGCGCGACCCGGGGCATGGCCACCTTCGCCAGGTCCGCGAACGCCTGGTGCGCCAGGAGCGCCTCGGCGAGCGCATCGACGAACCCCGGGTTCGCGCCGGACAGCGGGTCGAAGCCCTCTTCCCACCACAGCCCGAGGATGCGCAGCGTGCCGGTCCGGCGATCGATCCGCGGCTCGATCCGGCCGACGAACCGGTCCCCGTACAACAATGGCAGCACGTAGTAGCCCCAGCGCCGCTTCGCGGCCGGCACGTACACCTCCCAGCGGTAGTCGAAGTCCCACAGCCGGAGCAGCAGGTCGCGGTCCCACGCCAGCGGGTCGAGCGGGGCCAGGAACGCCACGCCCGGCGCGACCCCTCCCGGCATTGGCGGACCGCCCGCGGCGGCCTCCGCGGCGACCTCCGCCTGGGCCGCATCGAGCAGCGGCAGCTCATCGGGGAGGATGAACCGCGGCCCGCGGAATCCCTCGACCTCGACCGGGACGATCGCGCCCTCGTCGATCAGCCGGTCCCGCGCCGCCGATCGCACGGGCGCCTTGCCCAACCCCGCCCAGATCGTGTACTCGCCGGTGAGGCCGAGCAGCCCGTTGCCGCGATAGCGTGACAGGAGCTGGTGGCGGCGCTGCTCGTCCTCGGTCGGCCGGTGTGCGAGCAGCTCGGCCGGGAACAGCCGCTCGGCGAGGTCGTAGATGCGGCGGTTGCCCTCGCGGCGTGAGATCGCCAGGATGCCGGCCTCGCCCAGGGCTTCGAGGATGGCCCGCACGGGGTTGGTCGGCCGCCAGTACCAGTCGATCGATGCCCGCGGGGCAATGTCCGTCGACGACAGGGGTCCCTGCTCGCGGATGCGCGCGAGCAGCTCCTCCACGAGTGTGGCGTGCTCGTCGAACGCGCCGCCCTCGTGGGCGACCCGCATCTGGTCCCAGGTCATGCGGAACCACGGCAGGTCCGCGGTCGGCACCAGCGACAGCTGCTTGTTGTAGGTCTCGTACAGCTCCCGCGTGTCGTACAGCAGCGCGTCCGTCCACGACCGCCGGTACCCGGCCACGCGCGCGAGCAGCGTCAGGTCGTGGTTCCGCCCGGCGACCTCGAGCGGATCGAACTGGAGGGACCCCAGCCGGTCCACCACGCGCATGACCGACGCCGGCTCGGCGGGCAGCGACCGCGGCGGCGCGAGGAGGTGGCGAAGGACGAGAAACCGCCGCGCGGCGGGTCGGGACACGGACCTGGGCTGGGAAGGCACTCGCGGATGGTAGGCGAGACCGCGAGGCCCTGGTACCTCCGTGCCGTCGAACGGCCTATGCGCAGCCCGCGCGGATCCGCGGTATCGTCAGGGCGAATTGGTACGGTGCAACCGAAGCATCCGTCGCAACCGAAGGAATTTCGAGATCGACCCCACCCACGCCAACCGCGCCGCCGTCGTCGACGAGGTGATCTCCGGCTACGAGGCCCTGATGCAGCAGCTGGCCGACAGCCACGCGCCGGAGTTCCTCGAGATCACCGTGACCATGCCGCAGGCCAAGCTGCTGTACCTGCTCGGTGCGGCGGGCGAGCTCCACATGTCGGACCTCGTGCAGCGCCTCGGCGTCTCGCTGTCCACCGTGAGCGGGCTGGTCGACCGCATCGTCGACCAGGGATACGCCCACCGCCGCGAGGACGCGGTCGATCGTCGCCAGGTGGTCGTCGGCCTCACCCCCGCCGGCGCCGAGTTCATCGACCGGTTCCGGGAGCTCAACGCTCGCCAGATGCGAGAGCTGCTCGAGCTGCTTGCCGACGAGGACCTCGACACCGTCCGCCGCTCCCTGGTCGCGCTCACCGCCGCTGCCGCACGCCAGAACGCGACCGATCCCGAGCCCTCCGCCCGAAAGGACCGTTCATGAGCCGCCTGTCCGAGTTCGCCGTGAGCAAGCGGAGCGTCACGCTCCTGCTGGCGGCGGCCCTGTTCGTCTCCGGCCTGGCTGCCTGGGGCAGCCTCAAGCAGGAGCTGCTGCCCGACATCGAGTTCCCGGTGCTCACGGTCATCGCACCGCTTCCGGGCGCGGGCGCCGCGGACGTGGCCGAGCAGGTGACCAAGCCCATCGAGCGGGCGATCTCGGGCGTCCCGCGGCTGGAGGCGCTCCAGTCGACGTCGGCCAACTCGATCGCGCTCGTGATCGCCCAGTTCTCCTACGGCACCGACGTCAAGGAGGTGCGGGCGCAGATCGAGCAGAACATCCAGGCGGCGAACCTGCCCAGCGGCGTGACCCCGCAGGTGAGCGCGCTCAACATCAACGCCTCGCCGGTGATCATCGCGTCCATCGCGGCGACGTCGGAGGACGGGCTGGCCGATGCCGCCCGGATCGCGCAGACGGAGATCAGCCCCGCGCTGCTCGGCCTCGAGGGCGTCGCCAGCGTGGACATCACCGGCGGCGAGACGCAGCGCGTGCTGGTCACGCTCGACCCGGCCAAGCTCACCGCGAACGGGATCTCGGCATCCCAGGTCTCGGGCGTCCTGAGCGCCAACAACCTCACCTTCCCCGCCGGCCAGATCCAGGCGGACGGGACGAAGATCCCGGTGTCCACGATCGGCGCGTTCACCAGCGTCGACCAGATCCGGTCGCTCGTCGTGGGCGTGGCATCCGCGACGCCCGCTGCCGGACCATCGGGTCCCGGCACGACCCCGGGCGCATCGGCCGCGCCCGCGGCACCCGCCGCCCCGAAGCTGGTCACGATCGGCGACCTGGGCACGGTCGAGGTTGCGGGCGTGTCGACCACCGGCTACGCGCGGACCAACGGCCAGCCGGCCCTGTCGCTGTCGGTGTCCAAGACGTCGGCCGCGAACACGGTCCAGGTCGCCGAGGAGGTCACCGCCAAGCTCAAGGAGATCGGCGACCGGAACGGGTCCAGCGTGTCGATCACGATCGTGTCCGACCTGTCCACGTTCATCATCGAATCGCGTGACGGTCTGCTCCGCGAGGGCGGCACCGGGGCCCTGTTCGCGGTCCTCACGATCTTCCTGTTCCTGTTCAGCCTGCGGTCGACGCTGGTGGCCGCGGTCAGCATCCCGTTGTCGCTGCTCACCGCGCTCGTCGTCATGCAGTTCAGCGGGATCTCGCTCAACATCATGACCCTGGGCGGGCTCGCGGTGGCCGTCGGCCGGGTCGTCGACGACGCGATCGTGGTGCTCGAGAACATCTACCGCCATCGATCGCTGGGCGAGAGCCGGCTCACGGCCGCGATCAACGGCCCCCGCGAGGTGGCCGGCGCGATCACCGCGGCCACGGTGACCACGGTCGGCGTGTTCCTGCCGCTGGGCTTCGTGGGCGGCCTGGTCAGCCAGTTCTTCCTGCCGTTCGCGCTCACGGTCACGTTCGCGCTGCTCGCATCGCTGGTGTGCGCGCTGACCGTGGTGCCGGTGCTCGCCTACCTGATCATCGACCGCGTCAAGCTCAACGTCGACCAGGACGGTGAGCCGCGGAACTCGTTCTGGATCCGCGCGTACACGCCGTCCATCAAGCTGGCGCTGCGCAACCGCTGGACCAAGTTCGGCGTGCTCGCGATCTCGATCCTGCTGTTCGTGTCGACCGGCATCATCGCGCCGCTCCTGCCGACCCAGTTCATCAACGCCGGGTCCGAGAAGATCGTCAGCGTCACGCTGGCGCCGCCGGCCGGGGTCAGCTCCGATGCCGTGCTCGAGCGCACCAAGCAGGCCGAGGCCATCCTCCAGGCCGACCCCAAGGTGCGACTCGTCCAGAGCAGCGTCCCCGGCGAAGGGGACTCGGGTCTGCAGTCGATCACCGCTGCGTTCAGCGGCCGACCGGCCAACAGCGCCCGGATGACGGTCCGGCTCGACGATGACGTTGATCTCGTCGCGTACTCCAAGACGCTCGCCGACGAGCTGGCGCCGGTCAGGACCGACGGCTACGACATCGCCGTGTCGCAGGCCGCCGGGTTCACGTCCAACAACCTCAACGTCATCGTGTCGGGCAACGACGCAGCGCAGGTCGCCACGGTGAACGACCTCGTCCTCGGGGCCCTCGGCGACAACACCGCGCTGCTCAACCTCAAGTCCGACCTGTCCAAGGCGACGCCCGAGATCCAGGTCCGGCCCGATCCCAACAAGGCGATCACGGTCGGGCTCACGGCGGCGCAGGTCGCCGGCGAGGTCCGGGGCGCGCTGGTCGGGTCCGTCGCCACGCACGTCCAGCTCGCGGACCAGCCGGGGCCGCTGGACGTGTTCGTCCAGCTCGACCCGACCCAGGTGACCAGCCTGGCGCAGCTCCGGGCGCTCCCCGTCGGGACCGCCGCCAAGCGACCGCTGGGCGACATCGCCGATGTCGAGCAGGTGGAGACGCAGGGATCGATCACCCGGATCGACGAATCACCGGCAGCATCGATCAGCGCCGAGATCGCCGACGCCGACACGGGCAAGGTCAGCCAGCAGGTGCAGCAGGCGATCGATGCCCTGCGAACGGCCGGATCGATCCCCGACGGGGTCGATGTCCGCCTGGCGGGCGTCACGCAGCAGCAGAACGAGGCGTTCGGCGGCCTGTTCTTCTCGATGGGCGTGGCGATCCTGGTCGTCTACCTCGCGATGGTCCTCACGTTCAACTCGCTGATCACGCCGTTCATCATCCTGTTCAGCCTGCCGCTGGCCACGATCGGCGCCTTCCCGGCGCTGCTGCTGACCGGCCGCCCGATCGGCGTCAGCGCCCTGATCGGGTTCCTGATGCTGATCGGCATCGTGGTCACCAACGCGATCGTCCTGCTCGACCTGGTCGAGCGGCTGCGCGCGCAGGGAATGTCCACCCACGACGCGCTGATCGAGGGCGGGCGGACGCGAGTGCGGCCGATCCTGATGACCGCGATCGCGACGATCCTGGCGCTGATCCCGCTCGCCGCGGGCTTCAACCAGGGCTCGATCATCGCGGCCGAGCTGGGCACGGTCGTCATCGGCGGCCTGTTCAGCTCGACGTTCCTGACCCTGCTCCTGATCCCGGTCCTGTACTCGCTCGTCGACGGCGTCCGTCGTCGGTGGAGCGAGCGCGGTGGGCCAGACGCCGCCGATCGCCCGGACGCCGCGGGTGGCCCGGACGCCGCCGGTGGCGCCGCCGTGGCAACCTAGGCGGAGCGCAATCGGGCACGGGACCTGGGCGCCACGGCGCGCCACGACGAACAAGGAGGCACATCCATGGGCACCACGCGGTTTGCCGAGACGACCTGGAGCGGCGACCTGGTCAGCGGGTCGGGTTCGATCAACTACGTCAGCTCGGGCTCGATCACGCGGCTGCCGGTCACCTGGGCATCGCGCACCGAGGAGCACAACGGCCGCACCAGCCCCGAGGAGCTGATCGCCGCGGCACACGCCGCCTGCTTCTCGATGTCATTCAGCGGCAAGCTCGCGAAGAACGGCACGCCCGCGACGAAGCTCGACATCAGGTGCGTCGTGTCGTTTGACAAGGGTGATGCGGGCTGGGGGATCACCAGCAGCGCGCTCACCGTCAGGGGCACGGTGCCGGGGATCGATCAGGCGAAGTTCGCGGAGCTCGCCGACGCGGCCAAGGATGGCTGCCCGGTGTCGCAGGCGCTCACGGGCAACGTCGCGCTGTCGGTGGAGGCCACGCTCGAATAGCGAGGTCCGGGCCGCGTCAGCGTCGGCGCCTTCGCTTCAGGCGGTGACGACCGTCATTCCGAGCGAGCGCGCAGCCTGCGCCTGGCGCGCGTCGAAGGTCAGGAAGCCCACCCCGGGCGCGGCGATGCGTTGTGCGGCCGCGAGGTGAAGGGCGTCGAGCGTTCGCACGCCGGTCGTCTCCGCGATCGCGGCCGCTGATTCGCAGGTCGCCTCGTCGAGCTCGATGATCGAGAAGGCGCGCAGGTCGTCGGCGAAGGCGGCTCGCGCGCCGGTGAGGTCGCGTCCCGCGAGCAGGCGGCCGAGGTTGCGCCGAACCTCCACGATCGTATGGCGGGCGGTCAGGAGCGCCGGGTCCGCGCGCAGCAGTGCGTCAGCGGCGACCGAGTCGGCCTCGTCCACGTAGCGCTTGAGCAGGGCGCTCGTATCGACGTACGTGCTCACTCGCCACGATCCTCCGCCAGCACGTCGAGCACCCGCCGTGCCGCCTTCGACCGGCGCACCGGACCCAGCCGCGAGCTGGTGCCCGGTTTGATCCAGCCGGCACGGATGCCGTCCTCGATCCGCGCGCGGCCCGGCACCGGGCCGAGCACCGCCTTCGGCCGCCCACGGTCTGTGACGCGCAGGACCTCGCCCTGCTCCGCCCGGGCCAGGTACTCGGACAGGTGCTGCTTCAGCTCGCGGATCCCGACATCGGCCATGTGGACACATTATCACGCTGATGTGGCTACATCAGTCGTGGGGCTCGGCCGGTCAACCTCGTCCGCTCCATCGGTCACCGGCTGGCAGTCGCACGGTCCCGTCCTGGAGGCCGGGGTGAGGACGGACAACGGGAAGCCGGTCCCTCGCTCCCCTACCCGATGGTCAGTAGTCGCCGGGGGTTCTCGATCGTGATCCGGTCGATCTCGGCATCGGACACGCCGGCGGCCCGAAGGCGCGGCAGGAACGTCAACTGGAGGTGCGTGTAGCCGTTGCCCTCGAAGTGGCGGAGCTGGCTGTTGTGACACACATCCTGGCTCAGCAGCACGCGATCGATATGGCCACGGTGGAGCAGCTCGAGCACGAGCTCGACGACCTTGCCCTCGCCGTACTTCTCCATCGGCGTGAACGACATGCCCAGAAAGTCGAACTCGATCGAGGCGCCGCGGTTGATCAGCGACAGGTAATGGTCGAGCACCG
Source organism: uncultured Chloroflexia bacterium (assembly GCA_963835335.1). Taxonomy (GTDB): domain Bacteria; phylum Chloroflexota; class Limnocylindria; order Limnocylindrales; family CSP1-4; genus CAIXZV01. The sequence continues at coordinate 38,256 of CAWIFB010000014.1, read as the reverse complement.
GGTAGCTGTCCGCGTGGCCGATGACGATGCGGCCTGGATCCACGCCCTCGTCCTCGAGGATCGTCAGCTGCGCGGCGCCGACATCGCTCTGCACGGCGTGGGTCGAGACGGCCAGGCCCGTCCGGCGCGCCGCGCGGGCGACCGCCCGGAACACGCGCTCCTCGGCGGGTGAGACCCACGGCTTGTCGGTGCCGACCTCGCCCAGGATCCCGGTCCGGATCCCGGTGTCCCCCACCCCGACGGTCGCCTCGGCAACCAGCTCCTCGGCCAGCGAGTCGACCGACCGGCGGTCGATCATCGCCTCCGGCGGGTAGTACGCGGTCCGGTACCAGCCGCCGCCCATCACGATGTGGAGGCCGCTCTTCTCGGACAGCGTTCGCAGCCACACTGGATCCCGCCCGTTCCCGGGCAGCGTCAGGTCCGCGAGCGCGGTCCCGCCCGCGTCGCGGAACAGGCGGAGCTCCTCCAGGATGACCGGCTCGTCGCGGGTCAGCTCCCAGTAGTCCCAGCGATTCTGGATGTGCCACAGCGCGATCTGGGTGTGCTCGTGCGGCAGCGTGAACCCGAGCGCGTCCGGATCGACGGGCCCGCGGACGGTCATGACGTGCGACATGGAGCAAGCGTAGTCCCGCCGCGCGGACGCCGGCTGCTCCGTCGCGGCGGATGGACGTGACGGTCCGGTATCGTCCGCGTTGCCGTCCCGGGCTTCCGGCGGCCCACGTCCCGCTCACCGTCACTCGGAGTCCTGATGTTCAGCCGCTGGGGTGCCTTCGTCTACCGGCGACGCCGGATCTTCCTCGTCCTCGCGATCGTGGTCGGCCTCGCCGGCGCGGCCGGTGCCGGACGCGCCGCCTCCGTCCTGTCGGCCGGCGGGTGGCTGGACCCGGGCTCCGAATCCGCCCACGTCTCGGATCGCCTTGCCGCCGAGTTCGGCGCGGGACGCGGCACCCTGATCGCCCTGTTTCGCGGGCCTGCGGGGGCCGACGCGACGAGCGCCGCGTTCCAGTCCGCGATCACGCGCTCGCTCGCCGACCTCGTCACGGACCCCGACGTCGCCGGCACGGTGGGCTACGCGGAGACCGGCGACTCGCGCTTCATCGCCACCGCCGGCAACGCCGCCTACGTGGTGATCAACCTCACCGTCACGGACGAGGAATCGGTGCCGCTGCTGTCGCGCTTCGAGTCCCGCATCCAGCAACCCGGCGACGGCATCCAGCTGCTGCTCGGCGGCTACGCGCCGCTCACCCGCGATTCGGCGAAGCAGTCCGAGGAGGATCTCGTCCGCGCCGAAACCGTGTCGCTCCCGATCGCCGCCCTCGTCCTCATCCTCGTGTTCGCGTCGCTGCTCGCCGCAGGGATCCCGCTCCTGGTCGCGGGGCTCGCGATCCCGACCACCCTGGCGCTGGTCTGGATCGTCGCCCAGCAGGTGGAGATGAGCATCTACGTCCAGAACGTGTCCACGATGCTGGGGCTCGCGCTCGCGATCGACTATTCGCTGTTCATGGTCAGCCGGTTCCGCGAGGAGCTGCATCGCGGGCGCACCGTGGGCGACGCGGTCGAGATCGCGGTCGCGACATCGGGCAAGGCCGTCACCTTCTCGGGCATCGCGGTCGCGACCGGGCTGGGCGGGCTGCTCGCGTTCAGCGCCCCCGCGCTCCGGTCGTTCGGCATCGGCGGGATGCTGACGGTGGCGGCATCGCTGTTCTTCGCGCTCACCTTCCTGCCCGCCCTGCTGGGGATGCTCGGGACGCGGGTCGACGCGCTGTCGGTCGGCGGCCTGGTCGACCGGCTTCGCGGCCTGACCGGACGGGCTCCGCGTCCGGACGAAGGACCCGCTCGCTCGCGCTGGGAGCGGGTCGCGAACGCCGTGATGGCGCGCCCGATCATCGTCCTGATCCCGACCCTGGCGCTGCTGCTCGCCGCCGGCACGCCGTTCCTCCGGCTCGAGCAGGGCATCCCCGACGCGTTCGTGCTGCCAGCCGGGCTCGAGAGTCGCGAGGCCGCGGTCGCGCTCCAGCGCGACTTCGAGCCGGGCACCACCACGCCGATCATCGCGCTGGTCGACGTGCCCGGCGATCCCGCCTCGAGCAACAACGTCGCGGCGCTGGCCGGATACGCGGACACGCTGGCCGCCGTCGGTGGGATCGAACGGGTCGAGAGCCCGTTCAGCAACATCCCCAATCCGGCCACCGGCCAGCCGCTCTCGGTGCAGCAGCTCGCCGCCCTGTACGGGCAGCCGAAGTCCGCCTGGCCGCCGCAGCTCGTGGAGCTGTGGGATCGATATGTCCAGGGCTCGACCGTCCGCTTCGACGCCATCAGCCCCCTGCTCACGTCCTCACCCGAGGGCACGGCGATCATCCCGGTCATCCGCGCAATCGATCCCGGCGTCGGCCTGGCCGCCGCGGTGGGCGGGTTTGCTGCGACCGGCCACGACTTCCTCCAGGCGCAGGCCGACCGCACGCCGATTGCGGTGGGCATCGTCCTCGATCGCGATGGGCGCGATCCTGTTCCTCCTGTTCGGGTCGGTGGTGCTGCCGGCCAAGGCGATCGTGATGACGCTGCTGTCGATCAGCGCGTCGTTCGGCGCCCTGGTCTGGATCTTCCAGGAGGGCAACCTGAGCGACCAGCTCGCGTTCACCTCGCCGGGGTTCACGATCGCCGGCAACCCGATCATCATGTTCTGCGTCCTGTTCGGGCTGTCGATGGACTACGAGGTGCTCCTGCTGTCGCGGATCCAGGAGGCCTACCGGCGCACCGACGACAACCGCGCGTCGGTCGCAGAGGGCCTGGCGAAGACGGCCGGAGTGATCACGGGCGCCGCCGCGATCATGGTCTCGGTGTTCGCGGCGTTCGCCCTGGCCGAGACGATCACGATCAAGAGCATCGGCGTCGGGATGGCGATCGCGGTGCTGGTCGATGCGACGATCGTGCGCATCCTGGTGGTCCCGGCCACGATGCGGCTGCTCGGCCGCTGGAACTGGTGGGCGCCGGGGCCGATGTCCAGGTTCGCCGACCGGGTGGGGTTCAGCCACGTCGAGGACGAGGCGACGATCGCCACCGGCGACGCGCCGGCCTGAGGTGGGCGCCGGTGGTCGAGGGGTTGGCGACGGCGGTCGAGGGCTCAGCAAAGCAGTCAGCAACGCCGCCGCGACGTCCGCGGTCCCCGATATCCTCGCGCCCGACCTGCGGCTGGTCCTCGTCGGGATCAACCCGGGCCGGGTGTCCGCCGCGGCGGCCGCTCACTTCGCGAACCCGCGCAACGACTTCTGGCGGCTGCTGCACGCGTCGGGGCTGACGCCGCGCCTGCTTGCGCCCGAAGAGCAGGAGGCGCTGCTCGAGCTGGGCATCGGGATCACCAACGCGGCGCTGCGCACGACGCCGGGGTCCGGCGACCTGCGCGCCGCGGACTTCGCGGGCAGCGCGGTCCGGCTCGAGCGCATCGCACGGGACCTCCGCCCCGCGGTGCTCGCGTTCGTGGGCAAGGAGGCCTGGCGGGGCGCGTTCGGGCAGCGGCCGGAGCTCGGCATGCAAAGCCGCCGGATCGGCGGCACCCGGCTGTTCGTCCTGCCGTCCACGTCGCCCGCCAATGCCGCGGTTCCCTGGTCGGAGCGGCTTCGCTGGTTCCGCGAGCTCGCCGCCGCGATCGTGCCGTCGCCGGCTCCGGGCGATCACGCGGAGGAACGCTGACACCGGTCGGGTCCGCTCGCGCCGGCGGCGCGCGCTACGCTCTGCGACGACGCAGCGGAGGATGGGCGAATGAGCGATCGATCGGACCGTCCGGTCCAGGGTGACGTGCTGGACGGCGGTGGCATCCGGGCCTACGGCTGGGAGTGGAGCGACATCGGCGGATCTCGCCGCCGCACCCGGCTGCCCTGGTTCGGGATCTTCCTGGTCGTGTTCGGCGCGCTGCTCCTGCTGCGCCAGGTCTATCCGTCGCTGGACACGGCGGGCTCGCTGCTGTTCCTCGCCGCGGGCGTTGCCTTCCTCGTGTCGTGGCTCGTCAACCGCGGCATCGGCTCGCTGTACCTGGGCGCGATCATCACCGCGCTCTCGGCACCCGATCTGCTCGCCGCGGCCAAGGTCGTCGAAGGGCCGGGGGTGGGGACGTTCTGCCTGGGCGTCGCGTTCCTGTTCATCGCGGCCGTTCGCGCGGCGAGCGGCGCCGGCTGGGGGTGGCAGGCGGGCCTGGGCGTGATCCTCGCGGCGATCGGCGGGTCGAGCATCGCGGTCCCCGAGTTCAACGACCTCGTGTGGCCGATCCTGCTCGTCGTCCTGGGCGGGATCCTCCTGCTCCGGGCAGCGCGCGCCCGCGCCTGACGCGCGATCGCCGCCCGCCGGTGACCGCGGGGCGGGAGCCTAACCGGGCTCAGCCGCCCCGATGTCCTCGAGCGCGAGATCGATCGCGTCACCCAGCCCGCCCGCGATCCGGCCGAGCTCGTCGTCCGTGACCACGAACGGCGGGCCGAGCACGATGACGTCGCCATCGACACCATCGGCGTTGCCGGTGCCCGCGTACAGGAGGAGCCCGCGCTCGCGCGCGATCCGGACCACCGCCTCGGTCAGGCGCGCGGCACGGGGATACGGCTCCGTGGTCTCGCGGTCGCGCACCAGCTCGACCCCCACCATGAGCCCGCGCCCCCGGATGTCGCCGACGGAGGGGTGATCGCCGAGCCGGTCGCGGAGCAGCCCGAGCAGCCGCTCCCCCTTCATGGCCGACGCCTCGACCAGCGACTCCGCCTCGAGGATCCGGAGCACCTCGCGCGCCACCGCGGCCCCGGTGGGCTGGTGCGAGTAGGTGAAGCCGTGGACGAACGGACCGGCGCTGGTGACCGCGTCGTGGATCTCGCCCGAGGCGGCGACGAAGCCGAACGGCCAGTACCCGGACGTGGCGCCCTTCGCCGCGACGAGCAGGTCGGGCCGGACTCGCTCGTGGTCCATCCCGAACCATGTGCCCGTGCGCCCGAAGCCGGTCATCACCTCGTCGGCGATCAGCAGCACGCCGTGCTGGCGGCAGACGTCGGCAACGGCGGGCCAGTAGCCGGGTGGCGGTGCGACGGCGCCCAGGGTCGCGCCCACGACGGGTTCGCCGACGAACGCGGCGACCGTGCCCGGACCGGCGGTGGTGAACGCCCGATCCAGCTCGTCGACGAGCTCCTGCGTCGTCCCCAGCGATTGGGACCCGGCGTACGTGCCGCGATACGGGTACGCCGCGCTCACGTGGCGGAACCGGCCCAGCCACCCCTCGTACGGACGGCGCAGCGGCCGGCGGCCGGACAGGTCGAGCGCCCCCAGGGTGTTGCCGTGATAGCTGCCCCAGCGCGCGAACACGATCCAGCGGTCCGGCTCGCCGCGCGCGATCTGCGCGGCACGGGCCAGCTTGAGCGCCGTCTCGATCGCCTCCGAGCCACCCGACACGGGGTAGATCGCCGGGTCGGCGACGGGCAGGTGGGCGGCCACCTCGGTGGCGTACGCCTCGAGCGGCTCGGTCGTGAACGCGGATCCGTGCGCGTACGACAGGCGCGCCACCTGCTCCGCGATGCGATCGGCGATCTCGCGCCGGCCGTGGCCGACGTTGACGACGATGGCGCCACCCGCGGCATCGAGGTACTCGCGGCCGTCCGCATCGACGATCGTGGAGCCGTGCGCCTCGACCGCGACCGCGGGGTTGGGCGACGAGGAACGGAGGAAGACGCGGCCGCTCATCGGCGCGCGACAGCAGGGGGACGGGTCACGCGCCGATTGTAGGCGGCGCGGTCGGGCGGCGAGTCTCGCGCGTCACCGCATCCGGCAGCGCGCCGGGTACCACGGCGCCCCGGGTGGTGCGGAACCGGGGGAAGGGAGGCCGGTTCCGCGCCCGGGGCGTCGGGTTGTGATGGGTGGATGGCCCGGCGACCGGGCCCGATCCGGGCTAGACGCGACCCTTCGGCACGGTGTGCCAGTACGTCTTGTTGAACACGATCTTGCCCAGGTGCCACAGCTGGTTGGGCTTGGGCGGCCGGGGCGGATGGTCGTAGTCGAACTGGAGCAGCGTCCCCTTGCCGTCGCCGACCTCGAAGAAGCACATCACCTTGCCGCCATAGGTCGAATGCTTGCCCGCCGGCTTCTTGCCGAGCACCGCCGCGGCGACCCGCTCGGCGATGACCGGGGCCTCGAAGTGGGCGGTCGAGCCGGCCTTGGACAGCGGCAGGTCCGTCGTGTCGCCCAGGGCGTGGATGTTCGGATAGCGGGGAATGTCCTCGTCGGCCTGGCCGGGCGCCGCCTTGGCGACGGTCTTGACCTGGAGGGTGTGGCGATCGGTGGGCAGCCAGCCCGACTTGGGGCGAGGCCGGAGTCGATCAGGAACTGCGCGCCCTTGTGCGGGGGCACGACGATCAGGAGGTCGTAGGGATGCTCCTCGAACGCGTCGGTGATGGCCACCTTGCGCTGGGGGTCGATCTGGGCGATGCCCGCGAGCAGCTCGAGGTGGATGCCCTTCTGCTCGAAGATCGGGGTCACCATCTCGGACACGCTCTCGATGGTGAATGCCCGGTTGATCGGCGACAGGAACGTGATCTCGCTCTTGTCGCGCAGGCCGCGGGCGCGCAGCTCGGACTCGATCAGGAACGCGACCTCGAGCGGCGCCGGCGGGCACTTGTAGGGGATGCCCGCGATGCCGATCACGATCCTGCCGCCCTGGAAGGCGTCGAGCGCCTTGCGCAGCCTGGCCGCCGCGCCGGGGGAGTAGAAGTGATGAGCCTCGGTGTCGAAGCCCTCGGTCAGCTCCGGCATGATCCGCGAGCCGGTCGCGATCACCAGCTGGTCGTAGCGGAGCGTCTCGCCCGATGCCAGCTCCACGGACTGGGCGGCTGCATCGACGCGGGCAACCTTGTCGACCACCAGATCGACGTTGCCGTCGAGGAGCGACTTCTCCGACCGGACGAGGCGGTCGGGCTTCTCGTTGCCCATGGCGATGTACATGTAGCCGGGCTGGTACGTGTGGCGGCCGGTCGCGTCGACGACGGTGACCCTGGCCTCCTGGCGCGCGATGGGCCGCTTGAGCTTGCGTGCGATGAGGTTGGCGGCGAGGGTCCCCCCCACCCCGCCGCCCAGGACGACGACCCGCTGCATGGGGCTACCGCACCTTCTCGACGATGATCTCGTCGAAGCCGTCGCGGGTGAACACGCCGATCAGGTTGTGGCCGGCCTTCTCGATCCACTTGGGGATGTCGGTCTTGCTGCCCTTGTCCGAGGTCAGGACGGACAGGACGTCGCCCACCTCGGCCTCGCGCATGCCCCGGATGAGCTCCATCAGGGGGCCGGGGCAGAAGCTGCCGCGGGCGTCGAGGGTGGTGGTGATGGCGGGAATGCGTGGCGGTTGCGGTCTCAGTCATCGGAATGTCCCTTCCGCGGGATCGAGGCGATCGGAACCGGTGCGGAGGGGTCCCGCACCGTTCGCCTGGATCGGTTGACGCCTAGATGAACAGCGGGGACGAGCCCTCGCTGACGTAGGACAGGTAGGTGGCAGCGCCGACGGGCTCGCCCATGCCCTCGATCAGGTCCTCGCGCTTGATGCCGAACATGTCCATCGTCATCTGGCACGGGATGAACTCGACGCCCATCGACTGGGCGATCTCGAGCAGCTCCTTGGGGCTGGCGACGTTGTACTGCTTGGCGAGCTTGCGCATCATCCACGGGCCCATGCCCAGGAAGTTCATCTTCGAGAGCTTGCGGTGGCTGATGCCGGGCCGCTGCATGAACGACATCATCTTCTGCATCCAGTTCTCGCCGGTGATGCGGACATCGTCCCGGACGAAGGTCTGGAGGCCCCAGAAGGTGACGAACACCTTGGTCGGCATCGCCATGGCGCCGGCCGTGGAGGCGAGGATCATCGCCGCCCAGGTCTTCTCCAGATCACCGCTGTAGCAGATGATCGCGAGGCCCTGGGGCTTGACCTCCGCCTCCGGCGCGGGTGCCGGCTCGGGGAGGATGTCGGGGGTGACGGGGAGCTCTGCGACAACCATCGTGTGGCCTACTTCCGGCGAAGGACGAAGCGGAACACGCCGCCGTCCGCGCTCTGCTCGATGATCTCGTTGCCGGTCGTCTTCGACCAGGCAGCGAAGTCCTTGACGGACCCCGGGTCGGTCGCGATGACCTCCAGGGTCTGACCGGATGCGAGGCCCTTCATGGCCTGCGCGGTCTTGACGATCGGCATCGGGCAGTTCAGCCCTTTCGCATCGACCGTCACATCTGCGGTGACCGTGCTCATTCGTTGCTCCTTCCCGCGGCGACGCTCGCCGCTGTGTGCGCTAGATGAAGACGACCTGGCCCTCGCCCGCGTTGAGGTAGAAGGCGGTCACGCCCTCGACGCCATCGACGAGCGGGTCGAGGTCCTCGGCCTCGAGGTTGAGGAGGTCCATCGACAGTGAGCAGGCCTGGATGTCGACCGAGCCGAGGTCCTTGGCCTGGCGAAGGGTCTCGGCCCAGCTGGCCTGGCCGGCCCTGGTCAGGGCATCGACGGCTGCCCGGCCGCCCGCGCCGGCTTCCGGGGCGAGCCCGTGGTCGGCGTCGATCTTTGCCTTGCTGAAGGCGTCGAGGGCCCAGTACTGGAGGAACACGTTGACCTGCTTGCCCAGCGCGGCGGCACCGGCAGTCAGCACGGCGGCGGCCTGGAGCTTGTCGTCGGTCCCCGAGAACAGGACCAGGTTGAGGGGTTCGTCCATCGTGTCGTGCCTCGCTCAGCTACTGGATCTCGACAAGGTCTGACGTGGCCTGGTCGACGGTCGACAGGCGCCCGAGGCGGGAAAGCCGCCGGGTGAGCACGCCGCGCATCACGCCGCAGGCGACGATCACGTCGGGATCGGACAGCCGGTAGCGAACCTCGCGGCCGTCCCGCTCGGCGTCCACGAGGCCGCTCGCTCGCAGCACGGAGAGATGCTGGGAGATGTTCGGCTGGCTGACTCCGAGCTCGTCGGCGAGCCGGCTGACCTCGCACGGCCCTTCCGACAGGCGGTGGAGGATCTCCAGCCGCCGGGGGCTCGCGAGGGTCTTCAGGATGTCTGCCTGCAGCACCAAGATCTCGTCCATGGCCCAAGCATTGCCATATGCGCAGATGCGCATGAGTGCCATGGGTCACCCGTGGGCGTGCCGCATCCCCTGGTCGATGGGCCGGTCGGCCCGGTTCGCGGCGTGCGGGACAGCCTGCCGCTCGATTCGACGGCGGCCGCCATGTCGCAACAGGCCATCGGCCACCGCCGACTCCACCCGATGCCACTCGCCTGCGACATCGGTCGCGTGCATTCTCGGGCTGGATCGGACACCCGGAAACGCCGGCTCCGAGGCAACCGCCCGGGACAGGAGGCGCGCGATGGCCGTCGACAACCCGAAGGTCACCGGCCCGCATGCCGGTCTGCTCGACTGGCTGGCAGGGCATGACGTCGAATACGAGCTGCGGGAGCATCCGGAGACGTTCACCGCAGAGGCCACCGCGCACGCGGAGCACGTCGATCCCAGGCGCTTCGCCAAGGTCGTCGGCGTGGTGACGAGCGATGGCCGCCGGGCCCTGCTCCTGGTGGATGCTCCGGACCACGTGGACCTCGACAAGGCCGGCCGCGTCCTGGGTGCCGTGGCGATCCGCCTGATGTCCGAGCCGGAGTTCGCCGCGCTCGCCCCGGATTGCGAGACGGGCACGATCCCGCCCGTGCCCGAGCTGTTCGGATTGCCCGTCTACGCCGACTTCATCCTGCGCGAGGCTCCGGAGCTCTCGTTCCACGCCGGAAGCCACCGGCACACGGTGCACGTCGACCGCGTCGCCTGGGAGCGAACGTCCGGGATCGCATACGCGGACCTCGCCCGGGATGACGGCATGCCCGCCTGGGCCCGGTGATCGGAGGCGTCGATGCACGCGCAGACGGCTGAGGCCGCGACAACCCTGGTCTGGATCGACAGCGAGGAGGCCATCATCGTTCGCTGGGCCGATCGGGCGGCGGTCGAGCGGATCCGCTCCGACGTGCCCGGGCGGCATCGATCGACGCCGCACGTGCGGGTGGATCCGACCATCCGCCATGGCGGCGGCGGCGCGACCGCGGATGTCGCCGAGCGGGCGCGGCGCAGCCACCTCCGGGCATTCCTGGAGGACGTCGCCCGCCATGTCCCGGACATCGACGACGTGACGGTCGTCGGTCCCGGGATCGTGCGCGAACGGCTGGAGCGCAACCTGCGCGCCGATGACCGGCGCCACGGCCGTCGCCGGCACGTGCACTCCTCGGCGGCGGAGCGGCTGACCGAGCAGGAGCTCGTCGCCCGCGTGCGTGCGCTGGCGGGCGACGCACCGCGCCGCCAGGGTTTGTCGGAGTAGGCGCAGCGCGGCAGGGGGCGCACGACCCTTGGCCGGGTGGGTCGGGCGGTCCGGCCCGCCGCGGGCAGTAATTCGGCCCTGCCGCAGCCCACCGGACGCGCCCATCCTCGAGGTCGGAGGTGCCTGCATGGCCATGTCCACCCCGCTCGTCGATGCCCCACTTCGGCAGCTCGATCGCGGTGTCCCGGCGTTCCAGCCGGTCGTTGTCTCAACCGAGCGATGCAAGGGCTGTGGCCTGTGCGTCGCCGCCTGCCAGCCGCGCGTGCTCGAGCTCGATGTGGGGGTCGTCAACGCGATGGGCCACCATCCCGTCCGGCTGACCGACGCCGCGGGATGCACCAGCTGCGCGAAGTGCGCGCGAGTCTGCCCTGACGCGGCGCTCACGATCTTCGCCCGACCCAGGGGGGCTTGACGATGGCCGCACACGCGCACGCCGCGCCCAGGGCCGGCCGGCGCCCGATCGCCGCCGCACTCGAGGCTGGATCCGCACCGCCCGCCGAGGAGCGGGTCCTGATGAAGGGCAACGAGGCGATCGCCGAGGCCGCGATCGCCGCCGGGTGCGACGCGTACTTCGGCTACCCGATCACCCCCCAGGCCGAGCTGCTCGAATGGATGGCGCGCCGGATGCCCGAAGAGGGCCGCGTGTTCGTCCAGGCCGAGAGCGAGCTGGCCGCGATCAACATGGCGCTCGGCGCATCCGCCGCGGGCGCGCGCGTGCTGGTGTCGAGCTCCAGCCCCGGGATCAGCCTGATGGCCGAGGCGATGTCGTACATGGCGGGTTCGCGCCTGCCGGTGGTGCTGGTCAACGTCATGCGCGGCGGACCGGGCCTCGGCAGCATCGGCGCCGCCCAGGGCGACTACCTCCAGGCGACCAAGGGCCACGGGCACGGTGACTACCGGACCCCGGTGCTGGCGCCATCGTCGATCGCGGAGGCGATCGAGCTGGTCGGCGACGCGTTCACGCTGGCGGAGCGGTATCGCACGCCGGTCATCCTGCTCGCGGACGGCATCCTCGGCCAGGCCATGGAGCCCGTCGCTCCCCGGTTCCGGTCGATCGAGCGCACGCCGGCCGACTGGACGCTGAGCGGCGCCGAGGACCGCGCGCCCCGGGTGGTCAGGTCGCTCCACCTGCGCCCCGAGGACCTCGAGCACCACAACGACACGCTCCAGGCCGTGTACGCGGAGATCACCGCGAACGAGCGGCGTTGGGCCGGCGAGGCGCTCGAGGACGCCGAGGTCGTGCTCGTGGCCTACGGCACGGCGGCGCGCATCGCGCGCACGGCCGTCGAGCGCGCCCGGGACGACGGGCTGCGGGCCGGGTTGTTCCGCCCGATCACGCTGTGGCCGTTCCCGGCCGGGGAGCTCCGCACCGCGGCCGCGAGCGCACGCGCGGTGCTGGCCGTCGAGCTGTCCGCCGGCCAGCTGGTCGAGGACGTCCGGCTGGCGATCGAAGGCGCCGTGCCCGTGTTCCACCACGGCCGGACCGGCGGCATGGTGCCGAGCCCCGACGAGGTGCTGGCGGCGACCCGCCGCGCCTGGTCGGTGACCCCGATGACGAAGGAAGGTGTGCGATGACCCCGACGCCCGAGGTCGGACCCCTCGCGCTTCGGCGGCCGGCGGCGGGTGACCCCGAAGCGCCGGCCGCACCCCGCACGATCTACCGCCGACCGGAGCTGCTGTCCACGCAGCCCACGAGCTACTGCCCGGGCTGCGGGCACGGGATCATCCACCGGCTGGTCGCCGAGGTGCTCGAGGAGATGGGCGTCGCCGGCCGGACGATCCTGGTGGGATCGGTCGGCTGCTCGGTGTTCGCCTATGACTACCTGCGGCTCGACGCCGTCGAGTCGCCGCACGGGCGCGCCGCGGCCGTCGCGACCGGGGTCAAGCGCGTCCGGCCCGACCGGATCGTGTTCACCTACCAGGGCGACGGCGACCTGGCCGCGATCGGCACCGCCGAGATCGTCCACGCCGCCGCCCGTGGCGAGCGGATCACCGTGATCTTCGTCAACAACGGGATCTACGGCATGACCGGCGGCCAGATGGCGCCGACGACGCTGGTCGGCCAGCGCACGACCTCCAGTCCGACCGGCCGCGACGTCGAGACGCAGGGGTATCCGCTGCCGGTGACCGAGATGCTGTCGCTGCTGCCGGGCGTCGCCTACGCCGCCCGCGGGTCGGTCGCCGATCCGGGGCTCATCGGCAAGACCAAGGCGATGATCCGGCGTGCCTTCGACGTCCAGGTCGAGGGCCACGGGTTCGCGATCGTCGAGGTGCTGTCGACGTGCCCCGTCGGCTGGGGCATGACCCCGACCGAGGCCATGGACCACCTCGCGACCGAGGTCATGGATGCGTATCCCGGCGGCGTGTTCGTCGACCGGGCCAAGGGGATCGCCCAGCCGATGCCCGCTCCGGTGGGCCGGCCGCTGCGGGCGTCGGGGACGGAGGCGTGACGATGGAACGTTCCACGCTCTTCGCCGGGTTCGGCGGCCAGGGAATCCTGTTCGCCGGCAAGGTCCTCGCCCAGGCGGCCGTGCTCGAGGGACGCGAGGTCATCTGGATCCCCAGCTACGGCCCCGAGATGCGCGGCGGGACCGCGTCGTGCACCGTCATCGTCGCCGATCGGCCGATCGGGTCGCCGGTCGTGGACCGCGCCGACCATGCCGTCGTCCTCAATCCCCCGTCGATGGCCAAGTACGAGCCGCTGGTCGCCCGTGGCGGGCTGCTCGTGGTCAACACGACGCTGATCGAGGCGGAGCCGCGCCGCACGGACATCGAGGCGCTGCTGGTCCCGTGCACCTCGCTGGCGCGCCGCGCCGGCGACGACAAGCTGGTGTCGGTGGTCGCGCTGGGTGCCCTCATCGGCCGGCGCCGGTTCGTCGAGCGCGAGAGCGTCCACGGAGCGCTCACGGTGCTCCTCGGGTCGCGCCACCCGGAGATGGTCGAGCTCGACGTCGCGGCGTTCGACGCCGGCTACGAGGCAGGGCTCGAGTCGGTCATCGCCTGAGGGTATCGAGCCGCCCGGCGCGAGCCGCCCGGCGCGAGCCGGCCGGCCGCACGAGCGGTCGGAAGTGAGGGCGTCCGGTCGGGAGTCGCGACCCATCCGGTCGTGACGATCAGCCCTCGGGTCCGCGCGTTCCGCACCGGATGCTGGTCGCAGGCCCGCGTTCGGCGGGCCGGGAGCAATCGGTGACCGTACCCGCACCCACGCGCCTGCCACATCCCGCCACGGCCCCAACGGATCCGGATTCCCGTCCGGAGCCACCGGCGGCGATCGAGGCGCCGTGGCACCTGCCGGCTGAAGCGGTCGCCTCGCGCCTGGGCACGGATCCGGAGCACGGGATCGATGCCTCGGAGGCTGCGGCCCGTCTGGCCCATTTCGGCGCCAACGAGCTCCAGGACCGGGCGCACGTCTCGGCCTGGCAGGTCCTCGCGCGACAGGTGACGAGCCCGATGATCCTGGTGCTCATCGTGGCCGCCGCGATCGTCGCATTGATCGGCGACCTCAAGGACACGGTCGTCATCCTCACGATCGTCATGCTCAATGCCCTGATCGGGTTCGCCCAGGAGTATCGAGCGGAGCGGGCGATGGCCGCGCTCCGGCGGCTCACCTCCCCGATGGTCACCGTCATCCGCGGCGGAACGTCGATGAGCGTCCCCGCCCCGGAGCTCGTCCCCGGGGACCTGGTCTCGATCGCGGCGGGCGACTTCGTCGGGGCCGACCTCCGTTTGATATCCGCACAGTCGCTGCGGATCGACGAGGCGACGCTGACCGGCGAGTCCGAGCCTGTCGACAAGTCGATCGATCCCCTGCCGGACGTCACTGCGGCGCTGCTCGGCGACCAGGTCAACATGGCGTTCAGCGGTACCGCGGTCACCTTCGGACGAGGAACGGGCATCGTGGTCAGCACCGGGATGGCGACCGGGATCGGCCGTGTTGCGGAGCTGATCCAGCGGCAGGCCGACCAGCAGACCCCGCTCCAGCGCCGTCTGGGGCGCCTCGGCGCACAGCTGGCCGCGATCGCCCTGGCGGTGTGTGTCCTGGTGTTCGCGATGGGCATGGCGAGGGGCGAGGCCATCGAGACGATGTTCCTCACTGCGGTCAGCCTGGCGGTGGCCGCGATCCCCGAGGGACTGCCGGCCGTGATCACCATCGCCCTTGCGCTCGGCGCCCGGCGAATGGCCGCGCGACGGGCGCTCGTCCGCCGGCTGCCGGCGGTGGAGACGCTCGGGTCGGTCAGCGTCGTGTGCTCGGACAAGACGGGCACGCTGACCGAGAACCGGATGCTCGTGGAGCGCGTCTGGACGCCGACCGCCGAGTACCAGATGACGGGGGACGGCTACAACCCCAGTGGCACTGTCGACCCGGCGCCCGACGGTGACGAGCGGTTTGACGCCCTGGTGCGGGTCGCTGCGCTCTGCAACGACGCGGCACTGGTGCCGCCGGCGGAGCCGGCCGGCGACTGGTCGATCACGGGCGACCCGACCGAGGCTGCGCTGCTGGCATTGGCCGCCCGCCGCGGCATCGATCGCGATGCCCTGCGCGACCGTTACCCGCGCCGCGAGGAGTTGACGTTCGACTCGAGCCGCCGCCGGATGATGACGCTCCACGTGGACGGCGACTGCATCCTCGCCGCACTCAAGGGCGCACCGGAGGCCGTGATCCCGCTCCTGGCGCCCGACGAGGCCGGACATGCGGCCGCCGCCCTCGAGGTTGCCGGACGATTGGCCGCCGACGGGTACCGGGTGCTTGCCCTCGCCGATCGACGGCTCGCGGCGAGGCCGCCGTCGATCACGGACGTCGAGCACGATTTCCGGCTGGCCGGCCTGGTGGCGATGCAGGATCCGCCGCGGCACCACGTGGCGGCCGCGATCAGCGCCAGCCGCGCCGCCGGGATCACCCCCGTGATGATCACCGGCGACCATCCCCTCACCGCCAGCGCGATTGCCGCGCGGATCGGCATCCTGGGCGACGGCCGCATCGCCGTGACCGGAGCGGACCTGGAGGCGATGGGCGTCGACGAGCTCGCGCGATCGATCGACCGGATCGGGGTCTACGCCCGGACCAACCCTGAGCAGAAGCTCGACATCATCGCGGCCTGGCGGCGACGCGGCGCGATCGTCGCGATGACCGGCGATGGCGTGAACGACGCCCCGGCGCTGCAGCTCGCCGACATCGGAGTCGCGATGGGGATCACGGGGACCGAGGTCAGCAAGGAAGCGTCCGACATGGTCCTTGCGGACGACGACTACGCGACGATCGTCGCGGCCGTCGAGGAGGGCCGGCGGATCTATGACAACATCCGCCGCTTCCTGCGCTACATGCTGACCACGAACTCGGCGGAGATCTGGGTCATGGCCATGGCGCCCGTGATCGGGCTTCCGATCCCGCTGCTCGCGGTCCAGATCCTGTGGATCAACCTCGTCACCGACGGTCTGCCCGCGCTTGCCCTGAGCGTCGAGCCGGTGCATGCCGGTACGATGGCGCGGCCGCCCCGGCAACGCGACGAGTCGATCCTCGGTGCCGGCCTGTGGCATCAGGCGCTGTGGGTCGGCGTCCTCATGGCCATGGTCACGCTCGCCCTCCAGGCGATCGCGATCGAGGCGGGCTGGGAATGGCAGACCATGGTGTTCACGACGCTCGCTCTTCTCCAGCTGGGCAACGCGGTCGCGGTCCGCTCGACGACGGAGAGCACGCGCAGCCTCGGGATGCGTTCAAACCTGCCACTCGCCCTGGCCGTACTGGGCAGCGCGGTGCTCCAGCTGGCGCTCGTCTACGTCACGCCGCTCCATCCGCTGTTCGAGACCGAGGCGCTGGGCCCGCTCGAGCTCGCCGTCGTGCTCGGGGCGTCGACGGTGGGCTTCGTCGCGGTCGAGCTCGATAAGCTCGCCCGCCGCCGCGGATGGATCTTCAAGCAGGGAAGCCGCCGGCGGCGGCGAGGAGGCATGTCCCATGTCTGACCAATGGCCAACCCGCCTGCGCGGCGATCCGCGGCCGTGGCTGCTCGACCCATCCCGGCCGGCCGTGCGCCAGCTCGCGCTGCGCTGGCTCGAGGACCGGCCCGCTGACGATCCGGAGGTCATTGCCGCACGAACGGCTGCGATGCGGGATGCGCCGATCGCGCCGATCCTCGCGGCACAGGACCGGGCCGGCTGGTGGGTCAAGCCCGGCCACGGCTACGGGCCGAAGTACACCGGCACCGTGTGGAGCCTGATCGTGCTCGAACAGCTGGGCGCCGATCCGGCCGACGATCGGATCGCCGCCGGATGCGCGTACGTGCTCGACCACACGCAGACGAGTGCGGGCGGGTTCGGCTGTTCGGGTGCCAAGCGCGAGGACCGGCCGCCTGCATCGTCGTCCGTTCTCCATTGCCTGAACGGGAACCTCGTCCGGGCCCTGGTGGCGTTCGGGATGCTCGACGATCCAAGGGTCGCGGCGGCGATCGACTGGCAGGCACGGGCGATCCTGGGCGGAGCCGACGCGCCGAGGTACTACGCCTGGGGCACCACGGGTCCAGGGTTCGGGTGCGGCATCAACGAGCGGCTCCCGTGCGCGTGGGGCGCGGTCAAGGCGCTCCGCGGCTTCGCTGCGATCCCGCCCGGTCGTCGATCACCGGCGGTCGAGGCCGCGATCGATGCCGGCATCGACCTGCTGCTGTCGGTCGACCCGGCGACGGCCGCCTACCCGGCCGGCTGGGACGGCACGGTGTCGCGCCTGTGGTTCCGGCTGGGCTTTCCGTCCGGGTACGTCGCGGACGTGCTCCAGGTCGCGGAGCTGATGGTCGAGCTGGACCGTGTCGACGCGCGCCGCCTGGCGCCGCTGGTCGACCTGCTCCTCGCCAGGCAGGATGCGCACGGACGGTGGCGGAACGAACACCCGTACCGCGGGAAGCTGTGGGCCGATGTCGACGAGCCGGGCTCCGCGAGCCCGTGGGTGACGCTCCGCGCGTCGCGCGTCCTGCGGGCCGTGCTGGGCTGACCGGGCGTTACGCCTCCGCGGCAGCCGAATGGGCATCCGGCGCCGCATTGGCGTCCGACGCCGCCGGCGGAACCTCGGCGTCGTAGATCGCGGACATCGCGCGGACGAGGTCCGTCGTCGAGATCACGCCGATCGGCAGGCCATCGTCCCCGGGCGCGACCACGACCAGGCGATGGACGTGGTGCCGTTCCATCTTGCGGGCGGCCAGCACCAGCGGGGCGTCGCCATGCACCGTCAGGGCGGGGCTCGTCATCAGGTGCCGGACCCGCAGATCCGACCAGTTCGCCCACAGGTACTCCGTGGCCCGGGCGCGCAGCAGGTCGGTCTGGCTGATGACGCCGACCAGCGTGCTCGCGCCGTCGACGACGGGCAGGCCGTGCACGTGGCGGCTGTCCATGAGCCGGGCGGCCTCGGCCAGTGGCGCGTCGGCGCGCACCAGGACCGGGTCGATCGCCATCAGGTCGCCGACCTGGCGCGGCGCACTGGATGTCACGGCATTCACGCGAGCACCTCCGCGGGCGGTTGCCCGCACCCGGCGGCCCGACGCACGGCGACGGGACGCTTCGACTGGGCCGTTTCGGCCTCCTGGATCATGTTGAGCTCCCGGTGGCCGCCGCCGACCCTGAACGGACGCCGGGTCCGGCGCGCAGCTGACCTGCGCTAAGGGTGATCGCGTCCGCGTGCGACCCCGAGGGCGCAGCGTCCCAAAGCCGGGGGGCCATTGGACCGCGATGCGCGTCGACAGGCACGGACGGGTCCGGGACGATCGGTCCGCGAGCCCCGAGCGACACCCCGTCTGCGCTCACCGCGGCGCTATCCGGATACGGTCGGATTGCCCGGCACGCGCGTCAGCCGGCTGAGCTCCGCGGCGATGGCCGCCTGGAACGCGGGCATGTTGAGGCGAACCGATCGCGACAGCGGCCGGCCGTAGCCGAACCGTCGCCCGCCGATCCCGACGAACGACCCCTCGGGCAGGCCGCCCGGCCGGAGCGTCTGCGCGAGGCCCAGGACCTGGTCGACCGGGAGCTCGTGTGACGATCGCGGCGTTGGCGCGTCGGCGTCGCCGACGATCTGGTAGATGGGCAGGGTCACGATGTGGCCCGGGGCGATCCCGACCGCCGCGTCCACGACGATGGCGAGCTCTCCCGCCCGGACGTCGATCAGGTCCTCCACGCGCAGGTGGCCGCAGCGGCGCACCTCCAGGCGCTCGAGCATGGCCGTCGGGAGCGACGGCAGCAGGGTCGCGACGGCGCTCAGGGCCGCACCGTCGTCACCGCGGTCCGCGTTGCCGCAGACGAGCAGTCGAACCGTCGGCGGAGCGAGCTGGGTCATCCGAACCCCTCCTCTGCCCCCGCTTCCGCGATCCGGAGATCGAGGAAGTGGGTGGCGCAGCTGATGCACGGGTCGTAGGCCCGGATCAGCATCTCGAGGCGATGGGTCGCCTCCGCATGTGGAAGATCGAGGACGCTCGGGGCGAATGCCGCGAGGTCGGCCTCGATGGCCCCCTGGTTCTGGCTGGTCGGGGGCACGATCTGGGCGTGCACGACGTGCCCGCGCTCGTCCACCTCGTACCGGTGATGGAGGAGGCCGCGCGGCGCCTCCGTGGACCAGGCCGCCACGCCGGCACGTGGCGTGAACTCGACCTTGGGCCGGCTGGGCTGGCGATACCCGTCGATCAGGTCACGGGCCTCGGCGCACGCATGGAGCAGCTCGACGGCGCGCGCGACGATCGAGCGGTGGATGTTGCTCCGGATCTCGTCCCGCAGGCCGGTCGCCTCGAGCGCCTCCCGGGCCATCGGGTGCAGCGTGTCCGCGGTGAGCGCGATCCGCGCCGTGGGACCCAGCAGGTACACCTGGCCGTCGCGGGTGCGCGCGTGGAGCGCGTTGGTGCCCTCGATGTGGTGCTCCTCGAACGCCTCGCCCCAGGCGCCGGGCGCGAGGTCGAGACCGTCCGTCGACACGATCCGCCCGTCGTTGTACGGGTACTCCGTCGGGTGCCGCATGGCCACCAGTGGCTGCTCGTGCACCAGCTCGGGGGGATCCCAGGTCGCGACCAGGCGCACGGTCGCGAGCGACTGGTCGACCGCGGCGTCGAGCGCCTGGCGCACGGCGTCGAGATCCGCCCGCCGCGGCACCCGCGAGAAGCCGCCAACGCGAACCGAGATCGGGTGGATGGGCCGGCCGCCGAGCGCTGCGATCAGCTGGTTGCCGACCCGCTTGATCGCCAGCCCCTGCTCGACGACCTCCCGGTGGTCGGCAGCCATCGCGAGCGCGGATGGATAGCCCAGGAAGTCCGGCGCGTGAAGCAGGTAGATGTGGAGCGCGTGGCTCTGGATCCACTCCCCGCAGTACAGGACCCGCCGGAGCGCCCGGACGGCTGG
The DNA here is from genome assembly GCA_963835335.1 of uncultured Chloroflexia bacterium. Taxonomy (GTDB): domain Bacteria; phylum Chloroflexota; class Limnocylindria; order Limnocylindrales; family CSP1-4; genus CAIXZV01. The sequence continues at coordinate 18,566 of CAWIFB010000014.1, read as the reverse complement.
GTCGATCTCGATCCCGTACAGGTCCTCGAACCCGTGGACCGCGGACATCTGGTACGCGATGGGGCAGATCCCGCAGATCCGGGCCACGATGTCGATGACCTCGTCGCCCGTGCGACCCACGACGAGCCGCTCGAAGTACCGCGGCGCCTCGAAGATCTTGAGCCGCGCCTCGACGACGTCCGTCCCGCGGACCGTGAGGCTCAGGGAGCCCTCGCCCTCGACCCGGGTCAGGTACCCGACCTTGAACTCGCGCTCACCACCCGGGGCGTCGACGACGAGCGTGCCGCCGTCATCGCCGTGCATCGTCGGCTCCTCGTGTCGGTTCGTCCGGGCCGGCGGTGACCGGCCGGGTGGCGGGAGCCAGCACGCCGGGCGGGCCTCCGTGCTCGTCGATGACGCCCCGGAACGGCGCCGACCAGGCGGTGAACCCGGCGAACAGGCGGCTCACCTCGACGCCCTCCCGGCCGTCCGCCGCGAACGTCCGCCCGAGGCTGGCCGGGTTGGCCTGCTCGCGCGGTCCGTAGCAGCCGTAGCAGCCACGCCCGAACCGCGGGCACAGCGCGCCGCAGCCGCTGCGGGTCACCGGCCCGAGGCACGGGATCCCCTGCGAGACCATCACGCACACGACGCTCCGGCGCTTGCACGCCAGGCACACGGCCTCGTCGCGGATCTGGGGCCGTCGCCCGACGGCCACCGACACCAGCAGCTCGCGCAGCTGGTCCGCGCTGATGGGGCACCCGTGCAGCTCGGCGTCGACCTCCACGTGCTCCGACACGGGCGTGGCCGTCGCGAGCGACTCGATGTACTCCGGGTGCGGGTACACGGAAGCGCGGATCGCATCGTGGTCCGACCAGTTGCGCAGCGCCTGGATGCCGCCGTAGGTCGCGCACGCGCCGATGGTCACCAGGCGCTTGGCCTGCTTGCGCAGCTCGACGATCTCGGCCGCCTGGTCCGGGGTGCTGACCGAGCCCTCGACCAGCAGCACGTCATACGGGCCGGCCGAGCGGCTGGAGCTCGCTTCCGGGAACTCCACGATCTCGAAGCGCTGTGCCAGGTCCAGGAGGTCCGTCTCGAGATCGAGCAGCGTCAGCTGGCAGCCGTCGCAGGAGGCCATCTTGACGACGCCCACCCGCAGCCGGGGCTTGGTGGCGGTCGACGGCATCAGATTCCCTCCCGGCCGAAGATGTCGCCGAGCTCGGACAGGGCGAACACCGGGCCGTCCTTGCACACGAACAGGCGGCCCATCTGGCAGTGGCCGCACAGGCCGATCCCGCACTGCATGTGGCGCTCGAGCGTGACGAAGATCCGGTCCGGGGCGAGCCCGCGGTTCTCGAGCGCGTCGACCGTCGCCTCCATCATCCGCTCCGGCCCGCACACGAACGCGAGCGAGCGGGTGCCGTCCCAGGTGGCCCGGTCGAACAGGTGGGTCACGACGCCGACGGGACCCGTCCACTCGTCGCCAGCCCGGTCCACCGTGAGCTGGACGTCGATGTCGCCGCGTGCCGCCCAGGCGCGCAGCTCCGCCTGGTAGAGGTGGTCCGCGGGCGTCCGCGCCCCGTAGTAGAGGCGGATGGCGTCGAACCGGTCGCGCTTGGCCAGCAGCCCGTCGATCAGCGGACGCAGCGGCGCGAGACCGATGCCACCGGTCACGATCACGACGTCATGGCCGATCGCGCGCTCGATCGGCCACGAGCTGCCGAGCGGGCCGCGCAGGCCGATCTCGTCCCCGCTACCGAGCCCCACCAGCGCGGCCGTCGCGGGACCCGCCGCGCGGACGGTGAACTCGATCGAATCGCGACCGAAGCGCGAGATCGAGATCGGCAGCGGCGGGAAGGCCGGGATGTCGATCATCGCGAACTGGCCGAAATCACCGCCCAGGAACGGGGCGTCGACGTCGCCCACCGTCAGCGTGGTCACGTCGGCGGTCTCGGGGTGCACGGCCAGGACGCGCGCCGTGACGTACGAGCCCGGGGTCGCCGCAACCGGCGCCGGCTTGACCGGCTCCGGGCGGGCCGCGAGGGGCGGCGCGATCGCGAGCAGCTCCTCGCGCACGTCGATCCCGACCGGGCACCAGGTGATGCACCGCCCGCAGCCGACGCAGCCGGAGGTGCCGAACTGGTCCACCCAGGTCGCGAACTTGTGGGTCAGCCACTGCCGGTACCGGTCGCGCGGCCGGCTCCGGAAGTTGCCGCCGGCGACGCGCGCGAAGGCGGCTGTGAAGCACGAGTCCCAGACGCGCTCGGATGTCGAGGTCCGGCCCTCGAGGTCCGTCTGCTGGATGACGCTGTTGCAGAAGCAGGTGGGGCAGACCATGGTGCAGTTGGCGCACGACAGGCAGCGCTCGGCGATCTGCGCCCATCGGGGACTGTCGAACTGGGCCATCAGGCGGTCATGGAGGCCTGCGGTGGGCACCGGGTCGCCCATCCGGGTCGCGACGGCGGCCACCGCCTCGGCGGCGGTCGTCACCTGGGCCGTGTCCGCGCCGCGCACCGGCAGCCGGGCCAGGATGTCGGCGCCCGCCGGCGTCCCCACACGGACGACGAACCCGTCGTCCAGCTCGGTGAGCGCGAGGTCGTAGCCGGATCGCACCTCGGGACCCGTGTCCATCGAGGTGCAGAAGCAGGTCGACGACGAGGTCGTGCAGTTGACCGCGATCACCAGCACCTGGGTCGCGTCGCGCGCGGTAGTCCTCGTCGGTATACGGGCCGCCCAGCAGCACGCGGTCGTGGATCCCCATCGCGGCGATCTCGCACGCCCTGACGCCCAGGAACGCCAGCCTGGGCGGGTCGACCGGGACGCGCTCGAACGACACGGTCTTGCCCTCGCGGTGGCCGACGTTGAGCGTGACCGGAGATGGGAACGTCCAGCGCTTCGGGCTGATCGGCCCGACGGTGTAGGCGAACACCCGCTCGTCGTCTCGCTCGACGAGGCGGTAGCTGCCGGGCGCCTGCTCGGCGCCCATGCCGACAGGCAGGTCGTCCACACTCTCGATCTCCGCGTACGTGATCGAGCCGTCGACCAGGGTCGGGCCGACCACGGTCCGGCCGTCCGCGCGGAGCAGGTCGATCAGGACGCCCAGGTTCGCCCGCGCGAGGAACCAGGAGCCGCCGCTCCGGCCGGCCGCGTCGTCGGCGGCGGTCGCCGCCACGCCGGCGGGGCCGGGAATCGGGAGGTAGGACGGCTGGTCGCCGTTCACCACGGCTGGATCTCCCGGCGTCCCCACTCCTCGCGGGCGAACAGGTCGAGCAGCTGGAGCCGCGTGGCAGAGAGTCGCCGGCTCACGGCCACGAGGATGCGCGGGTAGAGCGACGCGGCGAGCGCGTGGTCGGAGCGCAGCAGCGCGCGCAGCCGCTCGCCCTCGAAGTCGAGCAGGCGCACCGGCTCGATCGCCACGGCAGTCGCCGTCCCGCGGTGGGGAGGCACGACCGCCGACCAGCCGAGGACGTCGCCCGGCTCGACGGTCAGGATCGTGACCATGCCGCGCTCCGGGATCAGCATCCGCAGTGCGACGCGCCCCGACAGCACGATGGCGAAGGCCTCTGTGACCTGTCCTTCGCGCGTCAGCTCCACGCCTGGGTCAACGTCCTTCAGCTCGGCGATGCCCGCAAGGCGAGCGACGGTGTCGGGCGACAACCCCGCCCCGAACCACGAGGCGCTGAGGGCAGCGACAGGATCCGTGGACGGCAGGGAGGGCGACGACGAAGCTGACATCGAGGCTGACCTCACTCGTTGTGGCTTCGGACTGCGCGATCGGGTCGCGCACGCCGGGCCCGCACGCCCATGCTCCGCCGCGGGCGGGCCGAGCCGGGAGTGCCGTCGGTCCCGGTGCGCCGGGCCGGTCGGCTGGAGCACCGCGAAGACGGTCCCGGGCGGGGTGACGCCGCGCAGGCAGATCGGCCGGCCGCCGGCAGGATCACGCGAGGCGCCGGAGGCGCGCGATCAGGCTCGCCGTGTCGACACCGGCGGGCGCGGACTCGTCGCGGATCGACTCCGGCCTGTGCCCGATCGCGACGATCTCGCGCTCGAGCGCCGTGCGCAGGTCGTCCACACCAAGGACCACGACCCGGTCCACGTCGCCGATCCGGTGCGCGATCTGCGCGAGGACGGGCGGGGTGTCGCCGGATGCGCGCGGCATCGGGAGGTCGAGCGAAACCGGCTCCCCGGTGGCGCCGCCGCGGACGATGATGGCGTGCCCGCGGTCGATCCAGACCACCGCGTTGACACCGGATCCGGTGTGCTCGCGGGGCGGGCGGGTGCGTGTGGTTCCGTGCATGGCGTTGTCTCCTGGGGGGCGACACCATCGTCGATCCGGCCGCCACCGGCTTCGCCTGCCGTTCGTCCCGATCGGACCGCCGCACGGTCCACCGGATCAGTGACCCGTCCCGGGGCGGGCGTGCCGTCAAGCCCGCTGCGATCCTGGCCGATCCGGGCCTTCGGTCATTGCCGTCGTGCCGTCGCCGGCTGCGAGGACTACCCTCGCGACATGCGCGCAATGGTGCTCGAGGCACCCGGACCGGCCGGCTCCAGCCCCCTGCACGCCCAGGATCGGCCGCCACCCAGCCCGGGCGCCGGCGAGCTGCGGATCCGCGTGACCGCGTGCGGCGTCTGCCGGACCGATCTCCAGATCTGCACCGGCGACCTCGCCCCGCGACGGCTGCCGATCGTCCCGGGTCACCAGGTGGTGGGCGTCGTCGACGCGCTCGGGCCGGACGTGGATGGCTGGGTCGCCGGCGAGCGCGCCGGGGTGACCTGGCTGGCCGGCACCGACGGCACGTGCCGCTTCTGCGCGAGCGGTCGCGAGAACCTGTGCGAGGCCGCGACGTTCACCGGGTGGGACCGCGACGGCGGGTTCGCGGAGGCCATGGTCGTCCGCGCCGCGTTCGCCGTCCGGCTGCCGGCCGCGTTTCCGGACCTGTCGGCGGCGCCCCTCCTGTGCGGCGGGGTGATCGGCTACCGGGCGCTGCGGGTTGCCGGGATCGGCCCGTCGTCAGCCGGTGCCAGCCTTGGCCTGTACGGGTTCGGCGCCTCCGCGCGGCAGGCGCTCCAGGTCGCCCGCGCGTGGGGCGCCGACGTCTACGTCGCCACCCGCTCCCCTGTCGAGCAGCGGCGGGCGCTCGAGCTCGGTGCGCGGTGGGCGGGGGGCATCGAGACGCGTCCCCCGGTCGCGCTGGACGCGGCCGTGACGTTCGCTCCCGTCGGTGTCGTGGTGGCCGCAGCCCTCCGCGCGCTTGATCGCGGCGGCATCGTCGCCATCAACGCCATCCACCTGGACCAGCTGCCCGCGATGCCCTACGACGACCTGTGGTGGGAGCGATCGATCCGGAGCGTGGCCAACGTCACCCGCGAGGATGCGATCGAGTACCTGGACCTGGCGGCGCGGATCGGGCTCACGACGGATACCGAGACGCACCCCCTGGCCGACGCGAACGTCGCGATCGCACGGCTGGCGTCCGGGCAGGTGGCCGGGACGGCCGTCCTGACCTGCGCCTGAACGAAGTTCGAACGGTCGCCGGGGGTCGAGCGTCTATCCGGGAGCACGTTCCAGACCTGCACCCCGGGGAGGGGCCATGCTCGACCAGACGATGACGACTGCAACCGCCGACGATGCCGTGCACCGGATGCTGCTCGCCCGGATCGATGACGCCTTCCGGCTGGCGACGTTCATCCTGCACGACCGGCAGCTCGCCGAGGATTGCGTCCAGGAGGCTGCGCTCCTCGCCTGGCGACGACGCCGGTCGTTGCGGGACAGCGCCGCGGTCGACGGCTGGTTCACCCGGATCCTCGTCAACGTCTGTCGCGACGAGCTCCGGCGACAGGCGAGACGGCCGCGCGTGGTCGCCCTCAATCCAGTCGTCGACGCCGGCTCGGGCGGAGTGCCGGAGCGTGTGGACCTCAGCCCTGCGATCGGCCGGCTGAGCGCCGACGAACAGGCGCTCCTCGCGCTGCGCTTCGGGCGCGAGCTCACCGTGCCCGAGATCGCGGAACGGCTCGAGGTTCCCGAGGGGACCGTCAAGTCGCGGCTCCACACCACGCTGCAACACCTGCGCGCGGCGCTCGACGCGGAGCGCCGCCTGGAAGGGGCAACCCGATGACCGACAACGACCTCGAACAGCGTCTTCGCAACCACTACCGATCACTGGACCCGTCCACCGCACCCCGCGGGCTCGCCCTCCGGATCGAGGACGGGATGACCCGTCCGGTGAGTCGATGGGCGTTCCTGGGCCGGATGCCGGCCATCGCCGCGGGCATTGCCGCGGTGGCCGTCGTGGCGCTGGTCGTCGCGTTCCGGCCCGGCGGGCTGCTCGCCCCGGTCGGGGCGAGCCCGTCGATCGCCCCGTCGCCATCGGCCTCGGCCACCCCCCATCCATCGCCCGCCATCTCGCCCTATCCGACTCAGAGCCCGACCAGCGGCCTGCCGGGCGGAACGATCCCACCGGTGAGCACAGAGCCCTGGGCATCGCTCGACCTCGTGCCGGTGTCAGGTGCTCCGCAGCCGTGGTCGGTCGTGGCCTGGTCCGACGGATACCTGGCGCTCGGCGCGACGACCGGTGACACGAGCCCGCTGCCGGCCTGGATCTCGGGCGATGGCCGCCACTGGAACAGCCTTGCGGAGGGCACGCTCGGCTCAGCCAGCGCAGTACTGGCGGCGCCCGCTCCCGATGGGATCCTGGTCGTGACGGAATCAGCCACGGGCATGACGACCGCCTGGCACTCGACCGATGGGACGACCTGGACATCGACACCGGCTCCTGCGCTCCGCTTCGGCCGCGAAAGCGACATCGCCGGCGGCCCCGGCGGCATCGTCGCGGTGCTCGCCGAGTCGCGCAACCGACTCGAGGTCAGCACCGATGGGCGCACATGGCAAGCCGTGTCGCTGCCCGGGCCCGCGACTGCCGTGGTGCAGGGCGTGGCGGCGTTCCGCGACCGGCTTCGTGGCCGTCGGGGAAACGGGCACCGGGACGGGGTCACCCCTCGCCTGGTTGTCGGATGATGGCCTGACCTGGTCGGTCGCCGACGGTCCAGCCACATCCGGGTGACGGGTTCAGCGGGGTGCACGCCGGCGGTGGCGGGCTGGTCGCGATGAGCTCCACCAACGAGGTGCCCGGCCTCGCCTCGTTCTGGGCTTCAGCCGACGGACGAACCTGGTCGCTCGCCGACGGACCCGCTGGGCCTCTGGCAGCAGGGCGAAGGCTCCGGCAGCGCGAACGGGCTGTTCTCGGGAGACGGGACCCGCCTCCTCGGCTACGGGATCAGCGCCGACAACCAGCCGACCGAGTACTGGATCTCGCTCGACGGCACCGACTGGACACAGCTCACCCTGACCGGCGACACGTCTGCCGCCACGACAGGACAGGTCACCCCGTTCCTGATGCGCGACGGGATCCTGTTTGCCGGCAGCGACCAGGCCTGGTTCGGCACCGCCGCGAAATAGCCACGACTTGAGGGCCGGCCGCCCCACCGGGTCGGCCGGCCCCGCGCCCATCGAGGTGGCTCGCTCGCCGTTCCGCTGGCGATCCCGTTTGTGTCAGATAGTCCCCACCCGGTTGCTCGTCCCGGCGCGGGCGCGCGCGCCGACCCAGATCCGCGTCGCATACCCGCGTCGCGGCTACCTGACCCGATTTCCGTGCCCAGTCGTCCGAATCCAGCGACGACCAGTCGCCTCCGTGCTGAATGACCCGAACGGTTGGGGCGAACGGGCGTCGGGCCCGCGGCCCAGCGGATGCCCCGCGGCGGGCCCGGCAGGTGCCCGCGACGAGCCGGGCATAGGCCGGCCCGGCCGCACCGTCGGCGCGGCCGGGCCAGACCCGGAACGAGAAGCTCAGCGAGCCGCCGCGAGCGCCGCCTTCGCGCGGGCGACGATCGGGGCGAGCGGCACGTCCAGCGTTCCGACGACCGGCTCCAGCTCGTACCGGACGCGGACGATCGGCTTGGGAACCGAGAGCACCCGGGTGAAGTCGATCGGCGTCGCCGCCAGCACCACGTCGGCCGGGATCGCGGTCAGCGCGGCCTCGAGCTCGTGGATCTGCTTGTCGCCGTAACCCATCGCCGGCAGCAGCCGCTCCAGCGCCGGGTACTTCGCCAGCGTCGCGGCAAGCTCGCCCGTGGCATACGGCCGGGGATCCACGATCTCCGAGGCCCCGAACCGCTTCGCCGCGACGATGCCGGCACCGTAGGTCATGCCGCCGTGGGTGAGCGTCGGTCCGTCCTCGACGACGGCCACGGTCCGCCCGCGGATGTCGCCACCCTCGAGCGTGAGCGACGAGCGGGCCTCGACGATGGTCGCGCGCGGGTTCAGCTCGGCGATCCCGGCGCGAACGGTCGCCAGGGCCTCCGGCGTCGCCGAGTCGACCTTGTTGATCACGATCACGTCGGCCATGCGCACGTTGGCCTCGCCCGGGTGGTAGCGCAGCTCGTGGCCGGGCCGCAGCGGGTCCACGACCACGATCTGGACGTCGGGGCGGTAGAACGGCAGGTCGTTGTTGCCGCCGTCCCAGATGACGACGTCGGACTCGGCCTCCGCCGCCCGCAGGATCTGCTCGTAATCGACACCCGCGAACACGAGGCGGCCCGCGTCGAGGTGCGGCTCGTACTCCTCGCGCTCCTCGATCGTGGTCTCGTACCGGTCGAGGTCCGCGTACGTCTCGTAGCGCTGGACACGCTGCGCGACGAGGTCGCCGTAGGGCATCGGGTGGCGGACGACGGCGACCTTGAGGCCCTGGGCCTCGAGCTGCGTCGCGACGTAGCGGCTGGTCTGGCTCTTGCCGGACCCGGTTCGCACCGCGCACACGGACACGACCGGGCGGCTGCTGGCGATCATCGTGCGCGCCGGGCCGAGCAGCTCGAAGTCCGCACCGGCGGCCATCGCGCGTGATGCGGCGTGCATGACCTGCTCGTGGCTGACGTCGCTGTAGGCGAACACGACGGTGTCAACCTGCAGGTCGCGGATCAGGGATTCCAGCTCGCTCTCCGGGCGGATCGGGATCCCCGAGGGGTACCGCTCGCCGGCCAGCTCGGCCGGATAGCGGCGATCGGCGATACCTGGGATCTGCGTCGCCGTGAAGGCGACGACCTCGACCGACGGATCATCGCGATAGACCACGTTGAAATCGTGGAAGTCGCGGCCCGCGGCGCCCATGATGAGCACGCGTTCGGTGCGCATGGTCGACCTCGAGGGAGGGGCGTGACGGCGCTCGCGCCGGACCGTCGGGCCAGCAGGCGAATGCGGCGGGGCCTACCTCCGCGTCCGTCCAGCATGACCCACGGGCGATGCCCCGGTCCCCGGCCGTGGCGCCCCACGACGGAGTGCCGCTGGTCCCGTCAACGCGGTCCGATCGGCACTCACGCGTGCACATCGGCTCAACGAGACTGCGGGTGAGGTGGGTGCCGGAGGGGACGCCCGGCACCCACCCGAAACTTTGCCCTCGCCCTGCGGCGGGGGCTTTGTTTTGCGCGGGGATCCGGCCGGTTCGGAGCGGCGACGACGGCGTCGGGCGATGAGGACGGCGTCCGCCGACGAGCCGGCATGCGGCCGACGAGGGGGGACCGGAGAGGAGCCGGGAACGCAGCGCCGATCGCGCGCGCTACAGCTCCAGGTGCTTGCGGGCCTCGAACGTGAGCCGGTCGCGATGGTCCGGGTGGGCGATCGCGATCAGCGCCTGTGCCCGCTCGCGGAGGCTCCGCCCCCACAGCTCGGCGACGCCAAACTCGGTCACGACCGTCTGGACATGGGCGCGCGTCGTGACGACCCCTGCCCCTTCCTTGAGCGCCGGGGTGATCCTCGACAGCGAGCCGTCGCTGCCGCCGGTGGATGGCATCGCGATGATCGGCCGCCCGCCCCGGGCGAGCGCAGCGCCACGCATGAAGTCCATCTGCCCACCGATGCCCGAGTACATCCGGTAGCCGATCGAGTCGGCCACCACCTGCCCGGACAGGTCGACCTCGATCGCAGAGTTGATCGCGATCATGTTGTCGAACGAGCGGATGACGTGCGTGTCGTTGGTGAAGTCCACCGACCGCATCTCGACCATCGGGTTGTCGTTGACGAAGTCGTACAGCCGTCGCGTCCCCATCACGAACGCGACCACGAGCTTGCCCCGGTTGCGCGCCTTGCGGTCACCGGTCACGACGCCGGCCTCGACGAGGTCGACCACGGCGTCGGTGAACATCTCGGTGTGGATGCCCAGGTCCTTCTTGTCCGTGAGCAGCTCGGCAGTGGCCGCCGGGATCGCCCCGATCCCGAGCTGGAGCGTCGCGCCGTCGGGGACGAGGTCCGCGATGAACGCCCCGATCCGCCGCTCCAGCTCGCCGATCACGGGACGCGCGACCTCGTACGGCGGCTGGTCGACCTCGACCGCGAGATCGATCTGGCTGACGTGGATGAACGACTCGCCCAGCGTGCGCGGCATCGCGGAGTTGAACTGGACGATGACGGTCCGTGCGGCGTCGATCGCGGCGTGCATCGCCTCGACGGACACGCCCAGCGAGCAGAACCCGTGCAGGTCGGGCGGCGTCGCGTTCACGAACACGGCATCGAGCGGCAGCGCGCGGCTCCGGAACAGCTCGGGGACGTCGGACAGGAACACGGGCACGAAGTCCGCGCGGCCCTCGTTGACGGCCTTGCGTGCGTTGGGGCCGATGAACAGGGCCCGATGGCGGAAGTGGGGCGCCATCTCGGGGGCGAGATGCGGCCCGGGTCCTTCGCAGTGGAGGTGGGCGATCGACACCGCCTCGAGCTCCGGCGCGCGGGCGACCAGCGCATCGAGCAGGACGGATGGCGTGGCGGCCGCGCACTGGAGGTAGATCTGATCGCGGGACCGGATCCCCGCAACGGCTTCTTCGGGCGAGACGATACGCATGCCGCGAGCATAGGGTGAAGGTCGTGCCGGAACGTCCGGCCGGATGGCATGGTCCGCGGGTCCGGTGGACCCTGCGGCGGCGTGCCGCGCGGGGTGCAGGCGGGGCGGTCCGACGGGCTCGACGCCGATCAGGCGGGACCCGGCGTCCGCCTGAGCTCGAAGGCCGGCCCGGCGCCCAGCGACTCGGATGGCGTCCCGTAGCGCAGGATCAGGTCACGAACCGCGGCCTGGTGCTCGGCGCCGTCGAGCTCCCGCGCCTGCGCGTCGAACGCGTCCTCGCCGATCGTGATCCGGCAGGCCGGGTCGGACCACAGGTTGCGTGCCCAGTCCGCGTCCGGGGAGCCGGCTGCGACCACCAGCGTCCCGTCGGGCCGTTCCACGTAGCCGACGACGGCTCGCGCCGGCCGGCCGGACACGCGTCCGCGCGTCTCGATCCGGAGCACGCGACCCCAGCCGACGAGGTCGTCTTCCATCACGTCGATCGCCTGGCCGGCGGGCGGCTCGCGTCCGGTGTCGCGCGCTGCCGGCGGGTCCTACCCGCCGCCGCGGTCCAGGCGGTGCTTGGCCACGAACGCGGCCGCCTGCGCTCGCCGCTCGAGGTTCAGCTTCGAGAGGATCGAGCTGACGTAGTTCTTGACCGTCTTGTCGGACAGGAACACCTCGGCCGCGATCTCCTTGTTCGTCTTGCCTTCGGCGACGAGGAGCAGGATCCGCTGCTCCTGCGCGGTGAGCTGCGCCATCTCGTCCGTGTAGGCGCCGGTCGCGATGCGGCGGACGCGCTCGAGGACCTTCTCCGTGACCGCGGGGTCGAGCAGCGATTCGCCGCGTCCGACCGATTCCAGCGCGGCCACGAGGTCCCGCGCGCGGATCTGCTTGAGCAGGTAGCCCGAGGCGCCGGCGACGATCGCGGACAGGACCGCTTCCTCGTCCGGGTACGAGGTGAGCATCACCACCCGCGTGGCCGGCAGCTCGGCCCGGATCTCGCGGCACGCCTCGATCCCGGATCCATCGGGCAGCCGGACGTCCATGACCACGATGTCGGGCTGGAAACGACGGGCCTGCTCGATCGATTCGGCGGCGGTTCCGGCCTCGGCCACGACCTGGAAGCCCTCACGGCGATCCAGGAGCGCGACGAGGCCCTGGCGGACGACCTCGTGGTCATCGACCACGAGGAGTCGCAGGGGACGCGAGTTGGGGTCGGTCACTGTCACTCTTCCTCGGTGCCGGGGGAACGGCGGTCCCCGGACGCGGCGTCCGACGACGCCGGCACTCGCACGATGATACGCGTGCCGGGCCCGTCCGGGCGCTCGATCGCGAACGTGCCCCCCATCCCGACGGCTCGATCCCGCATGTTGGTGAGCCCCTGGTGGCGCCCGAGCGCGTCCGGTCCGGCCACGGCGAGCGGGTCGAACCCCCGGCCGTTGTCGTCGACGACGAGGACCAGCTCGCCGCCGTCCCGGGCGAGCACGAGGGCGGCCCGGCTCGCGCTCGCGTGCCGGGCCACGTTGGACAGCGCCTCCCGGGCGATGAGCAGCAGGTCGGACGCGCGATCCGGCGGCAGCCGTCGCATCGCCTCGGCGCCTCCCTCCAGATCGACCTCCAGGTCGACGACCGCGTGGAGCGTGAACTCCTCGCCCAGCCGGGCCAGTGCCTCCACGGGATCCTCGTCGGCACCCGTCGCCGACCGCAGCCGCAGGATGTACGAGCGGATCTCGTTGATCACGAGGTTGAGGGCATCGATCGCGCGGTCGATCCGGGCGATCGCGTCGGCCCGCCCGCCCTCGTCCTCGACCAGCTCGGGCACGTCCTCGAGCGACAGCCCGACGGCATAGATGCTCTGGATGATCCCGTCGTGGAGGTCCTTCCCGATCCGCTCGCGCTCCTCGACGATCGCGAGCCGCTGGACCTGGTCGTGGAGCCGGGCGTTCTCGATCGCGATGCCCGCGTGCACGCCGAACATCTCGACCAGGCGCGCGTCGTCCTCGCTGAACGGCTCGCCGCCGGCCTTGTCGGTGAGGTACAGGTTGCCCACCGAGCGTCCCTTGACCGTCACCGGAGCGCCCAGGAACGAGGTCATCACCGGGTGGTGCGGCGGGAAGCCGTAGCGCGCCGGATGGGTGCTCATGTCCGCGGCCCTGACCGTCTGGCCCTCGCGGATGATGAGCCCCAGCAGGCCGTGACCCCGGGGGACGTCGCCGATCGCGGCGCGCTCCTCGGCGGTGATCCCGCTGGTGATGAACCGCTCGATCCGGCCGCGGCCGTCGGCGATGCCCAGCGCGGCGTAGCGGGCGCCGATCAGGTCGCGGACACGGTCGACGATGAGCTGGAGCACGCGGTCGATGTCCAGCTCGGCGGCCACCGCGCGAGTGGCGGCCTCGAGCGCCGCGAGCCGCTCCGCCCGAGCGTGAACCTCGGCGCGAGACCAGGCCGCGTCGACCGCGAGCTCGATGATCCGGACCACGGTATCCGCGGAGCCGTCGGGCGCATCGAGGAACAGCCGCCCGAGCAGGTCGTGACCCTCGTGCGAGCCGAGGGGGTACATCGCCAGCCCGGCGCGATCCTCCGGGGACGGCAGCGCGGCCAGCGTCCCCGCGCCGACCTCCAGGGTCGGCAGCGGCGGCGCGCAGATCTCGAGCACCGCACCGCGCGCGCTGGCGAGCTCGAGGATCCCGTGGAGCGCGCCGGCGACGGCGGTCCTGTGCTCGCTCGACGGATCGCGCTGCCACCCCTCGAGCGCCTCGAGCGCCCGCACCAGCGGGAGGTTCTCATCCACCGATGCACTCCGGACGGGCGACCCGGAGCTGCCGCTTGATCGCGTGGTCATCGGCGTGAGCCTATCAGCCTCGCTCATGCCCGCGTGCCGGCGGTCCCCGCCCTTCGGGCCATTCGTCCCTTCGCAGCACCATGCTGCCCCCGGGACCATTCGCAGACCACCCGTCCCCCCCGCACCGGAGACCCAGTGCCCGTGGAACCCACCGACGTCCCGACCTCCGCAGCCCTGCCGGAGGATCCCGCCCGCGACCCCGTCGAGATGGCGATGCACGCATTGAGCCGGCGCGGCTTCCTGCGCGTCGCCGGCCTTGCCGGAGGCGGCCTGATGGCGGCCGGCGTCGCCGCCTGCCAGGCGGCGACCACGCCGGCCTGGAGCTTCGGCAACGTGGCAGCCCCGGGGGCAGCATCGGCGGCACCGTCCGTCGCGGCCGCCACCCCGTCGGCCTCGACCGCGCCGTCGGTCGCCCCGTCGCCGTCCTCCTCCCCCACCCCGGCGCTCCCCGCCGGCTGGACCGAGCATGACGTCAATGCCCAGGCCAAGGTCCGGCGCTTCGTGGGCAACCTGTCCGGCCCGCTGGGCCTGGGCGAGATCCTGGACAACATCCTGCCGCCGTCGACGGACGACCCGGAGTTCACCAAGGTCGTCCAGGGCAACCAGCCCCTGGAGCCGACCATCGACGCCGATGGGGCGAAGGTGTTCGAGATGACCGTGGACGACATGGAGTGGCCGATCGACGCGGTCAACCCGCCGGTCAAGGCCCTCGGCTTCAACAAGATGTGGCCCGGCCCGATCCTGCGGGTGACGGAGGGCGACCGGGTCAAGGTCAAGTTCACCAACAACCTGGCCGAGACCACCAGCATCCACTTCCACGGCACGGAACCGGTCGACTTCCGCCAGGACGGCGTCGCGTTCGTCAACCAGATCCCGTTCGGCCCGGGCGAGACGTTCACCTACGACTTCGTGGCCACGCCGTCCGGCTCGCACATGTATCACTCGCACCACAACGCGACCGACCAGGTCGGCCGCGGCCTGCTGGGCGCGTTCATCGTCGAGCCCAAGGATCCCAGGGAGCGCTACGACAGGAAGTACGGGATCACCCAGGAGGTCGTGTTCATCCACAACGATGCGCTGGGTGGGTTCACGATCAACGGCCACGGGTTCCCGGCCACGACGCCCATCGTCGCCAAGCAGGGCGACAAGGTCCTCATCCGGTTCATGAACGAGGGCACGATGACGCACCCGTGGCACACCCACGGGTTCCGGATGCGCGTCGTCGCCCGCGACGGTGCCCCACTGGGCTCGGCTGCCTTCAGCTGCGACACGCTGGGCGTCAATCCCGGCGAGCGCTGGGACGCGATCATCGATTGCCAGCGGCCCGGCGTGTGGGCCTTCCACTGCCACATCCTGCCGCACGCCGAAGGGCTCGACGGGATGTTCGGCATGGTGACCGCGCTCGCCATCCTGCCGCCGGGATGACGTGGGCACCGATGGGACGACCGTGACCTTCGCAGCCGCCGGTCCCGCACGGCCGCCGAAGGTCGAGAAGCTGCTGCTCGCGACCGACCTCAGCGAGGCGTCGTCCGCGGCCACGGAGCAGGCCTTCGAGCTGGCCGGCCGTCTCGGCGCATCGCTGCTCGTGGTGTCCGTGATCGACCCGGGCTCGCTGCTGCTGCCCGGGGGCCGGTTCCACTCGCGCATCGACCAGGTGCGCGAACGCCGGGCCGCGATCGCCCAGTCGCTGGTCGAACGCGGGCGCACCGAGGGCATCTCGGTGTCGTTCCTGGTGTGGGACGGCGACCCGGGCGACATGATCGTGTCCGCGGCCGAGGCGGAGCACGCCGACATGGTCGTCGTCGGCAGCCACGGGCGCGGCGCCGTCGGCCGCCTGTTCCTGGGCAGCGTGTCCGAGCATGTCGTGCGCAATGCGCGATGTCCCGTGCTCGTGGTGCGGCCCGGCGACCCGGGCCAGGGCTAGCCGCGCACCAGGCCGGCAGCAGGTCCGGGCTCCCCTACTTCGTGTAGACGCCGCCCGGGTCCAGCTCCTCCCGGACCAGCCGCAGCTCGTCGGCGGTCGGGTCCGGCGTGGTCGCGAGGTCGGCGCTGATCCGCGGCTCCCAGGCGATGGTCGCCCGTACCTCGTCCAGCGTCGCCCCCGGATGCAGGAAGTCGAGCCGCATCTCGCCGTCGTCGTCGAAGTGCCAGATCCCGAGGTCCGTGACGACGACGCTCGGACCGCGCCCGTGCCAGCCGCCCGCGCGCCGGATTCGCTCGGCCTGCTCCGCCCCGCCGAGGTTGCCGGGCGAGGTCCGGAAGTCGATCCGCTCGACGAACGAGCGGGCGGACTGGCGCATGATCACGAACACGTTGCGGGCGTTGATCGCGATCTCGCACGCGCCGCCGGAGCCGGGCAGGCGCGTCTTCGGGCGGTCGTAGTCCCCGATCACGGTGGTGTTGATGTTGCCGAACCGGTCGATCTGGGCGGCGCCCAGGAAGCCCACGTCGATCAGCCCGCGCTGGAGGTAGAACGCGAACAGCTCGAACATCGAGACCACCGCGGTCGCGCCGGTCACGATGGTCGGGTCGCCGATGCTCAGCGGGAGGCGCGCCGGTCGCGCCCCGAACACGCCCGCCTCGTACACGAGCTCCAGGTCCGGGGCCACCGTCCGCTTGGCGAGGTTGACGGCGATGTTGGGCAGCCCGACGCCCACGAAGCAGACGTGCTGGCCGGCAAGCTCGCGAGCGGCGGCGACGATCATCATCTCGGACTTGGAGAAGGCGGGCGCGGCCGCCGGCTGGCCGCTCACCGGTAGTCCCCGTACTCGACGGACCCCGACGGCGCCGGCCCCGGCCGGAGCGACGCGATCCGCTCGGCGCCCAGCTTCTCGAGGTAAGCCGCCCGGCCGTCGAGGTCGTAGACCCAGTCGCGGAGCCAGGCCTGGGTCTTCTCCTCGTCGCGGCTGATCGGGTCCCAGTCGAGGTAGAACCGGTTGTCGCGGTCGTACGCGCCCTGGACGTAGGAGGGGTGGGCGCCGTACGGCTCGACCACCACCGCGTCAACGATCAGGCCCGGGATCACCGTCCGGTTGGGGTCCGCGCGGATCACCGCCTCGTCGACCAGCTCCTCGACGACCACGATCAGGCGGTCGGCGGCGAACGCGGCCTCCTTCTGGCAGCCCAGCAGGCCCCAGATCTGGGTGTTGCCCGCGGCGTCTGCGCGCTGGGCATGGATGATCGAGACGTCCGGGTTGAGCGGCGGCACCGCGTACACCGTCTCGTCCGAATAGGGCGAGCGGATCGGGCGGATCAGCGGGTTGGCCGCCGGCAGGTCCGTCTCGAAGTACGAGCGCAGGGGCATGAACGGCAGGTTGGCTGCGCCGGCCATGTACCGGGCCACCATCCCGAAATGGCTGTACTCCTCGATCTCGAGCGGCGTCCCGTCACCGACCGAGGCGGGCTCGATCCGCCGGCGGATGGCGTTGAGCCCGCCGACCCCCGGGTTGCCCAGCCAGCTGAAGATCAGCTTGCGAGCCACGCCGCCTGCGATCATCTGGTCGTAGATCAGGTCCGGCGTCATCCGAGCCAGCGTCAGGTCCCGCTTGCGCTGGCGGATGATCTCGTGGCCCGCGGCAAAGCCGATCAGGTGCGTGAACCCCTCGATCGCGACGGTGTCCCCGTCCCGGACGATGTCCGCGACGGCGTCGCGCATCGACGCAACCTTGCCGGGCACGGCGGTCAGCCCGCGGCTTCGATGCCCGGCGTCGCCAGCCCCTGGCGAACCTCGAGCTCGACCTCGTCCAGGTCTTCCGGCCGGTGGGTCGCGACGTGGGCGACCGCGTCGCTGAAGATCCGGACCGCCGTCGCCGCCTCGGCCTGGGTGACGACCAGGGCCGGGGACATGCGCACGCAGTCGTCGCCGGCCTCGAGCACCAGCAGCCCGTGGTCGAACGCCTGCATCTGGACCGCCTCGGCGGTCTCGCCGCTGTCGAGCTGGATCCCGATCATCAGGCCCTTGCCGCGAACGTCCTTGACCAGCGACGGATAGCGATCGAGCAGCGGCCGCAGCCCCTCCTGGATCTCGCGGCCCCGGATCGAGGCGTTCGCGATGAGCCCGTTCTCGAGCAGCTTGATCGTCTCGAGCAGGGCGGCGAGCGCGACCGGGTTGCCGCCGTAGGTGCTGCCATGCGCGCCGGGGCCCCAGGTCATGACCTCGGACCTGGCGATCATCGCGCTCACCGGCATCCCGGAGCCGATCCCCTTCGCGGTCAGCAGGATGTCGGGCTCGACGCCCCAGTGCTGGATCGCCCACATCTTGCCGGTGCGGCCCGCGCCCGACTGGACCTCGTCGGCGATCAGCAGGATCCCGTGGCGATCGCACAGCTCGCGCAGCCTGCGCAGGAAGTCGTCCTCGGGGACGACATAGCCGCCCTCGCCCTGGATCGGCTCCACGATTACCGCGGCGAACTCGTCGGCGGGCATCAGGCGCTTGAAGATCCGGCTCTCGATCTCGTCCAGCCCGTCGTTGCCGTAGGGCACGTGGTAGACGCCGGGGAGCATCGGCCCGAAGTGGTCGTGGTACTTCGCCTTGCTCGCCGTGAGGCTGACGGCGCCCATGGTCCGTCCGTGGAACGCGCCCAGGAACGCGATCATGTTCGGTCGCCCGGTGTGGTGGCGGGCGAGCTTGATCCCCGCCTCGACGGCCTCCGCGCCGGAGTTGCCGATGAACACCTTGGCGGGGCCGCTGAACGGCGCGATGCGGGCCAGCTCGGCGGCCGCCTGGGCGTAGATCGGCAGGTAGAAGTCGCTGGCGCTGAAGTGCTGGAGCTTCGCGGCCTGCTCCTGGATCGCGGCCACCACGGCTGGGTGGCTGTGCCCGGTCGAGTTCACGGCGATGCCGGCCGTGAAGTCGAGGAACACGTTGCCGTCGATGTCCTCGAGCG
>CAWIFB010000013.1:0-14934 GCA_963835335.1 uncultured Chloroflexia bacterium | reverse complement strand
GTCCGTGGCCGCCGGCCGCCCGTTCGACGCCGTGCTCCGCGAATGGATCCTCGACCCGCTCGGGATGGACGGCTCGCGGCTGGTGGAGCGGCCGTCGCAGGGTCTCCACGGGACGCTCGACGACCTCGCGTCGTTCGCGGCCGAGCTGCTCCGCCCACGACTGCTCCCGGTCGAGACGCTCAGGCTCGCCACGTCGGTCGCATTCCCGGGGCTCCGCGGCGTCCTGCCTGGTGTTGGCCGGTTCGATCCGCTCGACTGGGGACTGGGGTTCGAGCTTCGTGACGGCAAGACGCCCCACTGGACGGGATCGCGGAACTCGCCTGCGACGTTCGGGCACTTCGGCGGCAGCGGCACGTTCCTGTGGGTCGATCCGGAGGCGGATCTCGCGCTCGCCTGCCTCACCGACCGGGAGTACGGACCGTGGGCGCTCGAGGCGTGGCCCGCGATCTCGGACGCGGTGATCGCCGCCGCCGGCTGACTGCCGGGCTCGATCAGCGCGTCAGCCCTCGGACCGGGCTTCATCGCGGCATGTCGCGCACACCCCGGCGACCGACACGTGCGACAGGTCGACCGTGAAGCCCCGTGTGCGAGCCAGCTCGTCGACCAGCGTCGCCGCCTCGGCCGGCCCGATCTCCCAGGCGCCGTGACACACCGTGCAGTGGAGATGCCCGTGCTCGATCGCGGGCCGGACATGGAACTCCTCGCGCCCGTCGACCCCGTGCGCGTGACGGATGACGCCCAGGTCCTCGAGCACGTCGAGCGTCCGGTAGACCGTCGACGGGATGGTGGTCGGATCGAGCTCGCGGCAGCGCTCGACGAGCTCGCTGCCGGTGACGTGGCCGGTGGCCGCCGCCAGCACCTGGATCAGCGTGCGGCGCTGCGGGGTCCAGCGGAGCCCGCGCGCACGAAGACGGCCCGGCACGTCGTCCCAGCTGGTCCCGGTCGAGGCGGCGCGGCGCCCGCCGGCGGTCATGCGGGCGCCGCGCCGAGCAGCTGCTGGAGGTCGGGCAGCAGGTTGCCGGAGCCAAGCAGGAAGGTCAGGCCGATCGCGATGCTGAAGGTGCCGGCGAGCACGCCGATCGCGATGTACAGCGGCCGTCGGACCTGTCCGGCGACAAACCCGGTCGCCGACACGACGACGATCATCGTGTTCGAGGCGACGAGCCCGATCACGAAGGCCAGCAGCATCGGGATCCCGAGGCCGGCCCCGGATGCTCCGCCGACCGCCGCGATCAGCAGCGCCTGCGACCCCGTCTCGGCCCCGACGCCGTGGATCATGCCCACGCCGAACGCGGTGCGCGGACCATACGAGCTCATCTCGAGCGGTTCGACGTGCTCGTGGCCGTGGAGCCGCGCCTGGAACCGGCGCCACGCGAACCGGACGCCGTCGAACACCAGCATCCAGCGGCTCCGGAGCCGGAACTCGGTCCCGTTGCGCAGGTACTGGTAGAGCGAGACGAACACCCAGATCCCGAGCACGAGCAGCGTGATCCCGACGACCCGGCCCATGATCGGGTCGACCCAGTCCGGCAGGATCGCCCCGAACGCGAGCGCCAGCATCCCAAGGGCGAACACGACCAGGGCATGGCCCAGCGCGTACAGCGTGCCCAGCGCGATTGCGTGCCGCTGCTCCGCGATGAACCGCGGGCGCGCCACCGGGACGGCCGCGAGGCTGGGCATCACGACGACCCCGGCCGCGCCGGTGGCGTCATGCTCCGAGCGCTCCGCCGCTCCCCCGTGGCCGTGCGCGTGGTCGTGCGGATGGATACGGTGCTCGGCTTCGTGGATCTCGGCGCCGACATCGGCCGCGGCCGATGTCGAGGTGATGTCCGTGATCGCGGCGATGTGGTCCCAGTCGAACCCATGCCTGACGCCCAGCAGGAGCCCGGTGACGAGCACGCCCACGCCGCCCGCCGTCACGGCGGCAAGCGGGGCGTGGATGAGCGCGAGGTCGAACGCAGACAAGCGGGGTCTCCATCGGGGTCGCGCGACGCCGCCCGACCAGGCAGGTATTGCAATGAGTTGCAATAGCATCGGGTCGCGGTCCCGATGCCGTCAAATGGCCTGCCTGTCGCTCGACCTCCCGGAGGTCCCGCCGCGGGCCCGCCGACCCCGCCGCGTTCAGCCGATCCGGTTGAGCGCCGGCACCTCGAGCGGGACCAGGGCGTCGGCTCGCCGGAACAACCGAGCGAACGCGGATGGGACCCACCAGCGCAGGAAGTACAGCCGGCACCCGACGCAGATGCCGGTCGTCGCGAGCAGCGTCTGGAGCGCCGCCACCGCGCCGGCGAGCAGCCAGCCGGCCGGCGTCGCGCCGGCCGCGAACGCGATCGCGGCGAGGGCGATGAACACGGCGCCCAGCGCCTGCGCAAAGCGCGGCGGGTACTCGTGCTCGGGCTCGGCAGGTCCGAGGCGAAGCGAGCGGCGGATCAGCGGCCACACGCGGCCCGGCAGGAACAGCCGGGTGCCGAACGCGGATGACAGGGCGAGGTTGAGGCCGACCAGTACGGCCAGCCAGGGGGCACCGGCGAGGAACGCCCCGCCGAGCACGATCGCCGACACGCCGGCGCCAAAGCGCTGGCCGCGCGGGTCGATCTGGCGGGCGCGGGGGGTGAGGATGGACACGGGATCTCCTGGGTCAAACGGGGGCGCGGCGCGCACGAACACGCGCCGATCGACGAGGATCGCGAGGCCCGGGAGAGGAGAAGGAGGGCGGTCGCTCAGGCGTGGACCGCGCGCTCGACTCCCACCGGCTCTCGCCGGCGACAGGAGCACTGCTGGTCCAGACAGCCCGTGAGGGCGAACGTCATCACGTCGCGAAGGGTACCAGCCCTGCTTGCAGCGTCAACCATTTTCGCCCCCGACGAGCGACCCGTACAGGTCGAGCGTCCGGCGCGCGATCGCGGCCCAGCTGAAGTGCTCCTCGGCGCGCCGGCGGCCGGCGCGGCCCATCGCGGTCCGCAGCCCCTCGTCCAGCCCGACCTCGTTGATCGCCGCCGCGAGCTCGCGCGAGAACTGCGCCGGGTCCGCCGGGTCGAACGTGCCCTCGCGGATCCGCGGATCGACCAGCAGGCCCGTCTCGCCGGGCACCACGACCTCCGGGATCCCGCCGACCGCGGACGCGACCACGGCCGTCTCGCACGCCATCGCCTCGAGGTTGATGATCCCGAACGGCTCGTAGACCGACGGGCAGCAGAACACCGCGGCATGCGAGTACAGCTGGATGGCGGCCTCACGCGGCACCATCTCGCGGATCCAGGTCACGCCCGGCCGGGCGGCGCTCACCTCGGCGACCCGGTGCTCCATCTCGGCCCCGATCTCGGGCGTGTCCGGGGCACCGGCGCACAGCACGACCTGGAGACCCTGGTCGATGCCGGGGATCGCGTTGACGAGGTGGATGATCCCCTTCTGGCGGGTGATCCGGCCCACGAACAGCACGTACGGCCGATCCGGATCCACGCCGTAGCGCTCGAGGACGTCGGTCGCCGGGTCCGGCGCGTACTGCGCGAGGTCGATGCCGTTGTGGATCACGTGGATCCGCGCGGGGTCGACCGGGAAGAAGCGGAGGACGTCGGCCCGCGTCTCCTGCGACACGGCGATGATCGCGTCCGCATCGAGCATCGTGGTGCGCTCCATCCAGCTCGACAGGTGGTACGCGTTGCCCAGCTGCTCGACCTTCCACGGACGGAGCGGCTCCAGCGAGTGGGTCGTCAGCACCAGCGGCACGCCCCACAGCTTTTTCGCGATGAACCCGGCCATGTCCGCGTACCACGTGTGACAGTGCACGACGTCGGCGTCGAGGGTGTCCTTGGCCATCGACAGGTTGCGCTCGAACGCGTCCAGCGCGCCCTTGAACCGGGCATCGGTGTCCTGGGTCGCCTGGGACCACGGGCCGTAGCCACGGACCCGCAGGTTGGGCTGATCGATGTCCTGGTCGCCGAAGCAGCGGACCTCGACCGGGACCAGCGTCGCGAGCTCCCGGCTCAGGTACTCGACGTGGACGCCCGCGCCACCGTAGACGTGCGGCGGGTACTCGTTGGTGAACAGCGCGACCTTGCCGGGCGTCGACACGGGACCTGTTGCCCTCCGCTGCCGGGTCTGCGCGGTGGCCGGGCTGGCGCCGCGTCTCCCAAGGCTAGTTGGTCCGCCGGCCCGCCGCGCCGTCGCCGGCGCGCCGGTGGGTCGCCCACCCCGGCGAGTGACTTCAGGCGGCTGCCGAACGGTTCCGGGAACGTGTCCCAGCCCCAGATCCCGGTCAGCGCCTGGCGAAACTGTGGGCTGTGCCTGACTTCGTCCAGGATCCGGTCGCCGAGCACGTCGTTGTGCGAGCGCACGATGTCCTCGAGCGGGCCGGCAGCGACGAACCCCGTCGCGCCGGCATCCGGGGCCCGGTCGATGAGCACGAGCAGGATCGCCCACGCCGCCTCGAGGTCCGCCCCGTCGCCCTCGTTGATCATCTCGTGGAGGCGCCACACCGGGCGCTCGGTGCCCGCGGCCGGCGGTGGGACTGCTCGCCGCGGGACCTGCGCAGCGCTTCGTCGTACTCGCCAAAGTAGCCGGCCACGAAGGCATCGAGGGCGTCCGGGGTCATGCCGGTCGCACCGGCGCGCGGCCGGGTCTTCGCTGGCTCGCGTCGTCGTGCGGCAGGCATGTCGGGACCTCGCGAGGGGGTGGAGCGGGACACGCGTTCTACGGGTGGATCTTCTCACCGCGATCCAGCATCGCCGTGAACTTGGCGATGCGTGCCGCCCTGGTCTCGGGGCGCTTGGCGTCCTGGATCCGGTACAGGATTGCGTAGCGATTCGCGCGGCTGAGCGTTCCGTAGAACTCAAGCGCAGCCGGCTTTGCGGCCAGCGCGGCCATCAGGTCCGGCGGCTCCTGAGCGTCTCGTTGACCGTCGTAGGCGTTGGCCCATCGGCCGTCCGCCTTGGCCCGGTCAACCGCTGCGAGCCCGCTGGGCTCCATGAGGCCAGCATCGATCAGGGCTTGCGCTTTCTCGCAGTTTCGCTTCGACCAAACGCTCCGTGGGCCCCGCCGAGTGAAACCCTGCAGCCAGTACGCCGAGTCCTGCGGTCGCTTCTGCCCATCGATCCACCCGAAAGTCAGCGCGACCTCGAGGGCCTCGTCGTACGTCACCGTGGGGACAGGCGACGCCCGCCTTTGCGATCTTCAGCCAGATGCCCTCGGAGGTGGCGTGATTGGCGGCCAGCCACGCTCGGAACTCACCCTGGCTCGCGAATTGCTCGACCGTTCGTTCGTGTGCCATGCGGCCCTCACGAGCTGTTGCCTCGCTGTGTGATGCGAGACCGATACTTCGCGGTCCTTCCTGGCCGACGCAGCACCGAAGCGCAGCCCGCCCGATTCGCACCGGCGCCGACGAATGTCTTGTGGAGCGGGAGACGGGGTTCGAACCCGCGACATGCAGCTTGGAAGGCTGCCGCTCTGCCAACTGAGCTACTCCCGCGTGCGGAAAACCTACCACGCGCACGCGATCGGCCCGCGAGTGGGGGCGCCATCTTCTGGTATCACAGGAGGACAAGCAACCAAGGTTGACAATCAGGGATTGGTCAACTACGGTTGCTCGCATGGCAAGCAAGGATCCCGCCGACGCACTGGCTGCGGTCGCCGCGCTGCGCCGCCTGGCCGATCAGCTCGAGGACGCGGCCGTCGAGCAGGCGATGCGGTCCGGGTGGGGCTGGCCGCAGGTGGCCGAGGCGCTCGGCGTCACGCGTCAGGCAGTCCATAAGAAGCACGTCCACCGGCTCATCGCCGCGGGGGTCACACTGAGGAGACGAGGATGAGCGAGCTCCGGTTCGACACGTACCTGGAGAACGTCGTCGCGCAGGCGGAGCAGGAGGCGATGGACGACGGGTCGCCCACGATCGAGGCGCCGCACCTGCTGCTGGCCATCGCCGCCCAGGACGGAACCGACGCGCAGCGGATCCTTGACTCCGCCGGACTCGGCTACTCCGTCCTGAAGGACGCGCTGCGCCGCGAGTTCGCGAACAGCCTGAGTGCAGCCGGCGTGTCGCTCGACGCCTTCGACCTGCCGCGGGCGACCCCGGATCCCTCGCGCCGCCCACAGCTAGGCGGGTGGTTCAGACCCACGATGGAACGCGCCATGGCGGCGAGGCCCAACGGGAATCTGCACTCGGCGAAGCTGCTGCTCGGCATCCTCGGGGCTGAGGTCGGCACGGTGCCGCGCGCCATTGCCCTGGCGGGTGTCGATCGCGCGGCCCTCATCGAGCGCGTGCGGAGCGAGCCGTGACCGATGTCGCCCTTGCGGTCGAAGGCCTGCGCATGCGCTACGGCGCGACCGATGTCCTGCACGACGTCACGTTCCTGGCGCACCAGGGCGAGACGGTGTGCCTGCTCGGGCCGAACGGGGCGGGCAAGACAACGACGATCGAGATCCTCGAAGGCTTCCGGATCCGGTCGGCTGGTCGGGTCGAGGTGCTGGGCACCGACCCTGGTCACGCCGGCGAACGCTGGCGGGCGCGGGTCGGCGTCGTGCTTCAGTCGTGGCGCGACCACCGCAAGTGGCGCGTCCGCGAGCTGCTGGCGCAACTCGGCTCGTACTACGCCCCGTACTCGGATTCTGCGGTCGAACGGCCCTGGAACGTGGATGCGCTCGTGGCGGCGGTCGGCCTCGGCGAGCAGGCGAACCAGGAGATCCGGCTGCTGTCCGGTGGGCAGCGGCGGCGGCTGGACGTGGCGGTCGGCATCGTCGGTCGCCCCGAGCTCCTGTTTCTCGACGAGCCGACCGCGGGCTTCGACCCCGAGGCACGGCGCGAGTTCCACGCGCTCCTTCAGCGCCTGGCCGCGGAGGGGCGGACGACGATCCTGCTCACCACCCACGATCTTGCCGAGGCGGAGCGGCTTGCCGATCGGATCGTCATCCTGAACGCCGGGCGAGTCGTCGCCGACGGCACCCCCGCCGAGCTGTCTCAGCGCATCGCGGGCCGGGACGAGGTGCGCTGGACCCACGACGGTCGCCGGTTCACGGAGTCGACGGGCGATTCGACGCGCTTCGCATTCGACCTCTTCCGACGCTATGGCAGCGGGATCGCGGACCTCGAGGTCCGCCGGGCGTCGCTCGAGGACACCTACCTCGCGATCGTCCACGAAGCCGAAAGGACGGCGCTCGGTCGCTCAGCCGCCAGCCCCGAACGGGCAGGCCAGTGAACGCCATCCCGGCGGGCCTGCGTTCGGGCATCGCCCGCGGTCTCGTCGAGCTGCGCCAGTCCTTCGCCGGCTCTGGCCTGGTCGGCCATCTGCTGTGGCCGTTGGTCACGCTGGGTGCGATGTTCTGGCTGCGCGACACGCGGTTCGAGGGCACACCGTTCTCGCTTGGCGCCCTCATGCTGCCCGGCGTTGCCGGCATGTTCGTGGCGCTGGGATCACTGCTCGAGATCCAGTACCTCGCCGCCGATCGCGAGGACGGCACCCTGTTCCGCGCGCGGGCGACACCGGACGGGATCCGTGGCTACGTCGTCGGCAAGCTCGTCACCGTGTCGATGACGGTGCTCGTCTACCTGCTCGTCCTCCTCGTCCCAGGCTGGCTCATCGTCGGTGGCCTGGCGGTGGACGGCATCTGGCCGTGGCTCACGCTGATCTGGTTCGTTGTTCTCGGGCTCGCGGCAACACTGCCGCTCGGGATCGTCCTCGGGGCCCTGGTCGCGAGTCCCAGGGCAGTCGGCTACGTCTCCCTGCTCGTGATCGGTCTGATTGCGATCTCGGGGATCTTCTATCCGCTCCGCGCGCTCCCCGATTGGGCCGGAACGATCGGCCAGGTGTTCCCGGTGTACTGGCTGGGCCTGGGCATGCGCTCGGCCGTGCTGCCGGCCGGTGCGGCGGTAGTCGAGATCGCCGGGTCGTGGCGACAGCTGGAGGCGAGCCTGTTCCTCGGCGCCTGGGCGCTGATCGGCCTGATCCTCGCCCCGATCGTCGTCAGGCGGATGGCTCGTCTCGAATTGGGATCGAGCGTGGCTCGGCGTCGCGAGCGGCTGCTGCAGCGCGTGGCCTGACGCCGCCGGGAGAGCGCCGGACCGGCGACCCGGCCATGGCCGGCAACCCGGCCACGGCGGGCAACATGCGCCTACTTCCGACCGGTCTCGATGTGGACGCCGTCGAACGTGACCGAGACCTTCTCCTGGAACCGCTTGCCGTTCTCCGGATCGTGGCGCCCGAACATCGGCGGATCGATGTCGACGCGGATCCCGTACGTCCCGTCGCCGGGAACCTTCCAGTTTCGGCCGTAGTGGTAGAGCCAGGGGTGCCACAGGAACGGCTGCTCATGGGTCCCGACCTCCGTGCCGTCGGCGCCGATCACGGTCGCGGTGACGTGGAGGCCAGGGACGAATTGGCCGTCGGAGGCGTCCCGGACCACGATCTCCACGTGGCAGTTCGTGTCCTCGGGCTCGCGCCACTCGAGGCGCCCGCCGTCCACCGGTTCGTACATGCCCTCGGCATGCTCGACCGCCCAGCCGACGATGTACTCCCCCGCGGTCGTCGAACCGCCATCGACGGCGACCGTGCCTGTCATCGTCTCGACCGCGTGGCCGAACGCCTCGCCCTGCTCCCGGGCGAGGTCGAGCTGCGCCTGGTCGGCCTCGTCGCTCGAGACCATCGGGGGTGTGTGGGCGTCGGTGTGATCGCGGACGGTCATGGCACGCGTTCCTCTGCTGTCTGGGGTCCTGCCCAGGGGCGGCGCGTGCCGGTTCCTCGAACCGCCACATCGCCGGGCGCCCCTGCCTAGACCGCCGAACGTGGCGGCGGCGGCACCCGTCACCATGCTGGACATCGGCCGTCCCGGCCGAGCGTGCCCCGTCTCCCGGGGGCGTTTCAACGGCGTGCCAAGGCTCGCCGGTGCAGAGGCCATGGCAATGCCGCGAGGTCGCGAGGTCACCGTAACGTCGGCGGGGTCCCGGTTGCCCCATTTCAAGCGCGAGGTCGGTCAGGATGCTGAGGATGGATCTCAGTCGCGCCGACCTCCAGCAGCCGATCGAACGGGCACGGGAGGCCGGTCCCGCCCGCCGCGTCCTCGACGTCTCGGTCGCCGTCGTCCGCCAGGTCATGGACGACGACGTGCTCGAGCTCTCGGCGGCGATGTCCTACCGGTTCTTCATGGCGATCTTCCCGTTCGCGATCCGAGAGCGCGCGCGGGCCGGCGCCGAGGTCGGTGCGGCGAGCACCCGGGGCACGAAGACCCCGGAGCCTGCCCGGGAGACGCCGTCGCGCTGATCCCCATCCCGTCCGTCCTCGATGACCCCGCGTCGCCGGGCATGACCGGCATCGGCCGGGCACCGGCTCGATATCAGTGCGGCGGACGGGACCTCCGGGGCTTCGCCGGCCTCGACTCGAGCGGGACCGCCGTCGGCCACGGGCCCGGGCCCCGGCTGTCCTGCGGCCGGCCCAGGAGGTAGCCCTGGCCGAAGGGGACCTCGAGCGACCGGAGGACCTCAAGCTCGGCGCCGGTCTCGATGCCCTCCGCGACGAGGCTGATCCCGCGCTTGACCGCGAACAACGCCATGCCTGCGAGCAGCGCCTGCCGGCCCGGGTCCCCGTCGATCCCGCGGATGAGCCCGATGTCGAGCTTCACGATGTCGGGGGCGAGCTCGAGGATGTGGCGGAAGCTCGCGTAGCCAGCGCCGGCGTCGTCCACGGCCAGGCGCACGGTGGGTCCCAGGATCGCGAGCTCCGTCCGCAACGCCGCGTAATCCGCGATCGACACGTGCTCCGTGATCTCGATGACGACGGGCCGGCCGATGTCATGCAGGAGCGCCCGCAGGGTGCCGGAGTTGACGAGCTCCGGCGAGGCGTTGAGGCTCAGGTACGCGGCGGGCGGCAGGACGTCCGCCGCGGCCGAGATCGCCGACCGGAGGGTGGCCAGCTCGAGGTCCATGCCGAGGTCGGCTCGGACCGCTGCCGCGAAGCGGGCGTCGGGAGGCACGCCGTCCGCGAAGCGGGTGAGCGCCTCGTAGCCGACCACGGCGCCGACCTGGAGGTCGACGATCGGCTGGAAATGCGGCGTGAACGTGGCGTCCGTGATCACGGCCTGGATCCCTGCGCGCTGGTCACCTTCGAGCCGACGGGCGTCGAGCTTGGGCGCGAGCAGCGCCCCGAGAATGGCGGCAAACGCCGCAAGCGCCGGCATGTGATCGACGAGCGCGGCCGCCGCCGCTCGGTCGTGGCTCGCAATGCCGACGACGCCGATCACGCCACGGCGGCTGCGCATCGGCGCATACGCGATCGCCTGCAGCCCGGTCATCGTGATCTGCTCCACCCACGTGCCGTCTTCCGGGCCTGGCTGCCAGAGCTCGAACCAGGGTCCGCCCCTGCCCCGGTCGCGCAGGTACTCCGCCCTCGCAGCGGGAAGGGTCATCGTCGGGTAGAAGACCGGGAGCAGCTGCCCGGCGACGGCAAGGACCACCCCCAGGACCCCGTCGAGCGCCGCGGCCATGGTGGAGTCGACACCAGGGAGCTCGTTGATCGCCCTGCACGCCGTTTCCGCGATCTCCTCGGCCGACGCCGCCGGGTCGATCTGCGCGAGAGCCGCCTCGATCGTCTCCCGTTCGCGGGCGTCGCGCTCGAGGGCGCTTTCGAGCTGCCGTTCGTGGGTGACGTCGCGGTCGGTCTGGACATAGCCCGCCAGGCGGCCGCCGGGGGCGTTGATCGCCGAGATCACCGATTCCATCTCGATCGGCGTGCCGTCCTTGCGCCGGTTGACGATCGTTCCGGACCAGGTCCGCCCGGCGTGTATTGCGGCCCAGATGTCCGAGAAGAACCCCCGGTCGTGGTGGCCGCCGTCGAGGATCCCCGCATACCTGCCGACGATCTCGGAGGCTTCATAGCCATACGCACGCGTGAACGCCGGGTTCACGTACGTGATGACGCCCGTGGTGTCGTTCATCCAGACCGCGTCGGCAGTCTGCTCGACGGCCGATGCCAGCCGCGTCCGCTCCGCGTCGGCAGCAAGGCGAGCCGTCACGTCCCGGATGTTGCGCTGGAGGCGTCCGTCGGGCAGCTGGGAGAACGTGACCTCGGCTGGCATGCTCGACCCATCCCTGCGGCGGTAGCGACGCTCTACGAGGAGCCCCGTCCCGGCAGCGGTCGCGGCAAGTCGTTCGTCCATGCCCGCCGGGCTCACCGGGTCGTCGTCGGCGCTCAGGCTCGACGCGTACCTGGCCAGGAGCTCATCGCGGTCGTAGCCGAGCATCTTGCAGATCGCCGGGTTCGCGAGGACGTAGCGGCCAGTCCGGTCGGAGACCAGGATGCCGTCCGCCGACTGCTCGACCAGCGCTCGATACCGCTCCTCGCTTTCGCGCACCGCGTGCTCGGCGGCCACCCGGACACGACGCAGGTGCGCCCGGACGCGCGCCACCAGCTCGTTGAGCCGGATTGGCTTGGTCAGGTAGTCGTCGGCGCCGACACCAAGGCTTTCGGCCAATGAGTACTCGATCCCCTGGCCGGTCAGGACCACGATCGGCAGCGAGGTGGTGCCGGGCCGCCCGCGAAGGGCGCGAACGACCTCGGCTCCGGACATCCCTGGCAGGCGCATGTCGAGGATGACCAGTCCGACAGCTTCGCGCTTGATGAGGCGCAGCGCGGCCTCGCCGGTGGCGGCCTCGCGTGTCTCGAACCCTTCGCGTCGAAGATGTGCGACGACGAGCTCGCGCGTCGCTGGATCGTCGTCGACGATCAGGATCGGAGCGCCTCCCGTCGCCTTGCCCTTCATCGGCTGGTGCTCGTGATGGACACGCGGCTCCGGTGCTCCGGATTGGCCCGTCGAACCGCCCGGGCTCGCTGGACCGCGAGCACGAGCTCGCCCGATGTCACGGGCTTGGGCACGAACGTCGCGCCGCGTGTCGTGACGCGCCTCAGGTCGAGAGCCTCGCCGCTGTAGCCGGAGAGCATCACGACCCCGACATCCGGATACCGATCCATCACGAGCTCCGCGAGCTCGATGCCGGACATGCGGGGCATGATGACGTCCGTGACGAGCACGTCGATCGGTTCGTCGCGTTCGGCCAGCCACGCGATCGCGTCGGCGCCGTCCGCAACGGCGAAGACCTGGTAGCCGGACCGCGTGAGCATGCGCGTGGTCATCTTTCGGACGGCCGGCTCATCCTCGACCACGAGCACGGTGCCGGCTCCAAGGGTATGGGATCGGTGCCGGGGGTAGGTCCTGCGCTTCCGGGCTGTCCACCCGTGGGAAGTAGAGCTTGAACGTCGAACCCAGGCCCGGCTCGGAGTCGACCGAGATGTGGCCGCCCGCCTGGTGGACGATCCCGTAGGCGGTCGCGAGTCCGAGGCCGGTCCCCGTGCCGAGCTCCTTGGTCGTGAAGAACGGCTCGAAGATGCGCTCCCGCATCGCGCGGTCCATCCCGACCCCCGTATCACCGACGGCGAGCAGGACGTATCGACCCGGCTGGAGGTCGAAGTGCTCGATGGCGTGTCGCCCATCGACCGTGACATCCGAGGTCTCGATCGTCACCGTCCCGCCGTCGGGCATCGCGTCGCGGGCGTTGACGACCAGATTGACCAGGATCTGGTCGAGCTGGCCGGGATCCGCGCGGATGTGGCCCGCCGTGTCGTCGACCTTCACCACGAGGCGCATGTTCCCGCCGATCAGCTGCCGAACCATGGGCTCGACTCCATCGATGGCGGCGTTGAGGTCGAGCACCTTCGGGCTGATCACCTGCTGGCGGCTGAACGCGAGCAGCTGCGAGGTCAGGGTCGCGGCGCGCTCGCCAGCTTCCCGGATCGCCCGGACGTTGCGCAGCGTCTCGTCGAGATCGAGGTCGGTGCGGTTCTCCGGCGCCAGGTCCTCGTCGAGCATCTCCGCATGCCCGTTGATCACGAACAGCATGTTGTTGAAGTCGTGGGCGATGCCGCCTGCCAGCCTCCCGATCGACTCGAGCTTCTGGGCCTGCAGCAGCTGGCCCTCGGCTTCCTTGCGGACGCTGATGTTGCGGATTGCCGCCGTCACCAGGATCCCTTCGGCGCTCTCGAGAGGGCTGAGCATGATCTCGATCGGGAACGAGGTTCCGTCCTTGCGCCGGGCGACGAGCTCGATCCCGGTGCCGATCTGCTGCGCCAATGCCTCGGCCGCAGGGCGCAGGTCGTCGGCGATCAGGCGCTCGGCGAACCCGAGCGGGATGATGTTCGTGACCGGCTGGCCGACGAGCTCGTCGCGGCGATATCCGAACTGCTTCTCGGCCTGGACGTTGAGCAGGACGATCGCGCCGCGCTGGTTGACCACGACCATCGCATCGGGGGCCGCCTCGAGGAGGCCCCGGTAGCGGGCCTCGGACTCGTCGCTGATCTCGATCGCGGGTCGTTTCACCACTTCCCCCACTCGGTCTGGATCGACGCTCCCGCCAACCTGGCACGCCCCGACCGCCGGCCATGCCAAACGAGCGACGTCGTCTGGTCGTCAAACGCGCGAAGTCTGCGCCCGAGGGCGAGGGGTGTCATGACGAATACGTCATCCCGCAGACAGCGTCAGCGGTCGCCGCGGCCGGCCATCGGGGGACCAGGGCCGGCACGGCGGAACCGAGCAGCCTCGACTGGACCGGTCAGGTTCCGTCCGGCGGCCCCGTCTGCTGACCGGGACGCACGACCGGGAGGCGCGGATGGGAAGCGTCCAGCACGTCCACGGCGACGGCGACCAGCGCCAGCAGCACGACCGCCGCCACGGCGACGACCAGGCCGGCGGCGAGGCTGAACACGGCGGCGATGAACAGCGCCGCGAAGGCGATGCCCAGCAGTGCCATCTGGGCAACCACGCGGCCGAACGCCAGGTAGTCGCGGCCGAGGCGCACCAGGGCTCGCTCGCGAGCATCCCAGACCGACCAGCGCCAGGTACCCACCTGGCCCAGGACCTGGAACGCGACCACGATGGCCACCGTCCCCGCGACCGCGGCTCCCACCCCCGGGAACACCAGGATCGCGAACACGGGTGCGACCAGCAGGACCGCACCGACGACCATCGCCAGCATCATCAGGAGCGTCTCGGCAAGGTCCTGCACGGCGGTCCGGTCGGCCCGCCCGTCGCCGAGCACCACCCGGGCGCCGAGCACCAGGACAACGCCGACGGCGCCGGCGACGATGACGATCCCGGCAGTGTCGCGGGCATCGGGCGTCGAGCCGAGCAGGAACCGGATCCCGGCGACGATGATCGCGATCAACGTCGGGATTCCGCCGATCCAGGGCGCCAGCCGCAGCGCCAGGCCGATCCAGCGACCGACCCGCCCGCGCGCCCACGGCACCGCGCGCTCCGGCGGCGTCACGAGCGTGTACGCCGCCGCCAGCCCGATCGCCGCCGCTATGACCCATGTCCCCGTCTCGGCGAGCAGCCGGCCGGCGGGCGACGCCGCGAGGTCCATGGCCCGGATCGAGCCCAGCGCGCCGGTCACGAGGTCGCTGCCGGGAACGGCGTTGAACACTATCGACGCGAGATCGGCGGCCGCGGACAGCGACGGCGTCGCAAGCGCGACCGACATCGCCACGGCCGCCAGCGAGCCCGCCGCCGTCAGCTGGCGCCAGTAGGAGAGCAGGGACAGCCGTCGACGACGCCGGTTCGACCGCCCCTGGTCCGCCGCCTCGTCCCCGAACAGGGTTGCGACGTCCGGACCGCCCGCGAGCAGGCGCATCAGCGGGATCAGGAACTCCTCGTCGTTGTCCCAGTACCCGCCGTGATCCTCCCGGAACGACAGCCGGTTCCAGATCGCGTGGCTCCGGATCCGCGCCAGCAGCGTCGCGTCGGCCGTCGGGTCGTCGCCGGCCGGGGGCTCGAGCACCCCGACGGGAGCGGGGTCCTGCGATGCCCAGAAATCGTCCCAGCGGAGGCCGGGGTGCGTGGCGAGCAGCGATCCGTACAGGCGTTCCGGCGGAACGTCGAGCTCGTCGAGCGGGGTCGTGCCGCCCGCA
>CAWIFB010000012.1:0-35938 GCA_963835335.1 uncultured Chloroflexia bacterium | reverse complement strand
TCGACCACGGCCACGGTCCGCCCGCGGATGTCGCCACCCTCGAGCGTGAGCGACGAGCGGGCCTCGACGATGGTTGCGCGCGGGTTCAGCTCGGCGATCCCGGCGCGAACGGTCGCCAGGGCCTCCGGCGTCGCCGAGTCGACCTTGTTGATCACGATCACGTCGGCCATGCGCACGTTGGCCTCGCCCGGGTGGTAGCGCAGCTCGTGACCGGGGCGCAGCGGGTCCACGACCACGATCTGGACGTCCGGGCGGTAGAACGGCAGGTCGTTGTTGCCGCCGTCCCAGATGACGACGTCGGACTCGGCCTCCGCCGCCCGCAGGATCTGCTCGTAATCGACACCCGCGAACACGAGCCGGCCCGCGTCGAGGTGCGGCTCGTACTCCTCGCGCTCCTCGATCGTGGTCTCGTACCGGTCGAGGTCCGCGTACGTCTCGTAGCGCTGGACACGCTGCGCGACGAGGTCGCCGTAGGGCATCGGGTGGCGGACGACGGCGACCTTGAGGCCCTGGGCCTCGAGCTGCGTCGCGACGTAGCGGCTGGTCTGGCTCTTGCCGGACCCGGTTCGCACCGCGCACACGGACACGACCGGGCGGCTGCTGGCGATCATCGTGCGCGCCGGGCCGAGCAGCTCGAAGTCCGCACCGGCGGCCATCGCGCGTGATGCGGCGTGCATGACCTGCTCGTGGCTGACGTCGCTGTAGGCGAACACGACGGTGTCAACCTGCAGGTCGCGGATCAGGGATTCCAGCTCGCTCTCCGGGCGGATCGGGATCCCCGAGGGGTACCGCTCGCCGGCCAGCTCGGCCGGATAGCGGCGATCGGCGATACCTGGGATCTGCGTCGCCGTGAAGGCGACGACCTCGACCGACGGATCATCGCGATAGACCACGTTGAAATCGTGGAAGTCGCGGCCCGCGGCGCCCATGATGAGCACGCGTTCGGTGCGCATGGTCGACCTCGAGGGAGGGGCGTGACGGCGCTCGCGCCGGACCGTCGGGCCAGCAGGCGAATGCGGCGGGGCCTACCTCCGCGTCCGTCCAGCATGACCCACGGGCGATGCCCCGGTCCCCGGCCGTGGCGCCCCACGACGGAGTGCCGCTGGTCCCGTCAACGCGGTCCGATCGGCACTCACGCGTGCACATCGGCTCAACGAGACTGCGGGTGAGGTGGGTGCCGGAGGGGACGCCCGGCACCCACCCGAAACTTTGCCCTCGCCCTGCGGCGGGGGCTTTGTTTTGCGCGGGGATCCGGCCGGTTCGGAGCGGCGACGACGGCGTCGGGCGATGAGGACGGCGTCCGCCGACGAGCCGGCATGCGGCCGACGAGGGGGGACCGGAGAGGAGCCGGGAACGCAGCGCCGATCGCGCGCGCTACAGCTCCAGGTGCTTGCGGGCCTCGAACGTGAGCCGGTCGCGATGGTCCGGGTGGGCGATCGCGATCAGCGCCTGTGCCCGCTCGCGGAGGCTCCGCCCCCACAGCTCGGCGACGCCAAACTCGGTCACGACCGTCTGGACATGGGCGCGCGTCGTGACGACCCCTGCCCCTTCCTTGAGCGCCGGGGTGATCCTCGACAGCGAGCCGTCGCTGCCGCCGGTGGATGGCATCGCGATGATCGGCCGCCCGCCCCGGGCGAGCGCAGCGCCACGCATGAAGTCCATCTGCCCACCGATGCCCGAGTACATCCGGTAGCCGATCGAGTCGGCCACCACCTGCCCGGACAGGTCGACCTCGATCGCAGAGTTGATCGCGATCATGTTGTCGAACGAGCGGATGACGTGCGTGTCGTTGGTGAAGTCCACCGACCGCATCTCGACCATCGGATTGTCGTTGACGAAGTCGTACAGCCGTCGCGTCCCCATCACGAACGCGACCACGAGCTTGCCCCGGTTGCGCGCCTTGCGGTCACCGGTCACGACGCCGGCCTCGACGAGGTCGACCACGGCGTCGGTGAACATCTCGGTGTGGATGCCCAGGTCCTTCTTGTCCGTGAGCAGCTCGGCAGTGGCCGCCGGGATCGCCCCGATCCCGAGCTGGAGCGTCGCGCCGTCGGGGACGAGGTCCGCGATGAACGCCCCGATCCGCCGCTCCAGCTCGCCGATCACGGGACGCGCGACCTCGTACGGCGGCTGGTCGACCTCGACCGCGAGATCGATCTGGCTGACGTGGATGAACGACTCGCCCAGCGTGCGCGGCATCGCGGAGTTGAACTGGACGATGACGGTCCGTGCGGCGTCGATCGCGGCGTGCATCGCCTCGACGGACACGCCCAGCGAGCAGAACCCGTGCAGGTCGGGCGGCGTCGCGTTCACGAACACGGCATCGAGCGGCAGCGCGCGGCTCCGGAACAGCTCGGGGACGTCGGACAGGAACACGGGCACGAAGTCCGCGCGGCCCTCGTTGACGGCCTTGCGTGCGTTGGGGCCGATGAACAGGGCCCGATGGCGGAAGTGGGGCGCCATCTCGGGGGCGAGATGCGGCCCGGGTCCTTCGCAGTGGAGGTGGGCGATCGACACCGCCTCGAGCTCCGGCGCGCGGGCGACCAGCGCATCGAGCAGGACGGATGGCGTGGCGGCCGCGCACTGGAGGTAGATCTGATCGCGGGACCGGATCCCCGCAACGGCTTCTTCGGGCGAGACGATACGCATGCCGCGAGCATAGGGTGAAGGTCGTGCCGGAACGTCCGGCCGGATGGCATGGTCCGCGGGTCCGGTGGACCCTGCGGCGGCGTGCCGCGCGGGGTGCAGGCGGGGCGGTCCGACGGGCTCGACGCCGATCAGGCGGGACCCGGCGTCCGCCTGAGCTCGAAGGCCGGCCCGGCGCCCAGCGACTCGGATGGCGTCCCGTAGCGCAGGATCAGGTCACGAACCGCGGCCTGGTGCTCGGCGCCGTCGAGCTCCCGCGCCTGCGCGTCGAACGCGTCCTCGCCGATCGTGATCCGGCAGGCCGGGTCGGACCACAGGTTGCGTGCCCAGTCCGCGTCCGGGGAGCCGGCTGCGACCACCAGCGTCCCGTCGGGCCGTTCCACGTAGCCGACGACGGCTCGCGCCGGCCGGCCGGACACGCGTCCGCGCGTCTCGATCCGGAGCACGCGACCCCAGCCGACGAGGTCGTCTTCCATCACGTCGATCGCCTGGCCGGCGGGCGGCTCGCGTCCGGTGTCGCGCGCTGCCGGCGGGTCCTACCCGCCGCCGCGGTCCAGGCGGTGCTTGGCCACGAACGCGGCCGCCTGCGCTCGCCGCTCGAGGTTCAGCTTCGAGAGGATCGAGCTGACGTAGTTCTTGACCGTCTTGTCGGACAGGAACACCTCCGCCGCGATCTCCTTGTTCGTCTTGCCTTCGGCGACGAGGAGCAGGATCCGCTGCTCCTGCGCGGTGAGCTGCGCCATCTCGTCCGTGTAGGCGCCGGTCGCGATGCGGCGGACGCGCTCGAGGACCTTCTCCGTGACCGCGGGGTCGAGCAGCGATTCGCCGCGTCCGACCGATTCCAGCGCGGCCACGAGGTCCCGCGCCCGGATCTGCTTGAGCAGGTAGCCCGAGGCGCCGGCGACGATCGCGGACAGGACCGCTTCCTCGTCCGGGTACGAGGTGAGCATCACCACCCGCGTGGCCGGCAGCTCGGCCCGGATCTCGCGGCACGCCTCGATCCCGGATCCATCGGGCAGCCGGACGTCCATGACCACGATGTCGGGCTGGAAACGACGGGCCTGCTCGATCGATTCGGCGGCGGTTCCGGCCTCGGCCACGACCTGGAAGCCCTCACGGCGATCCAGGAGCGCGACGAGGCCCTGGCGGACGACCTCGTGGTCATCGACCACGAGGAGTCGCAGGGGACGCGAGTTGGGGTCGGTCACTGTCACTCTTCCTCGGTGCCGGGGGAACGGCGGTCCCCGGACGCGGCGTCCGACGACGCCGGCACTCGCACGATGATACGCGTGCCGGGCCCGTCCGGGCGCTCGATCGCGAACGTGCCCCCCATCCCGACGGCTCGATCCCGCATGTTGGTGAGCCCCTGGTGGCGCCCGAGCGCGTCCGGTCCGGCCACGGCGAGCGGGTCGAATCCCCGGCCGTTGTCGTCGACGACGAGGACCAGCTCGCCGCCGTCCCGGGCGAGCACGAGGGCGGCCCGGCTCGCGCTCGCGTGCCGGGCCACGTTGGACAGCGCCTCCCGGGCGATGAGCAGCAGATCGGACGCGCGATCCGGCGGCAGCCGTCGCATCGCCTCGGCGCCTCCCTCCAGATCGACCTCCAGGTCGACGACCGCGTGGAGCGTGAACTCCTCGCCCAGCCGGGCCAGTGCCTCCACGGGATCCTCGTCGGCACCCGTCGCCGACCGCAGCCGCAGGATGTACGAGCGGATCTCGTTGATCACGAGGTTGAGGGCATCGATCGCGCGGTCGATCCGGGCGATCGCGTCGGCCCGCCCGCCCTCGTCCTCGACCAGCTCGGGCACGTCCTCGAGCGACAGCCCGACGGCATAGATGCTCTGGATGATCCCGTCGTGGAGGTCCTTCCCGATCCGCTCGCGCTCCTCGACGATCGCGAGCCGCTGGACCTGGTCGTGGAGCCGGGCGTTCTCGATCGCGATGCCCGCGTGGACGCCGAACATCTCGACCAGGCGCGCGTCGTCCTCGGTGAACGGCTCGCCGCCGGCCTTGTCGGTGAGGTACAGGTTGCCCACGGAGCGTCCCTTGACCGTCACCGGAGCGCCCAGGAACGAAGTCATCAGGGGATGGTGCGGCGGGAAGCCGTAGCGCGCCGGATGGGTGCTCATGTCCGCGGCCCTGACCGTCCGGCCTTCTCGGATGATGAGCCCCAGCAGGCCGTGGCCCCGGGGGACGTCGCCGATCGCGGCGCGCTCCTCGGCGGTGATCCCGCTGGTGATGAACCGCTCGATCCGGCCGCGGCCGTCGGCGATGCCCAGCGCGGCGTAGCGGGCGCCGATCAGGTCGCGGACACGGTCGACGATGAGCTGGAGCACGCGGTCGATGTCCAGCTCGGCAGCCACCGCGCGAGTGGCGGCCTCGAGCGCCGCGAGCCGCTCCGCCCGAGCGTGAACCTCGGCGCGAGACCAGGCCGCGTCGACCGCGAGCTCGATGATCCGGACCACGGTATCCGCGGAGCCGTCGGGCGCATCGAGGAACAGCCGCCCGAGCAGGTCGTGACCCTCGTGCGAGCCGAGGGGGTACATCGCCAGCCCGGCGCGATCCTCCGGGGACGGCAGCGCGGCCAGCGTCCCCGCGCCGACCTCCAGGGTCGGCAGCGGCGGCGCGCAGATCTCGAGCACCGCACCGCGCGCGCTGGCGAGCTCGAGGATCCCGTGCAGCGCGCCGGCGACGGCGGTCCTGTGCTCGCTCGACGGATCG
The DNA here is from genome assembly GCA_963835335.1 of uncultured Chloroflexia bacterium. GTDB lineage: Bacteria > Chloroflexota > Limnocylindria > Limnocylindrales > CSP1-4 > CAIXZV01. The sequence goes on along the minus strand of CAWIFB010000012.1, from coordinate 30,572 downwards.
CGCTGCCACCCCTCGAGCGCCTCGAGCGCCCGCACCAGCGGGAGGTTCTCATCCACCGATGCACTCCGGACGGGCGACCCGGAGCTGCCGCTTGATCGCGTGGTCATCGGCGTGAGCCTATCAGCCTCGCTCATGCCCGCGTGCCGGCGGTCCCCGCCCTTCGGGCCATTCGTCCCTTCGCAGCACCATGCTGCCCCCGGGACCATTCGCAGACCACCCGTCCCCCCCGCACCGGAGACCCAGTGCCCGTGGAACCCACCGACGTCCCGACCTCCGCAGCCCTGCCGGAGGATCCCGCCCGCGACCCCGTCGAGATGGCGATGCACGCATTGAGCCGGCGCGGCTTCCTGCGCGTCGCCGGCCTTGCCGGAGGCGGCCTGATGGCGGCCGGCGTCGCCGCCTGCCAGGCGGCGACCACGCCGGCCTGGAGCTTCGGCAACGTGGCAGCCCCGGGGGCAGCATCGGCGGCACCGTCCGTCGCGGCCGCCACCCCGACGGCCTCGACCGCGCCGTCGGTCGCCCCGTCGCCATCCGCCTCCCCCACCCCGGCGCTCCCCGCCGGCTGGACCGAGCATGACGTCAATGCCCAGGCCAAGGTCCGGCGCTTCGTGGGCAACCTGTCCGGCCCGCTGGGCCTGGGCGAGATCCTGGACAACATCCTGCCGCCGTCGACGGACGACCCGGAGTTCACCAAGGTCGTCCAGGGCAACCAGCCCCTGGAGCCGACCATCGACGCCGATGGGGCGAAGGTGTTCGAGATGACCGTGGACGACATGGAGTGGCCGATCGACGCGGTCAACCCGCCGGTCAAGGCCCTCGGCTTCAACAAGATGTGGCCCGGCCCGATCCTGCGGGTGACGGAGGGCGACCGGGTCAAGGTCAAGTTCACCAACAACCTGGCCGAGACCACCAGCATCCACTTCCACGGCACGGAACCGGTCGACTTCCGCCAGGACGGCGTCGCGTTCGTCAACCAGATCCCGTTCGGCCCGGGCGAGACGTTCACCTACGACTTCGTGGCCACGCCGTCCGGCTCGCACATGTATCACTCGCACCACAACGCGACCGACCAGGTCGGCCGCGGCCTGCTGGGCGCGTTCATCGTCGAGCCCAAGGATCCCAGGGAGCGCTACGACAGGAAGTACGGGATCACCCAGGAGGTCGTGTTCATCCACAACGATGCGCTGGGTGGGTTCACGATCAACGGCCACGGGTTCCCGGCCACGACGCCCATCGTCGCCAAGCAGGGCGACAAGGTCCTCATCCGGTTCATGAACGAGGGCACGATGACGCACCCGTGGCACACCCACGGGTTCCGGATGCGCGTCGTCGCCCGCGACGGTGCCCCACTGGGCTCGGCTGCCTTCAGCTGCGACACGCTGGGCGTCAATCCCGGCGAGCGCTGGGACGCGATCATCGATTGCCAGCGGCCCGGCGTGTGGGCCTTCCACTGCCACATCCTGCCGCACGCCGAAGGGCTCGACGGGATGTTCGGCATGGTGACCGCGCTCGCCATCCTGCCGCCGGGATGACGTGGGCATCGATGGGACGACCGTGACCTTTGCAGCCGCTCGTCCCGCACCGCCGCCGAAGGTCGAGAAGCTGCTGCTCGCGACCGACCTCAGCGAGGCTTCGTCCGCGGCCACGGAGCAGGCCTTCGCGCTTGCCGGCCGGCTCGGCGCATCGCTGCTCGTGGTGTCCGTGATCGACCCGGGCTCGCTGCTGCTGCCCGGGGGCAGGTTCCATGCGCGCATCGACCAGGTGCGCGAGCGCCGGGCCGCGATCGCCCAGTCGCTGGTCGAACGCGGGCGCACCGAGGGCATCCCGGTGTCGTTCCTGGTGTGGGACGGCGACCCGGGCGACATGATCGTGTCCGCGGCCGAGGCGGAGCACGCCGACATGGTCGTCGTCGGCAGCCACGGGCGCGGCGCCGTCGGCCGCCTGTTCCTGGGCAGCGTGTCCGAGCATGTCGTGCGCAATGCCCGATGTCCCGTGCTCGTGGTGCGGCCCGGCGACCCGGGCCAGGGCTAGCCGCGCACCAGGCCTGCAGCAGGTCCGGGCTCCCCTACTTCGTGTAGACGCCGCCCGGGTCCAGCTCCTCCCGGACCAGCCGCAGCTCGTCGGCGGTCGGGTCCGGCGTGGTCGCGAGGTCGGCGCTGATCCGCGGCTCCCAGGCGATGGTCGCCCGTACCTCGTCCAGCGTCGCCCCCGGATGCAGGAAGTCGAGCCGCATCTCGCCGTCGTCGTCGAAGTGCCAGATCCCGAGGTCCGTGACGACGACGCTCGGACCGCGCCCGTGCCAGCCGCCAGCGCGCCGGATTCGCTCGGCCTGCTCCGCCCCGCCGAGGTTGCCGGGCGAGGTCCGGAAGTCGATCCGCTCGACGAACGAGCGGGCGGACTGGCGCATGATCACGAACACGTTGCGGGCGTTGATCGCGATCTCGCACGCGCCGCCGGAGCCGGGCAGGCGCGTCTTCGGGCGGTCGTAGTCCCCGATCACGGTGGTGTTGATGTTGCCGAACCGGTCGATCTGGGCGGCGCCCAGGAAGCCCACGTCGATCAGCCCGCGCTGGAGGTAGAACGCGAACAGCTCGAACATCGAGACCACCGCGGTCGCGCCGGTCACGATGGTCGGGTCGCCGATGCTCAGCGGGAGGCGCGCCGGTCGCGCCCCGAACACGCCCGCCTCGTACACGAGCTCGAGGTCCGGGGCGACCGTCCGCTTGGCGAGGTTGACGGCGATGTTGGGCAGCCCGACGCCCACGAAGCAGACGTGCTGGCCGGCCAGCTCGCGAGCGGCGGCGACGATCATCATCTCGGACTTGGAGAAGGCGGGCGCGGCCGCCGGCTGGCCGCTCATCGGTAGTCCCCGTACTCGACGGACCCCGACGGCGCAGGCCCCGGCCGAAGCGACGCGATCCGCTCGGCGCCCAGCTTCTCGAGGTAGGCCGCCCGGCCGTCGAGGTCGTAGACCCAGTCGCGGAGCCAGGCCTGGGTCTTCTCCTCGTCGCGGCTGATCGGGTCCCAGTCGAGGTAGAACCGGTTGTCGCGGTCGTAGGCGCCCTGGACGTAGGAGGGGTGGGCGCCGTACGGCTCGACCACCACCGCGTCAACGATCAGGCCCGGGATCACGGTCCGGTTGGGGTCCGCGCGGATCACCGCCTCGTCGACCAGCTCCTCGACGACCACGATCAGGCGGTCGGCGGCGAACGCGGCCTCCTTCTGGCAGCCCAGCAGGCCCCAGATCTGGGTGTTGCCCGCGGCGTCCGCGCGCTGGGCGTGGATGATCGAGACGTCCGGGTTGAGCGGCGGCACCGCGTACACCGTCTCGTCCGAATAGGGCGAGCGGATCGGGCGGATCAGCGGGTTGGCCGCCGGCAGGTCCGTCTCGAAGTACGAGCGCAGGGGCATGAACGGCAGGTTGGCGGCGCCGGCCGTGTACCGGGCCACCATCCCGAAATGGCTGTACTCCTCGATCTCGAGCGGCGTCCCGTCACCGACCGAGGCGGGCTCGATCCGCCGGCGGATGGCGTTGAGCCCGCCGACCCCCGGGTTGCCCAGCCAGCTGAAGATCAGCTTGCGAGCCACGCCGCCTGCGATCATCTGGTCGTAGATCAGGTCCGGCGTCATCCGGGCGAGCGTCAGGTCCCGCTTGCGCTGGCGGATGATCTCGTGGCCCGCGGCAAAGCCGATCAGGTGCGTGAACCCCTCGATCGCGACGGTGTCCCCGTCCCGGACGATGTCCGCGACGGCGTCGCGCATCGACGCGACCTTGCCGGGCACGGCGGTCAGCCCGCGGCTTCGATGCCCGGCGTCGCCAGCCCCTGGCGAACCTCGAGCTCGACCTCGTCCAGGTCTTCCGGCCGGTGGGTCGCGACGTGGGCGACCGCGTCGCTGAAGATCCGGACCGCCGTCGCCGCCTCGGCCTGGGTGACGACCAGGGGCGGGGACATGCGCACGCAGTCGTCGCCGGCCTCGAGCACCAGCAGCCCGTGGTCGAACGCCTGCATCTGGACCGCCTCGGCGGTCTCGCCGCTGTCGAGCTGGATCCCGATCATCAGGCCCTTGCCGCGAACGTCCTTGACCAGCGACGGATAGCGATCGAGCAGCGGCCGCAGCCCCTCCTGGATCTCGCGGCCCCGGATCGAGGCGTTCGCGATGAGCCCGTTCTCGAGCAGCTTGATCGTCTCGAGCAGGGCGGCGAGCGCGACCGGGTTGCCACCGTAGGTGCTGCCATGCGCGCCGGGGCCCCAGGTCATGACCTCGGACCTGGCGATCATCGCGCTCACCGGCATCCCGGAGCCGATCCCCTTCGCGGTCAGCAGGATGTCGGGCTCGACGCCCCAGTGCTGGATCGCCCACATCTTGCCGGTGCGGCCGGCGCCCGACTGGACCTCGTCGGCGATCAGCAGGATCCCGTGGCGATCGCACAGCTCGCGCAGCCTGCGCAGGAAGTCGTCCTCGGGGACGACATAGCCGCCCTCGCCCTGGATCGGCTCCACGATTACCGCGGCGAACTCGTCGGCGGGCATCAGGCGCTTGAAGATCCGGCTCTCGATCTCGTCCAGCCCGTCGTTGCCGTAGGGCACGTGGTAGACGCCGGGGAGCATCGGCCCGAAGTGGTCGTGGTACTTCGCCTTGCTCGCCGTGAGGCTGACGGCGCCCATGGTCCGTCCGTGGAACGCGCCCAGGAACGCGATCATGTTCGGTCGCCCGGTGTGGTGGCGGGCGAGCTTGATCCCCGCCTCGACGGCCTCCGCGCCGGAGTTGCCGATGAACACCTTGGCGGGGCCGCTGAACGGCGCGATGCGGGCCAGCTCGGCGGCCGCCTGGGCGTAGATCGGCAGGTAGAAGTCGCTGGCGCTGAAGTGCTGGAGCTTCGCGGCCTGCTCCTGGATCGCGGCCACGACGGCTGGGTGGCTGTGCCCGGTCGAGTTCACGGCGATGCCGGCCGTGAAGTCGAGGAACACGTTGCCGTCGATGTCCTCGAGCGCGCAGCCAAGCCCTCGGACCGGCACGATCGGATACGCGCGCGGGAGGCTGGGGCTCGTCCAGGCGTGGTCGAACTCGATGTGCGCGCGGGCCTTGGGACCCGGCGGCGGCGTCACGATGTCCGGGACGGGTCGCGCCTCGAGCGGGCTGGTCACGGGGCCTCCTTGCGGATTGCCGCGTACGGTCGAGCGCACATCAAGCGCCGCAGCAACGCATAGATGTTATGCACAGTGAATACCAGGATAGCAGAGCGCAGCGGGCCGGCGATCACCCGAACGTCCCGATCGCGGCCCGCGCGACATGGAACGCCCCGGGCGACGAGCCACGCCCCGGGCGACGAGCCACGCCCCGGGCGATGTCTCACAGGCGTCACGATCGGGGCGCGGACATCGACGTGACCCCTTGCGCCGGTCATCGCGACGCAATCGAGCCTCGAACCGGGCGCGTCGATGCCCGGCAGGCGTCAGCACGACCGATCCGGATCAACCATGACGCCGCCCGGGCATCACGGCGGGTCAGTCCACGACGGTGTGGCTCTGCTCCCGCAGGAACTGCGCGACGTAGTACATCGACAGCCCGGACTTGCCGGTCGAGCCGGAGCCCTTCCAGCCGCCGAACGCCTGGACGCCCGGCCAGGCGCCGGTCGTCGCGCCGGCCCGCCGGTTGACGTACAGCACGCCCGCCTCGATCTCCTCGAGGAAGCGCTGGACCTCCGACGGCTCCTCCGAGTAGACGCCTGCGGTCAGCCCGTAGACGTTGTCGTTGGCCAGGGCCAGGGCCTCGTCCAGCGAGTCCACCGCGTGAACCGCGGTCAACGGCGCGAACAGCTCGTCCTGGAACAGCCGGTGGGTCGCCGGCAGCTTGCCGACCACGGTCGGCTCGACATAGAAGCCGCGCCCGAGGGCGCCATCGGTGAGGTGCTCGCCACCGGTGAACACCGTGCCGTCGCGGCGTGCTTCGGCGACCGCCTGCTGGTGGCGATCGACCGCGCGCTGGTCGATGACCGGGCCCAGGAATGCCGTCCGGGGCAGCGGATCGCCGACCACCAGCTTCTCCGTCTTCTCGACCAGGATCCGGACCAGCTCGTCATGAACGGGCTTCTCGACGTAGACCCGGCTGTTGGCCGAGCACTTCTGCCCGCCGTAGCCGAAGGCGGCGCGCATGATCCCCTCGGCCGCCTCCTCGAGGTCGGCGCTCTTGAGCACGATCGCCGGGTTCTTGCCACCCATCTCCACGATGCATGGCCGCGGATACCGCGTGGAGAAGTTGCGGAACAGCTCGAAGCCGACCTCGTACGAGCCGGTGAACACGATCCCGTTGATCCCCTGGTTCTCCTGGAGCTCCTGTCCGACCGTGTCGCCGGGGCCCATGACCAGGTTGAACACGCCATCGGGGACGCCCGCGTCGCGATACGCCTCCTTGATCGCGACCGCGGTCATCGCGGACACGGTCGCGGGCTTGAACACGACGGCGTTGCCGGCCATCATCGCGGCCGCACTGGGGCCAACCGCGAGCGCCATCGGGAAGTTGAACGGGCTGATCACCGCGAACACGCCGTGCGGGCGGAGCACCGATCGCGTGTGCACGGTCGCGTCGCCCAGGTTGTCCATCGGGTGGTCGTAGTAGCCGTTGTCCTCGGCCGTCCTGGCGTAGTAGCGGATCAGGTCGGCCGCCTCCTCGACCTCGCCCAGCGCCTCGAGCCGGGTCTTGCCGACCTCGATCGCCATCAGGCCGCCGTACTCCATCTGGCGCTCGGAGATCAGCTCCGCGGCGGCCTTCAGGATCTCGAGCCGCTTCTCCCAGCCCAGCCGGAACCACGCCGGCTGCGCCCGATGAGCCGCGGCGATCGCGTCCTGCGCGTCCTTGCGCGTTCCGCGCGCGAACGTGCCGACCAGGATCTCGCTGTCGATCGGCGAGCGCACCTCGAACGTGCCGTCACCATCGCGCTCGACGCCGTCGATGAAGTTGCGGTGGTACGCGCCGAGACGCCCCTTCGCCTTCTCGAGGCCCGCCTCGTACAGCGCGTGCAGCTCCTCGTTGTCGGCGCGCAGGGTCGCGTAGGTGATCTTGATCCGCTGGGCGGTCATCGCAGGCTCCCGTGGGGCACGACCCGCGTGATCGGCGGGCGCGCGGCTCAACTCGGTCGTTGACGCCAGTCTAGTCCCGGCGGGCCGGGCCGCGGGAGTGCGACTCGGCACCCGTCCGAAGAGCCATCGAGCGCCCTGACCCAGGAGCCATGCCGATGGACGTGACCGGCGCGCATGATGCGCACATGCCGCACCGCGTCCGCCGAATGCTCGCCGCGACCGTCCTGGCCGCCGCCCTGGTGACCCCCGTGGTTCCGGGTACCCACGTCTCACCCGTCCGGGCCGCGACCGACTTTCCGGCGGGGTACGCGGGCTATCACACGTACGCGGAGATGGTGGCCGACATCAACGCCGTCGCGACCGCTCACCCGGACATCGTGCAGATCTTCTCGATCGGGAAGACCTACCAGGGGCGTGACATCTGGGCGGCCAAGGTCAGCGACAACGTCGGCACCGATGAGGCCGAACCCGAGGTGATGCTCGACGGTCTGCATCACTCGGACGAGCACATGGGGCTGGAGATGACGCTCCACATCCTCCACTGGCTCGCCGACGGGTACGGCAGCGACACACGGATCGCCGGCATCGTGAACAGCCGCGAGGTCTGGATCGTGTTCGCGGTCAACCCCGACGGCGCCGAGTACGACATCTCGGGCGGCAAGCTCCATTTCTGGCGCAAGAACCGGCAGCCGAACTCCGGCACGACGGCCATCGGCACCGATCTCAACCGCAACTACGGATACCGGTGGGGCGCCGGTGGCAACACCAGCACGAACCCGCTGGCCATCACCTATCGCGGCCCGTCGGCATTCTCGGCGCCCGAGACGCGCGCCGTTCGCGACTTCCTCGCCAGCCGCGTGGTCGGCGGGCGCCAGCAGATCCGGGTGGCCATCAGCTTCCATGAGTATGGCCGTCTGGTCATGTGGCCCTATGGGTACACCTACGCGGATGTTCCAGCAGACATGACGACGGACGACCACGCGGCCCTCGTCGTGATCGGCAAGCACATGGCCGCCACCAACGGCTACCGCCCGGAGCAGGGCAGCGACCTCTACCTCACCTCGGGCACGACCCGTGACTACGAGTACGGCATGTACCGGATCTTCTCGTACACGTTCGAGCTCTCGAACATGGATTACCCGAAGGACACGCTGATCGCCTCGGAGACGGCGCGCAACCGCGAGGCGGTCCTGTATCTGATGGAGCGCGCAGATTGCCCTCTGGGTGTCCTCGGCGCGGCCGTTCGGGAGACCCGCTGCGGCGCGTTCGATGACGACATGGAGGTGGAGCGCGGCTGGACGGTGAACCCGGACGGGGCCGATACGGCGGCCACGGCCGGGCGCTGGGCGCGGGGCAATCCCGCGGCGACGACGCTGGGCGGCGTGACGCTCCAGCCCACCACGACGTCGTCGGGCAGCGGGGCGATCGTCACCGGGCTCGCGCGCCGGCTCGAGCGTCGACACCAACGACCTCGACGGCCGGACGACCGTGCGATCGACCCCCATCAGCCTCTCCACAGAAGCCGGTCAGCTCCTCTCGTTCCGCTGGTACTTCGCGCACGGATCGAACGCGACCGGGGATGATCGCCTCGAGGCGATCATCGAGGACGAGGCCGGTGGCCAGACCGTGGTCTGGGCGCAGATGGGCAGGCCGGCGATCGTCGGAGGCAGATGGACCTCGGCCCTGCTCCCGCTCGACGCCTGGGCCGGCCAGACCATCCGGCTCCGCTTCGGGGCGGTGGACGCAGGCGACGCGTCGACGATCGAAGCCGGGATCGACGACGTCAGGGTCACGCGGCCGACCGTGGCGCCCCGCTACTCGGGGCCCGACCGCTTCGCCACCGCGGCCGCGATCAGCGCCACCACGTTCAGCCCGGGCGTCGAGGTCGCCTACATCGCCACCGCGTTCAACTTCCCCGACGCCCTCGCGGGTGCCGCCGCCGCGGGCACCATCAAGGGTCCGGTGCTCCTGGTCGCCCCCACCGGCGCCATCAACGCCGCCACCGCCGCCGAGCTCACGAGGCTTGATGCCCCAGAAGATCATCGTCCTGGGCTGGCACCGGCGTCGTCTCCGACGCGGTCAAGACGGCGCTTGCCGGTTACACGGCAGGCACCGTCGATCGCTACTGCCGGCGCTCAGACCGCTTCGCCACCGCGGCCGCATCAGCGCCACACACCTTCAGCCCGGGCGTCGACGTCGCCTACATCGCCACCGCGTACAACTTCCCCGATGCCCTCGCGGGTGCCGCCGCCGCGGGCACCATCAAGGGTCCGGTGCTGCTGGTCGCCCCCACCGGGCCATCAACGCCTCCACCGCCGCCGAGCTCACGAGGCTCGAGCCCCAGAAGATCATCGTCCTGGGCTGCGACCGGCGTCGTGTCCGACGCGGTCAAGACGGCGCTTGCGGCGTACACGGCAGGCACCGTCGATCGCTACTGGGGCTCTGACCGCTTCGCCACCGCGGCCGCGATCAGCGCCACCACGTTCAGCCCGGGCGTCGAGGTCGCCTACATCGCCACCGCGTACAACTTCCCCGATGCCCTCGCGGGTGCCGCCGCCGCGGGCACCATCAAGGGTCCGGTGCTGCTGGTCGCCCCCACCGGCGCCATCAACGCCGCCACCGCCGCCGAGCTCACGAGGCTTGAGCCCCAGAAGATCATCGTCCTGGGCTCGACCGGCGTCGTGTCCGACGCGGTCAAGACGGCGCTTGCCGCATACGCGGCAGGCGCCACGAAGTAAGGCGGCGGCCTGACCCACGCGAGCGTTCGCCCATGCCTCGTGCCGGTAGCACCGCGCAGGCGCGGGATCAGCCGAGGTCGGATCGCACCAGCGAGAACAGGTCGGCGTCGTGGTAGCGACCGTGCAGCAGCAGCCGATGGCGGAGCGTGCCCTCGTGCGTCGCGCCGGCGCGCTCGGCGACCCGGCGACTGGGCCCGTTCTCGACCGACATGATGATCTCCACGCGCTCGAGACCCACCTGGGTGAGGCCGTGCCGGGCCACGAGCCGCGTCGCACGCGTCGCCCAGCCGCGACCGGTCCGGTCGGATCGCAGCCAGTAGCCGAGGTTGGCGTAGTGGTTCACGTGGTTGAACAGGTTGAGGCCGCAGCCACCGGCCACCACGCCGTCATCACCCAGGATCACGAACCGCAGCTCGTCCGGCTCGCGCTCCCCGCGGAACCACGTCAGCGCCGCCTCGACGTCGTAGCCCGGCGTCGCCCACGGCATGAACGGCTCCAGCTCCGGGAGCGAGGCCGCCACGGCGGCGACGATCGCCGGGGCATCGGCCTCGGTCGGCGGCCTGAGCGTGATCACGCCGTCGGTCAGGACGGGACCTGCGGGTTCCATGGCGCGAGTGTGCCACGACGGCCGAGGTGGCAGCTCGACCGGCAGGCGATGCCCGCTCCCCTGGGGCAGGATCCTTGCCGGGGCAGGATCCCGGGTCGCGGCCTCAGCCCAGTGCGGCCACGACCTCCGCGATCGATGGTGCGACCGCGTCCGGGCGCACCGGCCGGCGTGCTGCCGCGGCCGCGTCCAGCTCCGGGTCGCCGTGCTTGCCCGTTCGGACGAACACGGTTCGCAGGCCGGCGCGTCGCCCACCACCGATGTCCGAGCCGACGTCGTCCCCGACCATGGCCAGGTCGGCCCGTCGCAGCCGCGGCTCGCCGCGCGCCGCCGCTTCCGAGGCCAGCCGCTCGATCGCGACCCGGAAGAACGCCGGCGAGGGCTTGCCGACGATCCGGGCGCGCCGTTTCGTGGCCCATTCGAGCGCGACCAGGAACGCGCCGGCGTCGAGGGTCGGGCCCTCGGGGGTGATCCACCACGGGTTTCGATGCATCCCGATCAGGGCCGCGCCGCCGCGGACCAGCCGGAACGCACGATCGAGGTTCGCCTTCGTCAGCTGGTCCGGCGAGTCGCCCAGGATCACGGCGGCGACGTCGTCCGGTGCGGCATCGGCGCCCGGGCCGTCGACCACGGTGAGCCCGGCGAACTCGGCGCGCGCGTCGTCGGAGCAGATCACGTAGACCGGGCGGTCGCCGTACTCGCGACGCACGAGCCCGGCCGATGCCGAGAGCGCCGACTGGAACCGGTCGGGCGGCGTCGTGAACCCGATGCGGCTGCCCCACGCCGCGAGCGATGCGCGTGACACGAGCGAGGTGTTGGTCACGACCAGGTACGGGAAGCCCCGCCGGTCGAGCTCGGCCAGCGCCTCCGGGGCGCCGGGCACCGCCTTGCCCGCCAGGACCAGCACCCCGTCGAGATCGAGCAGCAGCCCGCGCACCCCGTGCAGCGCTGCACGCAGGGCGTCGTCGGCAACGGGCGAGTCGGGCATGATGCGCGCAGGGTAACGGAGAGAGGAGCCACGCATGGGTTTGCTCGACGGGCGGAACGCGCTCGTGTTCGGGGTCGCGAACGACCACTCGATCGCCTGGGGCATCGCGAAGGCATTCCACGACCAGGGGGCGAGCGTCGGGTTCTCGTCGGTCGAGAGCCTCATCGAGCGCCGGGTGCGACCGCTGGCGGCGTCGATCGGGAGCACGTTCGTGGAACCGTGCGACGTCGGGTCCGACGAGCAGATCCGGGCCGTGCTGGACAAGTGGGCCGCGGCCCACGGCACCGTCGACATCCTGGTCCATGCGATCGCGTACGCGAAGCGCGAGGACCTCGACGGATCGTTCGTCGACACGTCGCGTGACGGGTTCGCGCTGGCGATGGACGTGTCCGCCTACTCGCTGGTCGCGCTCGCGCGCGAGGCCCGTCCGTACCTCCGCCCCGGCAGCTCGATCCTGACCCTGTCCTACTACGGCGCCGAGAAGGTCGTCACCCACTACAACGTGATGGGCGTGGCCAAGGCGGCGCTGGAAGCCTCCGTCCGCTACCTCGCCGCCGATCTCGGGCCCGAAGGCGTCCGCGTCAACGCCATCTCGGCAGGCCCCATCCGGACCCTGTCCGCGGGCGGGATCGCCGGCTTCCGCAAGCTGTACGGCCCGTTCGACGAGATCGCGCCGCTGCGGTCGCACATCACGATCGAGGACGTGGGCAAGACCGCCGCTGTACCTCGCCTCGGACCTGTCGTCCGCGGTGACCGGCGAGGTCGTGTACGTCGACGGCGGCTTCAACATCCTCGGCGTGCCCTCGATCGACTGAATGATCCGGGTCCGCACCGACGTCGTGATCGCACACAGGCTCCGGTGACCCTGATCCCGGCCTCTCCGCGCGCCGTTCGATGCGGGCGTGCTCCAGGCCATTGACGGCTGGGGTGCCCCGACGGCCGCGATCGCCGTGATCGATGGGCAGGGGCTGGTCGCTCGCCACGGCCCTCCGGACAGGACGATGCGCTGGGCGTCGATCACCAAGATGCTGACCGCCTGCGTCGTGCTCATCGCCGAACGCCGTGGCCTGGTCGGCCTCGACGATCCGGCCGGGCCGCCCGGCGCCACCGTCCGGCACCTGCTCGCGCATGCGTCCGGCCTCCCGTTCGACGATCCGGTCCCGGTCTCCCCGCCGGAACGGACGCGGATCTACTCCAACGCGGGGTTCGACGCCCTGGCCGGCGTGGTGTCCGCGGCCGCGGGCCGCCCGTTCGACGCCGTGCTCCGCGAATGGGTCCTCGACCCGCTCGGGATGGACGGCGCGCGGCTGCTGGAGCGGCCGTCGCAGGGGCTCCACGGGACGCTCGACGACCTCGCGTCGTTCGCGGCCGAGCTGCTCCGCCCGCGACTGCTCCCGGTCGAGACGCTCAGGCTCGCCACGTCGGTCGCATTCCCGGGGCTCCGCGGCGTGCTGCCGGGTGTTGGCCGGTTCGATCCGCTCGACTGGGGCCTGGGGTTCGAGCTTCGCGACGGCAAGACGACCGCACTGGACGGGATCGCGGAACTCGCCCGCGACGTTCGGGCACTTCGGCGGCAGCGGCACGTTCCTGTGGGTCGATCCGGAAGCGGATCTCGCGCTGGCCTGCCTCACCGACCGGGAGTACGGACCGTGGGCGCTCGAGGCGTGGCCCGCGATCTCGGACGCGGTGATCGCCGCCGCGCGGCTGACGGCCGGGCGTCGCCAGCGCCCTCTCCCCGGCCGCGATGCGCAGCCGGCGTCGGCGCGCAGGCGCTACCAGCCCCGGCTGCCGGGCTCGCCCTTGACCGGTCCCACGATTCGCGAGGTCATCCAGCCGCCGTAGAAGCCGCCGGGCTGCGGCGTCGCCCGCTCGTCCCCGACCCACGCCTCGTCGACCTTGGCCGCGTAGAACCCGAGATAGCCACGGATGGCCCTGAACGCTGGGCTCGGCTGCTCGTAGGACCATGCGATGTCGGGGATCCGCCGGCCGTCAACTTCGAGCGACCAGTAGCCGGCCGTGCCCTTCCACTCGCACACGCTGGTGCTCCGTGAAGGGCGCAGAAGATCCATCCGCACCTCGCCCGGCGGCAGGTAGTACACGGGAGCGCCCGCGGTCTCGAGGACCCGCATCGCGCGGCTGGAGTCGGCGATGACCAGCTCGCCGACGATCACCCGGATCCGTTCCGGGACGGCCTCGACCCGCGGCGGTCGCGGGTAGTCCCAGACCGACTCCTGGCCGGGACGGGGGATCACGGGCACGACGCCCGCCGGGATGCGGCCGGCGAACCGGTATCCGGACGCTGCCATCGGCGCCTCAGCCCTCGGACCGGGCCGCATCGCGGCACGTCGCGCACACCCCGGCGACCGACACGTGCGACAGGTCGACCGTGAAGCCCCGCGCGCGAGCCAGCTCGTCGACCAGCGTCGCCGCCTCGGCCGGCCCGATCTCCCAGGCGCCGTGACACACCGTGCAGTGGAGATGCCCGTGCTCGACCGCGGGCCGGACATGGAACTCCTCGCGCCCGTCGACGCCGTGCGCGTGACGGATGACACCCAGGTCCTCGAGCACGTCGAGCGTCCGGTAGACGGTCGACGGGATGGTGGTCGGATCGAGCTCGCGGCAGCGCTCGACGAGCTCGCTGCCGGTGACGTGCCCGGTGGTCGCCGCCAGCACCTGGATCAGCGTGCGGCGCTGCGGGGTCCAGCGGAGCCCGCGCGCGCGAAGACGGCCCGGCACGTCGTCCCAGCTGGTCCCGGTCGAGGCGGCGCGGCGCCCGCCGGCGGTCATGCGGGCGCCGCCCCGAGCAGCTGCTGGAGATCCGGCAGCAGGTTGCTCGAACCCAGCAGGAAGGCCAGGCCGATCGCGACGCTGAAGGTCCCGGCGAGCACGCCGATCGCGATGTACAGCGGCCGCCGGACCTGCCCGGCGACAAACCCGGTCGCCGACACGACGACGATCATCGTGTTGGAGGCGACCAGCCCGACCACGAAGGCGAGCAGCATCGGGAGCCCGAGGCCGGCGCCGGTCGCCCCGCCGACCGCCGCGATCAGCAGCGCCTGCGACCCGGTCTCGGCGCCGATGCCGTGGATCATGCCCACGCCGAACGCGGTGCGCGGACCGTACGAGCTCATCTCGAGCGGTGCGACGTGCTCGTGGCCGTGGAGCCGCGCCTGGAACCGGCGCCACGCGAACCGGACGCCGTCGAACACCAGCATCCAGCGGCTCCGGAGCCGGAACTCGGTCCCGTTGCGCAGGTACTGGTAGAGCGAGACGAACACCCAGATCCCGAGCACGAGCAGCGTGATCCCGACGACCCGGCCCATGATCGGGTCGACCCAGTCCGGCAGGATCGCCCCGAACGCGAGCGCCAGCACCCCGAGCGCGAACACGACCAGGGCATGGCCCAGCGCGTACAGCGTGCCCAGCGCGATTGCGTGCCGCTGCTCCGCGATGAACCGCGGGCGGGCCACCGGGACGGCCGCGAGGCTGGGCATCACGGCGACCCCGGCCGCGCCGGTGGCGTCATGCTCCGAGCGCTCCGCCGCTCCCCCGTGGCCGTGCGCGTGGTCGTGCGGATGGATACGGTGCTCGGCTTCGTGGATCTCGGCGCCGACATCGGCCGCGGCCGATGTCGAGGTGATGTCCGTGATCGCGGCGATGTGGTCCCAGTCGAACCCGTGCCGGACGCCCAGCAGGAGCCCGGTGACCAGCACGCCCACGCCGCCCGCCGTCACGGCGGCAAGCGGGGCGTGGATGAGCGCGAGGTCGAACGCAGGCAAGCGGGGTCTCCATCCGGGTCGCGCGACGCTGCCCGACCAGGCAGGTATTGCAATGAGTTGCAATAGCATCGAGTAGCGGTCCCGATGCCGTCAAGTGCCCGTCCGGCGTCGCCTTCCCGGCGGTTCCACCGAGAGTCCCCGGCCCGTCGTCGTCCCCGGGCCGCGCTCATCCGCCCGGGCCGCGTTCAGCCGATCCGGTTGAGCGCCGGCACCTCGAGCGGGACCAGGGCGTCGGCTCGCCGGAACAGCCGGGCGAACGCGGATGGGACCCACCAGCGCAGGAAGTACAGCCGGCACCCGACGCAGATGCCGGTCGTCGCGAGCAGCGTCTGGAGCGCCGCCACCGCGCCGGCGAGCAGCCAGCCGGCCGGCGTCGCGCCGGCCGCGAACGCGATCGCGGCGAGAGCGATGAACACGGCGCCCAGCGCCTGCGCGAAGCGCGGCGGGTACTCGTGCTCGGGCTCGGCAGGTCCGAGGCGAAGCGAGCGGCGGATCAGCGGCCACGCGCGGCCCGGCAGGAACAGCCGGGTGCCGAACGCGGATGACAGGGCGAGGTTGAGGCCGACCAGCACGGCCAGCCAGGGAGCACCGGCGAGGAACGCCCCGCCGAGCACGATCGCCGACACGCCGGCGCCAAAGCGCTGGCCGCGCGGGTCGATCTGGCGGGCGCGGGGGGTGAGGATGGACACGGGTTCTCCTGGGTCAAACGGGGGCGCGGCGCGCACGAACACGCGCCGATCGACGAGGATCGCGAGGCCCGGGAGAGGAGAAGGAGGGCGGTCGCTCAGGCGTGGACCGCGCGCTCGACTCCCGCCGGCTCTCGCCGGCGACAGGAGCAATGCTGGTCCAGACAGCCCGTGAGGGCGAACGTCATCACGTCGCGAAGGGTACCAGCCCTGCTTGCATCGTCAACCATTTTCGCCCCCGACGAGCGACCCGTACAGGTCGAGCGTCCGGCGCGCGATCGCGGCCCAGCTGAAGTGCTCCTCGGCGCGCCGGCGGCCGGCGCGGCCCATCGCGGTCCGCAGCCCCTCGTCCAGCCCGACCTCGTTGATCGCCGCCGCGAGCTCCCGCGAGAACTGCGCCGGGTCCGACGGGTCGAACGTGCCCTCGCGGATCCGCGGATCGACGAGCAGGCCCGTCTCGCCGGGCACGACGACCTCCGGGATCCCGCCGACCGCGGACGCGACGACGGCCGTCTCGCACGCCATCGCCTCGAGGTTGATGATCCCGAACGGCTCGTAGACCGACGGGCAGCAGAACACCGCGGCGTGCGAGTACAGCTGGATGGCGGCCTCGCGCGGCACCATCTCGCGGATCCAGGTCACGCCCGGCCGGGCCGCGCTGACCTCGGCGACCCGGTGCTCCATCTCGGCACCGATCTCGGGCGTGTCGGGGGCGCCCGCGCACAGCACGACCTGGAGGCCCTGGTCGATGCCGGGGATCGCGTTGACCAGGTGGATGATCCCCTTCTGGCGGGTGATCCGGCCCACGAACAGCACGTACGGCCGATCCGGGATCCACGCCGTAGCGCTCGAGGACGTCGGTCGCCGGATCGGGCGCGTACTGCGCGAGATCGATGCCGTTGTGGATCACGTGGATCCGCGCGGGATCGACCGGGAAGAAGCGCAGGACGTCGGCCCGCGTCTCCTGCGACACGGCGATGATCGCGTCCGCATCGAGCATCGTGGTGCGCTCCATCCAGCTCGACAGGTGGTACGCGTTGCCCAGCTGCTCGACCTTCCACGGGCGGAGCGGCTCCAGCGAGTGCGTGGTCAGGACGAGCGGCACCCCCCACAGCTTCTTCGCGATGAACCCGGCCATGTCCGCGTACCACGTGTGGCAGTGGACGACGTCGGCGTCGAGGGTGTCCTTGGCCATCGACAGGTCGCGCTGGAAGGCGTCGAGCGCGCCCTTGAACCGGGCGTCGGTCTCCTGCGTCGCCTCGGCCCACGGGCCGTAGCCACGGACGCGCAGGTTGGGCTCG
This sequence comes from uncultured Chloroflexia bacterium, assembly GCA_963835335.1. Taxonomy (GTDB): domain Bacteria; phylum Chloroflexota; class Limnocylindria; order Limnocylindrales; family CSP1-4; genus CAIXZV01. Next base: position 13,397 of record CAWIFB010000012.1, on the reverse strand, counting down.
TCGATGTCCTGGTCGCCGAAGCAGCGGACCTCGACCGGGACCAGCTTCGCGAGCTCCCGGCTCAGGTACTCGACGTGGACGCCCGCGCCGCCGTAGACGTGCGGCGGGTACTCGTTCGTGAACAGCGCGACCTTGCCGGGCGTCGACACGGGTTCCGTTGCCCTCCGCTGCCGGGTCTGCGCGGTGGCCGGTCTGGCGCCGCGTCTCCCAAGGCTAGTTGGTCCGCCGGCTCGCCGCGCCCTCGCCCGCGGCCGGCGGGTCGCCCATCCCGGCGAGTGCCTTCAGGCGGCTGCCGAACGGCTCCGGGAGCGAGGCCCAGCCCCAGATCCCGGTCAGCGCCTGCCGGAGCTGTGGGCTGCGACGGGCTTCGGCCACGATCCGGTCGCCGAGCACGTCGTTGTGCGAGCGAACGATGTCCTCGAGCGGGCCTGCCGCGACGAACCCCATCGCACCGGCGTCCGGCGCCCGGTCGATGAGGACGAGCAGGATCGCCCACGCCGCCTCGAGCTCCGCATCGCCACCCTCGTTGATCAGCAAATGGAGGCGCCACACGGGGCGATCGGAGCCCGCGGCCGGTGGCGGGATCTGCTCTCCGCGCGACCTGCGCAGCGCTTCGTCGTACTCGCCGAAGTAGCCGGCCACGAACGCGTCGAGGGCGTCGGGGGTCATGCCCGTCGCACCAGCGCGCGGCGGCGTCTTTGCTGGCTCGCGTCGTCGTCCGGCAGGCATGTCAGGACCTTGAGGGGTTGTTGGAGCGGGAGACGAGGTTCGAACTCGCGACATGCAGCTTGGAAGGCTGCCGCTCTGCCAACTGAGCTACTCCCGCCCGAGGCATCGGCAAAGGTACCAATGCGACAGGCTCTCAGGCCTGCGATACCGTTCGCGGAAGTCTACCAGTCGTTCCTGGCGGCAGGATGCGCCTACTTCTGGCCGGTCTCGATGTGGACGTCGTCGAACGTGACCGAGACCTTCTCCTGGAACCGCTTGCCGTTCTCGGGATCGTGGCGCCCGAACCGCGGCGGATCGATGTCGACGCGGATCCCGTACGTCCCGTCCCCGGGAACCTTCCAGTTGCGGCCGTAGTGGTAGAGCCAGGGATGCCACAGGAACGGCTGCTCGTGGGTCCCGACCTCCCGGCCGTCGGTGCCGATCACGGTCGCGGTGACGTGGAGTCCAGGGACGAACCGGCCGTCGGAGGCATCCCGGACCACGATCTCGACGTGGCAGTTCGTGTCCTCGGGCTCGCGCCACTCGAGGCGCCCCCCGTCCGCGGGCTCGTACATGCCCTCGGCATGCTCGACGGCCCAGCCGACGATGTACTCACCCGCGGTGGTCGAGCCGCCATCGACGGCGACCTTGCCGGCCATCGTGTCGACCGCATGGCCGAAGGCCTCGCCCTGCTCCCGGGCGAGGGAGAGCTGCTGCTGGTCGGCCTCGTCGCTCGAGACCATCGGGGGCATGTGGGCGTCGGTCTGATCGTGGACGGTCATGGCACGCATCCTCCGTGGTCGTGGGTCCTGTCCCGGCGTCCGTCGCTTCCTCGAGCCGTCACGTCGCAGGGCGCCTCGCGATCGGGGGACGTGGCGGCGACGGCACCCGTGCCCATGCTAGGCATCGGCCGTCGCGGCAGATCAGCTCAGGTCTCGGAGAGCGTTTCAACCGCGTGGCAGGGCGCGGCCAGGCGGGCGGGCCGCCGAAGTGGGAGCTCGCCGCGGGACCGCCCAGGTCCAGTGCAGGCCGTCCCGCTCGCCGGCTCCCGCTCGCCGGCCGCCGGGCCGTCGCAGGACCGCGAAGTCGCGAGGTCCCCGTAACGTCATTGGCGTCCCGGTTGCCCCGTTCTCAGCCCGCGACCGGCCAGGATCTTGACCATGGATCTCAGTCGCGCCGACCTCCAGCAGCCGATCGAGCGGGCACGGGAGGCCGGTCCCGCACGCCGCGTGCTCGATGTCTCGATCGCCGTCGTCCGCCAGGTCCTGGATGACGACGTGCTCGAGCTCTCGGCGGCACTGTCCTACCGGTTCTTCATGGCGATCTTCCCGTTCGCGATCTTTCTGATCGCCCTGTCCACGTTCATCGCCGGGCTGCTCGGCATCCCCAACCCGGCGACCCAGATGAAGTCCACCATCGGCTCGTCGATGCCGCCAGCGCTCTCGAGCCTGTTGGGTGACCAGCTCGACAGCCTCATGGGCCGGCAGTCGTTCGGGCTGCTCACGTTCGGTGCCGTGGCGGCGCTGTTCTTCGCGTCGGGCGGCACCAGCGCAGTCATGAAGGCCGCGAACCGGGCGTACGACATCGAGGAGAGCCGCTCGATCTGGCGCCGGTACCTGGTATCGATCGGGGTCACGCTGCCGGCGGCGTTCGCCGTCGTGGTCGCGTTCATCCTGTTCGTGGCGATCCAGCGCTTCGGGCACCAGATCGCCTCGACGCTTGGCCTCGGGCCTGCGGTGGACCCGATCCTCGCCCTGGCGGCGTGGCCCGTTGCGTTCCTGCTGCTGTTCTTCGCGGCGATGATCCTGTACCGCGTCGTGCCCAACCTTGCGCTGCCGTGGCACCGGGTGGCCGTCGGCGCGATCGTGTTCACGGTCGGCTGGCTCGTCGCCACCTGGGGCTTCGCCTTCTACCTCGGCTCGGTCGCCAGCTACGGGGCGACGTACGGCACGCTCGCCGGGGCGGTGGTGCTGCTGGTGTGGCTGTACATCACGGCGCTCATCCTGCTCGTTGGCGCCGAGGTCAACGCCGTGCTCGAGGCGATCGCCCACCCGGACGACCTGCAGCGCGGGCGCGAGGACGCCCGGGAGGAGCGCCGGCGGGCCGGCGCGGAGGTGGGTGCGGCGAGCACCCGGGGCACGAAGACCCCGGCACCTGCCCGGGAGACGCCGTCGCGCTGATCCGTCAGGACTGGTCCGGCGGCGCGGTCTGCTGCCCGGGACGCACGACCGGAAGGCGCGGATGGGAAGCGTCGAGCACGTCCACCGCGACCGCGACCAGCACCAGCAGCACGACCGCCGCCACGGCGATGACCAGGGCCTGCGCAACGCTGAACACGGCGGCGATGAACAGGCCCGAGAAGGCGATCCCGAGGAGCGCCATCTGGGCAACCACGCGCCCGAACGCCACGTAGTCGCGGCCGAGGCGGACCAGGGCTCGCTCGCGAGCATCCCAGGCGGACCACCGCCACGTGCCCAGCTGGCCCAGCAGCTGGAACGCCGCGACGACGGCCACCGTCCCAGCGACCGCAGCGCCCACTCCCGGGAACACCAGGATCGCGAACACGGGCGCGACCAGCAGGACAGCAGCGACGACCATCGCGAGCATCATCAGCAGGGTCTCGGCAAGGTCCCGCACCGCGGTCCGGTCGGCTCCTCCGTTGCCGAGCAGCACCCGGGCGCCGAGGACGAGGACAAGGCCGACGGCGCCCGCGACGATGACGATCCCGGCGGTGTCGCGGGCATCGGGCGTCGAGCCGATGAGGAACCGGATCCCGGCGACGATGATCGCGATGAACGTCGGGATTCCGCCGATCCAGGGCGCCAGCCGCAGCGCCAGGCCGATCCATCGGCCGACGCGCCCGCGCGCCCACGGCACCGCGCGCTCGGGCGGCGTCACCAGCGTGTAGGCCGCCGCCAGCCCGACCGCCGCCGCAATGACCCAGACGCCCGTCTCGGCAAGGAAGCCGACCGGCCGGCGACGCCGCGAGGTCCATGGCCCGGATTGAGCCCAGCGGGCCGGTGACCAGGTCGCTGCCCGGAACGGCGTTGAACGCCATCGATGCGAGATCGGTGGCCGCGGACAGCGACGGCCTCTCCAGCGCGACGGACATCGCGACGGCCGCCAGCGAGCCTGCCGCCGTCAGCTGGCGCCAGTAGGAGAGCAGCGACAGCCGTCGACGACGCCGGTTCGACCGGCCCTGGTCCGCGGCCTCGTCCCCGAACACGGTTGCGGCATCCGGGACCGCCCGCGAGCAGGCGCATCAGCGGGATCAGGAACTCCTCGTCGTTGTCCCAGTACCCGCCGTGATCCTCGCGGAACGACAGCCGGTTCCAGATGGCGTGGCTCTGGATCCGCGCCAGCAGCGTCGCGTCGGCCGTCGGGTCGTCGCCGGCCGGGGGCTCGAGCACGCCCACCGGGGCGGGGTCCTGCGATGCCCAGAAGTCGTCCCAGCGGAGGCCGGGGTGCGTGGCGAGCAGCGATCCGTACAGGCGCTCCGGCGGGACGTCGAGCTCGTCGAGCGGGGTCGTGCCGCCCGAATCGGTCAGGCGCCAGGCGAGGTTCAGCCCCTCGCCGAGCGTGATCAGCCGGTCGACGGCCAGCCCGGCCGACGAGGGATCCACGAGGGTCATGTACGACACGATCGCGCCGCCCGAGTGGGCGACGATGGCGATCTCGTCGCAGCCGGCGGCCTTCAGGTCCTCGATCGCGTCCACCAGCTGTCCGCGGATGCTCGCGGCCTGCGCGGTGTCTGACAGCAGGACGTAGACGTCGCCGAACCACTCGAGGACGAACCGGTCCAGCGGTCGGGTGAGCGCCCCGTCCTTGAGCGGCCCGACGGGGACGAGCTTCTCGATCGAGCGCAGCAGCCCGTACAGCACCAGGAGCAGCGCGGACACGGCCTGGAGGAACAGGCCGGCGCCCAGCCCGGCGACGGTGCGACCGGGTCCCGCCCCCGGCGCCCGTTTCATCCCGTCGGGCGGCCCGGGATCGACGGACTCCTCCGTCCCGCCCGCGTCGTTGCGACGCAGGGCATGGTGCTCCGCCCAGCCGCGCAGCCGCGGATCGTGGGTGCCACGCCTGGGCAGCAGCGCGGTCAGGATCCGCCGGATCACCCCGCGCGGACCGAGCCACTCGGCCATCTGGCCGAACGACGGCGGCCGGACGCGCTGGGCCCACCAGGCCTCGGTCATCACCCAGTGCTGGTCCGGGACGTCGTGGCCATCGACGTTCGCGGCGGGCACCTGCAGCTCGATCCAGCGGCGCTGCGCCGGGCCCGGATCGAGCTCGACGTCGGTCACCGGGTCCGCCGAGAGGTGGTTCCGGACCCGGGTGTCGAACAGGACCCGGATGATCGCGCTGCCCCAGTCGAGCAGCGTCTCCCCCTCCGCCTGCGACCCGATGCCGTGGACGAACACGATGCCGACGTGCCTGGCAGCGGGCTCCGCGTCGCAGCGCAGGACGATCCCGGGTTCGCGACGTTGGGCCGCGGCGATCCCGGCGTCGTTCGCCGCGGGCTTCGGGGAGGTGGCGTGATGCGGGACGCTCATCGGACGTGGCCCCCACGGAACGTGACCTGCCCGGAGGCTACCAACTCCGGTCAAGGGCCCGGGACCGGCGGCGTGTCAGCCTCGCGCGGCTGCAACCACCCCGGCGAGCCGCGCCAGCCGGGCGTCCCGGTCGCGGACGAAGCGCTCGATCGCGGCCAGGATGTGGCCCGCGTCGAGGTGCGCCTCCTCGATCACCTCGTCCAGCGAGCCGCCGGTCCGCCAGCGGTCGTCCCAGTCCGCGCTGAACGAGTACGCCTCGACCTCGTCGCCGGCCGCCCAGTCGCGCATCAGGCGGACCGCGCCGTTGGTGATGACCATGGCGTCCAGGCGATCCGCCGCCGAGGCCACGGACTCCCGGTACTCCGGGCCCTGGCGCCGGAACAGCTCCTCGCTGAGGGCCGCGACGATCTTGACGTTGAGGCCGCGCCGGTCGAGCTCGCCCAGCACGGTCACCAGGTTGTGGGTGGGCAGCGTGCCGCGTACGAAGACCGTGCCGCCACGCGGCTGGTCGTCGCGGTACGGCCGCAGGACGTACGCGCCGCGGGCCGCCTCGAGATGCGACGGCATCCCCAGCGCGGCCCGGTCCGGCACGGGGATCGGCGGCCGCGTGAGGTGCAGCACCACGATCGGGACGTCGGTCGAGAACGCGGCCGCCAGCATCGCCGGGACCTCGTTGTACTCCCAGGGGTGCATGTCGATGACGTGCCCGGTCGGGAACAGCTGCATCACGCCCGGCGAGAACACCCCGAAGTGCGTCCGCGAGTCCTCCGCCGTCTCGGGCCCGGAGTGGCCGGCCACGTACAGCACGCGGCCCAGCTGCAGGTCGCTGTCCTGGGCGAGCTGGCTGAACAGCCGCAGCGGGCCGTACTTGAGGTAGCTGAACGAGCCGTACGTGGAGCAGGCACCCCAGTACCCGTCGAACGCGCGGAACGGGTCCGCCGCCAGGTTGACGGAGGCGAGCCCGGTGAGCATGCCGGCGTTGGTGAACTCGGTGATCTCGGTGGGCAGGAGCGCGCCGGTCGGGTTGGCATCGCGCTCGTACCAGCCCGTGCCCGGCAGGTCGCCGAACGGCTTGGCGAAGCCCGCGAGGTTGGTCGACTCGGCGAGGTCCGCGGACGCGGCGACGAACAGCGGCCGGCCGTGATCGCGCAGCGCCAGGGCGTTGACGTACGACCCCCACGCGGCGAGCCCGGCCCGGTTCGGCACCTTCTCGCCCGGCCCACGCCAGATCTCGGCGGGGTACTCGGCGGCGTCGAACAGGCGCCGGTCCTCGAACACGGAGGCCGACGTCGGTCCCAGCCGGAACCCCGGGATCTCCTCGGGCACGGTGCCGGCGATCTCGACCAGCCGGTCCGAGAGCCAGCGGACGAGGTCCGGGTCGCGCCGGAGCACCTGCATCACGACCCGCAGGTTTGCCTCCGCCTGGGCGGCGACGGCATCGGGATCCGACGGGGCGGGTTGGTCGACGCCCTCGTACTCGACGCCATAGCGCTCCATGAACGCCTTGCGGACGGTCCAGAACTCGGGCGCGTTCATCGGCCACGCGGTGCCGTGGCTGGGGGCATCGGTCTTGCCGTAGCCGCGGCCCTTGCGGGTGCGGAACCAGGCGACGGACGGGACGTGGACGGGTTCTCCCCGCGCGCGGCGTCCATGACCGCCGTCGTCACCGGGCCCCACGACATGCCGTCGTTCGTCCCCGTCACCCGCCACCCATACGGCGCGAACCAGTCCTCGGGCGTACCCGGCGTCACCGAGGATGCAGGCCGGCCATCGATGCCGAAGTCGTTCCAGTCGACGAGGAACACGAGGTTGTCGAGGCCCAGGCCCCAGGCCGTGTTCTTGACCTCGTGCGTGGCGCCCGGCGTGAGCCCGCCCTCGCCCTCGATGACGAACACCCTGACCTCGCCCGCGCCGGCCATCTTGAGCGCAAGCGCCTGGCCGGCGGCCGGCGGCATGCCGTGGCCGGAGGGTCCCGTGTTGGACTTGAGGAACATCGTCCGGCCGGCCATCTCCGCGTGACCCGGCAGCCCGCCGCGGCGGCGCAGCTGGAGCAGCCATTCCCAGGTCAGCGCCCAGCGTCCGTCGTCCGGGAACGCGAACCGGCCGTCGCCGTCGAGCTCCTCGCGCGCCCGGAGCGCCTCGTTGAGCACGGCGAGGCTCGCGTACACCAGCGGCACGGCGTGCCCCGCAGACAGCACGAACCGGTCGGCGAACCGGAGCCACGGCCGGCGGATGTCCCAGCGCATGGCGCCCGAGAGCATCAGCGACAGGACAAAGTGCGCCTTGGAGCGCGAGCCTCCCGGGTGGCCGCTCTGGCGGTAGTTGAGCGCGAGGTCGATGCACTCGTCGACGAGGTCCTTGACGATCTCGTAGCGCGCCTCGTCGGGCAGCGTCGCCGCCTCGACCGTTACCGCCGGCGCGTCGCTGCCGTTCATCGCGTGCCCGCCCCGGCCGCCACCAGCGGCTCGACGACCGTCCGGATCCGGCGCAGCGCCTCGCTGATGTTCTCGCGCGAGTTGGCGTACGAGAGCCGGATGTGGCTGGTGCCCACGGTGCCGAACGCCGTCCCGGCGAGCACCGACACGCCGGCCTCGTTGAGCAGCCGGTCGGCCAGGTCCGCGCCGGTCAGGCCGGTGCCGGAGATCTCGGGGAACACGTAGAACGCGCCCGACGGCCGCAGGCAGCGGAAGCCCGGGATCTCGTTGAGCCCGTCGACCACGAGATCGCGGCGCGCCCGGAACTCCTCGACCATCGCGTCGATCTCGTCCTGCGGGCCGGTCAGCGCCTCGACCGCCCCGACCTGCGCGAACGTCGTGGCGCCCGACACGGAGTTGATGATCAGGCGCCCGAACCCGCGGTTGAGCCACTCGGGCACGATCCCGTAGCCCAGCCGCCAGCCGGTCATCGCGTACGTCTTGGAGAACCCGTCGAGCACGATCGTCCGCTCGGCCATGCCGGGCAGCGCGGCGATCGAGGCGTGCTCCTCGCCGTCGTACAGGATCCGGCTGTAGATCTCGTCGGTCATGACGGTCAGGTCGTGGTCCAGCGCGACCTGGGCGATCCGCTCGAGGTCCGATCGGGTGAGCACGCCGCCGGTCGGGTTGGCCGGCGAGTTGATGACGATGAGCTTGGTGCGCGGGGTGACCAGCGAGGCGAGCTCGTCCGGGTCGAGGCGGAACGCGTTCTCCTGCCGGATCGGGATCGCGACCGGGATCCCGCCCACGAACCGGGTGACCGACTCGTAGATCGGGTAGCCGGGGTCCGGGACGATGACCTCGTCGCCCGGATCGACCAAGGCCAGGATCGCGTAGTACATGACGCCCTTGCCGCCGACCGTGACGAACACGTTGGCCGGGTCGACCGCGAAGCCCTTGCGCGCGGTCGCGTCGGCCGCGATGGCGGATCGCAGCTCGGGGATGCCGGGGAACGGCGGATAGTGGGTCCGGCCGGCGTCGATGGCGCCCTTGGCGGCCTCGCGGACGTTGGCCGGAGTGTCGAAGTCAGGCTCCCCGATCTCGAGGTGGATCACGCTCCGTCCCGTCGCCTCGAGCGCGCGCGCCCTGGCCGCGGCCTCGAACGCCGTCTCCGTGCCGATCGTCTCCATCCGCGCCGCGAGCTTCATGCCGGTCCTCCCGTGCGACTGTGCGCTCCTCGCCCGGACATGGGCCGGGCCGCGCGAGCCTCCGCCTGTGCCGACCATCGGGGGTCAGACAGATAACGTCAAGCGCATCTTCCTAACCAGACTGTGTAGCGTCGCTACATCGTCGCCGACGTGCCGCCGCGAGCTCACCCGGTCGCCCCTGGCCCGAACGCCCGGAGCTCGGCGAGCAGCGCTGCGACGGCGGGGTGCCGCCGTCGCTCGGGCTTCACGGCCGCGAGGACCGTGCGCTCGAGCGGCGGATCCGCGGCGGCGATCCGGGCCCGGATGGGGCGGTCCCGCAGCGCGAGCCCGGGCAGCACCGCCACCCCCAGCCCGGCCTCGACCAGCGCGATGATCACGCTGTAGTCGCGGCAGATCGACCGCACGTGCGGCTCGAACCCGGCGCGGCGGCACGCCCGCACCACGACCTGGTGGATCGCGCTCGCTTCCGTGTCCATGATCCAGGCGTCGTCCCGGAGCTCGACCAGCGGGATCGGCCCGTCGCCCGCCCAGCGGTCCGCGGGCAGCGCCAGGAAGACCGGGTCGCGCAGCAGCGGCAGCAGGTCCAGACCCGCTCCGCTGACGTGGGTGGGCTCGTCGTACTCGTCGACCACCGCGAGATCCACCTCGTCCATCCGGAGCGCCGTCAGGCTTTCCTCGGTCTCGAGGTCACGGAGGGTCACCCGCAGACCCGGGTGGCGGCCGCCCAGGGTCGCGATGATCGAGGGCAGGATGGCGCGCGCCGCCGTCGGGAACGCGGCGACCCGGAGCGAGCCGCTGACCTCCTCGCGCGACGCCGCCAGGGCACTCTCCGCCTCCGTGATCGCCGCCGTGATCGTGTCCGCGTGCCTGACCAGCATCAGGCCGGCGTCCGTGAGCCGGATCCGGCGGCCCTCGTGCTCGACCAGGGTGACGCCGGCTTCCTGCTCGAGCAGCTTGAGCTGCTGGGAGACCGCGGAGGGCGTCACCGACATCGCGGCCGCCGCAGCCTTGACCGTTCCCCGCCGGGCAACCTCGCGCAGCAGCTGGAGGCGCCAGATCCCGAGCATCGTGCCGTTCCCCGCTGCCCGCTCGCGCGCCGGTCAGCCGGCGTCGAGGGTGGCACCTGCGGCCAGGCAGTCCTCCGCGAACCGCTCGAGCGCGCCGTCGTCGTCCGCGGACGCGCGGACCAGGGTCATGATCCGGTCCACGCCGGCATCCGCGTACCGGTGCAGCAGCTCCCGGCGAGGCGCCCCCTCGACGGCCGAGTCGTCGCGGCCGATGTTGACCGACAGCCGCAGCGTGACCGGGTCGCGCCCGATCTCCTCGCACCGCGACGCGATCACGGGTCGCGCATCGGCGACCTCCTGCGGCGACAGCCAGTCGAGGTTGAGCTCGTCGGCGAACCGGGCCGCCAGCCGCCACGTCCGGTTGGGGCCGTTGCCGCCGACCAGGATCGGGATCCGAGGCTGCTGGATCCCGCGCGGGACGTTGATCGCGTCGCGGACGGACGCCGTCGGGCCGGAGTAGGTCGCCCGCCCCGGGGCGAGCATCCGCGACGTGACCTCGAGCGCGTCCTCGAGCGCCTCCATCCGCGTCCGCAGCGGCGGGAACCCCCAGCCGTAGGCGATGTACTCGTCGTCCTTCCAGCCCGCCCCGAGACCCAGCTCGGCTCGTCCGCCGGACACGACGTCGAGGGTCGAGATCATCTTGGCCACCAGCGCGGGGTTGCGGTAGCCGGCGCACAGGACGAGGTGCCCGAGGCGGACCCGGGCCGTCTCCACGGCCAGCGCCGAGATCCCGACGAACGCCTCGAACGTGATCTCGTCGGTCGGCTCGGGCTCGGTCTGGAGATGGTCGAACAGCCACACCGAGTCAAAGCCGAGCGCATCGGCCTGGTGCGCGACTGCCACCGTCCGCGCCCACGCCCGGGCCGGATCCCAGCCGTCGTACTCGCCCGTCCAGCCCTGCGGCGCGATGATCCCGACGCGCACGGCGGGCTACCGGCGTTCGAGGATCGGGCGCGCCTTGTCCGGGTCGTCCACCACGAACGCGAACGTGGCCCGGTCGCTCCAGCGGCCGAGGAACAGGTGGCCCATCACGTTGACGCCGGCGTCGGCCAGCTCGCGGGCGATCTTCGCCATGCCGCCGGGGCGGTCGTCGACCTCGGCCAGCAGCGACTCGCCCTCGATGAAGGTCCAGCCGCCCTCCTCGAGGACGGACCGAGCGGCGTCGTCATCGGCCGTGGTCATGATCATGTGCCCGGACTCGCCCAGCCCGCCACCGCCGATCGCGCGCAGGTCCACGCCGCGGGCGGCCATCTGCTCGGCGAGATCGGCCAGCTGGCCTGGCTTGTTGGTCACCTGGACGACGAACTGCTTCGGCATCGGGGCCTCCGGGGCGGCGGCGGGCGGGTCGCCGCGGTTCAGGTGTGCGTTCGAGGCTGATTCTCGCATGCGGACGGCCCGCAGGCGAGCCCGCACCGAGAATGGGATGCTTCCGGTGCCGGGCGCGGGTCGGGCCCTACGCGCCGCGCCGGACCTGGCCACGGCCCGGCGGTACAGCGCCAGGTAGCTCGGGGTGCCGGGCCGGCGTCCCAGCCGAAGTCGACGGCCATCCCCCGCGCCACCAGGGCGGCCCAGCCGGCAGGATCGGCGACCCGCCGGGCCATCGCGCGGGTGACCGCGCCCACCAGCGCGGCCGGCGTGGCGTCGTCGAACACGAACCCCGTCCCATCGCCGGGCCGCTCGTCGACGTCCGTGACCGAGTCCGCGAGCCCGCCGGTGCGCCGCACGACCGGCGGCGTGCCGTAGCGCAGGGCGATCATCTGTCCCTGGCCGCAGGGCTCGAACCGGGACGGCATCAGGAACAGGTCGGCGCCCGCGTAGATCCGGCGCGCCAGGGCGCGGTCGAAGCGCTCGAGCATCGCGACACGACCGCGGGCCGCCCCGGCCAGCGCCCGGAACGGATCCGCGAGCGACGCCCGGCCGGTGCCCAGGACGATGATCCGGGCGCCGGCCTCGAGCAGCTCCGGGGCGCCGTCGGCGAGCAGGTCGAAGCCCTTCTGCGGGTCGAGCCGCCCGATCATCGCCAGCACGGCGCCGTCGTCGTCCGGGTCGAAGCCGACCCGCTCCAGCAGGTCCCGGCGACAGGCGGCCGTGCCGCCCATCGCCCCCGGCTGGTACGGCGCCGCGAGCGCGGTGTCGGTCGCGGGATCCCACACGCCGGGATCGATCCCGTTGAGGATGCCGCTGAACCGGTCGCCCATCGCGCGGAACAGCCCGTCGAGACCGCGCCCGTACTCCGGGGTCAGCGCCTCGCGGGCAAACCCCGGCGACACGGTGTTGGCAACGTCCGCGTGCTCCACGGCAGCGCGCAGCAGGTCGAGCATCTCCGGGTCGTCGCCCGCCAGCGGATCGCCGGGCGCCAGGCCCAGCTGTCCCAGCTTCGCCGCCGGGGTCCGGCCGCGGTAGGCGAGGTTGTGGAGCGTGAGCACCGCCGCCATATCCCGGAAGAAGAGGTCGCCCGATGCCGCCCCGCGCGCCCGGTCGATCAGGGCGGGTCCCGCGTGCCAGTCGTGGGCGTGGAGGACGTCGAGCGGCACGCCGTCGCGGCGCAGCGCGGCCAGCGCGGCACGCCCGAACACCGCGAACCGCCAGGCATCGTCGGGATGGTCGTAGAACCCGTCGCGATCGAACGCCGGCGGGTGGTCGACGAGCCGGAGCCGGTACCCGTCGGCCGCAACGTTGACGATCGAGACCGTGAGAGGGCCACCACCGGCGGGATCGTCGATCTCCAGCGGCGGCTCGACCTCGACGTCGCGAGGCATGCGAACGCCGCGGTACCGGGGCAGGAACACGTCGACCGGCGTGCCGAGCGCCGAGCCCGCCTCGGGCAGGCGGCCGAGCGCCCGCGCGAGCGCGTCGATCACGTCCGCGAGACCGCCGGTCTTGGCCCATGGCTCGCACTCGGCGGCGAGGAGCGCGACGCGGAGGTGCATCACCGGATCGTACTGTCCGACGCGACGCGAAGAGCGATGCGAACGGGTGAACCCGGACCTGGCGGCACGCACGACGCGAGCTCGCAATCGGCGCCGCGATGGTCCGGCCGCGCACGGCCACGGGGCTAAACCGGTTAACACGCGGCGGTGATGCCGTCTATCATCTCCGGTTCATGGAGCCCATCGTCCGCGTCCCCGTGTCCACCGGCGCCTCGTTCCACCTCCCGCCGAAGCTGTCCGGCCTGCGCCGCCTCGCCTACAACATGTGGTGGAGCTGGCATCCCCGGGCGCGCCTGATGTTCTCGCGGATCGATGCCGGCGCGTGGGCGCGGTACCGCAACCCCATCCCCGTGCTGTCGGGTCCGGTCGCGTGGGACCAGCTGCTCGAGAACCCGCGCTTCCTCGCCGAGTACCAGGACATCCTCGCGGAGTTCGATGCGTACATGGCCAACGGCGCCGACCACTGGTTCCAGCGGCGGCACGCGGCGGAGCTCGACGGGCCCATCGCCTACTTCTGCGC
>CAWIFB010000011.1:0-80903 GCA_963835335.1 uncultured Chloroflexia bacterium | reverse complement strand
GCGCGGCTGCAACCACCCCGGCGAGTCGCGCCAGCCGAGTGTCCCGGTCGCGCACGAAGCGCTCGATCGCGGCCAGGATGTGGCCCGCGTCGAGGTGCGCCTCCTCGATCACCTCGTCCAGCGAGCCGCCGGTCCGCCAGCGGTCGTCCCAGTCCGCGCTGAGCGAGTACGCCTCGACCTCGTCACCGGCCGCCCAGTCGCGCATCAGGCGGACCGCGCCATTGGTGATGACCATCGCGTCCAGGCGATCCGCCGCCGAGGCCACGGACTCCCGGTACTCCGGGTCCTGGCGCCGGAACAGCTCCTCGCTGAGGGCCGCGACGATCTTGACGTTGAGGCCGCGCCGGTCGAGCTCGCCCAGCACGGTCACCAGGTTGTGGGTGGGCAGCGTGCCGCGTACGAAGACCGTGCCGCCGCGCGGCTGGTCGTCGCGGTACGGCCGCAGGACGTACGCGCCGCGGGCCGCCTCGAGATGCGACGGCATCCCCAGCGCTGCCCGGTCCGGCACGGGGATCGGCGGCCGCGTGAGGTGCAGGATCACGATCGGGACGTCGGTCGAGAACGCGGCCGCCAGCATCGCCGGGACCTCGTTGTACTCCCACGGGTGCATGTCGATGACGTGCCCGGTCGGGAACAGCTGCATCACGCCCGGCGAGAACACCCCGAAGTGCGTCCGCGAGTCCTCGGCCGTCTCGGGCCCGGAGTGGCCGGCCACGTACAGCACGCGGCCCAGCTGCAGGTCGCTGTCCTGGGCGAGCTGGCTGAACAGCCGCAGCGGGCCGTACTTGAGGTAGCTGAACGAGCCGTACGTGGAGCAGGCACCCCAGTACCCGTCGAACGCGCGGAACGGGTCCGCCGCCAGGTTGACGGAGGCGAGCCCGGTGAGCATGCCGGCGTTGGTGAACTCGGTGATCTCGGTGGGCAGGAGCGCGCCGGTCGGGTTGGCATCGCGCTCGTACCAGCCCGTGCCCGGCAGGTCGCCGAACGGCTTGGCGAAGCCGGCGAGGTTGGTGGACTCGGCGAGGTCCGCGGACGCTGCGACGAACAGCGGCCGGCCATGATCGCGCAGCGCCAGGGCGTTGACGTACGACCCCCACGCGGCGAGCCCGGCCCGGTTGGGCACCTTCTCGCCCGGCCCACGCCAGATCTCGGCGGGGTACTCGGCAACGTCGAACAGGCGCCGGTCCTCGAACACGGAGGCCGACGTCGGTCCCAGCCGGAACCCCGGGATCTCCTCGGGCACGGTGCCGGCGATCTCGACCAGCCGGTCCGAGAGCCAGCGGACGAGGTCCGGGTCGCGCCGGAGCACCTGCATCACGACCCGCAGGTTTGCCTCCGCCTGGGCGGCGACCGCATCGGGGTCGGCGGGCGCGGGTTCGTCCACGCCCTCGTACTCGACGCCGTAGCGCTCCATGAACGCCTTGCGGACGGTCCAGAACTCGGGCGCGTTCATCGGCCACGCGGTGCCGTGGCTGGGGGCATCGGTCTTGCCGTAGCCGCGACCCTTCCGGGTGCGGAACCAGGCCACGGACGGCACGTGAGATGGGTTCTCGCCCCGGGCCGCGTCCATGACCGCCGTCGTCACCGGGCCCCACGACATGCCGTCGTTCGTCCCCGTCACCCGCCACCCATACGGCGCGAACCAGTCCTCGGGCGTGCCCGGCGTGACCGCGGATGCAGGCCGGCCATCGATGCCGAAGTCGTTCCAGTCGACGAGGAACACGAGGTTGTCGAGGCCCAGGCCCCAGGCCGTGTTCTTGACCTCGTGCGTGGCGCCCGGCGTGAGCCCGCCCTCGCCCTCGATGACGAACACCCTGACCTCGCCCGCGCCGGCCATCTTGAGCGCAAGCGCCTGGCCGGCGGCCGGCGGCATGCCGTGGCCGGAGGGTCCCGTGTTGGACTTGAGGAACATCGTCCGGCCGGCCATCTCCGCGTGACCCGGCAGCCCGCCGCGACGCCGCAGCTGGAGCAGCCATTCCCAGGTCAGCGCCCAGCGTCCGTCGTCCGGGAACGCGAACCGGCCGTCGCCGTCGAGCTCTTCGCGCGCGCGCAGCGCCTCGTTGAGCACGGCGAGGCTCGCGTACACCAGCGGCACGGCGTGCCCCGCCGACAGCACGAACCGGTCGGCGAACCGGAGCCACGGCCGGCGGACGTCCCAGCGCATGGCGCCCGAGAGCATCAGCGACAGGACAAAGTGCGCCTTGGAGCGCGAGCCTCCCGGGTGGCCGCTCTGGCGGTAGTTGAGCGCGAGGTCGATGCACTCGTCGACGAGGTCCTTGACGATCTCGTAGCGCGCCTCGTCGGGCAGCGTCGCCGCCTCGACCGTTACCGCAGGCGCATCGCTGCCGTTCATCGCGTGCCTGCCCCGGCCGCGACGAGCGGCTCCACGACCGTCCGGATCCGGCGCAGCGCCTCGCTGATGTTCTCGCGCGAGTTGGCGTACGAGAGCCGGATGTGGTTGGTGCCCACGGTGCCGAACGCCGTCCCGGCGAGCACGGACACGCCGGCCTCGTTGAGCAGCCGGTCGGCCAGCTCCGCGCCGGTGAGGCCGGTGCCGGAGATCTCGGGGAACACGTAGAACGCGCCCGACGGCCGCAGGCAGCGGAAGCCCGGGATCTCGTTGAGCCCGTCGACCACGAGATCGCGGCGCGCCCGGAACTCCTCGACCATCGCGTCGATCTCGTCCTGCGGGCCGGTCAGCGCCTCGACCGCCCCGACCTGCGCGAACGTCGTGGCGCCCGACACGGAGTTGATGATCAGGCGCCCGAACCCGCGGTTGAGCCACTCGGGCACGATCCCGTAGCCCAGCCGCCAGCCGGTCATCGCGTACGTCTTGGAGAACCCGTCGAGCACGATCGTCCGCTCGGCCATGCCGGGCAGCGCGGCGATCGACGCGTGCTCCTCACCGTCGTACAGGATCCGGCTGTAGATCTCGTCGGTCATGACCGTCAGGTCGTGGTCCAGCGCGACCTGGGCGATCCGCTCGAGGTCCGATCGGGTGAGCACGCCGCCGGTCGGGTTGGCCGGCGAGTTGATGACGATGAGCTTGGTGCGCGGGGTGACCAGCGAGGCGAGCTCGTCCGGGTCGAGGCGGAACGCGTTCTCCTGCCGGATCGGGATCGCGACCGGGATCCCGCCCACGAACCGGGTGACCGACTCGTAGATCGGGTAGCCGGGGTCCGGGACGATGACCTCGTCGCCCGGATCGACCAGGGCCAGGATCGCGTAGTACATGACGCCCTTGCCGCCGACCGTCACGAACACGTTGGCCGGGTCGACGGCGAAGCCCTTGCGCGCGGTCGCGTCGGCCGCGATGGCGGATCGCAGCTCGGGGATGCCGGGGAACGGCGGATAGTGCGTCCGGCCGGCGTCGATGGCGCCCTTGGCGGCCTCGCGGACGTTGGCCGGGGTGTCGAAGTCAGGCTCCCCGATCTCGAGGTGGATCACGCTCCGTCCCGTCGCCTCGAGCGCGCGCGCCCTTGCCGCGGCCTCGAACGCCGTCTCCGTGCCGATCGTCTCCATCCGCGCCGCGAGCTTCATGCCGGTCCTCCCGTGCGACTGTGCGCTCCTCGCCCGGACATGGGCCGGGCCGCGCGAGCCTCCGCCTGTGCCGACCATCGGGGGTCAGACAGATAACGTCAAGCGCATCTTCCTAACCAGACTGTGTAGCGTCGCTACATCGTCGCCGACGTGCCGCCGCGAGCTCACCCGGT
This sequence comes from uncultured Chloroflexia bacterium, assembly GCA_963835335.1. Taxonomy (GTDB): domain Bacteria; phylum Chloroflexota; class Limnocylindria; order Limnocylindrales; family CSP1-4; genus CAIXZV01. The sequence continues at coordinate 77,190 of CAWIFB010000011.1, read as the reverse complement.
CGCCCCTGGCCCGAACGCCCGGAGCTCGGCGAGCAGCGCCGCGACGGCGGGGTGCCGCCGTCGCTCGGGCTTCACGGCCGCGAGGACCGTGCGCTCGAGCGGCGGATCCGCGGCGGCGATCCGGGCCCGGATGGGGCGGTCCCGCAGCGCGAGCCCGGGCAGCACCGCCACCCCCAGCCCGGCCTCGACCAGCGCGATGATCACGCTGTAGTCGCGGCAGATCGACCGCACGTGCGGCTCGAACCCGGCCCGGCGGCACGCCCGCACCACGACCTGGTGGATCGCGCTCGCTTCCGTGTCCATGATCCAGGCGTCGTCCCGGAGCTCGACCAGCGGGATCGGCCCGTCGCCCGCCCAGCGGTCCGCGGGCAGCGCCAGGAAGACCGGGTCGCGCAGCAGCGGCAGCAGGTCCAGACCCGCTCCGCTGACGTGGGTGGGCTCGTCGTACTCGTCGACCACCGCGAGATCCACCTCGTCCATCCGGAGCGCCGTCAGGCTTTCCTCGGTCTCGAGGTCACGGAGGGTCACCCGCAGACCCGGGTGGCGGCCGCCCAGGGTCGCGATGATCGAGGGCAGGATGGCGCGCGCCGCCGTCGGGAACGCGGCGACCCGGAGCGAGCCGCTGACCTCCTCGCGCGACGCCGCCAGGGCGCTCTCCGCCTCGGTGATCGCCGCCGTGATCGTGTCCGCGTGCCTGACGAGCATCAGGCCGGCGTCCGTGAGCCGGATCCGGCGGCCCTCGTGCTCGACCAGGGTGACGCCGGCTTCCTGCTCGAGCAGCTTGAGCTGCTGGGAGACCGCGGAGGGCGTCACCGACATCGCGGCCGCCGCAGCCTTGACCGTTCCCCGCCGGGCAACCTCGCGCAGCAGCTGGAGGCGCCAGATCCCGAGCATCGTGCCGTTCCCCGCTGCCCGCTCGCGCGCCGGTCAGCCGGCGTCGAGGGTGGCACCTGCGGCCAGGCAGTCCTCCGCGAACCGCTCGAGCGCGCCGTCGTCGTCCGCGGACGCGCGGACCAGGGTCATGATCCGGTCCACGCCGGCATCCGCGTACCGGTGCAGCAGCTCCCGGCGAGGCGCCCCCTCGACGGCCGAGTCGTCGCGGCCGATGTTGACCGACAGCCGCAGCGTGACCGGATCGCGCCCGATCTCCTCGCACCGCGACGCGATCACGGGTCGCGCATCGGCGACCTCCTGCGGCGACAGCCAGTCGAGGTTGAGCTCGTCGGCGAACCGGGCCGCCAGCCGCCACGTCCGGTTGGGGCCGTTGCCGCCGACCAGGATCGGGATCCGCGGCTGCTGGATCCCGCGCGGGACGTTGATCGCGTCGCGGACGGACGCCGTCGGGCCGGAGTAGGTCGCCCGCCCCGGGGCGAGCATCCGCGACGTGACCTCGAGCGCGTCCTCGAGCGCCTCCATCCGCGTCCGCAGCGGCGGGAACCCCCAGCCGTAGGCGATGTACTCGTCGTCCTTCCAGCCCGCCCCGAGACCCAGCTCGGCTCGTCCGCCGGACACGACGTCGAGGGTCGAGATCATCTTGGCCACCAGCGCGGGGTTGCGGTAGCCGGCGCACAGGACGAGGTGCCCGAGGCGGACCCGGGCCGTCTCCACGGCCAGCGCCGAGATCCCGACGAACGCCTCGAACGTGATCTCGTCGGTCGGCTCGGGCTCGGTCTGGAGATGGTCGAACAGCCACACCGAGTCAAAGCCGAGCGCATCGGCCTGGTGCGCGACTGCCACCGTCCGCGCCCACGCCCGGGCCGGATCCCAGCCGTCGTACTCGCCCGTCCAGCCCTGCGGCGCGATGATCCCGACGCGCACGGCGGGCTACCGGCGTTCGAGGATCGGGCGCGCCTTGTCCGGGTCGTCCACCACGAACGCGAACGTGGCCCGGTCGCTCCAGCGGCCGAGGAACAGGTGGCCCATCACGTTGACGCCGGCGTCGGCCAGCTCGCGGGCGATCTTCGCCATGCCGCCGGGGCGGTCGTCGACCTCGGCCAGCAGCGACTCGCCCTCGATGAAGGTCCAGCCGCCCTCCTCGAGGACGGACCGAGCGGCGTCGTCATCGGCCGTGGTCATGATCATGTGCCCGGACTCGCCCAGCCCGCCACCGCCGATCGCGCGCAGGTCCACGCCGCGGGCGGCCATCTGCTCGGCGAGATCGGCCAGCTGGCCTGGCTTGTTGGTCACCTGGACGACGAACTGCTTCGGCATCGGGGCCTCCGGGGCGGCGGCGGGCGGGTCGCCGCGGTTCAGGTGTGCGTTCGAGGCTGATTCTCGCATGCGGACGGCCCGCAGGCGAGCCCGCACCGAGAATGGGATGCTTCCGGTGCCGGGCGCGGGCTCGGGCCCTACGCGCCGCGCCGGACCTCCACGGCCCGGCGGTACAGCGCCAGGTACCGGGGTGCCGGCCGGCGTCCCAGCCGAAGTCGACGGCCATCCCCCGCGCCACCAGGGCGGCCCAGCCGGCAGGATCGGCGACCCGCCGGGCCATCGCGCGGGTGACCGCGCCCACCAGCGCGGCCGGCGTGGCGTCGTCGAACACGAACCCCGTCCCATCGCCGGGCCGCTCGTCGACGTCCGTGACCGAGTCCGCGAGCCCGCCGGTGCGCCGCACGACCGGCGGCGTGCCGTAGCGCAGGGCGATCATCTGTCCCTGGCCGCAGGGCTCGAACCGGGACGGCATCAGGAACAGGTCGGCGCCCGCGTAGATCCGGCGCGCCAGGGCGCGGTCGAAGCGCTCGAGCATGGCGACACGACCGCGGGCCGCCCCGGCCAGCGCCCGGAACGGATCCGCGAGCGACGCCCGGCCGGTGCCCAGGACGATGATCCGGGCGCCGGCCTCGAGCAGCTCCGGGGCGCCGTCGGCGAGCAGGTCGAAGCCCTTCTGCGGGTCGAGCCGCCCGATCATCGCCAGCACGGCGCCGTCGTCGTCCGGGTCGAAGCCGACCCGCTCCAGCAGGTCCCGGCGACAGGCGGCCGTGCCGCCCATCGCCCCCGGCTGGTACGGCGCCGCGAGCGCGGTGTCGGTCGCGGGATCCCACACGCCGGGATCGATCCCGTTGAGGATGCCGCTGAACCGGTCGCCCATCGCGCGGAACAGCCCGTCGAGACCGCGCCCGTACTCCGGGGTCAGCGCCTCGCGGGCAAACCCCGGCGACACGGTGTTGGCAACGTCCGCGTGCTCCACGGCAGCGCGCAGCAGGTCGAGCATCTCCGGGTCGTCGCCCGCCAGCGGATCGCCGGGCGCCAGGCCCAGCTGTCCCAGCTTCGCCGCCGGGGTCCGGCCGCGGTAGGCGAGGTTGTGGAGCGTGAGCACCGCCGCCATATCCCGGAAGAAGAGGTCGCCCGATGCCGCCCCGCGCGCCCGGTCGATCAGGGCGGGTCCCGCGTGCCAGTCGTGGGCGTGGAGGACGTCGAGCGGCACGCCGTCGCGGCGCAGCGCGGCCAGCGCGGCACGCCCGAACACCGCGAACCGCCAGGCATCGTCGGGATGGTCGTAGAACCCGTCGCGATCGAACGCCGGCGGGTGGTCGACGAGCCGGAGCCGGTACCCGTCGGCCGCAACGTTGACGATCGAGACCGTGAGAGGGCCACCACCGGCGGGATCGTCGATCTCCAGCGGCGGCTCGACCTCGACGTCGCGAGGCATGCGAACGCCGCGGTACCGGGGCAGGAACACGTCGACCGGCGTGCCGAGCGCCGAGCCCGCCTCGGGCAGGCGGCCGAGCGCCCGCGCGAGCGCGTCGATCACGTCCGCGAGACCGCCGGTCTTGGCCCATGGCTCGCACTCGGCGGCGAGGAGCGCGACGCGGAGGTGCATCACCGGATCGTACTGTCCGACGCGACGCGAAGAGCGATGCGAACGGGTGAACCCGGACCTGGCGGCACGCACGACGCGAGCTCGCAATCGGCGCCGCGATGGTCCGGCCGCGCACGGCCACGGGGCTAAACCGGTTAACACGCGGCGGTGATGCCGTCTATCATCTCCGGTTCATGGAGCCCATCGTCCGCGTCCCCGTGTCCACCGGCGCCTCGTTCCACCTCCCGCCGAAGCTGTCTGGCCTGCGCCGCCTCGCCTACAACATGTGGTGGAGCTGGCATCCACGGGCGCGCCTGATGTTCTCGCGGATCGATGCCGGCGCGTGGGCGCGGTACCGCAACCCCATCCCCGTGCTGTCGGGTCCGGTCGCGTGGGACCAGCTGCTCGAGAACCCGCGCTTCCTCGCCGAGTACCAGGACATCCTTGCGGAGTTCGATGCGTACATGGCCAACGGCGCCGACCACTGGTTCCAGCGGCGGCACGCGGCGGAGCTCGACGGGCCCATCGCCTACTTCTGCGCCGAGTACGGCTTCCACGAGTCGCTGGGGATCTATTCCGGCGGCCTGGGGGTGCTCGCCGGCGACCACATGAAGACCGCGTCGGACATGGCGCTGCCGCTGATCGGCGTCGGCCTCATGTACCGCAAGGGGTACTTCCGCCAGGCGATCGACGCGGACGGGCACCAGGAGCACTCGTATCCCGACTACGAGCTGAGCCGGCTTCCGGTCCTGCGTGCCCTGGACCGGCTTGGCGACCCGCTCACGGTCAGCGTCCAGCTGCCGGGTCGCGACCTGTTCGCCGCCGTGTGGGTGGTCCAGGTCGGGCGCGTGCCCGTGCTGCTGCTCGACACGGACGTCCCGGACAACGACGACTCGGACCGGCCGATCACCCACATCCTGTACGTCCGCGGGCGCGAGATGCGGCTCCACCAGGAGCTTGTGCTCGGCGTCGGCGGCGTCCGGGCGCTGCGGGAGCTGGGCATCGACCCCGGCGTCTGGCACCTCAACGAGGGCCACTCCGCATTCCTGCTCGCAGAGCGCGCCCGCGAGCTGGTGGCCGCCGGGTCCACGCTCGACGACGCACTGCCGGCGGTGGCGCGCAGCTCGGTGTTCACGATCCACACGCCGGTGTCGGCGGGCAACGAGCGGTTCGACGCCGACCTCGTCCGGCGCGTCGCCGGACCGCTGCTCGACGGTGACGGCCGGCCGGGCACGGGTGGTGTCCCGCTGGACCGGGTGCTGGAGATGGGCCTGGGCGTCGACCAGGACCGGTCGCAGTTCGACATGACCGCGTTCTCGCTGCGCAACACGCACGGCGCCAACGCCGTGTCGCTGCTCCACGGGCACACCGCGAACGCGACCTGGCAGGGCATCGCGCCGGGCGAGATCCTGGGGCTGACCAACGGGGTGCACACGCCGACCTGGCTGGGGCAGCCGGTCCGCGACATCCTCGAGCGCTACACCAACGCCACCATGGATCGCATGGACGACCAGCCCGAGAGCGGCCGCTTCTGGGAGCGCATCGACCAGGTGCCGACCGCCGAGCTGTGGGAGGCCCACCAGCGCCAGAAGCGGGAGCTCGCGATCTTCGCGCGCGGCCGGCTGCGCAACCAGTTCGCCCGTCACGGCGAGGCGCCGTCGACGCTCGAGGACCTCGAGAACGTCCTCGATCCGTCGATCCTGACGATCGGCTTCGCGCGACGGTTCGCGACCTACAAGCGGTCATCGCTGGTGTTCACCGACCTCGACCGGATCGCCGCCATGCTGTGGGACGAGGAGCGGCCGATGCAGCTCATCTTCGCCGGCAAGGCGCACCCGGCGGACCGGCCGGGGCAGGGCGTCATCCAGGACATCTTCGGCCGGTCGCGGAGCCCGAAGCTCCGGGGCCGGGTGTTCATCGTCGAGGACTACGACATCCGCATCGCGCGCTTCCTCGTCCAGGGCGTCGACGTCTGGCTCAACAACCCGCGACGACCGCTCGAGGCGTCCGGGACGTCGGGCATGAAGGCGGCCGCCAACGGCGTGGTCAACGTCAGCGTGCTCGACGGCTGGTGGGACGAGGGCTGGACCGGGGACAACGGCTGGGCGATCGGCGGGCGTGAGACGAACCCGGACGAGGGAGCCCAGGACTGGGCCGACGCCCAGGACCTGTACCGCATCCTCGAGCAGGAGCTGATCCCGGCCTACTACGAGCGCGACGCGGACGGCCTGCCCACCCGCTGGACGCAGCTCATGCGAAACTCGATCGCCAGCACGATCTGGCGGTTCTCGACCACCCGCATGCTCCACGAGTACGTCGAGCGCCTGTACCTTCCCGCCGCCGGCGTCGACGTCGAGCCCGAGGTCGCGGCGAGCCCGTCGTAGCCCGGGCCGGGTGCCCGCTCCATCGCCCATGAATCACTGAGGACACACGTGGCTCCCCGGATCTCGCTGGCCCTCACGATCCACAACCATCAGCCGGTGGGCAACTTCGGCTGGGTGTTCGCCGAGGTCTGCGACAACGCGTACCGGCCGATGATCGAGGCGATCGAGCGCCATCCCGGCATCCGCCTGTCGCTCCACTACACGGGCCCGCTGCTGGAGTGGTTCGCCGCCGAGCGCCCGGAGCTCCTCGAGCGCCTCGCCGCGCTGGTGGCACGGGACCAGGTCGAGCTGCTCGGCGGGGGCCTGTACGAGCCCGTGCTCGCCTCCCTTCCCGCGCGCGACCGCGTGGACCAGCTGACCCGGATGGCCGGCACGCTCGAGGGCATCACCGGCCGGCGCCCGAGGGGTGCCTGGCTGGCCGAACGCGTCTGGGAGCCGGACCTGCCCACGTCGCTGGCCGCGGCCGGCTACCAGTGGACGATCCTGGACGACGCGCACTTCCGGGCCGCCGCGATCCCGGAGCAGAACCTGTGGGGCGCGTATACCACCGAGGACCAGGGTCACCTGCTCACGGTGTTCGGCACCGAGCAGGGGCTGCGCTACCGGATCCCGTTCGGCACGGTCGATGACGTCATCGACTACCTCCGGCGTCACGCGACCGAGGCCGGCGACCGGGTGGGCATGATGGGCGACGACGGCGAGAAGTTCGGTGCCTGGCCCACGACGTACGAGCACTGCTGGGGCCGGGGCCGCTGGGTCGAGACCTTCTTCGAGGCCCTCGAGGCGAACGCCGGCTGGCTGGCCACGGTGACGCCGTCGCAGTGGCTCGACCGGGAGCCGCCGATCGGGCGGGTGTACGTGCCGACCTCCTCGTACGCCGAGATGGGCGAGTGGTCGCTGCCGCCCGCGGAGGCGGCGGTGTTCGCCCCCCTCCTCCACCGCGCCGTGGCCCAGCACCTTCCCGAGGCGCGCTGGCTGCGCGGCGGCTTCTGGCGCAACTTCCAGGTCAGGTATCGCGAGATCAACGACCTCCACAAGCAGATGCTGCGCACCTCCGCCAAGGTGGCCCTGATGCCCGAGGGAGCCGCCCGGCAGGCCGCGCAGGACCACCTCCACCGGGGACAGTCGAACGACTGCTACTGGCACGGGGTGTTCGGCGGGATCTACATCTCGCACATGCGCCTGGCGACGTACGAGCACCTGATCGCCGCCGAGGACGCCGCGGACCGGGCCCTTGGCACGGCCGACGCGGCAGAGCTGCGCGACCTGGACATGGACGGGTTGCCCGACGCACTCCTCGCCGACTCCGGCCAGGTCGTCACCGTCACGCTCGCCGAGGGCGGCGGCATCGGCAGCTGGGATCTCCGTGCGGCGCGGCACGCCATGGGCGCAACCCTGCGACGCCGACCCGAGGCGTATCACGAGAGCCTGCGCGCGTTCGAGGCCCGCAGCGATGCGAACGAGGCAGACGGCGGCGACGCCCTCACCTCGATCCACGAGCTGGTCCGGGTCAAGGAGGCCGGGCTGTCGAAGCGGCTGTACTACGACGATCACGAGCGGCGGTCGGGACTGGTGCGGTTCCTCGACCCGGGCGTCACCCCGGAAGCCATGGCGACCGCCACCGAGCGCGAGCTGGGCGACTTCCTCGACAGCCCGTTCCGGGTGGATGCGATCGTCCCGGGACGGCTCGTCACCTCGCGGATCGGCAGCGTCCTGGACCAGGCCGTGGCCGTGACCCGCACGCTCTCGCTGGGTGGCGACCGCCTGGCGCCGGCGCTCGACCTGGAGGTCGTGGTCGCGCACCAGGGAACCGCCGCGATCGAGACCAGGCTGGCCATCGAGCTCTCGCTGCACCTGCTCGGCGGTGGCGGCAACCCGTCCGCGTGGTATGACGTCGCCGGGGTGCGGTCCGCCCACGACGGGACCGGCCAGGCCGCCTCGATCGAATCGATCGGGTACGGCAACGACTGGGTCGGCGTCGCGATCGAGGCGGTCCTCGAGCCGGCTGCCGATGCCTGGTGGAGCCCGATCGAGACGATCTCGAACTCCGAGGCGGGCTTCGAGCGCGTGTACCAGGGCAGCGCCCTGATCGTGTCCTGGCCGCTCCGGCTCGAGCCAGCGGAAACCCGCCGGTTCGCCGTCCGCCAGGTGGCGACGATCGCACGGGATCGTGCGGCCGATGAGGCTGCGGCATCCGCATGAGCGGGCGACGGCGCGACCGGGAGCGCAACCCGTGACCCGTGGCCGCCTCGTCGTCCATGCCCACTTCTACCAGCCCTCGAGGGTCGATCCATTCACGGGCCGGGTTCCGCGCGACCCGTCGGCGGCGCCGGCGCACGACTGGACCGAGCGGATCACCGCCGAGTGCTACCGGCCGAACGCGGAGCGGGGCGCCCTGTCGCGGGCCTCGTGGGACATCGGCCCGACCCTGACCGAGGACCTGGCGGCGCGGGCACCCGACGTGCTCGCGGGCTTCGCGGCGGCGGACCGGCGCGGGCGCTCGGAGGCCGGGGGTCCGGCCATGGCCCAGGCGTTCCACCACACCATCCTGCCCCTGGCCGGCATGCGTGTCCGCCAGACGGAGGTGGCCTGGGGCATCCGGGATTTCGAGCACCGCTTCGGCCGGCGCCCGACAGCGATGTGGCTGCCCGAGACGGCGGTGGACCTGCCGACCCTGCGGGTCCTTGCCGACGCCGGGATCGGAGCCACGATCCTCGCACCGTGGCAGGCCGCGGTGACCCACGTCGATGCCCGGCACCCCTACCGCGTCGATCTCGGTGGCGGCCGCCACATCGTGGTGGCGTTCTACGACGGCGACCTGTCGGGCGCTGTCTCGTTCGAACCCGACACCACCGCCGATGCCGACCGGTTCGCCCGGGAGCGGGTCGCGCCCCGGCTCGCCGTGGCGCTTCCGGACGACGTCGCCCCGATGCTGCTCATCGCGAGCGATGGCGAGCTGTACGGCCACCACCAGCCGTTCCGGGACCTGTTCCTGCAGCGGCTGATCGCGCCCAGCCCGGGCGTCCCGAGCCGCAGCTTCGACGTGGTCGACCTGGCGACCGCGATCGCCGAGCGGCCGGGCCATCGACACCCGGAGATCCAGATCCGCGAGCGCACATCGTGGAGCTGCCACCACGGCGTGCTGCGCTGGTCTGCCGAGTGCCCGGACGTGCCCGACGGGCGCTGGAAGTCGCCGTTGCGGAGCGCGCTCGACCGGCTCGCCGGGGGCATCGACACGGTGACCGAGGGGGTCGCGCGCGAGCTGCCCGGCCTGGGCGATCCGTGGGCTGCCCGGGACGCCTACGTGGACGTCGTGGTCGGTGCGACCGAGGGCGCGAGCTTCGCGGCGTCGAGGCTGGCGCCGCGGGCGACCGCCGAGGACCGCCAGCGACTGCTCGACCTGCTCGAGGCGCAGCGCTGGCGACTGGCGATGTTCGCATCCGACGGCTGGTACTGGGACGACCCGTCGCGACCCGAGACCCGGCAGGTGCTCCGCGCGGCGGCTCGCGCCGTCCGGCTTGTGGACGGGATCGCAGGCACCACGCTCGAGCCCCGCCTCGTGGCCGACCTGGCCGCGCTGCGGTCACCGGCGCTGGGCATCGACGGCGCGACGATCTACCGCCACGCGCTCAGCGAGGTGGGACAGCCGCCCCCACACGGCGTGGACGTCCCCGCGTGACACGAAACAGCCCCCGGCTGGCCGGGGGCTGTCGTCGAGCGCCGAGAAGGAGGGGGAGGGTCGGCGCCCTGAATGTGGTGGCCGGATCAGCCGAGGCCGACGGGGTAGTTCGGCCGGCGATGATCGTCGGATCCGTCGCGGGAATCGACTCCCAGCTCGATTGCGCCGACGCCGAGTGCGCCGAGGAGGACGATGATCAGCGAGAGGAGGAGCAGTTCCACGGTGTGGCTCTTTCTGGTGGGACGTCTTGTTGATATAGTCAACTAGGCCAAGTACGAATTTAGTTGGACTACTCCACTATGTCAAGTGGTCGGAATGACCCGGATCTGACCGCCGAACGGCCTGCTGCGGGCGGGACCCTCGCCGGCCGTCACGAGCTCGACATCGAGCGCGATTCGGACGTTCCCATCTCCACCCAGATCTACTGGCAGCTGGCCTATCAGATCGAGTCCGGACGCCTGCAGCCGGGGACCCGGCTGCCGCCGGTCCGCGAGCTGGGCGGTGCGCTGCGGATCAACCCGAACACGGTCCGCGCCGTCTACCGCCGCCTGGCCGACGCCGGCTACGTGGTCGGCCGGCACGGGGCGGGCACCCGGGTCGTCGACCGGCCGCCCGTGCGGCGCGGGTCGGAAGCGCTCGCGGGCATCGTCGCCGAGACGATGCGCCGGGCGGGCCAGCTGGGGTTCACGCCGGACGAGGTGGCCCAGGCGACGTTCACCGCGGCCACCGAGCAGAAGCGACCCGGGCCCCTCGTCCGCGTCCTGTTCGCCGAGTGCACCTCGGCCGACGCGACCGTGGATGCGGAGCGGATCATCGAGGCCTTTCGCGACCGGATCGAGGCCGTGGGCGTGCTCCTCGAGGAGCTCCCCGACCGGCTCGACCGGTACCACTACGACCTCGTCGCCACGACCACCTTCCACGCGGACGAGGCCCAGGCGTACGTCGCGGGCCAGGTGCCGGTCGTCGCGATGCTCGTCGGGCCCGGGTACATGTCGCTGGTCCAGGAGGTGGCGTCGCTGCCACCGGGCTCCAAGGTCGGGCTCGTGTGCGGGTCGCAGCGCGGCGTCGAGAACATCGCCGAGGTCCTCCAGCTGTCGGGCACCTCGGACGTGCAGATCATCTCGGCCGTCGCGCACACGGAGGAGGAGCTCGCGCTCGTGGACCGTGACGCGGACCTCGTGCTGCTGTCGCGGGAGGCGATGGCGCTGGGGCTCGACACGCGGTTCGACCGACCCGATCGGGTCCGCGAGTGGACCTATGAGTTCGACCCCGCGGGCCTGGAGCTCCTGCGACGCGCCATCGAGCGGGTGGTCGCGGCCCGGGCAGCTGTCACGGCCGAGACCGGCGTCGTCCCTGCCGCCTGATCTGCGGCCGCGAGGTCCGGCACCCGCGGCCCGTTCCCCGGCCGCCCCGGCTCGCCCCCGGGCCGCGACGTTGACAGTCGGGGACGGAGCCCAATAGGGTGGGCACACCCATCCAACCCGTCGTCGCCTCCATGCGTCAGGTCGTCTGCCAGTCGAGGAGCATCTTGCCGGGTCGATCCGCATCCCGATCCATCAACGCCGGCGATGGACGCAGGCGCGCGATCATCGAGCACGTGGCGCCGCAGGTCGACGGTGGCCGGTTCCCCGTCAAGCGCGAGCTGGGCAGCGTGCTCAAGGTGGAGGCCGATGCGTTCGTCGACGGGCACGACGTGGTACGGGTCGTCCTGCGCCATCGCCCGCCGTGGAGGAACGGCGCGCCGGGTCCGTGGCGCGAGATCCCGATGGCATACCCGGACAACGACCGCTGGTACGCGGACCTGCCGCTGGAGCAGGTCGGACGACACGCGTATGCGGTCGCGGCCTGGGCGGACCGGTTCGCCACCTGGCGACGTGACCTCGGCACGCGCCTCGACGCCGGCCAGGACGTGACGATCGAGCTCGAGGTCGGTGCGGCCATGGTCAGCGATGCGGCCGGGCGCGCCCGCGGCGCCGACGCAAAGCGGTTGCGGGCGATCGCCGCCGATCTCACCGGATCCGCCCCGCTCCCGGACCGCGCCGAGATCGCGCGATCCGACGCGCTGGCCAGGCTCATGGACCGGTACGCCGATCGCAGCCACGAGACGGTCACGGACCCGCCGCTCGAGGTCGTCGTCGATCCGGTCCACGCCCGCTTCTCCAGCTGGTACGAGCTGTTCCCGCGCTCGGCATCCGGCCGCAGGGGGCGCCACGGGACGCTGCGCGACGTGACGGCGCGCCTGCCCTACATCGCCGATCTCGGTTTCGACGTCCTCTACCTGCCACCGATCCACCCCATCGGGACGACCCATCGCAAGGGGCCGAACAACGTGACCACGGCCCGGCGGGGGGATCCGGGCGTGCCCTGGGCCATCGGCGGCGAGGCCGGCGGCCACACCGCGGTCCACCCGGACCTGGGCACGATCGACGACCTGCGGGCGCTCGCGGCGGCCGCGGACGAGCGTGGCATCCATCTCGCGCTCGACATCGCATTCCAGGCGTCGCCCGATCACCCGTGGGCGAAGGAGCATCCGGACTGGTTCCGCCGGCTGCCCGACGGCACGATCCGCTACGCGGAGAACCCGCCCAAGCGCTACGAGGACATCTACCCGTTCGACTTCGAATCGGAGGGCTGGGCCGGCCTGTGGCGGGCGCTGGACGGGGTCGTCCGGTTCTGGATCGAGCAGGGTGTCCACATCTTCCGGGTCGACAACCCGCACACCAAGCCGTTCCCATTCTGGGAGTGGCTGATCGGCGGGATCAAGGCCGACCACCCCGACGTGCTGTTCCTGGCCGAGGCGTTCACGCGACCCAAGGTCATGTACCACCTGGCCAAGCTCGGGTTCAGCCAGTCCTACACCTACTTCACCTGGCGCAACACGCCCCGGGAGCTGGCCGACTACCTGACCGAGGTGGCCAGCCCGCCGGTGTCCGACTTCTTCCGGCCCAACCTGTGGCCGAACACGCCCGACATCCTCCACGAGTATCTCCAGCACGGTGGCCGGGCCGCGTTCGCGGCGCGGGTGGTGCTGGCGGGAACGCTGGCCGCGTCGTACGGGATCTACGGCCCGGTGTACGAGCTCGCCGTGGGGACCGCGCGCGAGCCCGGCAGCGAGGAGTACCTGGACTCCGAGAAGTACCAGGTCCGGCACTGGAACCTGGACGACCCGGACTCGCTCGCCCCGTTGATCCGGCGCCTGAACACGATCCGGCGCGAGCATCCCGCGCTGCAGTCGAACGGCGGGCTGCGCTTCCACCCGATCGACGGCGAATGGCTCCTCGCCTACTCCAAGCGCGCGCCCGGCGGCGACCTCGTCGTGGTCGTCGTCAACCTCGATCCGCACCGCACCCAGACGGGGACGCTGGACCTGCCGCTGGAGGAGCTGGGGCTCGAACCCGACGCTCCGTTCGAGGTCACGGACCTGCTCACCGACGAGAGCTACCTGTGGCGCGGGCCCCGGAACGAGGTCGTCCTCGACCCCGCCGTCCGGCCGGCGCACGTGTTCCATGTCCACCGCCGCGTGCGGACCGAATCGCAGTTCGAGTTCTACCTGTGACCGAGACCGTCCCCGCTCGACCGGCACCCTCGCACCGCGCCGCATCCCGGCGCGCCGCCCGCGTCCGCGCCTCGGACCCCCAGTGGTACAAGGACGCGGTCATCTACGAGGTCCACGTCCGGGCGTTCCTGGACAGCGATGCCAATGGGATGGGCGACTTCCGCGGCCTGACCGCGAAGCTGGACTACCTCGCGGACCTCGGCATCACCGCGATCTGGCTGCTCCCCTTCTACCCGTCGCCGGGTCGCGACGACGGCTACGACATCGCCGACTTCCGCGACGTCAACCCCGACTACGGGACGCTCGCGGACGTCCGGACGTTCGTCAAGGAGGCCCATCGCCGGGGCCTCCGGGTGATCACGGAGCTCGTGTGCAACCACACGTCGGACCAGCATCCGTGGTTCAAGCGCGCGAGGACCTCGCCTCCGGGGAGCCCGTGGCGCGACTTCTACGTGTGGAGCGACACGGCCGACCGGTACGCCGACGCGCGGATCATCTTCAAGGACACCGAGACGTCCAACTGGACGTGGGACCCGGTGGCCGGCGCCTACTTCTGGCACCGCTTCTTCAGCCACCAGCCGGACCTCAACTTCGACAACCCCAAGGTCCGCGAGGCGATCTTCTCGACGATGGACTTCTGGCTCGAGATGGGCATCGACGGCCTCCGCCTCGACGCGATCCCCTACCTCTACGAGCGCGAGGGGACCAACGGCGAGAACCTGCCCGAGACCCACGCCTTCCTGGCCCGGCTGCGACGGCACATCGACGAGCACTACGGTGACCGGATGCTGCTGGCCGAGGCCAACCAGTGGCCGGAGGAGGCCGTGGCCTACCTGGGCACGGACGCGGCGCCCGAATGCCACATGGCGTTCCACTTCCCGGTGATGCCCCGGCTGTTCATGTCGATCCGGATGGAGGACCGGTTCCCGATCATCGACATCCTGGACCAGACGCCGGCCATCCCCGACACCGCCCAGTGGGCGCTGTTCCTGCGGAACCATGACGAGCTGACGCTCGAGATGGTCACCGACGAGGAGCGCGACTTCATGTACCGGGCGTATGCCAGCGATCCGCAGGCCCGGATCAACCTCGGCATCCGCCGGCGGCTGGCGCCGCTGCTGGGCAACAACCGGCGCCGGATCGAGCTCATGAACGGCCTCCTGTTCTCGCTGCCCGGCACGCCGGTCGTGTACTACGGCGACGAGATCGGGATGGGCGACAACGTCTATCTCGGCGACCGCAACGGCGTCCGCACGCCGATGCAGTGGAGCCCGGACCGCAACGCGGGCTTCTCGACCGCGAACCGGCAGCGCCTGTACCTGCCGCCGATCGTGGATCCCGAGTACCACCACGAGGCGATCAACGTCGAGGCGCAGCTCGCGAACCCCCACTCGCTGCTGTGGTGGATGCGCCGGCTGATCGCGCTCCGGCGGCACCATCCGGCGTTCGGCCGGGGCACCACCGAGATCATCCAGGCGGAGAACCGGAAGATCTTCGCGTTCGTCCGGCGCGACGGCAACGAGACGCTCCTGGTCGTCGCGAACCTGTCGCGCTACGTCCAGTGGACCTCGCTCGACCTGTCGGCGTTCGGGGGGATGGTGCCCGTCGAGCTGTTCGGATCGGTGGAGTTCCCCCCGGTCGAGGGCGACTCGTACCAGCTGACGCTGGGCCCCCATTCGTTCTACTGGTTCCAGCTGATGCCGGGTGCGGCCGCCACGGGCGACGGGCGGCGACCCACCGTCCCCACGCTGGAGCGGCCGCGCTCCCTGACCGAGTTCACCACTGCCGCCCGCTCGCGCGAGCTGTCGTCGATCCTCGTCGAGTGGATCCAGGAGCGTCGCTGGTTCCGCGGCCGCGGCCGCCGCATCCGCTCGGGGCGGATCGTCGAGATGCTCCCGGTCAACGGGACCGCGCGCCGGCTGGCGCTCGTGCTGCTCGAGGTGATCTACAGCGACGGCGATCCGGAGCTGTACAGCATCCCGATGGGCATGGCCGACCCCACCGAGCGCGAGCCGGAGGGCGGCGAGGTCATCGCCCGCCTCGTGGACGGCCAGGAGGCCGCCGGTCACCTCGTCGATGCGGCCGGCGACCCGGACTTCGTCACCTGGCTGGTGGGGATCCTGTCCGGCCGCCGCAAGATCAGCGGGCGTGGCGGCGACCTCGTCGGGCGGCCGACAGCGGCGAGCCCCTCGATCGTCGGTCCCGCGTCGCCACAACCGGCGGTCGACCCGCTGCGCGGCGAGCAGAGCAACACCTCGATCCGGTGGGGCGACCGCGGGATCCTCAAGCTGTACCGGGTCATCGAGCAGGGCGAGAACCCCGAGATCGAGATGGGCCGGATGCTCACCCAGCGGGGATTCGCCCATGCTCCCGCCACGGCGGGCTGGATCGAGTACCGGACGCCTCGCGGGATCGCCTCGGTGGCCATCCTCCAGGCGTTCGTGACCAACCTCGGTGACGCGTTCGACGTGGCCCGAAGCGCGGTCGAGGGATACCTCGAGACGGCGATCGGACTGGGCGTCAAGCCGCCCGAGGTCGAGGCGTCGGTCGGCCGGATCCTCCAGCGGGCGCGCCAGGCGGCCGACGAGGACGAGTCGGCGGGCCTGGTCGGCTCGTTCATCGACACCGCCGAGCTCCTGGGCCGGCGGACGGGTGAGCTGCACAAGGTCCTCGCGGCACCCACCGACGACGCGGCGTTCGCGCCGGAGCGGATGACGTCGTTCCACCAGCGGTCGCTGTACCAGTCGGTTCGCGGCACCTCGGGCGACGCGATGCGCCTGCTGCGGAGCCGCCTGGACACCCTGCCCGCGCCGGTCCAGGTGCAGGCGAAGGCCGTCCTCGCGCACGCGGACCGCATCGACGCCCGATTGCGCAGCCTGCTCGACATGCGCGCCGGCGGGATGATGATCCGGTGCCACGGGGACTTCCACGCGGAGCAGGTCCTGGTGACCGCGGACGACCTGATGATCACCGACTTCGAGGGCCAGCCGATCCAGCCGATCACCCAGCGCCGGCTGAAGCGGCCCGCGCTGGTGGACGTCGCCGGCATGATGCGCTCCCTCCACTACGCGGCCAACGGGGCTCTGGTGGTCCGCGGTGAGCCGGAGCGGTCCGACCTCGACCGCTGGGCGGAGACCTGGTACGTCGAATCGGCGGCGGCCTTCCTGCGCGGCTATCTCGCCGAGACGGCGGGAACCGGCCTGCTGCCCCAGGACGATGCCACGACCGCGGTCCTGCTCGACGTGCTGCTCCTCCAGAAGGCGACCTACGAGCTCCGGTACGAGCTGGGTGCGCGGCCCAACTGGGTGACGATCCCGCTGCGCGGCCTGGAGGCGATCCTGGACGACGGTGCGGGGTTGACCGGCTGATGCGCTCCCTCCCGATCTCCCGGACGGCGCAGCGGCGGTTCGCGCTCCCCGATGAGCTGGCCTCGGCACCGGTGGCGACGGCAGCCGGGGCGCCGGCGCCCGCGGGTCCCGGCACCGGGGTCGTCACGCCACGCCGCGTCCGCGGCGCGAGCGACATCGCGCTCGCGCGCCGGGTGACGGCGGCCGTGAATGCGCAGCGACACGCGGGCGAGCCGAGCGCGCAGGCCGGCGAGCTCGCCGCGCTCGACCTGCTGCACGAGGTGTTCCACCTCCTGGTCGAGAAGGCGGGCGAGATCCAGCCCGCGGCAGCGATGCCGGTCGCCGCCGGCGCGGTCGAGACGGCGGTCGGCGGGCGCGGGACGAACCGCCTCCTGGGGGCCGTGGCCGATGAGTTCCCGTCGGTCGCCGCTCGCGAGTCGCCGGGACGGCTCGAGGAGCTGCTGCTGTTGCGGGTCACCAACGAGAACCCGGCGGTGCGGCCGCTGCTGGAGCTGGTCGACGACTCGCCGCTGCCGGCGCGGGAGCGGACCGCCGCGATCGACGCGCTCGAGGCGTACCACGCGGGCCTGCCACCCATCGGACCGGAAGGCGAGACGCTGGTCGAGCTGCTCCGCGCACCGGCACGCGCGCATCCGACCTCGCTCGCCGGACAGCTGCGCTACGTGCGCGAGCGCTGGCGGTCCATCCTGGGCGATGCGCTCGACGCGCTGCTGGAACGGATGCTGCTCACGCTCGACGTGATCGCGGAGGAGGAGGTCGGGCTCCACCGGCGGTTCGGTGGCGCGGGCGCAGGCGGTGGCGGTGGCGGTGGCGGCGAGGCGCCCGACCTCACGGGCCTCGACGCCGAGCCCGAGCGGTTCTCGTCCGATTCGGCGTGGATGCCGCGGCTGGTCCTGATCGCGAAGAGCACCCACGTCTGGCTCGACCAGCTGTCGCGGACGTACCGGCGTGAGATCCGGACCCTGGACGCGATCCCGGACGAGGAGCTGGACCGGCTCGCCCGCTGGGGCATCACCGGGCTGTGGCTGATCGGGCTGTGGGAGCGGAGCCGGGCGTCGCAGCGGATCAAGGCATGGCGCGGCAACCCGGACGCGGCGGCATCCGCGTACTCGCTCGACGACTACCGCATCGCCTGGGACCTCGGTGGCGAGGAGGCGTGGGCGAACCTGCGCCAGCGCGCGTGGTCACGGGGCATCCGCCTGGCCTCGGACATGGTGCCCAATCACATGGGCATCGACTCCTCGTGGGTCGTCGACCACCCCGAGTGGTTCATCTCGCTCCCCGAGCCTCCCTACCCCGGCTACACGTTCAACGGCGACAACCTCGCCGACCACGACCGGGTCGAGGTCCGGCTCGAGGACCACTACTGGGACAACAGCGACGCCGCGGTCGTGTTCGAACGCCGCGATCGATCGTCCGGCGAGCGACGCTACATCTACCACGGCAACGATGGCACGAGCTTCCCCTGGAACGACACCGCGCAGCTGGACTTCTCGTCCGCCGCGGTCAGGGAGCAGGTCATCCAGACCATCCTCGCCGTCGCGCGCCGGTTCCCCGTCATCCGCTTCGACGCCGCGATGGTGCTGGCCAAGCGCCACGTCCGGCGACTGTGGTTCCCGGGCCCGGGCGAGGGCGGCGGCGGGATCCCGTCGCGGGCGGAGCACGGGACGATGACCCAGGCCGAGTTCGATGCAGCCGTGCCGCACGAGTTCTGGCGCGAGGTCGTGGACCGGGTGGCGGCCGAGGTCCCGGACACGCTGCTGCTGGCCGAGGCGTTCTGGATGCTCGAGGGCTACTTCGTCCGGACGCTGGGCATGCACCGCGTCTACAACAGCGCGTTCATGCACATGCTCCGCGACGAGGACAACGCGGGCTACCGGCGGGTCCTCAAGGAGACCCTCGAGTTCGATCCCGAGATCCTCAAGCGCTACGTCAACTTCATGAACAACCCGGACGAGAAGACCGCGGTCGAGCAGTTCGGCAAGGGCGACAAGTACATCGGCGTCGCGACGCTGCTCGCGACCCTGCCCGGGCTGCCGATGTTCGGGCACGGGCAGTTCGAGGGGTTCGGCGAGAAGTACGGCATGGAGTTCCGGCGGGCGACGCTGGACGAGCAGCCGGACCCGTGGCTGATGGGACGCCACGAGCACGAGATCGTGCCGCTCCTCCACCGGCGCGGCGATTTCGCCGAGGCGGACGGCTTCCTGCTGTACGACGTCGGGCACGACCTCGGCGGCGTCGACGAGAACGTGTTCGCGTACTCCAACGGATCCGGCCCGTCACGGTCGCTGGTCGTCTACCACAACCGGTACGGCGAGACCAGCGGCTGGGTCCGGGACTCGGCGGCGTTCGCGGTCAAGGACGCCGACGGATCGAAGCGGCTGGAGCGGCGGACGCTGGCCCAGGGGCTGGGCATCGCGGACGGGCCCGCCGACGACCGGTGGCTGGCGTTCCGCGATCAGCGCACCTCGCTGGAGCACCTCCGGTCGGTCGCGGAGATCCGGGAGCAGCGGCCTCCACGTCGAGCTGCGGGCGTACGAGTCGCGCGTGCTGTGGGAGATGCGCGAGCTCCACGACGGCGCCGGGGTGTGGCGGCGGCTTGCGGAGATGCTCGGCGGTCGCGGGGTTCCGTCGCTCGAGGGCGCGCTGCGCGAGCTGCAGCTGGCGCCCGTCCATGCCGCCGTTCGCGCGGCGATCCTCGACCCGTCGCACGAGGCGGTCGAGCGGCTGGTCGCGGCGGTGGCCGATGCGACCGGAACGTCCGGTGATCAGGGCGCGGTCGTCGAGCGGATCACCGCCGCCGTCTTGGCCTCCCAGGCGGTGGCAGGGTCGATCACCGACGGGTCGCAGCAGGCCGCGCTCCGCGTCCGGACGCTGCTGGCGCCGCTGGGGTCGCTGGCCGAAGGCGCGCTCCCCGGACCGACCAGTCGCGCCTGGTACGAGGAGCTGCGGCTCGCGCCGGTGGTGGCCGATGGGCTGCGGGCGAGCGGGCTGGACGAGGGCGCCGCATGGTGGGCTGCCGAGCGCGTCCATACGCTGCTCGACCTGCCGCTCCCCTCGGCGCTCGGCGGTCCCGCAACGACCCTGCCGGCACGGCTTGCCGATGCCTGGCTCGGCAACCCGGCGGCGCGATCGTTCCTGCGCGTGAACGAGTGGGAGGGCGTCGAGTGGTTCCACCTCGAGTCGTGGGTTGAGCTCCTCGACTGGGTCGACCGGCTGGAGCGGATCGGCGCCACGGGTGCGGGCCGGGCCGAGGGCGGCTCCGCGGCGCACACAGCCCTCATCCGCAGGCTGCGCGATGCGGCCGACGCGTCGGGCTACCGGGTCGACCAGCTCCGGGCAGCGCTGGCCCCGGCGACCTCCCGTGGCACGCGCGGTTCGGCGGGCAAGAGCGGCTCGGCGCGCACGCGCGGCTCGGCGGGCAAGAGCGGTTCGGCGGGCACACCCGGCTCGGCGGGAGCGGCCGGACCGATCAACGTCGCCGGAGCGGCGCCGCCGGCGCACGTCCGGCACGGGCTGACCCCGCCGCCGCGATCGTCGCCGCGCTTGGCCAGCGCACAGATCGATGATCCCGCGCTTGGTCCATCTGCGATGATCGTGACGGTGCGCCGCCCAACGCCGTCAATCGCGTGATCGTCCACCGCTCGGAGGAGTTGTCGTGAAGGAAATCATCCTCGGGATCGCGGCGACCGCGATCGCGTTCGCGATCCTTGTCAACGTCCTGCCAGCCTCGATGGTGTCGTTCTCGGGCGACACCGTGCAGCTGGTGGTGCTGGCGATCCTGTTCGGCCTCGTGAACTCGTTCATCAAGCCCGTGGTGAAGATCCTGTCGTTCCCGATCTCGATGATGACGCTGGGGCTGTTCGGGCTGTTCGTCAATGCCGCCATGCTGCTGCTCGTTGCCTTCGTGGCGGACAACATCGCCGGCATCAAGTTCACCGTCGGCGGCTTTCCTGCGAGCGGGGTCACGGCCGACACGATCGTGGGCGCGGTCGTCGCATCCGTGGTGCTCGGCGTCATCACCACCATCATCGGGATGGTCATCCACGACTGATGCCGTGAGCGCGGGCGCCGAGGCCGCGGCGGCGGGGCTGTCGGCGTCCCTTCGCACCGCCGCGCGGCGGTTCGGAACGCCAGCGTACGTGACCTCGGTCGCGGCCCTGGCGACGGCGGCCGCGGAGCTCCGCGACGCGTTCCCCGATCCGTGGCTCCGCTCGTACTCGGTCAAGGCAAACGACGTGCCCGCGGTCGTCGCCAGGCTCGGCGGGCTGGGTCTCGGCGCGAACGTCGTGTCGCGCGGCGAATGGGCGGTCGCGACGCGCGCCGGGATCCCGGACGACCGGATCACGCTCGAGGGGATCGGCAAGACGCCCGCCGACCTGCGCGCCGCCGTGCGCGCCGCCGCCGAGGGCCGCTCGGTGCGCTGGGTCGCGATCGAGAGCGAGGAGGAGCTCGAGGCGCTGGTGACGCTCGCCACACGGGCGGGGCTCGGTGCAGGCGGCCGACCCGCGCTCGATGTCCTGCTCCGGCTCAACCCCGACGTGACGCCCGAGACGCTCGCGGGGCTGGCGGTCGGGCGGGCATCGTCCAAGTTCGGCATGACCGAGACCGAGCTCACCACGTCGGTCGCGACGCTGGACCCGGCCGGACCCGTCCGCGCCCGCGGCATCCACCTCCACGTCGGGTCGCAGCTGGGCGCCGTGGACGCGTGGCGGGAGGCGGTGCGGCGCGGGCTCGCGGTGCTCGCCCTCCTTCGCTCCGGGCTGGAGGCGTTCGACACCCTCGACGTCGGTGGCGGGTTCCCGGTCGGCGATCCGGGCACGGTGCCCACCCCCGCGCATTTCGCCCGCGAGGTGCAACCCCTCGTCGAGGCGATCCCGCTCGACCGTCGGCCGGCGCGGCTCGCGGTGGAGCCCGGCCGGTTCCTCGTCGCACGGGCAGGCTGGCTCGTGGCGTCGGTCCTGCACGTTCGGGAGCGAGCCGACACGGAGCGCATCGTCGTCCTGGACACGGGCATGGGCGAGCTGATCCGGCCGGCGCTGTACGGCGCGTATCACGAGATCACGGCGCTGACCTCGCTCGGCCGGCCATTCGAGCCAGGGCTTGCCCTCGCGGACCTCCAGCGTGCGCGCGTCGACGGGCCGGTGTGCGAGTCCACCGACACGCTGGACCGCCACGACCTGCCCCCGCTGCGTCGCGGCGACCTGGTCGCGATCGCCGACGCAGGGGCGTATGCCGCATCGATGTCGATGGGCTACAACGGCCGGCCCCGGCCCCCGCAGGTCCTGCTCGAGCTGGACGGGCGGCTCACGCTGGGCCGGCGCCGCGGATCGCCCGCGGCGCGCTGAGCCATGGAACCCGTGCGCGACCGGCTAGGCTTGCGACCATGAGCCTGCCCCGCAGCCGGTTCGCCGCCCGCCTTGCCGCCGGTCCGCTGCTGGCCGACGGCGGCATGGGCACGCTGCTGTTCTCGCGGGGCATCCCCCAGCGCGCCTGCCTCGACGAGCTCGCGGCCACCCGGTCCGACCTCGTCGCCGCGATCCACCGCGAGTACCTCGAGGCCGGTGCCGACCTGATCGAGACGCTCACGTTCGGCGCCAACCGGATCCGCCTGGGCGGCTTCGGCCTCGCCAATTCGGCGGCGCCGCTCAACCGCCGCGCGGCACAGGTCGCCCGCGAGGCACGTGACGTCGCGGGACGCGACGCCTGGGTCGGTGGCAGCGTGGGTCCGCTGGGCCCGCCGACGCGCGAGCTCCGGCACCCGGACGAGGCGACGATCCGCGCGGCGTTCCGCGAGCAGATCGACGGCCTGCTCGAGGGCGGGGTCGACCTGCTGGTGATCGAGACCTTCTTCGACCTCGGGCACCTGCTGCTCGCGGTGGACGAGGCCAGGCGTGCCGCGGACGTCCCGGTGATCGCCTCGATGACGTTCGGCGAGGATCTCGTGCTTGCGGACGGCACCACGCCCGAGGCTGCCGTCGCGACGCTGACCGCGGCGGGGGTCGATGCGATCGGCGTCAACTGCGGCGTCGGCCCGCTGGCCGGCATCGACACCCTCGCCCGGATGGGCGCGCCGGCGCCCGGCGAGCCGCCGCGGTCGATCATGCCCAACGCCGGCCTGCCGCAGCGGCTGGAGGGCCAGTTCGTGTACGCGGCCGGTCCCGAGTACTTCGGCTCGATCGTGCCCCGCCTCCTCGAATCGGGGGCCGGGATCATCGGTGGCTGCTGCGGGACGACGCCGGCGCACGTTGCGCGCGATGCGGGCCGCGCTGGACGCGCTCGCGATCGCCGACGCGCGGCGCACGAAGGCGCGGACGGACGGATTGACACCCACCGCCGCCGAGGTGCGCGCGGATCCGGTCCCCGTGTCGATCTCCGGGGCCAGCCCGCGCGCGGCGTTCGCGGACACCTCCGCCGATGCCGAGCCGGACGAGACGGCGACCGGCCTGCGCAGGGCGCTCCTCGCCGGCCGGTTCGTGATCTCGGTCGAGATCGACCCCCCACGGAGCATCCGGATCGAGCGGACCATCGAGGCCGCGCGCCTGCTGCGCGACGCGGGGGCCGACGTCGTCAACGTGTCCGACAGCGCGATGGCGCGGGTCCGGATGGGCGCCCTTGCCGTCGCGTTCGGGATCCAGCACGACCTCGACCTCGAGTGCGTGGTCCACGTCACCACCCGCGATCGGAACCTGATGGCGCTCGAGTCGGAGCTGCTGGGCGCCCACGCGCTCGGCGTGCGCAACATCCTGGCCCTGACCGGGGACCCGCCGCGGGTCGGCGACTACCCGACCGGGACGGGGGTGTGGGACGTCGACTCGATCGGGCTGATCGAGATCCTGACCCGGCTCAATCGTGGCGAAGACCAGGCCGGATCGCCCATCGGCCAGCGGGCGTCGTTCACGATCGCGTGTGCCCTCGACCCGACCGCCGCCGACGCCGCGGCCGAGTGGGACCGCCTGGAGCGGAAGCTGGCGTCGGGCGCGCAGCTGGTGATGACCCAGCCGCTGTACGACATCGCGCAGGTCGAGACGATGCTGGCCGAGGCGCGGCGGCGGTTCGGCCCGCGCGGGCTTCCCGTCCCCGTCCTGCTGGGGATCCTGCCCCTCGTGTCGGCGCGCCATGCCGAGTTCCTCCACAACGAGGTCCCGGGGATCCGGATCCCGGACGAGGCGCGCGAGCGGATGCGCGAGGCCGGCGCCGCCGGAACCGAGGCCGGCATCGAGATGGCCGACGCGCTGCTGGCGGCGGTCGAGCACGAGATCTCGGGCACGTACCTGATGCCAAGCTTCGGCCGCTACGAGCAGGCCGCCGAGCTCGTCCGCCGGATCCGCGCCCGCCACCCGGTCGTGCGACTCGCGCCCTCCTGAGGCCGGCCCGGCGCGTATCGTTTGGACATGACCAGCCGTCGACCCTCGATCCGTCGGTCCCTGGCCCCGGCGGCAGCGGCCGTCGTCCTCGCGCTCGCCGGAGCTGCCGCATCCGTCATCGGCGTCGCGGCGGCCGGCCCGCCGTTCCCGGAGCCCGTGACCGACCAGGCCGTGTACGACGAGGCCGGCGTCCTGACCCAGGCCACGATCGACCGGGCCGAGTCGATCATCGACGGGATCGAGAACCGGACCGGCGCCGAGGTCGTCGCCTACACCCAGCTGACCTCGGACGACATCACGCCCGACGGGGCCGAGCGGGACGCGCGGGCGCTGATGGACCAGTGGGGCGTCGGGCGGCGCGGGTTCGACGACGGGCTGGTGATCCTGTTCGACCTCCACCAGAGCAACTCGTGCCACGGCGAGGTCCAGCTGTACGCGGGTCCCGGGTACCGCGCCGCGTTCCTGTCCAACGCGGACCGGCAGGCGATCATCGACAACCAGATGCTGCCGCTGCTGCGCGAGTGCGACCTCAACGGGGCGGTGCTGACGGCGCTCGCGGCGGTCGATGCCAACGCCACGCCCGAGCACGCGAGCACGCTCGAGACCGCCCGCCAGGTCAACGCCGTCCTGGGCCTGCTCGTCGCGCCGCTGCTGGCGCTCCTCGTCATCGGCTGGGGCCTCCTGAGCTGGGTGCAGCACGGTCGGGATCCGGTCTACCTCGACGACCCGTCGATCCACATGCCGGCGCCGCCCCCGGGCCTCACGCCCGCGGCAGGCGCCGTCGTCCGCGACGGCCGGGCGACCCGGCGCGCGCTGACGGCGGCCAGCCTCGACCTGGCGACGCGTGGGCTGATCGCGTTCCGGCCGGAGACCCACGGCCTGCTGGCCAAGACGACCAAGATCGGGATCGAGATCGGGCCGGACGCGCCGGACGACGCCGGGGCGCAGGCGCGAGCCGAGCGCGCGAGGCGGCGGACCATGGACGACGCGACACGCTTCCTCGACGGCCGGCTTGGCTCGATCGCGGGCAGCGACGGCCGGATCGAGCCGGACGACATGCTCAAGCTGGGCAGCGACGTCGAGGCGTTCGACACGCAGCTCGAGGCGCACGTCGTGGCGCAGGGCTGGTTTACGGAGGCACCCGGCAAGGCGACGACGCGCTGGATGCTCCGCGGCATCGGCGTCGGGGTGATTGGCGGCATCGCGCTGTTCGCCGGCGTCAACATGCCCTCGGACGGCCTGGTCGTCGTCGGCGTCGGGCTGTTGATCGCGGGCGGTGTCCTCCTGGCCCTGTCACGCAGCATGCCCTCGCGGACGATGCCCGGCGCCATGATCCGGGCGATGCTCGAGGCGTACCGGCGGACGCTCCAGAAGACCACGGCGCAGGCGCGCTCGATGGGCGAGGTGGCCGAAACCTCCGGCATCCCCCTGATCGAGAGCCCCGACGACGCCGTGGTGTGGGGCGTCGCGCTCGGCCTCCAGGAGGAGATCGAGCGCGTGCTCGACCGCACGGCGGACGACCTGAAGGAGGGTCGCGCGACGACCGGCTACCTGCCGCTGTGGTACGGGGCAGCCGGCGGCGCGCACGTCGGAGCCGGCGGCACCGGCGGCTGGGCGCCCGGGATGATGAGCTCATCGCCGATCCCCGACTTCTCCGGGATGATGTCGGCGCTGGGAACGATCGGGAACTCGCCGTCATCGTCCGGGTCGGGCGGCGGCTTCGGCGGCGGCGGCTCCGGTGGCGGCGGCGGCGGGGCCGGCGGCAGCTTCTGAGGCGCGCGCGCTACACTCCGGGCCATGGGTGCCACCGACACGATGGAGATCTTCTTCGAGCGCCTCAACGGGGGCGACGTGCCCGGCGCGGTCGAGCTGATGGACGAGCGCACGGAGATGCGGATCCACGTCGGCGACAACGCGCGGACGCTGCGCGGCGTGGAGCAGGTGAGCGGCTGGTTCCTGCGCGCGGACAAGGGCCTCAAGATGATCCCGGGCGAGGTCCGCGACATGGGCAACACGTACCAGGCCGACCTCGTCGTCGTCCGGCCGGGCGCCCCGAGCCAGCATCTCGACGCCCAGTTCCGCGTCGAGGCGGGCAAGATCACCTCGATCAACCTCAGCCCCCGTTAGGGCCGCGGGGCGGGATCACGTCGGTCAACCCGTCCTTGCGCTGAGCGCCGGCGGGATCAGGGTGCCTGGGACTCGGTGAGCTCGTCGGGAAGCGACGTCGGCTGAGCCACCGGGATCGTGATCTCATCGCCGATGGTGATCTTGTCGGGGTCCTTGATCTGCGGGTTGGCCGCCATGATCTCGTCGATCGTGACCCCGAACTGCTTGGCGATCCGGGACATCGTGTCGTTCTTCGCGACGACGTAGACCTGCGGCGTCGGGAGCGGGGTGGCGGTCGGGCTCGGCTCCGGCGTGATCACGGGTGACGGCGAGGGTGTTGCGCCGCCGAGCCCGGGCCCGTTGCCGCCGATGCCGAGCAGCATCGGGCCGACGAAGAACAGCACCGCGCCGGCAAGGATCAGCGAGACGACCGCGAGCCCGAGGCGCGAGAACCCGGGCATTCCCGGCAGCCCCGGCAGGCCGATCCTGGTGCGGAGGCTTGGATATGCCTCGTAGCGGTGGGGACGCTCCCAGGCCGGACCGAACAGCTCGGCCGCCTCCTCCTCCTGGCGGCGATGGACCTGCTCCCGGCGCGGCGTCGACGGGCGCGCCTGGGGCCCCTGCGGGCGGGCCTCCCGCGAGCGCCCGCGCGGCTCCGCCCAGTCGTCGAGATCATCGTCCGGCTCGGGCGACCCGATACGTCCCGAGTGCGGCAGCGCCGGATCCAGGGCGGGGTCGGGGCCGGCCAGCCGGTCGGCGGCGCTTCCCGCCAGTCCGCGCGATGCGGCGCGCCAGTGGTCCGCATCGCCATCGTCACTGTCGCCGCGTCCGGCGAGGAACGGCGGAGGCGGCGTCTCGTCAGCCGGGACGTCGTCGTCACCGGCCCACGGTGGCGGCGCCGCCCAGTCCCGGTGCGGGTTGCGGCGCGGAGGCAGCGGGGGCGGCGTCTCGGTGCCGGTTGCGTGCCGCGGCTCGCGGTCGACCGGGGGCAACGGCCGGCTCACCGGCGGGGCATCGCGCAGCGGCGCGTCCTCGGGCGCCGCGGGCCGGGCGGCGGCAGCCTCGCGACGCGCCCAGTCCTGGAACGTCGGGCAGACGGGGAACGCGGACGAGAGGCAGTAGGCCTCCTGGTGCGCGAGCGCGCGGGGCGCGGGGTTGGGCTCCGCGTAGCAGCGATGCCGGTGGTCGGGCGCGGTGCCGCGTCCGTCCCGGTCGTCCTCGTAGGCGACGAACGGGCACGCCGGCGCGCCATCGACGATCGGGAGCCCGCGGTCGGTCATCGGCGCGATGATACCCGGCCGCTCCAGCCGGTGGTCAGCGATCGGCACTCACCGGGCTCGATCCGTCGTCTCCGGATCTCTCGCCCCCGGTCCGCCGCGTTTCGCCGGCGCTCGGGCCGGCGCTTGGCTGGCGCATGCGCCCGCTCGGCTGCCGGTCACCTCGCCACCGGCCGCCAGCTGCGCCACCCAGCGTGTGAAACTCCCGGTTGTGGAGAGGAATGTGCGCTGGACTGGCTGTCGGGATCAATGGACCCCCGCCCGGGCGGGAGCCCGGACCCATCGTCGCTTGACTCGCGGCGGCTCGTCCGTCCGACACTGGACAGAGCGGCCGATCCTGCGACGATCACGGCGACCAGACAGGCGCTCGGGCGGATAAGGGGGATGGCTCAACGATGAAGCGCTCCGGTATTGCGGCGGCTGTCTGCTGCCTCGTTCTCGTGGGTTGTGCGACGCCGAGCCCGAACGACACGGCGTCTGGGTCCTTCCCCGTCCCTCCTGCGGCGACATCGGCTGGCATTCCCATCCGGGCACTGCCGGTCAAGGGCGCGTCCGCCACCCGCATCGTCGACGTGGACAAGGGCGTTGCCGTCGGCTGGGCCGAGTTTCCCGATGATCATCGTGTCGCCAGACAGGCCATTGCGATCTCGATCGAGGATGGAGCGCTGCTCGATCTCGGCACCGCTGACGTTTTCCAAGCCGAGGCCGACCGCATCACGGGCACCAGGGTCACGGGGAACTTCCTCCGCGATGACGGGACCCTGGGGATGTTCGTCGTCGACCTCGCATCTGGTTCACAGGGGCGACCGGAGCCGGGCGACGCCCTTGCCCCGGCCAGCTTCGACGGACCCGCCACCACCCTCAAGACCATCGGCGTGGACGGTGACGAGGTGGTCTTCTCGGTGGCCGGCGGGCCGGGCGAGTCGTGGCGATCCTTCGCCGCGGGCCTGACCGAGGCGACGGTCCGCGACCTCGGTGCGTCGGGCGGCGACAACACGGCCCTCATCGCGATCGCCGACGGACGTGCGGTCGGCTGGTCGGGTGCCGCGGATGCGTTCCACCCGGTCGTGCTCGACCTCGCGACGGGGGCGTTCACCGACGTGGCCCTCGAGCCCGGCGACGACCTCGGGATGCTCATGGACGCAGACGACGGCTGGGCAGTCGGATGGAGCTACCGGCGCGACGGCGGCGAGGACACCTCGATCGCCTGGAACCTCGCGACCGGCGAACGGCGCGTCATCGGCAAGGGGCTGATCACGGCAACGGGTGGCGGCTGGGTGGTCGGCGTGGGCCCGGACGGGATCTTCTCGGCGACCGAGATCGCGACCGGGCGGACGGTGGATCTCGGCCGGATGCCGGTCGAGACGAACCTCGAGCCCATGGCGTTCGACGGCCGCTGGCTGGTCGGCAACTTCGCCGGGCCCGGCCGGGGCACGATCCCGGTCGCGCTCGACCTCGAGGCAGCGTTGCGATAACGGCGTCCTCGTCACGGATTGGCCGCCAGGGCCTTACAACCAGGAGGTTTCACACGCTGGGTGGCGCAGTTGCCGGCCGCGACCGTTTGACAGCCTCACCTCGCGAACGGACACTTCGATCCAGGGGCCAAAGCCGGGCCCCACCGCGGCGTCCCCACCGCTGCCCACGCTGGAGGTTCTCATGTCGATCCTGACTCGCTTCCTTGCCCCGACGACCGTCGCGCATGCCCACTGCGACCTGCCGTGCGGTGTCTACGACCCGGAGCAGGCCCGCATCGAGGCCGAGTCCGTGTACCGGATCATCGAGAAGTACGGCGCCAACGAGGATCCGACCTTCCGCACCCGCGCGATCGCGATCAAGGAGGAGCGGGCCGACCTGGTCAAGCACCATCTCGACGTCCTGTGGCACGACTACTTCAAGCCCGAGCACATCGCAACCGTGCCGAACCTGCACGAGCTGTTCTGGAACGCGACCAAGCAGGTCTCGAAGGTCAAGGCGGGCACCAGCCTCGATGACGCCAAGAAGCTGCTCGACATGATCGACGAGGTCGACGCGGCCTGGAAGGCAACCGGCGGCGAGGGCAAGACCCGCGTGGCCGGCCGCCCCGGCTGATCACCGCTCCCGTGCGAGCATCCCGAGGCCCCGTCTCGTGACGGGGCCTCGTCGCGTCCGGGGCGCGACGCGGACCGGGCGATGGCAGGCGCGGATCCGCGGGCCGTGGCGGGTGGCCGTGGTCGAGGGGTCGATGCGCCCCACGATCGATCCCGGTGACTGGCTGCTGGTCGATCCCATGACCGGGCGCTGGCCTCGCCGCGGCGCGATCGTCGTGTTCCGCGAGCCCGGGACGGACCTGCTGGCGATCAAGCGCGTGGCCGGGCGCCCCGGCGACTGGGTGCCGTTCGCCGACGGCTGGCTGCAGCTGGCCGAGGACGAGGCGTGGCTGGCGAGCGACGCTGGCGACGCGGAGCTGGACGCCGCCGGGCAGGGACATGCGGTCGACTCCCGCCAGTACGGGCCGGTGCCGGTCGATGCCCTGGTCGGCCGGGCATGGTTCCGGTACTGGCCGGGCCGGCGGATCGGGCCGCTCCGAGCGCTGGGTCTGCCGATGAGCCGCCGCGCACGCTGAGCCCGCGGCCCATCGCCCGCGGCCCATCGCCCGCGGCTCATCGCCCGCGGCCGGATCCGTCGCGCCGGGAGGGACGCTCGCCCGGCCGGATCGCCGGGCTCGTACCATCCTCCGATGGACGATCTCCGCGCCGCGCTCGGCGCCTTCGATGCCGGCGCGCCACTGCCCGCTGCGCCCGACCCGTGGGACTACCTCCCGATGCCCGTTGTTCGGGACGGCCCGCCGTGGGCGATGCAGGAGATGATCGCCGCGGAACCGGCCCTGGCCGCTCGCGTCGCTCGGCGCCTGCTCGCCGACGGGTCCGCCGCTGCGCTCGCCGCAGCGATCCAGGAGACGGCTGCCGAGGGCGGCCGGGTTGTCGTCACCGGTTGCGGGACCTCGGAGCATGCCGCGATGGCGACCGCGGCGCTGCTGCGCGACGGCTGGCGCCGTGCCGGGCTGCCGGGCTGGGGTCCCGTCGCCGTCCAGGCGTTCGAGCTCGCCCTCGACCCGCCGGCCGGCGGGCTCGTCGTCGGCTGCAGCCACGAGGGCGGCACCGCGGCGACGATCGCGGCGCTCGAGGCAGCCAGGTCCGGCGGCGCGCGTACGGCGGTCATCACCGCCAGTGCCGGCGCGCCGGTCGCGGTGTCCGCGGACATCGTGCTGGCCACGGTCGAGATGGATCGCAGCTGGTGCCACACGGTCGGGTATGTCTCGCCGATGGTCGCCGCGGTCGCGACCGCGAGCGTGCTGGCCGGCGACGAGCTGCGCCCCGGGGCGCTCACGTCCCGGCTCGTCGATGGGATCGACGCCGCGCACGGCAGAGGACCCGACGGTGGACGTCCAGACCAGGCGCTCGCGGCCACGATCGCGGGATCGGACCACCTGCTCGTGGTCGCGTCGGGCGTCGACCGGACGAGCGCGCGCGAGCTGGTGCTCAAGGTCGAGGAGGCGAGCTGGCTGCCGTCGGCGATGCGCGATCTCGAGACGTTCCTCCACGGCCACCTCCCGGCGACCGGCCCGCGGACGGCGCTGCTGCTGATGCTGCTCGAGCGTGAGGGCCTCGAGGCGCGGGCGAGGCGGGCGAGGCAGGCCCTGGCGGCCGCTGCGGCGCTGGGCATCCGGCCGGGCGCGAT
Organism: uncultured Chloroflexia bacterium; assembly: GCA_963835335.1. Taxonomy (GTDB): domain Bacteria; phylum Chloroflexota; class Limnocylindria; order Limnocylindrales; family CSP1-4; genus CAIXZV01. The sequence continues at coordinate 45,937 of CAWIFB010000011.1, read as the reverse complement.
CCTCGGCTCGGACGCGGCCGCGCTGATCCCGGACGACCTGACGCCGGGTGGGCGGATCGTGGTCCCCGAAGCGCCGGACCTCGGCAACGCGGCGGCGGCCCTGCTCGGTGCGGCGGGTCCGCTCCAGCTGGTGACGCTCGAGGTCGCGGCGGCCCGCGGGACCAGCCCCGACCCGATCCGCCGCGACGACGCGACCTACCTGCGGGCCGCCGAGCTGGCGGACGCGCCCGACGCGTGAGGCGCCTCTAGCCGAACAGCGCCTCGGCCGCCAGGTCGATCATCTCGAGATCGCGTGGCAGAAAGTCCTGGAGCATGATCCGCTCCACGCCGGCCGCCTCGAACTGCTCGATCGTCGCACGCGCCTCGTCCGGCGTGCCGTGGACCCAGCGCGCCCGGCGCGGCTCGAACCAGGCCTCGCCGGAACCTTCCTCGTCGAACGCCTGGAGCAGCTCGGCCTCGCGCCGCCGGACCTCCTCCCGGTCCCGCCCGATGAGCACGCCGGCCATTGCCGAGTGGACCAGGGTCGAGGGGTCGCGCCCGGCTGCACGCAGCGTGTCGTCGAGCGTCGCGAACTTGCGGGTGCTCAGCTGGGGGCTGGCAGACGACAGGTTGAACTCGTCGGCGAAGCGAGCCGCGATCCGGTACGAGCGCGGTGATCCCTCGCCGCCGACGATGATCGGCGGCCGTCCCTCGGTGCGCCCGGGGATCGACCCCGCCTTCGGCCGGAACCGGGCGTCCTCGATCGCGTAGTGGGTGCCCAGGAACGTCCAGCCATCGGGGCCCTCCCACAGCCCGTGGAGGATCTCCAGTGTCTCCTCGAGCATGTCGGCGCGTTCGGTGATCTCGGGGAACGGGAACCCGTGGCGCCGGTGCTCGCCGTCGTGCCAGCCCGCCCCCACTCCCAGCTCGATCCGGCCGCGGCTCATCTCGTCCACCGTGATCACGACCTTGGCGAGGTTGCCGGGCGTCCGGAAGGTGACCGGCGACACGAGCACCCCCAGCCGGATCCGGGTGGTCTCGCGGGCAAGCCCCGCCACCACCGCCCAGGCGTCGGTCGTGGGCAGGTCGGCCGGTCCGGGGAAGCTCTCGTAATGGTCCGATCGGAACAGCGCCTCGAACCCGGCGGCCTCGGCGCGCCGGGCAACGGCGAGCTGGTCCTCGTAGCTCAGCCCCTGCTGGGGCTCGATCATCAGGGCGAAGCGCACGACGTTTCCTCCGTGCCACGCGAATCATTCCGCTTGACAGAACTATTCGTCTGGCGTAAATACTTCACTTCATGCGAACCACTACCACCCGGCTCGACCCGGGAACCAACCGCGCCGCGGTCGAGAGCGTGCTCTCCAACCTCGGTCGTGCCGTCGGCTCCCTGCGATGCGCCGGGTCCCAGCGCCTCGTGCGGATGGGCGTCAGCATGACCCATTTTCACGTGCTCACGCTGCTCCGTCACCACGACGCGATGCCGATGGGCCACCTGGCCGAGATCCTGGACGCCTCGATGTCGAGCGCAACCGGGATCATCGACCGGATGGAGGAGCGCGGGCTCGTGGAGCGCGTCCGCGTCCCCGACGACCGGCGCGTGGTCATGGTCCGGCCGACCCAGACCGGGCTCGACCTCGTCGACGAGGTGGAGCTGGTCAAGAGCGACGTCATGGCCGCCGCCCTCGCGCGGCTCCCGGCCGATCGCCTCGACCGGATGGCCGCCGCGGTCGCCGACCTCGAGGCGGCGATCTCGACCGAGCTTGCGAGCGCGCCGGACCGCTATGCCGCGCTCACCCAGTGCGAGCATGCCCACGACACCCACCACGGCCACGCGCACGTCAGCGTCACGGCCGTCGCTGCGTCCCCAACCCCCGGCCCTGCCGGCTCCTGACGAAAGGAACTCCCTTGGAAGCCATGCCCATCGGGCACGATGACGCGCCGACGCACGGATTCGGTGCCCTCGACCTCGACCACCGCGCAAAGATGGAGATCCTGTTCGCCATCCTGCTCGGCCTGTTCCTGGGCGCGCTCGACCAGACCATCGTCGCGGTCGCGCTGCCCACGATCGTCACCGATCTCGGCGGCCAGTCGCTGCTCACGTGGACGATCACCATCTACCTCCTGACGTCGACGATCACCGTCCCGTTCTACGGCAAGCTGTCCGACCTCTACGGCCGCAAGCCGCTGCTGATGATCGGGATCACGCTGTTCCTCGCCGGGTCGGTGCTGTCGGGCCTCAGCCAGGACATGACCCAGCTGATCGCGTTCCGTGGCATCCAGGGCCTCGGCGCCGGCGCCCTGTTCCCGATCTCGCTGGCCGTCATCGGCGACCTGTTCACGCCCGCCGAGCGGGGCAAGTACCAGGGCCTGTTCGGGGCCGTGTTCGGGGTCAGCTCGATCGTGGGTCCGCTCCTGGGCGGCTTCCTCACCGAGCACGTGTCCTGGCACTGGATCTTCTTCGTCAACCTGCCCATCGGGATCGTCGCGCTCGCCGTCATCTGGCACCTGCTGCCGACGGTCAAGCGCCCGGATGCATCCCGCAACCTCGACTTCGTGGGCGCCGGCGTGTTCACCGTCGCGGTGGGATCGCTGCTCATCGGACTGACCAACAAGCAGAGCGCGGACTGGGCCGACTTCGGGGTCGGTGGCCTGATCCTGATCGGGCTCGCACTGGGTGCGCTGTTCGTGTTCGTCGAGTCGCGGGCCAAGGAGCCCATCGTCCCGCTCCACCTGTGGAAGGAGCGCACGTACGCGACGTCCATCATTGCGACGTTCCTGATCAGCTTCGGCTTCTTCGGCGCCGCGGTGTTCCTGCCCCAGTGGTTCCAGTTCGTCCAGGGCGCCTCGCCGACCAACTCGGGCCTGTACTCGCTGGCGCTCCTGGCCGGCCTGATCCTGAGCTCGGTCGCCTCCGGGTTCCTCGTGTCGAGGACCCGCAAGTACAAGTCCATCATCCTCGTTGGGCTGGTCGGGATGGCCGTCGGGCTGTTGCTGATGTCCAACATCCGCGCCGACACGCCGCTGCCGGTCCTGTGGGCCTGGATGTTCGTCGCTGGCCTGGGTATCGGGCCCACGCTGTCCGTGTTCACGATCGTCGTCCAGAACGCCGTTCCGATCCGGGAGCTCGGCGTCGCGACGTCGAACCTGACGTTCTTCCGCCAGGTCGGCGGCTCCGTCGGGCTCGCCTTGCTGGGCACCGTGTTCGCCAACAAGTTCAGCGACGCGATCAAGCCCGAGATGCTGACCGCCGGCGTGCCGCAGCAGATCGTCGACCAGTTCGGGGCGGCAGGCGGCGGCAACGCGACGAGCCTGATCGATGTCGGTCAGGGGGACCCGGGTGCGGCGTTGCTGGCCAATGTCCCGGCGGCGTTCCGCCCGGCCGTCGAGCCGTTCGTCCCGAACATCCTCGCCGGGCTGCACCAGGCCCTGAGCCTGGCGATCGCCGAGGTGTTCCTGATCGGTGTCGGCACGACCATCGTGGCGCTCGTGGTGGCCGCGTTCATGCGCGAGCTCCCGCTGCGCACGACGATGGGCGTTCGGCGCCCGGAGCCGTCCGACACCGGCGCTGCGGGCGACGAGGACTCCGTCTTCGGGGGCGAGTCCGCCGCGATGGTGGCGACGGTCCCGGCGCTCGACTGAGCGGGGAGGGAACGCGAGCGACGATGATCGACGTCCTCGCGTTCCCGCCCGACCTGCTCGCGCCTGGCGCGGCCTCGGCCGCGTTCCGGTCGGCGCTCCCGGTGGCCGAGCTCCCGCCGGGCAGCCTGCGGCGGGTCTCGTTCGGCGATCTCGATGTCCTGCTCGCCCACACCGACCTCGGGGTGTGCGCCGTGGACGATCGTTGCCCGCACATGGCGGCACCGCTTTCGCTGGGCGAACTCGATGGCTGCATCGTCGGCTGTCCGCTTCACAACGGCCGGTTCGACCTGGCGTCCGGCGATCCGGTGCAGATGCCCACCACGGGCGGGCTGTGGCCCGACGGCCGGTACGAGCCCGTGTGGGCGCCACCGGATCGCGAGCTCAGGCCGGACCCGCCGGGCAGGAAGAGCGAGGCCCGTCGTGCGACGCGGATCCGGCGCATCCGCTACTACCCGGTGCGCGTGGTGGACGGCGTGATCGAGGTGGCCGTCCCGGTCTGACGCAGCCGTCAACATCACCGTTGCGGCATCCACCTACGTTCGTGATGAGCGTCGCCGCATCGGGTGGCGAGGGCGGCGATGCCGCCGGCGCCGGGCACGGACGCGTCAGACGGCGGGGTTCCGCTCCCCTGGCTCGCTCCCGTTTGCCTCCGTGTAGGCCGTGATGATCGCCACGGCCTCCTCGGGATCGTCGGTGATCTTCATCAGGTCGAGGTCCGCCTGGTTGATGGCGCCGGCCGGGAGCTGGACGTCGCGCATCCAGGCAACGAGCCGGTCCCAGTAGTCGTGCCCGATGAGGACCACGGGGAAATGCCGAATCTTGCCCGTCTGGATCAGGGTCAGCGATTCGAACAGCTCGTCGAGGGTGCCGAATCCGCCGGGCAGGATCACGAAGGCGTCCGAGTACTTGACGAACATCGTCTTGCGGGCGAAGAAGTAGTGGAACTCGACCGACAGGTCGACATACGGGTTGATGTGCTGCTCGTGCGGCAGCTCGACGTTGCAGCCGATCGACAGGCCGCCCGCCTCCTGGGCGCCTCGGTTCGCCGCCTCCATGACGCCGGGCCCGCCGCCGGTGATCACCGCGAACCCGGCCTTGGCGATCGCGCCACCGATGCGCCGCGCCAGCACGTACGTGGGGTCGTCCTCGGCACAGCGCGCCGAGCCGAACACGGCCACCGCGGGTCCCACCCTGGCCAGCGACTCGAAGCCTTCGACGAACTCGGACAGGATCCGGAGGGCACGCCAGGTGTCGGTCTCGAGGAACGCCGGACGCGGTCCGGCGTGGCCGCCCAGCAGCTTCTCGTCCTCGGTCGCGCGCGGGCCGCCGAGGCGGGCCGCCACCTCGGGCCGCATGGTGACCCGGCCATGGCGGGAGGTGCGAGGGGTGGGCGGAGCGGCTGCCCGGTCGTGGTCGGTGCTGCTCATGTCGTGTCTAGGATGCCACCGTCCGCCGTGCGGCGAAGGCCCAGCCTTCTCCGGCGAGGGCCTCCGGGTCCGGGATGTGCGCAGGATCGACCAAATCGCTCCATCTGTTGCCTGCTCAAGGGTCGGGCATCCGCCAGCGGGCGTTTCTGTGCCTGATGGGCACGGAGACGCCGTTTGCCTGGGTTCCCCGGCCGTGAACGACGGTCGATTGCACGTTTTGGTCGATCTCAGGCACCGGTGGAAGGGATCGGGCACGGGGCCCGTTCAGATCGGGCGCAGGCCCGTTCAGCAGGGCCAGCTCGGTACGCGTGCGCGCTCGTTCAGCCGGGCCATCTCGGTACACGACCGACTACGCCCGGTCAGCGCGGCTTGGCCAGCCAGGCGCGCCAGGTGGCCTCGTCCTTGCCGGCCGTGACGGCGTCGCCGTAGCGGACCAGCGGCAGGCGCAGCAGGCGCACGTCCGCGAGCAGCCGGGCCGTGGTTCCGGCGACGTCAACCGACAGGTACGCGAGCCCGGCCTCCCGGTAAGCGCGGCTGTCGGTATCGAGCAGCGCCGGGGCGCCCAGGCGGTCGATGAACCGCCGCAGCTCGCCGGGCGCGATCGGCTTCTTGCGGAGGTCCACGTAGTGGACGATGATCCGGCGCTCGCGGAAGAACCGGAGCGCAGCCCGCGTCGGGTTCGAGTCGTCCATGCCGAACACCTGGATGTTGGGCATCTTCTTCGTCGGCGTCTTGCCCAGCGGGGCCGGCATCGGCTCAGGCGTCCGCGGCGGTCCCGGTGGCCTCGGCGGTCCCGGTGGCCTCGGACGAAGCCGGACGGGTCGCGGGCTCCAGCACGATGACCGGGATCCGGCGTGACGTGCGCCGCTGGTACACGGCAAACCCGCGATAGGCCTCGACCGCGAGACGCCACAGCCGGAGCCGCTCGTCACCATCCGCCTCCCGCGCCGTGACCGGTCGCATCTCGCGCCCGACGCGGACCTCGACCTCGGGGTGCGCTCGGAGGTTCGCGACCCAGGCCGGCTCGCGCTCGCCGCCCCCGTTCGACCCGATCACGACCAGCCGGTCGCCGTCCTCGAGCGCGAACAAGGGGATCTCCCGGCGCTGCCCGGTGCGCCGTCCGGTCTCGACCAGCACCACGTTGAGCATCCCGAAGCTGCGACCGACGAACGAGCGGCCGCCGACGAGGCGATACGCGATGGGATGGAGCCGGGTCAGGATCCGGTTCGTGCCCACGATGCCGATGAATCGGTAGTAGGCGACGGAATGTCGTTTCGGCATGGACCGCAGGGTAACTCGCCGCCCGCGTACCATGGGCGGCCAGGAGGTTCCGCGTGACGATCTGGTTCACCGTCCAGCTCGACGACCGCCCCGGCGCCCTGGCTCGCGTCGCCCAGGCACTGGCGGATCGAAGCGTCAACATCACGGGCATCGTCGGGGTCGCGGAGGACACCGACGGAGCGCTCATGCTCACCACCAGCGACGCCGCCGCCACCCGCGAGGCGTTCACCGCGCTCGGGATCGCGTTCGAGGAGCACGACCCCACCGGCAGCCCCGAGCCCAGCGGCATGTCCATCGCCGACGTCGTGGCCGGACGCCTGGCCTGACCGTGCCCCGGCGCGAGACGCATCCGCTCCCGGTCGCGGTCGCCGTCCGCCTCGAGGTGGCCGACGATGCCCGGGCGATCTCGGTCATCGCGGGCAAGGTCGCCGACGTCGGCGGGCGTGTCCGGACGCTGTCCACGGTGCGACGGATCCCGTCATCCGGCGAGACCGGTGCCGGCCAGGCGCTCGCGGAGCTGGAGCTCGAGGTCGAGAACGCCGACGAGCACGCGCTCGTGACCGCGCTCGAGGAGCTGGGCGAGGTCATCGCGATCCGGCTGACCCGCCCGCTGGCCAAGGTCTTCGGCAAGCGGGTCATCGTGGTCGGTGGTGGCGCGCAGGTCGCGCAGGTCGCGCTGGGCGCGGTCTCCGAGGCGGACCGGCACAACCTGCGCGGCGAGCGGATCTCGGTTGACACGATCCCGCTCGTCGGCGAGGACGCGATCGCCGCGGCCGTTCGTGCCGTCGCGGACCTGCCCCGCGCCCGGCTGCTCGTGCTGGCCGGCTCGATCATGGGCGGCGAGATCAGCCGCGCCGCCGAGGAGCTGCGCGCCGTCGGGATCCCGATCATCGCGCTCAACATGGTCGGCTCGATCACGGACCACGTCGACCTCGTCGTCAGCGACCCGGTCCAGGCCGGCACGATGGCCGTGATGGCCGTCGCGGACACCGCGACGTTCGACCTCACCCGGCAGCGCGGCCGGAAGTACTGAGCGGCACGGGATCGCGATGCGCATTGCCACCTGGAACGTCAACTCGCTCAAGGCCCGCCAGGAAGCTGTCGAGAAGTGGCTCGTGCGCGCCGAGCCGGATGTGCTGCTGATCCAGGAGACCAAGCTGTCGGACGCCGACGCGCCCGTGATGCCGTTCCGGATGCTGGGCTATGAGCTCGTCCATCATGGCGAGGGACGCTGGAACGGCGTCGGCATCCTGAGCCGGGTCGGCGCGACCGACGTGATCACCAACTTCGGCGACGGCCCGGTGCGGGATTCGTCGGCCGGCGCCGCCGTTGCCGTGTCCGAGGACGACTTCGACCCGTTCGACGAGGCCCGGATGGTGTCCGCGATGTGCGGCGGGATCCGCGTGACCAGCCTGTACGCACCCAATGGCCGGGTCGTCGGATCGCCCTTCTACGAGGGCAAGCTGCGCTGGTTCGAGCGCCTCGGCCGCTGGCTGGCGGAGACGTGCTCGCCCGATGAGCCGCTGGTCCTGGGCGGCGACTACAACGTGACCCCCGCCGACGCGGACGTGTGGGACGCCGTCAAGGCGCACGGCGGGACCCACGTGTCCGCGCCCGAGCGCGAGGCGCTGGCGGCGCTGCGCGACTGGGGCCTGGTGGACGCCTACCGCTCGGTCCAGCCGGCCGGCGGCCGGTTCTCGTGGTGGGACTACCGGGCCGGCAACTTCCACCGCAACGAGGGGATGCGGATCGACCTGCTGTACGCGACGCCGCCGGTGGCCGCCCGCGTCATCTGGGCCGAGATCGACCGCGAGGCGCGCAAGGGCCCGCCGACGCCGTCGGACCATGCGCCGGTGGTCATCGACCTCGACCAGCCGGGGCACCCGTTCGATCCGGGCTGGAGCGGCGCGCTCGAGCGGATCGCCGCACGGACGAAGCCGCGGCGCTGACATCGCCCCGCTCGGGGTCGTGATCCGCGGGCACGTGACTCACCTGGCGCGTCAGATCGCCGATCCTCGCCCTGCGGACGCGGCTCGGACGGCTCCCCGGGCTGCGATGGCTGGCCGACAGCGGTTCGGGCGACTCGCTGTGTGAGTCGCGACCGGATGCGACCGGGACGCGGGCCGCCCGAACTCGCAGCGTGAGTCGCGACGGAATCCGTCCGGGGACGACGCCGCCTTGGACCCGGCCTACCCCACCCCGACCGGCTGCGGCGGCGGCCCCGCCTCGAGCGACGCGCCCGAGCGCGCGATCGTCGTGCCGGCCTCGCCGCGCAGCATCCCTGCCGCGTCGGCGAGTGAGCCGATGGCGGCGAACCCCGCGTTGGCCCGCACGAACCGGCAGGCCGCCTCGACCTTGGGGCCCATGGAGCCGGCCGCGAAGGTGCGGTCCGCCATCTCGTCCGGCGACGCACGCTGGATCGCCGATGCGTCCGGCGTTCCCCAGTCCGCGTACACGGCGTCGACGTCGGTGAGCATGAGGAACGCGTCGGCGTGGAGCGACGTGGCCAGCAGCGCACCCGCGAAGTCCTTGTCGATGACGGCCTCGATCCCGACGAAGCCGCCGCCGGGCATTGCCTCGACGGGGATCCCGCCACCGCCCGCACAGACGACGATCACGCCTTCATGGACCAGCTGCTCGATGACGCCGATCTCGACGATCCGCACCGGCTGCGGCGAGGGCACCACGCGCCGCCACTTGTTGCCGTCGGGCGCGATCGTCCACGACTTCTCGACCGCGTGGCGCTCGGCCTCCTCGCGATCGTAGACCGGGCCGATCGGCTTGGTCGGGTGCTGGAACGCAGGATCGGCCGGATCAACCTCGATCCGCGTCAGGAGCGTGGCCAGCTGGCGCTCGGGCGGCAGCAGGTTGCCCAGCTCCTGCTCCAGCAGGTAGCCGATCATTCCCTCGGTCTCGGCATCGAGGATGTCCAGCGGGTACTCCTCGTCCGGCCGGTAGGCGGCGTTCTGGAGCGACAGCAGGCCCACCTGGGGGCCGTTGCCGTGGGTCAGGATCAGGTCGTGCTCGAGGGCGATGGGCAGCAACGCCCGGGCCGCGACGGCCACGTTGGTGCGCTGGTTCTCCGCCGTCATCGGCTGACCCCGGCGGAGGAGCGCGTTGCCCCCGAGCGCGGCGACGACGCGCATCAGCGGCCACCTTCCCGGCTCAGGGTGGCCACCAGGACCGCCTTGATCGTGTGCATCCGGTTCTCGGCCTGGTCGAACACGATCGATGCCGGCGACTCGAACACCTCGTCGGTCACCTCCATCGACGTCAATCCGTAGCGGTCGAACATCTTCCGGCCGACCTCGGTCTCGAGGTCGTGGAACGCCGGCAGGCAGTGCATGAACCGGACGTCGGGGTTGCCCGTTGCGGCCATCATCGCGGGGGTCACCTGGTAGCTCCGCAGCAGCGCCACGCGCTCGTCCCAGGTCGACTCGGGCTCGCCCATCGAGACCCACACGTCGGTGTAGATCACATCGGCCCCGTCGACGCCGGCCGCGATGTCGTCGGTCACCGTGATCCGCGCACCGCTCCCCGCGGCGAGGTCCCGCGCGATCTCCTGGAACTCGGGCCGCGGCCAGACCGCCCGCGGCGCGACGATCCGCAGGTCCATGCCCATGGTCGCGCAGCCGATCAGCAGCTCGTCGCCCATGTTGCCGCGCGCATCACCGACGTACGCGAGCGCGACCTGCGACAGCGGCTTTGCGACGTGCTCGCGGATGGTCAGGAGATCGGCCAGCACCTGGGTCGGATGGTCCTCGTCGGTCAGCCCGTTGTAGACCGGGACGCCGGACCATTCCGCCAGCGCCTCGACGTCGACCTGCCGGAAGCCGCGGAACTCGATCGCATCGTAGACGCGGCCCAGGACGCGCGCGGTGTCCTTGACGGACTCCTTGCGGCCCACGTGGCTGCCGCTGGGTCCGAGATAGGTGACGTGCGCACCCTGGTCGTACGCGGCGACCTCGAACCCGATCCGGGTGCGGGTCGAGTCCTTCTCGAAGATGAGCGCGATCGAGCGGCCGGCCAGCCGCCGGACCTCGCGGTGGTCGCGCTTCTCCTGCTTGAGGCGAGCGGACAGCTGGAGCAGGTGCTCGATCTCCGCGGCGCTGAAGTCACGCAGCGTGAGGAACGAGCGACCGAGGAGATCAATGCCGAGATCGAGGGCCATCGCCGGACTCCGAGGTGGCGCAGCAATGGGTACGAACCCGGACGCGCCGTGCCGGCGTCAGGGTCGAAGTGCCCTGAGGGTGCGCCCGGCCGCGGGGACCTGTCATGGTCCGGGCGGCCCGTTGCGGACGGGATGGTCGGCCGTACGCGGGTGCCACCCGGAGCGGCCGTCCGTCCCGTTTCCGGCGGCGCGGTCCCGTTTCCGGCGGCGTGGTCCCTCGCACCACGAAGCTCGGTCGCGTGCTCGACGGCATGGTCCCTCGCCCGCTGCGCGGTTCCGCTTCGGCGGCGTGGTCCCTCGCGCCACGAATTCGCCGTTCCTGGACCTCGCGGCCTGCGCCGGCCCGATTCCGATGACTGAGAGGCCACGAAACCGCCGCAGCAGGCTCGATCTGCCGGGAATCGCCGCTGGCAGCCCATTTTCGTGGACTCCCGGGCCACGCGGCGCGCGGCTACGTGGCGCGGCGCGATCACAGGGCGCGGCGCGCGGCCGATCACGGTGCGCGGCGCGATCACAGGGCGCGGCCACAGGGCGCGGCGCGATCACCGGGCGCGGCCACGTGCGCGCCATCACGACGCGCGGCACCGGTACGCCCGGCTGGCTCGCGGTGCAGGGCTCCTGGCGCGGCAATGGCCGCGGCGATGGCCGCTCAGGGCCAGAGATTCAGCTCCGCCCGGCCGCCTTCGCGCGTGCCCCGTGGCGGTCCTTCGTGGCGCCATGGTCCGAGTGCGGCCCGTCCGCGACGTGGTGATGGCCCGGATCGCCGGCCGGCGGGAGCGGGGCATCGTAGCGCTCGCGCACGACGCGGTGGCTGACCACGCCATCGGACGCGTACCGGTCCGCGACCATGACGTCGAACGCCTGGACCGACGCCTCGATCGAGGAGTAGCGGCCGGCCTTCCACGACCGCGACCGCGTTCCCTGCTGCTGGAGCTCGCACACGTGCCAGTCCTGGCGGTTGGTGACGTCCCAGAACGCGACGGCGTCGGCCGGATCGAAGTCCGGCGCCGCGATCGTCGACGCCTCGAACAGCCACTCGCACTCCACGGTCGTGTGTCCGGCCGCGTGCGGGACGAGGCGATGCACGAGCAGGTAGTCCGGGTGGATCGAGAGGAAGGTGAGCGGCCACAGCACGTAGTAGTAGATGCGCTTCTCGTCCGTGGTCGTGATCCCGCACATCGGCGGGCGCCCGTCACGCGACCCGTGGCCCCCGTCAAGCGCCATCGTCTCGGCCTCGCCGACCAGCTCCATCCAGCCGCCCTGCCAGGCGCCGGCGGGGTCGTAATCGCCGCCCAGGTCGTAGGGCGTGAGCTTGTTGAGCTGGGGGTGCACGCCCGGGCAGTGGTAGCACTCGCTGTAGTTCTCGGCAATGAACTTCCAGTTGGCGCCGACCTCGTAGTCGATGCGCTTCGCGGAGCGCAGCGTCCGGAAGTCGAACCGGTCGAAATGCTCGACGAGGTCGCCCAGCTGGTCCGTGAGCGGCTGCACGGCCCCATCGGACAGGTTGACGAACACGAACCCCTGCCAGGTGGCGCAGTGCAATGGGCTGCAGCCCGAAGGTGTCGAAGCTGAAGTCCTCGAGGTCCTCGGTGTGCTTGGCCCGGATGAGCCGGCCGTCGAGGTCGTAGATCCAGGCGTGGTAGGGGCACTGGAAGCGGACGGCCGTGCCGCACTCGCGCTCCTCCACCGCGGTGCCCCGGTGGCGGCACACGTTGTAGAACGCCCGGATCACCTCGTCCCGACCGCGCACCAGGAGCACGTTCTCGCTCTCGACGACGAGCTGCTTGAAGCTGCCCGGCTCCGCCACGTCCTCCTCGCGGGCGACCAGGACCCAGTCGCGACGGATGATGTGCTCGCGCTCCCACTCGAGGATCGCCTCGTCGTGGTAGGCGCGCGCCGGCAGCAGCGTGGCCGAGCGGAAGTCGCGGCGGACGGCAGCCAGCTCGTCGGGGGTCAGGACGCTCATGCGTGCATTCTGCCGGTCGGGCGGCCGGAGGCCAAGACCGCGGTGCGCGGGACGGGCCGGTACGGCACACTTCGCGGCCATGGCACGCATCGTCGATCGGTTCCGGGCGACGTTCCGCGTCGCCGCAGATGCGGCCCGAAGCCCTGCCCTCCGGCGTGCCGAGCTCGCGTTCCTGGCGTTCAACACCGTCGAGTACGGGTCATGGGTGGCGATCCTGATCTACGCCTACTCCGCGACCGGCGCGACGTCGGTCGGCGTCGTGGCCATCGCGCAGCTGGTGCCCGCGGCGGTCGTCGCGCCGCTTGCTGCGACGCTGGGTGACCGGTACCCGCGCGAGCGCGTGCTCCTCGCGTCGTACGCGCTGCTGGCCCTGTTCACCGGGGCAACCGCGGCCGGGATGCTGCTGGGATGGCCGGCGCCCGCCGTCTACGTCGCGGCGATCGCGGCGGCGATGTCGCTGACGCTCGTCCGCCCGTCGCAGAACGCGCTGCTGCCGTCGCTGGCGCGAACGCCCGAGGAGCTGACCGCCGCCAACGCCGTGTCCAGCATCGCCGAGGCGGGCGGCCTCCTGCTCGGGCCGTTGGCCGCTGCCGCCATCCTGATCGTGTCGACCCCCGGGGTCGTGCTGGCGATGCTCGCGGTCGCCTCCGGGATCGCTGCGGTCCTGGTCGGCGGCCTGCAGCCGGAGCGACGGTTCATCGCCACGATCGTCGATCGCGACACGACCGCGGAAGGTCCGCCGCGCGGCCGGGCCGTCGTCGCCGGATTCCGGGCGCTTGCCCTGGACGCGGACGCTCGGCTCGTCGTGCTTGTCCTGGCCTCGCGGACCTTGCTGATCGGCGTCACGGACGTGCTGTTCGTCCTGCTCGCCATCGACCTGTTCGAGACGGGGGAGTCGGGTGCGGCGCTGCTCTCTGCGTCACTTGGTGCCGGCGGGATCATCGGCGGCGGGGCGGCGTTCATGCTCGTCGGCCGGCCGCGGATCGCGCCGATCCTGCTTGCCTGCGCGGCCACCTTTGGGATCTCGTTCGCGATCATGGGCCTGGCCGGCTCGGGGACGCTGGCGCCGCTGCTGCTTCTCGCGGGCGGCACCGGGCTGACCGTCATGGACGTCGCCGGGCGGACGATCCTGCAGCGCAGCGTCCGCGACGAGGTCCTGGCCCGCGTGTTCGGGATCCTCGAGGGGCTGATGATGGCCGCGCTGGCCGCCGGTTCCATCCTGGTGCCGGTGGTCGTGGCGATCGTGGGGCTGGAATGGGCGGTGATCGTGTTCGCGGCGCTGCTCCCGGTCCTCCTCGCCGTCGCATGGCCACAGCTTCGAGCGCTGGACCGGCGTGCATCCGTGCCGGTCCGGGAGATCTCGCTGCTGCGCGGGTTGCGGCTGTTCGAGACCCTGGACCCGCCGGCGATCGAGGCGCTGGGCCGAGCCGCGACATGGCGTTCCGTGCCTGCTGGGACGGCCATCATCCGCGAAGGCGACCCGGGCGACACGTTCTTTGCCCTCGAGTCCGGCACCGTCGCGGTCAGCCGCGGCGGCGCGCGGGTCCGCGAGCTGACGGGCCCGGGCAACGGCTTCGGCGAGATCGCCCTGCTGCGCGACGTGCCGCGCACGGCAACGGTCACCGCGGTCGATGACGTGGTCGTGCTCGAGCTGGGCCGCACCCCGTTCCTCGCGGCCGTGACCGGTCACCCGGTGGCGACTGCGCAGGCGAACCTGGTGGTCGAGACGCTCCTCGGCGCCGACGCCGCGGGCAGCGGCTGAACCTCCGGGCGGCGCAGGTCAGAGCCGGATCAGGTCCTCGAGCTCCACGACCAGGATCGTCGCGCCCGCGTAGTTGACGACCCGCTCCTGCCAGTCGCGCAGGCGCTCGGTCAGCACCAGCGGCAGCTCCACCTCGCGACCCGCGCAGTTGGCCCGGAACAGGTCGACGACGTCGGGGAGCACCTCGTCCTTGACCGCCATGACCAGCGTGGTGTTGGCGGTCTCGAGGAAGCCGCCGGTCGAGGCCAGCCGGGTGAACCGGTGGCCGTCCCGCCGGAGCGCATCCGCGACCCGCGTCGCGTCGTCGTCCTGGACGATCGCCACCAGCAGCTTCATCGTGTCGCCCCTTCCGCGTCTCTCGCCACCCCATCGGGCCCGCGCGCGGCTCGTGGGTCCAGAGGATCGTAACGGAGCGGAGTCGATGTGCGCGCGATCGAAGCGCGGCGCCGCAGCGGTCGGGGCGCGTGCCACCGTTCGGGGCCCGCGCTGCTGTCGGAGCGCCGCGCGGCCGTCGGGGCCGGTGGCCCGGTCCGGGCTCGTGGCGATCTTCGACGTGTGCCCAGGATCGACCAAATCGCTCCATACGGCCGCGGAGCATCTCCGCCCGTGGTCCGCTTGGAGCGATATCGGCGATCTCAGGCACATCGCGGCCAGCTGAGGCCGCATCGCTGCCAGCCGAGGCCGCCATCGCGGCCGAACACGGCGGTCGGCGGGTAGCGATTGCAGGATTTGGTCGATGTCAGGCACACCGCGGCCGGCCGAGGATTCGCGCGGCCGGCTCAGTCCAGCGACACCGTCTGGTGCCAGGCGGGTACCTCCACCTCGAAGCCGAGCTCGGCCACCTTGGGCGACAGCGCCTGCTGCGCGGGCGGATCACCGTGGACCAGGAACACCCGCTTCGGAACGCCTGGATCGCCCGGCCGCCGGCCGCGGATGAACCCGCCCAGCCAGGCCAGCAGCTCCGGCTCGTCGGAGTGCGCCGAGAAGCCGTCGAGGGACTTGACCGTCGCCCGGATCGGCATCACGTGGCCGTTGATCCGCGCCGTCTTCGCGCCGCGGACGAGATGGCCGCCCAGCGTCCCCTCGCCCTGGTAGCCGACGAACAGCACGGTCGACGACGGATCGTCCAGGATGCGCGACGCGTGCCCGACGGATCGGCCGCCGGTGAGCATCCCGTTCGATGCGACGATGATCGTGGGCGGCGTCGATCGCTCGATCGCCTCGGACTCCTGGACGGTCTGGACGACGTGCTGGCCGGGATAGTCGAGCGGCGATTCCTGCTCTCGCAGCAACGTCGCCGTCTCCTCGTCGTAGGCCTCGGGATGCGCCCGATAGATGTCCGACGCCCTGCGGGCCATGGGCGAGTCGAGGTACAGCGGAATGTCCGGGATACGGCCCGCCGTCAGCAGGCGGTCCAGCTCCCACACGATCTCCTGCGTCCGGCCGATGGCGAACGACGGGATGAGGAGCACGCCCCGCCGGTCCGCCGTCGCGCGCACGACCGAGGCCAGCGTCTCGATCGACTCCGCCGCCGGCTCGTGCTCGCGACCGCCGTACGTGGACTCGCACAGGACGAAGTCGGCGTCCGGAACGGGTGTCGGGTCGCGGATGATCGGCGTTCCCGGCCGCCCGAGGTCGCCCGAGAAGACCACGACCGTGTCGCGGCCGCCGCCGGGGCGCGTGATCCGCATCCGCGCGATCGCCGAGCCGAGGATGTGGCCCGCGTCCATCAGGGTGACGTGGACGCCGTGGGCAACCTCGTGCTCGGCGCCGTACGGGATGTGCCGCAGCATCGGCAGCACCGCGTTCGCGTCGTCCTCGGTGTACAGCGGCGTGCCGAAGTCCTGGATGACCTCCGGCCCGGCCGCCCGCAGCAGGTCCTCGGGATCCTGGCCGCCGGAGCCGCCGACGCCGCCGGAGCCGGGGCGGCCGACGCCGGAACCCTGGTCGCTGCTCGCCTCCGCGCCGGTCCTCGCCCCGGCGCCCGCGACGGCCTCCTCCAGCGCCTCCTCGTACGCGCGCTTCTCGCGGGCCTCGGTCTCCGCCGCGCGATCCGGGTTGCGCCGGTTGCGGCGCGCGGACCGCTTGGCGAACTCGACCTGGAGCTTGGCCGAGTCGAGCAGCACGAGCCGGGTCAGCTCGGCGGTCGCGGCGGTGCACAGGATCGGGCCGCGGAACCCCTCGTGGACGAGCAGCGGCAGGAGGCCGCAGTGGTCGAGGTGGGCATGGGTGAGGACGACGGCGTCCACCGTGCTCGGGTCGAAGCCGAGCGGGATCCGGTTGCGCATCGATTCGTCGGGCCCGCCCTGGAACATGCCACAGTCCACGAGGACCCGGGCCCGGCCCGTGTCCACCAGGTGACGCGATCCGGTGACCGTCCGCGCTCCGCCGAGAAAGGTCAGCTCCATGGACGGATCGTGACACAACCGGACCGGAAGGGGTCTGGCGTGGCAGCATGGATCCCGATGACGGCCCGCGCGGTTCCCGGATGACCACTCCCGTGACGCCCCCCGCTCCCCTCGCCGCGCTCGAGGCCGCGTACCGTGCCGCCCGCGACGCCCGGGACCGGCTCGACGTTGCGAGGGCGTGCGGCGACCCACCCGACACCCGCGCGCTCGAAGCCGAGGCGGCCTCGACCGAGGCGGTCCTGCGGAGCGAGCTGGCGCGCGTGCCGCCCGACGATCCGGCGCTTTCACCGGAGGATCGCCGGGCGCGGGACGCGATCGGGGTCGGGATGGAGCGCGCCTTTGCCGATGACGCGGGCCTGCCCGTCGCTCCGGCGATCGATCGCGCGACCTGCGACGACCCCGCCGCCTGGGCGATGGCGATCGAGCGCGGAGGCGACGAGCTCCATCGCCGCCTGGATGGCTGCTACGGCGCACTGGCGGACGACCTCCCGTTCGACGGCGCGTCGCTGACCCGCCCCAGGATCCTCGGCCGGCTCGCGACCGAGCCCTCGGCGACCACGAGGCGGCGACTGTTCCTCGCGCTCGAGCCGCTGTGGCGGGTGGTCGACGGCGACGCCGGCGAGAGGTCGCCGTATCGGGCGCTGCTGGCCCCGTCCGCTGACCTGTGGCGCCGGGGCGGCTCCCCCATCGCCGCCAACGCGGTCGCGCTGGGCGTGACCGTCGACGACATCGAGGCGTGGGTGCTCGCGACCCTGGAGGCGTGGCGCGACGCCGTCGCGAGGCCGTCGGCACGCGACGGCGAGGCGGCCGCGGCCGAGGGAACGCCGCCGATCGAGCCCTGGGACTGGTGGTGGCTGGCCGGTGCGGCGGATCGCGCGATGGGCGACGCGCTGCCGCTGGACCGCGTGTTCGCCGTCAACCGCGAGGTGTACGCCGCCCTGGGCGCCGACCTCGACGCGCTGGCCGTCCGTCTCGACACGACGCCCCGGCCCGGCAGGCCCGCGATCCCGGTCGCGTTCACCACGTTCGGCGGCCGCCCGCACCTGCGCCCGGACGGCTCGTGGTCCCCGGGGGCGCCGACGGTCCTCGCCAGCTACGTGGACGGCGGGCTGGGCGAGCTCACCGAGCTGGTCCACGAGACGGGGCACGCGATCCACATCGCCGGGCTCCGGACGCGACCCGCGTTCGCCGACTGGCCCGCCTCCGACGCGCTGACCGAGGCGCTGGCCGAGCTCGTGGCGCTCGATGTCGCCGAGCCTGCCTGGCAGGCGCGCTGGCTGCCCGGCGCGCCCGCGGTCCCGGTCGCGGAATCGCTGCGCTGCCGGTACGCAGGTGTCGTCCTCGATGCGGCGTGGGCGCTGTTCGAGATCCGGCTCCACGCCGACCCGGCGCAGCGGCCGAACGATGTCTGGACCGAGATCACCTCCACCTACCTCGACATCGCGCCGCATCCGGAGTGGTCGTGGTGGGCGATCCGGGGGCAGCTCGTCCAGGAGCCCGGCTACATGGCGAACTACGCGATCGGCGCGGTGCTCGTCGCGGACCTGCGGGCGGCGATCCGCGCGGTTCGCGGCGACTGGATCGACGGCGACCCGGGCTGGTACGGGTGGGTGCGCGACCACGTCTACCGCTTCGGGCTGGGCCGCGCACCGGCCGAGGTGCTGCGTGACGTCCTGGGCCGGCCGCCCGCGGTGGACGCCCTGCGCGCCGAGATCGCCCGCGCCGGGAGCGCGCGGAGCTGACCGGGGCTGCGGGAGCCCGCCCTAGCGCATCCAGTCGGGCGGTCGTTGCCGCGCCCGCAGGATGAACACGTACGCGATCACCGCGATCACCAGCGCCCCGACCAGGGCCACGACCGGCAGCAGCGGCTCGAGGTCGATCTGGGTCGATGCCGTGTTGGCAACGACGTCCGCGGCCGGTGACACGTCGATCGGGCGAAGCCGGGCGAGGTCCGGCGTCCATGGCGTCGTCGCGGTGCACTGATCGTCCTCGAGGATGCCGTCACCGTGGTGGACGACGAACAGGTACCGCGTGGTCGCATAGATTCGATCGATCGAGGTCGCGGTCCCGGGCTCGGGTCCGCCGTGCACGTCCACCGTTTCGCCCAGCGACCGCGCCCCGCTCCAGCGCTCCTCGACCCTGACGGTCGCCCAGCGGCCGCCGTTCTCGGTGCGCAGGACGGTGCCCACGAACACGACGTCACCCAGCAGCACCGCCTCGTCGATCGATGGCGTCGTCGCGCACGACGCGGCAACGGACGGCGCCGCCGGCCCGCCGAGCATGGCGGTCGTCAGCGCGAGCGCCGCGACAATCCGGGCCGGTGCGCCGGTGAGGCGTCCCCACGGCCCGCGACGGACCAACATCCGAGCGCTCAGCTGAACTGCCCGACGAGCAGCGTGTCGACGGCCACCGCGACGAACAGCAGCGTGAGATAGCTGATGGAGTAGCGGTACAGCCGGATCGCCTGGGCCAGCGACCCTTCGGGCGACGCCGCCTGCTGCCACAGCGTGAACGCGCGCCACAGGAACACCGCCCCGAGGCCCAGCGCGGCGACCAGGTACACGGGGCCCATGTGCGCGACCGCGAAGAACACCAGGCTGATCGCGACCAGCAGGATCGTGTACAGGGCGATCTGGCGCGCGGTCTCGGGAACGCCCCGGACGACCGGCAGCATCGGCACCCGTGCCGCCTCGTAGTCCTTGCGGATCCGAAGCGCGAGGGCCCAGAAGTGCGGCGGCGTCCAGTAGAACACCAGCGCGAACAGCAGCAGCGCCGGGACGTCGACCCGGCCGGTCACGGCGGCCCAGCCGATCACCGGCGGCAGCGCGCCCGCCGCGCCACCGATCACGATGTTCTGGGGCGTGGAGCGCTTGAGCATCATCGTGTACACGACGACGTAGAAACCGATGGCGAGCAGGGTCAGGAACGCCGCGATCAGGTTGACCTGCCAGGCCATCACCGCGATCGAGACGGCGCCCAGCACGATCCCGAACACGACCGCATTCTCGGGGGTCACGTCGTGCGCGGGCAGCGGCCGGCGTCGGGTGCGGCTCATCAGCAGGTCGATGTCGCGGTCGAGGTACTGGTTGATCGCGTTGGCGGAGCCGGCAGCGAGCGTGCCGCACAGCATCGTCCAGAACACCAGCCGGGTCCACTCGGGAAGGTTCATCCCGGGCAGGTCCCGGGTAGCCAGCACCATCGCCGGCACCGTGGTGATGAGCAGCAGCTCGATGATCCGGGGCTTGGTCAGCGCCACGTACGCGCGGATCGTGTCGGCGGTGCGATTCGTGCCGGCGCCGGCGTCCGATCCGCCAGGCGCATCCTCGAGCCGGGCGCCGCCGGCGGGACGGGGTATCGACGCCGTGCGGGCCTGGAAGTAGGAGATCGCAACCAGCGCCATCAGCAGCGCCCAGATCACCGCGCCCAGCGCGAGGTGCAGCGTCTGCGTCCACTCGGCGAGCCCGGTCAGGACCTGGAGCCCGCCGACGATCGCCTGGATCGTGAACAGGACGGCCGCCGACACCGCCAGCCGCACGAGGACGGGACGCGATCGCTGGGTGCGCCAGGCCGCCACGGCGGTCAGCCACACGATGACGCCGACCACGCCGGCAACCCAGCGGTGGAGGACGTGCGCGGCGTTGGCATCGGTGAGCGGCGGGAACAGCGACCCGTTCATGAGCGGCCAGTCCGGGAACACGTACCACTGCGAGGTGGCGGTCACGTTCGAGCCGAACAGGAGCAGCGCGAACACCGTTGCCGCGGTGAACGCCGCGAGCAGCGTGAACCGCTGGCTCGTGCCCCTCCCGCCGATCCGGGCCGGGTAGTAGCTGCGGACCAGGATGAACACCAGCAGCCCCAGCAGCGCCATCGCCGATGCAAGGTGGGCAGTGACCGACTCGCCCGAGTTGTTGAGCCGGACGGTCTCGCGGCCGAGCCATGCCTGGAACCCGACCAGCAGGACGGCGACCAGCGACATCGCGGTGATCGTCCGGTTGTCGCGATGGTCGCGGAAGGCGAGCCAGGCGAGGCCCAGGATCTCGAAGCCGATGATCGCCGCGACGGTTCGATGGATCCACTCCAGCCACGCCTTGTAGTCGTCAACCGGCGGGATCACCTGGTGGTGGCACAGCGGCCAGTCCGGGCAGCCCATCCCGGAGCCCGTCGCGCGCACGATGACGCCGATGGTCACGAGCAGGACGGTCGTGACAACGGTGGCTGCGGCGAGCTTCTGGAAACGAGTCACGGGCGGGTTGATCGTCCTCCGGGACGCGGGGGCGACGGGAGCAGGCGCATCCCGGGAAGCCGCCGACATTCTACGCGTCGTCCTCGTGGCCCGGCTCGGGGCGGTCCGGGCTCCGGCCAGCCCATCGCGCTCGACCTCGCTCCGACCGCCTCGCTCCGCGGCCTCGCTCCCGGCGGATCCCGGCTGCCGGGGCTACGCTGGATCCCATGTTGCATCGTCGTTTCCGCCGTTCCGCTGTCATGCTCCTCGTCGCGTTCGCGGTCGCCGCGTGCGGGGGTTCCCAGCCCGCCGCGTCGTCCGCCCCGACGCCCGGGCCCTCCGGCGGCGCCGCGCAGGCATCGGTTATCCCGATCATCGTCAGCTCGCAGCAGGTCGTCGGGCACAACCGGTTCCTGTTCTCGTTCCTCGACTCGACAGGCACCAAGCCGGTGTCGGCCCCGGACCGCACGGCGTCCGTCGCGTTCATCGCGCCCGGTGAGACGCAGCCGGGGACCGCGGTGCCGGCACGGTTCGTGTGGGCGATCGAGGGTTCTCGCGGCGACTACGTGGCGACGGTCGACTTCCTTGTCGCCGGCAGCTGGACGGCCGTGTTCACGACCGCGGCGCCAGGCGAGCCCGAGCAATCGATCCCCGTCGGGTTCGACGTCCAGCAAACGGGCAAGACGGTGGCCGTGGGCGCGAAGGCACCGGCATCGGACACCCCGACGGCCGCGGACGTGGGCGGCGACCTGGCGAAGATCGCCACCGATCCGAGCCCCGATCCCGCCTTCTACCAGCTCTCGATCGCGGACGCCATCGCGCAGCACCGGCCGTTCGTGGTCGTGTTCGCCACTCCCGCGTTCTGCGTCAGCGCCCAGTGCGGCCCCACGCTGGACCGGGTCAAGTCGATCGCCCAGGCGTCACCGACGAGCGTGGCGTTCATCAACGTGGAGCCGTACCAGCTCCAGTTCACCGAGGGACGGCTGCAGCCGGTCCTCGACGCGAACAGGCAGCTCCAGCCGGTCGAGGCCGTCAAGCAGTGGGGTCTGCTGTCCGAGCCGTGGATCTTCACGGTCGATCGCGACGGCATCATCCGCGGCTCGTTCGAGGGCGTCGTCGGGGTGGACGAGCTGACGGCGGCGATCGCGGACATCGCCGGCTCCTGACCCCGGCGCCGGCGTCCATCGCCGCATGTGGCGGTCGGTCGATGGCATCGTCTCGCGCCGATCGCGTCCGTCGCCACGGTTCGCCAGCCTAGCTCGCGTCCTCCAGCCGGTACACGACGAGGTCGCCTTCCTGCACGCTGAAGAACACCCGCACCGGAGTCGAGGTCGCGAGGTGCTCGGCCAGGTGCCCGGGCGGGAACTGGGCACCGTTCTCGAGGATCCCGATACGGAAGGTGAGCTCTTCGCCGGCGGCCGTTCGAAGGTCGAACCCCGTGACCTGGGTGAGCCCCGACGACTGGATCCCGACCAGGATCCCGGTGACTGGCGATGCCGGGACGGGATCGCCGGCGGCCGGGGTCTCCACGAGCGGCGAGCCGATGGACCCGGAGCCGGCCTGGCCGGGTGTCGACGTGGCCGACGGGGTGCACGAGACCGCCGACACGGCCAGCATGATCACGACGGCGACCGTCGCGGCCTCGCGGCGAGCGCGGATCATCTGGGCGCCAGGCCCGTGCCGCTGCTGCCGGGCTTGACGGCGTCATCGCCCGCGGCGCACCGGGGGCAGGTCGCGGGACCGGCCTCCCAGGTCGGCAGCTCGAGCTGCCACAGCGCGCGCAGCGGGTAGACCCGGCCGGTCGCCGGCGACGTCAGTGATGCCATCCCGCCGGAGCGGTCGACCAGCACCGCGCACTCGACGATCTCGCCGCCCATGGCCTCGACCGCCGGGATGGTCGCCAGCAGCGATCCACCCGTCGTGAGGATGTCGTCGACGAGCAGGACGCGCTCGCCGGGCCCGATCGTGAACCCGCGCCGGAACTCGCGGCGGGGTGCGACTCCCGGTTCGACGGCCACCTCCTCCGCGAAGATCGCCCGGGTCCCCAGCTGGCGTCCCGTCTCGAACGCCAGGATCACGCCGCCGGTCGTCGGACCGGCGACCAGGTCGACCGTTGCGGCACCGGTCTCGTCACGGTGGCTGCCCGTCCAGAACCCGCACAGCTCGCTCGTCGCTGCCGGGTCCTGGAGCACCTGGAACTTCTCGAGGTACGCGTCCGAGTGGCGGCCGCTCTTGAGGATGAAGTGCCCCTCCCGAAGCGCGCCGCTGGAACGGAACAACGCCTCGGTTCGCTCGGCGATCGCGCGGCGCGCAGCAAGATCCCGGGTCCGCTTGAGGGTGGTCACCCCGCGATTCTAGTCTGACGGCCCGGATCGCCACGCCGGCGCATGGCGGCTCGAGGCGTGCCGCCGGAGCTACCCCGGCCGGGCCGTCCGGGCGTGGCCCATCGCGCCACGAAAACCAGGGTTCGCCGTCCGGGCGTGGCCCCCGGCGCCACGAAACCCCGGGTTCGCGCCGCCATCCACGGCGTAACGGCGGTTCTGCCGTCCGGGACGCCACGGAATCGGCCCCAGACGGCCGGGATCGAGCCCCACCAGACCCCTGAAGGGCGTTCTCGTGGCCTGTGAGGCCACGCCCGCCGCGGGCTACGCTCGAGAAGGGCGATTTCGTGGCCTGTGAGGCCACGCCCGCCGCGGGCACGCCGGCGCGCCGCCACGCCCGCCGCGGGGCGCCGCACGCCCGCCGAGGCCGCCGTGGGCCACGCCGCTCCCCCTGGCCCTCGCGCTTCCCGGTGTCTACCGCGGTCCGGGCCGATACCGGATCGCCGTGTACTCGGCGAGCCCGCGCGCCCAGTCCCTGATCATGGGTGCGGCGAAATGCGATGCCTCCCAGGCCGCGACGATCGGGATCGACAGCGTCTCGCCCGACGCCTGGATGGTCATCGAATGGAGCCCGTAGCGGGCATCGTCGGACACGATCGCCACTCCCGCACCACCTGCCGCGAGGGTCTGGGCAACGGCCGACAGTGCGACCTCGCCCGCCGCGTGGTACTTGAGGCCGGCCGACGCCACCGCCTGGTCGAACACCCGCCGGGTCCCATGCTCCTCGGTGACGAGCACCAGCGGCTCCGTCACGAGCTCCGGCAGCGCGATCTCGGAACGCCCGTGCCATCGATGACCGCTCGGCACCTGGGCCAGGATCGAGAACCGTGACACCGGCAGCGAGGCGAGCTCACCCGGTGGCGGACCGACCGATACCCCGAGATCCGCGTCGCCGGACCGGATCACCCGGAACACCACCAGCGACGGTGCGTCGGTCACCGAGACCTTGAGCGCGTCCATTCCCAGCGTGGCGAGGTAGGGCGCGATCACGTCGACGATCGTGATGTGCGGCGCGACGACGGACAGGCTGGTCGCGCGGCTGACCTCCAGGTCGCGCATCGCCGCCTCGGCTGCCTCCGCACGAGCGACCAGGTCGCGCGCCATCGGCACCAGCCGGCGCCCGGCCGGGGTGAGGTGGAGCCGCCCGTCGCGACGGTCGAACAGCGCCTGCCCGAGCGTCCCCTCGAGGCCCCGGATCTGGCGTGACAGCGACGGCTGGGCGACCCGGAGGACGGTCGAGGCTCGCGTGATCGACTCCTCGTCCACGACCGCGAGGAAGTAGCGCATGAGCCGGATGTCCATGATGCCTTTCCTGCGACCTCATGCCTCTCAGGCATACCCTGTGATCCCGGAAGTATTGGACGCGGGCGCGCACGCTGGCAACACTGCGGCCATCCGTCGGGTCCCGGCGCGCCCACGGCGCCCCCGGGAACGCCCCAGCCGAGTGAGGGAGCCCCCATGCGCGAGATCCAGACTTCGCCCCGCACCGGAGCCAGGCGGCTCCTCGTGCTCCTTGCGGCTGGAGCGCTGCTCGTCGGCGCATGCGGCTCGAGCCCGGCCACGCAGACGCCGCCCAGCGGCGCCAGCGCGGCGCCCGGAGAATCCGCCGCGGCCACCCCGGCACCGACCCAGTCCGGGCCGGTCGTGCTGAAGGTTGCCGCGACCGCCAACATCACGACCTGGGACCCGGTCAAGTCGTTCTCCACCGAGGCCCTCTACCTCGCCAACATCTACGAGCCGCTGCTGCGGATCAACCCGCCGTCGGCGGCGGAGAAGTTCACCCCGGTCCTCGCCGAGAGCTGGTCCTCCAGCGCGGACGGCCTGACCTGGACGTTCAAGCTGCGCTCCGGCGTCACCTTCCATGACGGCGAGCCGCTGACCGCGGATGCGGTCAAGCAGTCGATCGAGGCCGCCGCCGCCAAGGGCGGCGCGTCGTTCATCTGGGCGGCGCTCGACACCGTCACCGCGGTCGACCCGCTGACCGTCGAGATGAAGCTCAAGTACGCGGCCCCGATGGACCTCGTCGCCTCGTCGCTGTACGGCGCCTGGATCGTGAGCCCCAAGGCGCTCGCGGCCGCCGCCGGCGATGACACCTACTTCGAGAGCGGCATCGATGCGGGCACCGGCCCGTACACCATCGAGTCGTACACCGCGGACAAGGAAGTCCTGCTCAAGAAGTACGACAGCTACTGGGGCGGCTGGTCGGACACCAACCACTACGACAAGGTGCTCGTCTCGATCACGCCCGAGGCCGCGGTGCAGCAGCAGATGCTCGACGGCGGTGAGGTCGATCTCGCGCTGTCGCTGCCGCTCGAGAACGTCGCCTCGTACAAGGACAACCCCGACTTCACGTTCATCAACGAGCCCTCGTTCTTCAACTACGTGGGCTTCTTCAACACCGCCAAGAAACCGCTGGACAACGTGAAGGTCCGGCAGGCGCTGTCCTACGCGATCCCCTACGCGGACATCATCACCGTGGGCGCCCAGAGCTACGGCACGCAGTCCCGCGGCCCGGTGCCCGAAGGCGTGTTCCCGTGGTCGGCGGACGTCCCGCAGTACAGCCAGGACCTGGACAAGGCGAAGGCCCTGCTCAAGGATGCCGGGTACGAGAACGGCGGCTTCAGCCTCAACCTGACGTACGCCGCCGAGAACCAGAACGAGGCCCGCTTCGCGCCGCTCATCAAGGAGGCGTACGCGAAGCTGGGTGTCGATGTCACCATCACCCCGATCGCCTTCAACCAGCAGTGGGAGCAGGCGAAGGGCGATCCGGCCGGCCGCCAGGACATGTTCCTGCTGCTCTACTGGCCGACCTACAGCGATGCGGGATCGGACAACCTGTGGTCGATGTTCCACAGCAGCGACGCGCCGTTCTTCAACCTCTCGTACTGGAAGAACACCCAGTTCGACACCCTGGTCGACGACGCCATCGGCCTGACAGCGACGCAGCGCGACCAGGCGCAGGCGAAGTACACGGAGGCGATGAAGCTGCTCGTGGACCAGGCACCCGGCCTGTTCTTCTACGACACCCGTTTCGTGACGGCGATCCCCAAGCGGGTGGCCGGGTTCGAGTACAACCTGAACTACCCGTTCGCCCAGTTCTTCTACCCGATGCATCCGGCGAGCTGAGCTCGATCGATCACGGCAGCCGGGTCCTGGCTCACCGGGCCCGGCTGCACCCTGGCCACCGAGCAACGAGATGATCCGGTTCATCGTCAGGCGGCTCGCGGGCTCCGCGGCCGTGCTGCTGGGCCTGTCCCTGATCACGTTCGCGCTCGCGCGCCTGGTGCCGTCGAACCCGGCGGCCGTCTACATCGGACCCAAGGCGCGGCCCGAGGAGATCGCCCGGGTCGCGCACCAGCTGGGGCTCGACCAGCCGCTGCCCGTCCAGTACCTGACCTACATGCGGGACGTGCTGACCGGCGACTGGGGCACCTCCATCGGCACCAAGCAATCCGTCCTGCCGGCGATCCTCGACCGGCTGCCCGCCACGATCGAGCTGATCCTGGCGGCGATGCTGCTCGCGGTCCCGCTCGGGATCCTGCTCGGCATCCTGTCCGCGCGCTGGCAGCGCCGGCCGCCGGACCTCGTCGTGCGCCTCGTGTCCATCGTCGGGGTGTCGCTGCCGGCGTTCTGGCTGGGGCTGCTGCTCCAGGTGCTGTTCTTCCGCACCCTCCACCTGCTGCCGCTGACCGGGCGGATCGACCCGGACCTGCGGTTCACCTCCCCGATCATCGAGACCACCGGCCTGTACCTGGTCGACACCGCGCTCAGCGGCAACTGGACGGCGTTCCGTGACGTCGCCTGGCACCTGGTGCTCCCGGCGCTCACCCTCGCGGCCTACCCCATCGGGCTGATCGCCCGGATGACGCGGGCATCGATGCTCGAGGCGCTTGGCCAGGACTACGTTCGTGCGGCGCGCGCGGCGGGTCTCGCGGACCGCCTGATCACCTACCGGCTGGCGCTCAAGAACGCGCTGGTTCCGGTGACCACCGTGATCGGGCTCACGCTGGCGTACTCGCTGACCGGCACGTTCTTCGTCGAGGTCGTCTACAACTGGCCCGGCCTGGGCACGTTCGCGGTCAAGGGCCTGCTCAATCTCGACTACCCGGTGGTCATGGGCATCACCCTGTTCGGGGCCGCCGGGTACGTCCTGATCAATCTCGTGGTGGACCTCGCGCAGTCCTGGCTCGACCCGCGGACGAGGCTCGCCTGATGGCCATCGACGTCGTCCGCCCGGTCGTCATCACCGGTCGCGCCGGGATCGGGAAGCGGTTCCGGCGGGCCCTGCTCGCGGACCCGCTGGCGCTCGGAGGCGTGGCGATCATCACGCTCCTGGTCGTGCTTGCCGTGCTCGGCCCGTGGATCGCGCCGTACCCGGGCCAGGGCGAGGGCGAGAGCGATGTCGCGGCCCGGATGCTCGCACCCAGCCTCGCGCATCCGTTCGGGACGGATGGGCTCGGCCGCGACATGCTCAGCCGGGTCATCATCGGCGCCCGCCCGGCGCTTGCGGTCTCGCTCCTGGTGGTGGGGCTGGCGATGCTGATCGGCGTCCCGCTGGGCGCGCTCGCGGGCTACCGCCGGGGTCGCGTCGACGCCCTGATCATGCGGGTGACCGACCTGTTCCTCGCGTTCCCGCCGCTGCTGCTCGCGATGGCGATCGTCGCGGCGCTCGGCCCGGGCCTGGATCACGCGGCGCTTGCCCTCGCGATCTCGTGGTGGCCCTGGTATGCCCGCCTCGCCCGCGGCACGGCAACCTCGCTCCGCGAGCGTCCGTTCGTGGAGGCGGCCCGCTCGATCGGCGTGCGCGACATCACGATCCTTCGCCGGCACATCGTTCCCAACTCGATGGGCCCCATCCTGGTCCAGGCGACGATCGACATCGGGACCGTGATCCTGGCGGCCGGCTCGCTGGCGTTCCTGGGGCTGGGCGCCTCGCCGCCGACCCCCGACTGGGGGCTCATGGTGTCCGAGGGACGCACCTACATCCTCGACCAGTGGTGGCTGTCGGCCTTCCCCGGCCTCGCGATCTTCGTTGCCGTGCTGGCGTTCAACCTCGTCGGCGACCTGCTGCTGGACCTGCTCGATCCGCGGGGCACGAGATGAGCACGCCGCTGCTCTCCGTCCGCGACCTGGCGGTCCAGTTCGTGACCCCTGACGGCACCACGACCGGGCTCGACGGCGTGAGCGTCGACGTCGGCGCCGGCGAGATCGTCGGCCTGGTGGGCGAGACCGGCTGCGGCAAGACGCTGACCGGGCTGTCGATCCTGGGCCTGCTGCCGCCGACGGCGCGGGTGTCCCGCGGATCGATCGAGCTCGACGGGCGCCCGTTGCTCGGGTTGCCCGAGGACCAGCTCCGCCGGATCCGGGGCTCCAGCATCGCGATGGTGTTCCAGAACCCGGCGTCCGCGTTCAACCCGGTGTTCACGATCGGGTCGCAGCTGCGCTACGTCCTCGCGGCGCACGAGCGCCTGTCGAGGGCCGAGGCGACGACCCGCATTCGCGACACGCTGGCCGAGGTTGGCCTGCCCGAGGTGGACCGGGTGCTGCGTGCCTACCCGCACCAGGTCTCGGGCGGGATGCTCCAGCGGGCGATGATCGCCAGCGCCCTGCTGTGCCGGCCCCGGCTGCTCATCGCCGACGAGCCGACCACCGCGCTGGACGTGACGATCGAGGCCCAGATCCTGCGGCTGATCCGGCGGCTCCAGGAGACGCGCGGGTTCAGCGTCCTGTTCATCACCCACGATCTCGGGGTGGTGCGCTCGGTCAGCGACCGGGTCGTGGTGCTGTACGCGGGACGCGTCGCAGAGTCGGCCGCGACGCCGGCCCTGTTCGCGAAGCCCGAGCACCCGTACACGCGCGGGCTGATGGCGGCGGTGCCCCACCCGTCCGCGAGGCGCGAGGCGCTGGCCTCGATCCCGGGCAACGTCCCGCCGGACGTGGGGGCCGTCGTCGGCTGCGCGTTCGCGGACCGCTGCCCGCTGGTGATCGAGCGCTGCCGGGTCGAGCGTCCGGAGGTTCGCGACCTGGGTGGGGGCCACCTCGCCGCATGCCACCTCGCAGTCGCCACGGAGGCGGCGCCGTGACCGGCTCGACCTCCGCCGCCCAACTCGACGTGCCGCCGGCCGCCGCCCCTCTCGTCCGCGTCCGCGGCCTCGAGAAGGTCTTCCGGGCGGACGGCCGCGCCGTCCGCGCCGTCGCCGGCGTGGACCTGGACATCCTGCCCGGCGAGGTCCACGCCCTCGTCGGCGAGTCGGGATCGGGAAAGACGACGCTGGCCCGCTGCATCCTGCGCCTGATCGAGCCGTCGGCCGGGACGGTCGAGGTCGATGGCCGCGACACCGGCCTCCTTGGCGCACAGCAGCTGCGCGCCCTGCGCCGCGAGATGCAGCTGGTGTTCCAGGACCCGCAGGGCTCGCTGGATCCCCGGATGGCCGTCCGGGACCTGGTCGCGGAGCCGATCCGCACCCATCTCCATCCGGCCCGGGGCACGATCGAGCCCGCCGTCCTCGCGCTGCTCGACAGCGTCGGCCTCGCCCGGCGCCACCTCGACCGTCGGCCGCACGAGCTGTCCGGCGGCCAGTGCCAGCGGGTAGCGATCGCCCGCGCCCTGGCGCTCAAGCCGCGGCTGATCGTGCTCGACGAGCCGACCTCCGCGCTCGACGTCTCGGTCCAGGCGCAGATCCTCAACCTGCTCCTCGAGCTGCGTGCGGCGCACAGGCTGACGTACCTGCTGATCTCGCACGACCTGGGCGTCGTCCGCCACCTGTCCGACCGGATCTCGGTGATGTACCTGGGGCGGATCGTGGAGCGCGCGACCGCCGACGAGGTGTTCGAGGACGCCCTGCACCCCTACTCGCGGGCGCTCCTCGCGTCGGTGCCGGACGTCGAGGCGACCGGTATCCGCCCGGCGCTCATCCGGGGCGATCCGCCCAGCCCGGCCGACCCGCCATCGGGCTGCGCGTTCCACCCCCGCTGCTGGCTGCGGGAGCGGCTCGACGATCCCCCGGTGTGCGCGACCACGGCGCCACCGGCGGTGACCGAGGACAACCGCAGCGCCTGCTTCTTTCCCGACCGGATCGCCGCCGCCCTTGCCGAGGAGCCCCGATGAGCGTCGACGCCTCCCTCCCCGACGACCTCATGACCGGGTCGCCGCCACCGACCGGGGCGCTGGTCACGCTCGAGAACTGGCAGGACCCGCCGTACCTGCGCTGGGCGTACATGCACGTTCGCGAGCTCGTCCCGACCGCGGCCATCTCGCGCGGGGACGCACCGGTCACGCCGCTGGCGCGCCGGGAGCGCGACCTGGATGGGCTGACGTTCAGCGTCCACGGGGAGCGCCACACCGTTGGCGAGATGCTGGCAGCAACGGACACCGACGGGTTCCTGGTCCTCCACCATGGCCGGATCCTCGTCGAGCGCTACCAGGGCGCCATGACCGAGACCACGCCCCACCTGCTCCAATCGGTGTCCAAGTCGCTGACCTCGGCGCTGGCGGGTGCCCTCCTCGCCGCCGGCCGGTTGTGGACCGATGGGCCGGTCACGGACTACCTCCCGGAGCTGCGTGGCGGCTCGTTCGACGGCTGCATCGTCCAGGACCTGCTGGACATGCGGGCCGGGACACGGTTCTCGGAGGTCTACGAGGACCTCGACGCGGACATCCGGATCAGCGAGCAGGTGTCCGGCTGGCGGCCACGGACCCGTCCCGGCCTGCCGCCGAACCTGTACGCCTACATGGCCACGCTCGAGAACCAGGGACCCCACGGCGGATTGTTCGAGTACCGCTCGATCCTGACCGACGTCCTCGGCTGGGTGCTGGAGCGCGCCGGCGGCGACTCGTTCGCGCGGCTCTACTCGCGCTACGTGTGGTCCCGGATCGGCGCGGAGCACGACGCCGAGGTCACGCTCGACCCGCACGGGGCGGCGATCGAGGATGGCGGGATCTCGGTGACCCTCCGGGACCTCGGGCGGTTCGGGCTGATGCACGCCCGGGGCGGCGAGATCGATGGGCGGCGCGTGCTGCCCGCGTCATGGGCGGGCGGGATCGGCGTGCCGCGACCGGACCTGGTGAAGGCATTCGGCGGGGCGCTCACCTATGACGGCGTCGCGACGCCCACCTCCCATTACCACAACCAGTGGTGGATCTTCGATGCCCACCGGGGCATCTACGGCGGCATCGGCATCCACGGCCAGGCGCTCGTGATCCATCGCGACGCCGATGCCGTGATCGTCAAGCTGTCCACGCAGGCGGAGCCCCTGAACCGCGAGAAGCACGAGCTCCAGCTCGCCGGCGCGATCGCAATCGGAGACGCGCTGGCCCGCGAGGGCTGACGGCGGACCAGGCGCCTCACGGGACCTGGGCGCGGACGAGCGCCTGTGGGTCGAACGCCGCGACGACCTGCCACTGCGCCCCGGAGCAGTCGACGCCGGCGGGGGCGTCGCAGATCGCCGTCTTCCAGATCCGCCGGACCAGGAACGGGCCCCTGGTGACGATCTGCCCGACCGTCTGCCGGGACATGGTCGGCGTGAGCGAGACGCTCGACCCGTCGCTGCTCGCGAGCATGCCGTCATCGAATGGCCGGTCGTCGGTCAGCCACGGCGGCGGTCCGGGGCACGGCGTGGCGCCCGCGGGCGCGAACGGGCAGGAGTGGATCCCTCCCACGACGAGCCAGCCGGACACGACCGACAGCACGTCCGAGCCGGGGGCATTCGCGGTCCCCAGCAGCTGGGTCGCGCTGACGGGCGCGTCGAGTCGCTCCGGAGGTCGGCCGAGGTACGTGAGCAGACCGGGACCGGCGCGGAACAGGAGGTGACCGCTTGTCGGCACCGGGGTGTCGACGATGCTCGCGAGCGGCTGCTCGGCCTGCACCAGGACCCCTTCGAGGCCGCGCAGGTACAGGGTCACGCACTCCGGGCCTCGCGTCACCGAGCACGGCGTCGATGCCACCGAAAGGAGGCTTCCATCGACCAGGATCAGGCGACCGGTCAGGGAACCGTCGGCCAGACCCGCCCGGAGCTCCGCCGCCGACATCGCCTCGGAAATCGTGCCCGACCCGCTCGGCTCCGGCGGCCGGATCGCGCCCAGCGAGATCGTGGTCGCCGGGTCCAGGCGGGCGATCACCTGGAATGGCGACGCCCCGCCCCGAACCGCGATGGATCGGACGAGGAACGGGCCCGAGACCCCGGCGGGTGCGGACCCCACGTCCACCGACGCATCGACGCTCACGATCACCGTCCCGTTGGGCACCTTTGGCGTGCCGTCCGACGCCGGCGGCTCGTTCGTCAGCCAGAGCTCGCCACCGGGACAGCGAAGCGGATTGGTCGCCGTCGGGCACTCGACCGTCGACGATCCGCCGACCAGCCAGCCGCCGGCGACGGCGAGGTCGTCGCCACCCATGCCGGTCGCCGGATCGGTGAGCTCCGTGACGGCCAGCGCGACCGTGGGCGGCTGCAGCGGCCAGCCGAGGAGCACGAGGTCCGCGACATCGACCCGGAACGCCATGAGGACCGGGCCGGGGTGGGCGACGATCGCGGCGTGCACGTCCGCAGAGCTCGCGGTCGGCGACCAGTAGGAGATCCGCACGCCGTCGAGGCCCGCGATCTCGATCGACTGGCATGCGGCCGGACCAAGACATGCCATCGGCGTGACGGTCAGCGTCCCGGTCAGCAGCACGATCCGTCCGCTGAGCCGCCCAATCGCGAGGTCCGCCCGGAACGCACCAACAGTGAGCTCCGCCGGCACGGAGGCGGGCGACGCCCCATCGGCGGATGCAGCAGGCGATCCCCCGGCGGAGGGGCTGCCGCTCCCCGGCATTCGGTCACGGGTCCACGGCGGGTCTGCGACCAGGAGCCCGCCCAGCGCGACGACCAGGGCGACGACCAGCGCTGCCGCGAGCCCTGCGGTCCACCATGGGCGCCGGCGCATGACGGGTCGGTCGATCACGACGGGTCGCAAGGGCACGTCCAGGGCCGGTCCCCGTCGCTCGATCTGCGCGGCAACGGCCGCCCGGATCCTCGCAGCAATCGCCGGGTCAGCCCGATCGGCTCGCGCCGCGAGCATCGCGCGAATGTCACGGTCCTCGAGCGGCGCGGTCATCGCGCCGACTCCCGGGCAAGCGATCGCTCGAGCGCGCGCCGCGCGGCGAACAGCCGCGACTTCGCCGTCCCCACCGGGATCTCCAGGGCCGCCGCGATCTCCTCGAGCGGCCGGCCGTCGAGGTGGTGGAGCACCAGCACCGATCGCTCGTCGATCGACAACCGCGCAAAGGCTCGCTCGAGCGCGTGGCGGTCGTCCGTCGTCCCGGGATCGGAGCCGGCGGGCTCATCGGCCGGCCCGAGCGAGTCGAGCGGGATCTCCCGGAGGCGTCGCGCGCTGTCACCGCGCCCGACACGCCGGCAGCGATGGACGAGGATCCGCGTCAGCCAGGCGTCGAAGGCGCCCGGGTCACGCAGCGACGCCAGTTCCCGCCACGCGGCGAGCAACGCATCCTGGACCGCGTCACGCGCCTCGTCCTCGCGGCCCAGGATCGCCATCGCGGTGCGCGTCATCGGTCCGACCCGTGCCTCCACGAGAGCTTCGAACGCGGCGGCGTCGCCGGTCCGGGCCCGCGCGATGCGTTCCGGGTCCTCGTCCGCCGTCATTGCCCTCCTACGAGACAGGAGTCATCGAGCGGGGCATCGGTTCACGCAATCTTGCGGGGCGCGTTGTCTCCGACGCCACGATTTCGTCGTTGCGGGCCGCAACGGCGGTCCGAGGGAGATTCTGCTGACTGCCAGGCCGCGAATCTGCCCGACGCCCGCGGGTGCGGCCCCACGGTGGCCCGGCGGGGCGGATCCGTGGCGCGACAGACCACACCGGGGTCGGGAACCGGCAGCCCCGGCGTCAGCGCGCGTGCTCGGCGCCCTTCGTCGACGAGGGCGACAAGCGCCCGGGCAGCGCCGTGCCGACCAGGTCCGCGACCGACGCCAGCCCGCGTGCGCGGCACGCGTCGGCAAGCTCGTCGGCGAGGCGGACCGGGAGCATCGGATCCGCAAGCACGGCCACGCCCACCCCGACAGCAACGGCGCCGACCGCGAGCAGGTCGAGCACATCGTCGACCGTCACCACTCCCCCGATCCCGATGACGGGCACGTCCACGACCTGGGCGACCTCGTACACGACGCGCAGCGCCACCGGCTTGAGCGCTGGCCCGCTGATCCCCCCGTAGCCGCTGCCGAGCGCCGGTCCGAGCCGGTCGCTCGAGACCACCAACCCCGGCAGCGTGTTGATCGCACTGATCACGTCGGCGCCGGCATCCTCGCACGCGTGCGCGATCGCCCGAACATCCGCGGCAGACGCGGTCAGCTTGGCGATCACGGGCAGCTCGGTCGCCCGACGGACCGCGGCGATGAGCGACCCCGCCGACCCCTCGTCGAGGCCCCACATCGCGCCGCCCCGTCCGCCCGCGCAGGAAAGGTTGACCTCGATCCCGGCGATGCCGGGCACGCCTTCCAGCCGTCGCACGCACTCGACCATGTCGCCAACCGACTCCGCGCACAGGTTCAGGATCACCGGCACGCGCCACGCCGCCCACGTCTGGGCATACCGGTCGAGCACGACGTCGATCCCGGGGTTCTGCATGCCGATCCCATTGAGCAGGCCCGACGACACCTCGACGGTCCGCGGCGCCCCGTGGCCGCCGCGTGGCTTGAGCGTCGTGCCCCGGGTGACGATCCCGCCCAGCCGGTCGAGGTCGACGAGGTCCGCGTACTCCACCCCATAGCCGAATGGGCCGGCCGCCGCGATCACGGGGTTGGGCAGCACCAGCCCGCGTCCGAGATCGACCTCGAGCTCGACCGGCCGTCCGCCCAGCAGGTCGACGGCGGTCGTCCCCGTGCCGATGGCGCCCCCGCCCGCGTCCGACGCCCCCGCATCCGGACGCGCCACCCCGGGCGACACCCTCGGGCCCCGCGACACGGGCGTGATCGCGGACTTGATCCGGCGCACGGTCGGCGTCCGCCGCGGCGGCATTCCCGGCACGACCCGTCGCCGCGCCTTCACGACGGCTCCCCCCAGTCGAGCTCGCCCGCCGCGAACACGGGCCCCTCGCGGCACACCCGGACGGGGCCGTTCGCGCCTTCGACGACGCAGCCCTGGCACGAGCCGGCCGCACAGCCGATGGACTGGTCGAGCGCGACCTGGAGGAACGCCTTGCGGCGAGCCTCCGCGGAGCCGGCCGGGATCGGACGGCCGCCACCGCGCTTGCGGCCCAGCGTCGCGACCCCCAGCCGCTGCTGCCGGCCGGCGGCAAGCCCCGCCACGGCGGCGAGCATCGGGGGCGGTCCGCACGCGAACGACTGGTCCGCCCACGCCTCGTACTCCCGGACCAGGTCGGTCACGGGTCCGTGGTACCCGAGCGAGCCGTCGGCGGTCGCTACCGCGTACTCGACCTCGTCGGGCAGCAGGCTCGACGGGTACACGTCCGCCGCCGATCGTCGCGCCGTACAGGAGCACCACCGACCGGCCGTCGCGGATCGCCTCGTCGACCAGCATCCGGAGCCCGGCGATCGACGGCCCCTCGGCGATCAGCAGCAGGTGCCGCGACCGCGGATCCACCTCGAACGGCCGGCCCAGCGGCCCGATCAGGTCGCCCGGATCGCCCGGTCGCAGACCTCGCAGCCAGTCGCCGGTTCGCGTTCCGGCAGCGACCTGGATCGTGAGCGTCCCGCTCGCGGGGTCGGCGGTCGTGATCGGGTACGGACGGCGCAGCGAGAAACCGAGCGCGTCGGCGGACCGGACGTGGAGGTACTGGCCGGCGCGCGCGCCCGGGACGACCGCCGGCGCATGCCACGCCTGCTGCCATTGCCCGGGGACGAACTCCCGGCTCTCGACGAGCTCCGCGCCGGCGGCACGCACCGGCTGCGGGCGCGTGATCAACGGCGGAGGTCGTCCGCCGCTAGGGCTGCGGGTCCTCGCCGGCCGCGTCGTCGTCACCGTCCTCGTCGCCGGCGTCCTCGTCCGATTCCTCGCCATCCCCGTCCTCGTGCGCGTCCGGACCCTCGTCCTCCGACTCGGGCGCGACCGCGGGGAACGCCTCGGCAAGCGCATCGGCGAGATCACCGAACACATCGGTCGGGTCGTAGAACTCGACCAGGTCGTCAGCGGCGGACAGCTCGCGCCACTCGCCGTCGCCGTCCTCGGGGAGGACCTCCGCCCGGAACCGGCCGGACGACCCGAGCACCAGGCGCTCATCCTCGTCGTCGACGATGATCAGGTCACCGAGCTGGACGGTCAGCTTTGCGGACGCCTCCTCGAACTGCTCGAGCAGCCGGGCCTCGTTCTGCTGGCTGCGCTCCTGGAAGTCGAGCGCGAGGTCGTACAGCGCGCGCGCCGCCGATTCCTCGTCGTCGGCCTCGGCGACCGGCGGCTGGGTGGCGGCCCACTCGTCCGCGGCGCCCGCGTATGCCGCCTCGTCGAGGCCGAACGTCTCCTCGGGCGGGATCCCGGCGATGCGCATGAGCTCGTCTGCGTCCGTGGTGGGCTCGGCCAGCCCTGCTGCCTCGCGCGCGGCCTCGGCGAACGCCTGGAAGACCTCGGCCGGGTTGTACAGCTCGACCAGCTCCGAGGGCGATTCGATGATCTCGGTCTCCGACATCCACTCGCCCGTGTCCGGGTCCTCGTACCGGCTGCGGACGCGGAACGTGAGGTCCGGGGCAACCGACAGGTAGTCGGGATCCTCGTCGATCAGCGTCAGCCCGCCGAGCTGCGAGATCCGGTCCCTGTTGCGATCCAGGAACTTGCTGAGCTGCTCGGTCGCCTGGACGAGGAAGTCCGTCCGCTCGAGCGCGGCGTCGCTGGCGAGCTCGCCGAGCATGTCGTTGCGACCTACGTCCATTCGAGCGCCTCCTTCAGCCGTGGTATTCGAGATCAGCTCCGAGCCGCTCTCGGAGGAACATCGAGTGATGACGCTCGAACAGCCACTCCCCCGCGCGGTGGCCGAGCGCCCGCGTCGCCTCGTCCGCCTCGAGGCGGTCGAGCGTGCCGTAGTCCGGCAGGTCGAGCAGGATCACGTTGTCGAAGTCCCAGCCGTGCGCGACGTTGTACCAGCCCAGGAACCGGATCCCGAACTTCTCCTCGTACTCCTTCACCTGGCGCGGGAAGACCGTCTTCATGAAGAACTTGAAGAACGGATCTCGACCGCGGCGAACGGAGAAGAACGTCGCGAGAACGGGCACTTGGCGGGCTGCCTCCTGGGAACGCTGGATGAGACGCGGCCTATTCTCGCATGCCGGAGTCGCGCGACCCGGGGTCATCGGGCGCGG
This sequence comes from uncultured Chloroflexia bacterium, assembly GCA_963835335.1. Taxonomy (GTDB): domain Bacteria; phylum Chloroflexota; class Limnocylindria; order Limnocylindrales; family CSP1-4; genus CAIXZV01. The sequence goes on along the minus strand of CAWIFB010000011.1, from coordinate 8,403 downwards.
CCGGGCTCGCGGCGTCGGCCTCCCCGGCCCGCGCGGACGTCCCGGCCGCCCGTCCCGGGCGCGTCCTCGAGCTCGCCGACCGTCGGCGTCCCGCTGTCCAGCGGTCGGCGGCGGCCCTCGCGGCGATCGGCGGCGACCAGGCGCAGCAGGAAGATCACCGTCTGCCCGGCGAACAGCAGCAGGATCAGTGTCAGGATCAGCAGCCCCCCGCTCACCGCGGGCGCCCAGTCCCAGACCACCGACAGCGGCGTCAGGACGACGAGCACCAGCAGCAGCATGAGCTGGAACCGGAAGCACCCGAGCCCCGGGCCGCGCTCGGCGTCGAGCGGCTCGCCCTTGTACTCGACAGGTCGAACCGAGGTCGGACGTTCGGGGGAGGTCATGGCGCCAATGTATCCCCGTTCCGGTGGCGGCGCGGCCTCGCTGAGTGGCGGATCATCGCTGGCAGCGATCACATTTCGCGTCCAGGTCCGCCATCGCGGCTCAGCGTCGTTCCTCGACTTGAGTCAATCGCCCCGGGCGATCACCCGGCGTCGAACGCAACGTGGCAGATCCGCCCAGCGCAAAACTGATCGCCTGCAGCGATGGCGGGTGCGCGCGAAACGCAGCCGATCCGCCCGCCCGAGCCGCGCTGGGCCCTACCATTCGCGGCGATGGACGATCACGCGGCGATGGACGACCCCCTCGCCCGTTCCGCTGGCACCCCGAGCCGGAGCTGATCGGCATCCGCGACGCCGCGGCGTCCCGCGCCGCACTCGAGACCGCCGGACAGGCGACCTGGCGGGCGGCGCTCGACTGGCTCTACGGCGAGGCGATGCGGCGCGCCATGGGTGAGCCCGTCGGCTACGCGGAGCTCGGCGCGAGTTCTTCGGCGATCGCCTTGGCCCGGGTCCGGCGCCCGACGACCCGCCCACGCTCGCCGACGTCCTCGACGAGTTCGCACCCGGCTCGCGCCCCACACGCTCAACAGCTACCACCCGCGCGCGCTCAGCTACTTCACGCCGCCGCCGCTGGTCGCATCGATCGTGGGCGAGGTGCTCGCCCAGTGGACGAACCAGGGCGTCGACGTCTGGCACGCCGGCCCGGTCGGCGCGTTCGTCGAGGAGGAGGTCGTCCGCTGGCTGTGCGACCTCGTGGGCTATGGCGAGGGCAGCTTCGGGCTGATGACCTCGGGCGGCGTCATGGCCAACTTCATCGCGATGGCCCTCGTCCGCGACGTGCATCTCCGTCGCCTGGCCGGGCTGGACCGCCCGCCACGCGGCGCGGCGCTCGAGGGCGCGCGGGTCTACACCAGCGACCAGACCCACTTCTCGATCGCGCGGGCGCTCGACGAGCTCGGCTTTCCGCCCGAGACGCTGGTCGTGCTCCCGGCCGACGACCGGTTCCGGCTGCATGCGGCGCCGGTCGCGGCTGCGATCGCGCACGATCGCGCCGCGGGCCTGCGGCCGGTGGCCATCGCCGCCGTCGCCGGGTCGACGAACACCGGGTCCGTCGACCTCGTCGAGGAGCTGGCCCGGCTGGCCCCGACCGAGGGCCTGTGGCTCCACGTCGACGCCGCGTACGGTGGGGCGGCCCGGCTGTCGGCCCGGGATCGGGATCGTGTGCCCGGGCTCGAGCTCGCCGATTCGGTCACGATCGACCCCCACAAGTGGTTCTTCCAGGCGTACGACCTGGGCACGCTGCTCGTCCGCGACGGCGCTGATCTGCGGCGGACGTTCGACCGGGCACCCGAGTACTACCGCGGCGGCGAGGGCGGAACGGGCGCGACCGCGGACGCCGACCCGGCGGGCGAGGACGATGCGGCCCACCAGGACGCCCACGCGGGCCAGCTCAACTTCTACAAGCTCGGCTTCGAGGGCACCCGGCGGTTCCGGGCGCTCAAGCTGTGGATGAGCTGGAAGCACCTGGGCACGGCCGGGCTGGGTCGCCTGGTCGAGGCAAACGACGACCTCGCCGCCTACCTCGCGCGGCGCTGCGCCGAGGCCGACGACCTCGAGGCCGAGCCCGCCGAGCCCGAGCTGTCGGTGGTCTGCTTCCGCCACCTGCCCGGCGGCGCCGCGACGGCGCACTCGCTCCCGGCGGCCGAGCTCGATGCACACCAGGATCGCCTGGCCGCGGCGCTCGAGGCGTCGGGCGATGGATGGCTGTCGACCACGACCATCCGCGGCGCCACCTGGCTGCGCGCCGGGATCGTGAACTACCTCACGACCGAGACCGACATCGACCGGCTGCTGGCCACGCTCCGGAGCCTCGCGGCGTCGTGACCAGCAGGTCGCGCGGCATCCGCGCCCGCCCGACCCGCAACAGCGCCAGGCACCGGCTGCGCTCGCTCCCCGCCGCGGCATCGGTGCTGCTCGTCTCCGCCTCGACGGTCCTCGGCGCGGACGGCGGCACGTCCGGGAGCTCGGCCACCGATCCCGTGCTCGGCGATCCGCTGGTGCCGTACATCGTGGCCCTGCTCGTCGCCGGCTTGACGCTCCTGGTCGTGGGCATCGTCGTCGTGGTGTCCGGCCGGCGGAAGACAGCGGACGACCGCCGCACACGCGCCGCCGCGGGCTGGTGGCGGTGCGAGATCTGCGACGCCGAGAACGCATCGGACCGGCGCGAGTGCTATGCCTGTCAGGCACCCCGGGACCGCGGTACTGAACCGTCCGCCGGCGACGAGCCCGACCCGGCGCCCGGATCCCCCGGCCGCCCGGGACCTGAAACGCCGCTCCCTCAGCGGCGGCAGAGCCCGACCTCAACGGATCCGACCATTCCCACGCCACGTACGCTGGTGTGCAGCCGATGATCATCGAGCCCGTCCCCACCGTCCCGCGCACCCGCCGCCGCCGCCTCGCGCACGTCGCGGCCGTCTTCGCCCCGGTCGCCCTGCTGGCCGTCATCGTGGGGGGCGGTCTGCTCGGTGGGGCCGTGACGCCGGCGCACCCCGGCGACGTACCGGGGCGACGCCAGGCGCAGGCCGCGGCGCCGCCGGCGATCTGCCCGCCGCCGATCCGGCCCCCACCACGACGACGCGACTGCCCGCCGGCCGCACGGTCGAGACGGACGGCTCGACCCGCTTCCCGACCGTCGCCGCCGGCCTCGGCGTGCACACCGTCGTCGAGGCCCTCGCCCTGCGCGACATCGACCCACTGGGGCGGCTGCTCGCGGTCGCCGGATACCTCGGCGTGCTGGACCCGCCGGCCGGCTGCCAGGGCGGGCTGCTGGGGCCGTTCGGCCCGGCCTGCGAGCGGGTCGGTGTCCTGGCGCAGGCCCCCTGGTCATTCTCGGGCGCCGCCGTGTTCGCCGGCCTGGGGCCCCACCTCCACCCGCGATTTCCCGTGGGCATCTCGCTCCCTGCCGGGATCGCCCGCACGACGGCGGCTGCCCGGGGCGATCCGATCCCGGTGGTCGTGATCGGATCGTTCGAGGCTGCGCCCGATGATTGCGGCCAGGGCGCCGACCCGTGCGACGCCCGTTTCCTCGCGGACGGCATCGCCTGGGCGGATGGAGCGACATTCGATGCGGTGCCCATGCTGGACGCGGGCCTCGACAGCCTGCCCGCCGGATGGGTCCTGCGCAACGAGCGCGTTGCGGAAGTCGCGGCCATCGGCTGGGCGGGCACGATCCTGGCCGTCTCCCTGGTCCGGCCCGCCACCGTGCCGAGCCTCGATCCAGCGGCCGGCGCGGCGCTCGCCGCGGTGGCGCCGCCGGCCGGGCTGGTCTGGTACGTGCGTGGCCTCGAGACGGGCTATGACGCCGTCGGCTATCCGTTCGGGCACGCGGCGCCGCGGCTCACCTGGGTGGTGGTCGACGACGTCACGGGGGCGGTGCTCGCCCGGAGCGCGAACAGTCAGCCGGCGTCGTAGGCGATCCGGCCGGCCGCGATCGTCAGCCGGACGACGCCGCGAAGCTCGCGACCCAGCAGCGGCGTGTTCCTGCCCTTCGATCGGAGCGTGTCCGGCGACACCGTCCATGACGCGTCGCGGTCGATGACGACGAGGTCCGCAGGCTCCCCCACCCGGAGCCCGGGCGCGTGGTCCAGCCGCTCCCCGAGGACGCGCGCCGGACCGGTGGTCAGCGCCTCGATCGCCCGCGCCAGCGGCAGCCCGCCGGCCTCGACCGCGGCGAGCACGATCCCGAACGCCGTCTCGAGCCCGCTGATCCCGTTCGCCGCCAGCCCGAACTCGACGTGCTTGTCGACCTCGGTGTGCGGCGCATGGTCGGTCGCGATCGCATCCGCGGTCCCGTCCCGGAGCGCGGCCAGGCACGCCGCGGCGTCCGCCGCCGGGCGGAGCGGCGGGTTGACGCGCAGCGCCGGGTCGTACGCGGTGGCGACCAGCGAGCCGTCGGTCCACGGGTCGCGCGCACCGCCGGCATCGTCCAGCGCCTCCCAGGCCCATCGGCGCGAGCCCGCGATCCACTCGTCCGCGAACCCGATGTGGTGGGGCGTCACGTCGCACGTGACCGGCAGCCCCGCGGCCTTCGCCGCCCGGACGTGGGCCAGCGCGGCGGCCGTGGAGACGTGGGTCAGGTGGAGGCGCGCGCCCGGCTCGTCGCGAACGACGTCGCCCAGGATCGCGATCGCCCGCGCGACCGCACCGGCCTCGGCCGCCACGGGCCAGCCCCGGAGCCCGAGCACCGTGGCCACGTAGCCCTCGGACGCCTCGGCGCCCTCGGTCAGCGTCGGGTCCTCCGGATGATCGATGATCGGCAGCCCCAGCGCGCCCGCGTACAGCAGCGCGTTGCGCAGCATCGCGGCCGATCGAACGGGCGATCCGTCGTCGGAGAACCCGGCCACCCCGGCGTCGGCGAGCTCGCCCAGCGGCGCCAGCGTCTCGCCCTGCGCGCCCGGTCGTGACCGCCCCGTGGACGAGCACCCGGACCGGCGACCCGGATGCCCCCGCGGCCGCCCGGACGCGCGCGACCACCGCCGGATCGTCCGTCGCCGGCGTCGTGTTGGGCATGAGGCACACCGTCGTGAACCCGCCGTGCGCCGCCGCCGCGAGGCCGGTCGCGACGTCTCCGCGTCCTCGTTGCCGGGCTCCCGGAAGTGCGCATGGAGGTCGACGAAGCCGGGCACGATCAGCGTGCCCTCCGGGCCGATCCCGTCCGCCGCCGCCCCGGTGAGCCAGGTCAGCCGCTCGATCCGGCCGCCGGTGACCACGACCTCGGCCGCGCCCTCGCGCCCGGCTGCGGGATCCACCGCCCAGCCCCGGAGCGTGCGACCGTCGGCGACCTCGCCGCGAGCGCGCTCCGCCGCCGCCGTCGCGTCACGGCTCATCGCCCCGCCCCCCGCCCCGGGCGCCCGCCAGCAGGTACAGCAGCGCCATCCGGACGGCGACGCCGTTGGTCACCTGCGTCGTGATCACCGATCGCGGGTCGGTCGCGACATCGGCGGCGATCTCGACGCCCTCGTTCATCGGTCCCGGGTGCATCACCACCACGTCCGGCGTGGCATGGCGCAGCCGCTCCCGGGTGAGCCCGTAGCGCGCCGCGTACTCGCGCAGCGACGGCAGCAGGCCCGACGCCATCCGCTCCCGCTGGATCCGCAGCGCCATCACGACGTCCGCGTCCCGGAGCGCGGCGTCGACGTCGCTGGTGACCGTGAACCGGCGGCCGGCGGCGCCGCGCGCGGCCCACGCATCGAACCCGCGCAGCAGCGTCGGCGGGCCGCACAGCCACAGGTCGGCGCCCATCGCGGTCAGCGTCCAGATGTTGGAGCGCGCCACGCGCGAGTGGAGCGCATCGCCCAGGATCACGACCTTGCGGCCCTCGAGCGAGCCGCCCGGCAGCGCGCCGCGGAGCGTGTACAGGTCGAGCAGCGCCTGGCTCGGGTGTGCGTGCCAGCCGTCACCGCCGTTGAGCACCGAGCCGCCGAACACCTCGGCCGCCAGGTACGGGGCGCCCGACACCGAGTGGCGCATCACCAGCATGTCCGCGCCGAGCGCCTCGATCGTGCGCACCGTGTCCACCAGCGACTCGCCCTTGGACACCGACGAGCTGGCGGCCGCGATGTTGACGACGTCGGCCGACAGGTTCTTGGCGGCGACCTCGAAGCTCACCCGCGTCCGCGTGGACGCCTCGTAGAACAGGATCGTGACGCTGGTGCCGCGCAGCGTCGGGACCTTGGGGATCGGCCGGGCGAGGACCTCGCGCATCGCGTCGGTCGTGCGCATCACGAGCTCGAGGTCGGCGCGCGTCAGCACGTCCACGTCGAGCAGGTGTCGGTGACGCCAGGGAATCTGGCCCGGGGGAATCCGGCCCGAGGACGCCGCCTCGGGGCGGTCGGCCTCGATCGTCACGGCCGGGCGTCCGCCGCGGCCTCGAGGACGGGCAGCCGCTCGATCTCGACCGCGTCCTCGCCGTCCGTCTCCTCGAGCTGGACCTTGACCAGCTCCTCGCGCGAGGTCGGCACGTTCTTGCCCACGTGATCCGCGCGGATCGGCAGCTCGCGGTGGCCGCGGTCCACCAGCACCGCCAGCCGGATCGCCTGTGGCCGCCCGAAGTCGATCAGCGCATCCATCGCCGCGCGGATGGTGCGCCCCGTGTACAGGACGTCGTCCACGAGGACCACCGTGGTGCCGTTGAGGTCGAACGGGATCTGGGTGCCCTTGACGATCGGCTGCTGCGCGACCAGCGACAGGTCGTCGCGATAGAACGTGATGTCGAGCGCCCCGACGGGAACCACGACACCCTCGTGCTCGAGGATCGCCCGCGCGATCCGGTGCGCCAGGGGCACGCCACGCCGCTGGATGCCGACCAGCACCAGCCCGTCGGTACCAGCCTGCTTCTCGACGATCTCGTGGGAGATGCGCGTCGTGGCGCGGCGGACGTCCTCGGCGGCCATGATCCGGCGACCGGTCACGGGGCCCAGCTGCGGCGTCGCACGAGCTCGCTCCTCCTTCCCGGCCTCTCGGGGCCACCCGGCCTCACGGGACCGGCGCGGAAATCGAGGTCAGTCTAGCGCGACCGGGCCCGCGCGGCCCGCCTGTCCGGAGCGCCCGGCGTCAGTAGATCGAGACCGTGACCCAGGTCGTGCCCGCATACCACCCGCAGCCGCAGATCTGGAAGAAGTCGGGGCGGTACATGTCCACGATCCTGATCGGCTTGACCGGCCCGTAGTCCGTGACCGTGCGCTCGATGCAGCCGCCGTTGCCGCAGATCCGCACGACGGTCCCGCGCGGCAGGCGCATGGCGGTGGTCCCGTTGTCGTAGAACGTCGCGTAGCCCGACATCGTGTACTTCGGTGCCTTCCACGCGCTGCTCGGTGTCGTCGAGGGCTGCCTGACCACCGGGCGGACCGGCAGCGGCGCAGCCGTGCTGCCGGGCTCCACGAGCGCGTCCGACGCGGACATGAACCCGGCCGACGACGGGCAGGTGAAGGTATGCCCGGGGCTCCCTGAGCCGAGGCGCCGATCGCGTGAAGGTTGAAGGTCGAAAAGGCCGCCAGCTCCACCGCCCGGTCGGTCGAGGATGTCCTCGATCCCACGGGAGCCGGCAAACCAGCCAGGGCGAACGCGGCGATGAGCGCCGCGGCCGCGACGACCAATCTGCGTCGCATGAGTGGCACACAGTACCCCAGCCGGGCTATCCGTGCTGGTCACAGGCGGCGATGATCGAGCGACAGCTCCGGTCACGTCCAATTGACCGCGGACGTGCGGCGTGTCGCGCGCGCTCAGCGGACGACGATCGCACCCCGCCTGCCGTGCACCGCGAGGTGGCCGACACTCTCCCCCGACCAGGCCAGGACCTCGACCGTGGTGTCCCCTGGATCGGCGCCGCTCGCGTCCGGGGCGGGCGCCGTCCAGGCAAGCCGTCCATGGCGCAGCGAGAACCCCGCGAACGCGGGGGCGTCGGTCAGGATCGGCTTGTCGAGGTTGACCGCACCGGTGACCGGATCGACCTGGTACAGGCTGAGGCGGCCTGCATCCCCGCTCTCGCCGTCGGTCACCCACAGCGCGAGCGCGGTCCCCGACTCGTCCCAGCGGACCTGCCAGTCGCGGATCACGCCGGTCGCGAGCACCTGGCTCCCGGCGCCGTCGGGCCAGCCACCGATCACGAGCTGCCCCTCGGCCGGGACCCACGAGAACCCGTCCTCCGCCGGCGTCACCGTACCGTCCACCACACGCCGGTGCGCTGCCGCGGACCGACGGTCGGGCGCCACATCCGCTCGGCGGGAACGGCCTCCTCGACCCGGTCGCCGGGTCGACGATCCACGTGGTCGGGGTGCCATCGACAAGCCGGCTCACCAGCAGCTGGTCACCCAGCCAGCCGGCGAGCAGCGATCCGTGATCGAGCGTGACCTGGTGAGCCAGGGCATCGGTCGTCTGCCACACGTAGACATCGGGACCGGCCGAGTCGTCGGCAGGTCGAGCCGTGAACGCGAACTGTGTTCCGTCGGGCGAGTAGGCCGAGGCA
>CAWIFB010000010.1:0-38168 GCA_963835335.1 uncultured Chloroflexia bacterium | reverse complement strand
GGGGAGGAGCGGTCGCGGACGTTGTTCGATGAAGCCTATCGAGAGCATGCGCGGCGGCTCGCCCGTGCGATCGGCCAGCGAGGAGGTGGGTGACGGAACGAGGAGCGAACGCGAGACCGGCACGTCCTGGTGGGATCCGGCTCCAGCCTGGAGCCCGGACCCGCCGCATGGAGGAGAGTCAGCACATGAAGCATATTGACAAGGCCCGCGGCCTGGTCGCCCTCACCGTGATGGCGATGATCGTGGGCGCGTGCGGCAGCAGCGGGCCCGCGAAGGCCAGCGCGCCGTACTCGATCGGGTACTCGAACGGCGGCGGCGTCGGCAACGGCTTCCGCGAGGAGCAGGTCTGCACCGCCAAGGCTGAGGCTGCGGCGCTGGGCAAGGACAAGATCTCCGGGATCAACGTGATCCACCGCAACACGGATGCCGCGGGCCAGCTGTCCGACCTGCGCGACCTGATCTCCGCGAACGTCAACGCGATCGTGTTCAACCCCAACGATCCCGACGCGCTGAACCCGGCCCTCGCCGAGGCGCATGACGCGGGCATCATGACGATCTCGGTCGACGCCTACGTCACCGATCCCAACACCTGGAACCTGTACAACAACCAGATCAAGTACGCCGAGCTGGGAGCCAAGTGGCTGTTCGACCAGATCGGCGGCAGTGGCACCGTGTGGTACACCCGCGGGCTCGCCGGCCATCCGGCCGACTCCGACCGCGACATCGGGTTCAAGAACATCCTCAAGGACTACCCGAACATCAAGATCGTCCCGGATGCCAACGGCGTGTTCACCGGCTGGGATCCGACCACGACCACGAACCTGGCCAACGACTTCATCGCCAGCGGCCAGTACGACCAGATCGATGGCATCTGGGCCTCCGGCATGGGCGCCCAGATCGTTGACGCGATCAAGGGCGCCAACAAGCCGTTCGTGCCGATCGCCGACGCGGACATCGGTGCATTCGTCGCGCAGCTCCTCAACCCGACCGACTACCCGAACCTGGTCGGCGCGGCCGTGACCAACACGGCCTCCGTCGGCGGCGCGGGCGTCAGCCTGGCCTACAAGCTGCTCAACGGCGATGCGGTCGAGCAGACCGCGGGCGCGGGGCGCCCCAACACGATCCTGCTCGATCCGCAGATCCTCGACAACACCACCGACAAGGGAAAGGCTGACCTCAACGCCTGGATCTCTGTCCCCAACATGGATCCGCTGTGGCCGCTCAGCCTGTCGATTCCCGGCTGGACGACCTACGATCCCAACGGGGTCCCGGCGTCCTGCTCCGGCTCATAGCCTGATCCGTCCCATGGGGGTCGCCGGCTCCGCCGGCGACCCCTCGCATACCCCATAGGGAGCCCATGACCGCCACCGCCACCGACCTCCTGCTCGAGGCGACCGGGATCTCCAAGACCTACGGCGCCGTCGTCGCGCTCGCCTCGGCGTCGCTCGTCGTGCGACCCGGCGAGGTGCACGCCCTGCTGGGTGCCAACGGCGCCGGCAAGAGCACGCTGGTCAAGATCCTGACCGGCGCGGTGCATCCCGACGCCGGGCGCATCGTCGTCCGCGGACGCGAGCGCACCTCGCATTCGCCGGCCGAGGCGCGCCGCAACGGCCTGGTCTCGGTCTACCAGGAGCCGTCGCTCATCCCCGACCTCGACATCCGTGCCAACCTGCGGCTGACCCGGACCCCGATCGAGCCCTTCCGCCACTGGGTGAGCGAGCTGGGTCTCGAGGACATCGACATGACCCGGCTGGCGCGCCGGCTGCCCCTGGCCTCGCTGCGGATCATCGACCTCGCGCGCGCGCTGGCCATCGAGCCCGACGTGCTGCTGATGGACGAGATGACGGCCGCCCTCCCCGCCAACCTGACCGAGCGCGTGCTCGACGTGATCGGCCGCCAGCGCGGCGGCGACCGCTCGGTGATCTTCATCTCCCACCGCATGATCGAGATCGCGGCCGTGTGCGACCGGGCGACGGTCCTTCGCGAAGGCGAGACGGTCGGCGTGGTCGACATCACCGCAGGCTCCGAGGAGCGCATCGTCGAGCTGATGCTGGGCGAGATCAAGGGCATGCCGGCGCGCCTGGTGACGGACGCCGGAGCCCGGACGCATGCCGTCGCGACCCCACGCGTGGAGGCCCGCGGGCTGTCCGCGACCCGCCGGCTGCACGACGCATCGTTCGCCCTCCACGCGGGCGAGGTGCTGGGCATCGTCGCCCTCGACGGCCAGGGCCAGGACGAGCTGTTCGCCATCCTCGCCGGCTCGGACCGTCCGACGGCAGGCGAGCTGCTGGTGGATGGCACACCGGTCTCGTTCCGCGACCCGGCCGACGCGATACGCGCGGGACTCGTGTACGTCCCGGCGGACCGGGCGGAGGCGCTGCTCATGCAGCGCTCGGTCCGCGAGAACGTCGCGCTGCCGTTCCAGACGCGACTGCGCCGCTGGGGCCTGATCGACCTGGGCGAGGAGCGAAGGACGGTGGATGGCGCCGTCGAGCGGCTGCAGATCGACGCTCGTGCGGGCAACGAGGTGCGACGGCTGTCGGGCGGCAACCAGCAGAAGGTCACGATCGCTCGCTGGGTGGCGAGCGGTGTGAAGACGATGCTGTGCTTCGACCCGACGCGGGGCATCGACATCCGGACCAAGCAGCAGATCTACGTCCTGTTGCGCGAGCTTGCCGAGGCAGGCGCCGCGGTCCTGCTGTACACCTCCGAGCTCAAGGAGATCCAGCTCGTGTGCGATCGCGCGATCGTCGTGTTCGGCGGCCAGGTCGTCGCCGAGCTGGATGCCGCGAGTGCCGACGAGGAGGCCTTGCTTCGGGCGGCGCACAACCTGCCGCCGCAGGGGACGTCGGCGAACGGACAGGCGGCCGTGGCCGGGACCGGCGCATGAACGCCACGACCGGAACATTCGACGCCCTGCGCAGCCGGCCGCGCGAGGCGGCAGCCGTCATCGCCCGGCGCAATGGCTGGACGCTCGGCCTGCTCGCGTTCTTCGTGGTCCTGCTGGTCCTCACCAACGTGATCCAGCCCGGGTATGGAGCCCGTGGCATCCAGCGCCTCGCCGTCTCGGTCCTCCCGCTGGTCATGGCCGCGGTCGCCCAGGCGGTCGTCGTGATCGCCGGCGGCATCGACCTCTCGATTGCCTCGATGATGGCCCTCACGAGCGTGATCTCGGCGGAGCTGATGAAGGGCCAGAGCGAGGAGCTCGCCGTCGTCATCGTCATCGGCGTGATCCTGCTCGGGATGCTGCTGGGTGCGATCAACGGTGCGCTCGTGGTGTTCACGCGGGTGCCGGACATCGTCGTCACCCTGGCGACCTTCTTCGTGTGGTCGGGCTTCGCGCTGCTCGTGCGGCCGTCACCCGGCGGTGGTGCCGCGACGTGGCTCAAGGACCTGATGACCGGCTCGGTGGGTATCGACGTTGTCCCCAAGGCGGCCCTGGTGATCCTGGTCCTCGTCGGCGCGATCTGGATCCCCATCTCGCGCTCGAGCGTCGGCCTGTCGATCTATGCCATCGGCAGCAGCGGGCTGGCCGCGTTCCGGAGTGGCGTGCCAGTGGGCCGGACGAAGGTCACCTCGTACGCCATCGGCGGGCTGTTCGCCGCGCTCGGCGGGCTGACCCTGACCGCCAGCACGGGGATCGGGACGCCCGTCCCGGAGCCGACCTACACCCTGATCAGCGTCGCTGCCGTCGTGCTCGGCGGCGTCAGCCTGGCCGGCGGCGTGGGCGGGGTGGCCGGCCCGATCATCGCGGTCCTGATCCTCCAGCTCATCCGGACCGACATGACCTTCCTCAAGATCAACCCCAACATGGCCCTGGTCGCCCAGGGCGTCATCCTGATCGGAGTGCTGATGGCGGGCAGCTGGATCCAGATCCGCCGGAGCCGGGCATGACCGCCGCTGCGGAGGCTCCCGGCCGCGGCATCGCGCGGGGAACCTGGCGCAACCTGCTGCGCGACCATCCGCTCGTCCCGCTGACCGGGCTGCTGCTGATCCTCGTGCTCGCCGTCGAGATCGGCCAGCCGGGCACCGTCAAGCCGGCCTGGGGCGGCGTCGTGACCCGGGCGGCGATCCCGCTCGCGATCCTCGCCGCCTGCCAGACGCTGACCATGCTGACCGGCGGCATCGACCTGTCCGTCGGCTACGTGGCCTCGATGGCCGGCTTCGTGACCGCGACCCTGGTGGGGCCGCTGGGCGTGCCCCTGGCGATCCTGGTCGCCCTGGCGGTGGCCGGGGTCGCGGGCCTGGTGAGCGGCATCGGGGTGGGCATCTTCCGTGTCCATCCGCTGATCATGACCCTGGGCATGGGCCTGGTCGTGCTGGGCTTCTCCAACGTGTGGCAGCTGCAGATGGTGCAGACCGGGTCCGGCGTGCCGGACGCGCTGCGAACGCTGGGCGTCAGCCTGCTCGGGGACGTGGTTCCGTACAGCCTGGTCGTGTTCGTGCCGCTCGCCGCGTTGATCCTGATCGGGCTGCGCCGCACCGGCTACGGCCGGCTGCTGTTCGCGATCGGCGACAACCCGGTCGCGGCGCGCCTCTCGGGCGCACGATCGTGGCAGGTCCTGATCGTGCTGTACGTCATCTCGGCCGTGCTCGCCGGCATTGCGGGCCTGCTGTACTCGGGCCTTGGCAACACGGCCAGCGTGACCCTCGTCCAGTCGCAGATGCTGCCCTCGGTCGCCGCCGCGGTCATCGGCGGGACCTCGATCCTGGGCGGCCGCGGCACGTTCACGGGGACCATGCTGGGCGCCCTGATCCTGACCGTGCTGACCGCGCTGCTGACCATCCTCGGCCTGGCCGAGCCATGGCGGTTGGTCGTGTTCGGCTCGATCATCGTCGCCGTCGCCGCCGCCTATACCCGCGTCACGGCCGAGTCCTGAGCCGCGGATCGAGCCCTGACATGATCCACGAGGCCGCCACCCGGCACCTTGGCCTCGACCTGGGCGCGACCAACCTCAAGTGGGCGGTCGTCGCGCATGACGGCGGCGCCTGGACCACGGTCGCCAACGGGCAGGTCCCGACGCGGCTGGTACCCGATCCGGCGGCGGTGCCGGCGTCGGTCGTGGCGCAGCTCGCCGAGGTCGCGGCCATCGCCATCGATGAGTGGGGGCCGGTCCTCAGCGTCGGGATCGGGGTGCCCGGGCTGTACGACCCGCTGGCGGGCACCACCCGCTTCCTGGTCAACGTCCCCGGGCCCTGGGCGGACCACCCCGTGGCCGAGCCGGTGGCCGCCGCTGCCGGGGTGCCCGCGTTCCTGATCAACGACGCCCGGGCATTCGGGCTCGCGGAGCTCCGGCTGGGCGCCGGCCGCGGCGCCGGAACGATGGTCGGGCTGACCCTTGGGACCGGCGTCGGCGGCGTCCTTGCTATCGGGGGGGCCGTTCTCCTGGGCCACGACGGGACGGCCGGCGAGATCGGCCACCAGACGATCGACCCCGACGGGCCGTGGTGCGGCTGCGGCAACCGCGGATGCCTCGAGGCGTATGCCCGGGCCGACCAGATCGCCGCGGCGTGCGGGACCGAGACTGCCGAGGCGGCGGTCCGCGCGGCTGCCGGCGGCGATGCGCGGGCGCGGGCCGGGCTGGCCGCCGTTGGGCGGTACCTGGGGATCGGGATCGCCAACATGATCACGGTCGTCGCCCCCGACCGGGTCGTCCTGGGCGGTGGCGTGGCCGCGGCCGGCGAGCTGTTGTTCGCGCCGATCCGAGCCGAGCTCGAGCGGCGCGTGCGGACGACCGCGCTCGACGCCGTGACGCGTGGTGCCCGGCGGAGCTGGGAACGTGGGCGGGATCGATCGGGGCAGCGGTGCACGGCGCCGAGCGGGGGGCCCTCGGATGACCCCGGCGCCGGAATCGTGGGTCCCGTTCTACCGGCAGATCGAGCAGTCGCTGCGCGTCCGGATCGCGTCGATGCGGCCCGGGGACCGCCTGCCGTCGGATGCCGACCTGTGCCTCGAGTTCACGGTGAGCCGGATGACCGCCCGCAACGCGATGCAGCGGCTCGTCGACGAGGGCCTCGTCCGACGGGTCCCGGGCCGCGGGTCGTTCGTGGTCGCCCCGCCGGCGCATCGCTACGCGGACCGGCTGCTCGCGTTCTCGCACGAGATGGAGCGACTGGGCCGCAACCCCACCTCGCAGCTGCTCACCCGGGAGGTCCGCCCGGCGACGCCCGACCAGGCGGCCGCGCTCGGCCTCCACCCGTCCGAGCCGGTCGTGGTGGTGGAGCGGCTGCGCCTCGCGGACACGGTGCCGATGGTGATCGAGACCGCGGTCCTCGACGGGCGGACGGCTGACGCCGTGCTCGCCGCGGACCTCGAGGCCGGGTCGCTGCACGAGGCGCTCGCCGTGGGCGGCTGGCACCTGCGACGGGGCGAGGGGACGATCACCGCCGAGGCGGCCAGCGCGCACGATGCCGAGCTCCTCGCGATCGCACCCGGGGAGCCGCTGCTCGTCGAACGTCGCGTGATCAGCGACAGCCACGGTCGGACGGTCGAGGCGACCGAGTCGCGGTATCCGGGCTCGCGCTACGCGCTCGATGTCCGGTTCGATGTCGAGGACGCGGGAACCGTCACCCGGGTGGGCTGACCCGGCCCCGACAGGCGGCGGTCAAGGGCGACGGGGTTCAAACGGCGCGACCGGGTCCCGACGTGCGGCGATCGGTACCGACGAGCGGCGATCAGTACCCGACGGACGGCATCCAGGCGCCGCGCGGCTCCTGGTAGATCCCCTTCGCCATCAGCGTGGTCACGAAGAACAGGCGCAGGCCGTGCGCCAGGCACCACCGGAACAGCGGGGCGTTGTCGAGCGGGACGAGGATGCCCGGTGTCGGGATCCCGTCCGCGTCGCCGATCAGCGCGCACAGGTCGTCGTTGGTCTCCGCGACCGAATGGGCGAAGTACGTGATCCCGGTGGTGTAGCCGGTGATCCGGCCCAGGTGCTCCACGACCCGGGCCGTCCCGGCCGCGACCCCCTCGGCCAGCTCCCGGGCGCGGTCATGCCCGTGGACCCGGACGCACAGCGCGTTGCAGGGCGCCTCGTCCGCGGCCGTGGCCGTGCGGACCACGTACCCGGGCATCGCGACGCGGATCGGGTCGCCGTGCATCGCCGCCAGCGGGGCACGCACCTCGAAGCCGAGCTTGGCGTACAGGCTCAGCGACCGGTTGTGGTAGGCGATCTGGACCAGCCGGACGCCGGGCGCGCCGCGCTCGGCGACCCGATCGAGCATGGCCGTCATCAGCGCGCGCCCGACACCCCCGTCCTGGGTGTCCGGATCGACGCTCACCGGCCCGATCGCCGAGACCAGCGACCGCTCGTCGAGGAAGCTGCTGCCGACGATCCGTCCGTCGCGCTCGGCGACCACGCCGTAGATGTGCGGGTGGTTGATCAGCCGGCGGATGGGCTGCGCGGCGGCATCGACCGTCGGGAAGTCCGGCGGGAAGCCGTGGTGCGCCGCGAGCGTGGCGAACGCCAGGTAGCAGATCCGGCCGGCGGCCTCCCAGTCGGCATCGACCGCCTCCCGGACGGTGACCCGCCCGGGATCGAGGGTCAGGCCAGGCGCGTCATCGCGAACTTCGACGGCCATCCGCGTCCTCCGATCCGGCACAGCTGTGGCTCGCCGGGGACGCGTCCACGACGGCGATCGTAGCCGCACCAGCCGGGTCGTCCCGAGGGCCAGACGGCCTGTCCGCCCAGGTGACATCCGTCTACGCTCGGCCCGCGGCCACCTCGTCCGCCCGGGTGCGGCCCGCGAGCAGGATCAGGTCCTCGTGCAGCTCGAACCACGCTCCGTGGTAGCTGTCGACGCGGGGCGAGGCCACGTACCGTCCGTCCCCGGCGCACGCCAGCTCGATGGCACCAGCCAGCCGGCGCCGGTAGCCCTGCGCACGCGGCCACCGGGGCTCGAGCGGCGCCAGCCACGCGACCGCGTCGGCGTGGATGGCCGCCAGCCGGCCAAGGACGGCGGCGTCGTACGCGGGATCGGCATGGTCGTTGATGACCGGGTCGCCGTCGGTAGGCCGCATCTGCCAGTCGGTGACGGCCGCCTTCACGCGCTGGTCGAGCGCGAGGAAGGCATCGAGCGCGGCGCCGGCGGTCTCGATGCCCAGCGCCGCCTGCTCCGCGGACAGCAGCGCCCCGCCGCGCTCCCGGCCTGGCTCGGTGAGCCGGAACGCGCCGGCGACCGTGCCGGCGAGCCCCTCGTCGACCAGCTGGTCCAGCAGTGGCTGGACCGAGTCCGACGGCACCCGGAGCGCCTCGGCGACCGCCCCGGCGGTGGCGACGCCCTTGAGCCGGAGCAGGTGCGTGCAGTCGTCGAGGGTCGGCGCGGCGACGTCCGGCGCCGGCGTCGACGGGTCGGTTGCCCGACACCGGCCCGTCCGACGCCACGCCGATCGCGATCCCCAGCTCGCCCGCCCACTCGAGCAGCCGGCCGGCCTCCGGGGCGATCCCTGACGCCGCGGCGATCGCCCCTTCGAATACCCCGCCCGTGTCGCCGTCGATCGTGATCGCATCGCCCGCATGCAGCGTCAGCCCGGGGAAACGGACCTCGCCGTCGAGCACCTCGATGTCGCGCGCGCCGACGACGGCCGGGATCCCCCACCCGCGCGCGACCACGGCGGCGTGGCTGGCCAGCCCGCCGCGCGCGGTCAGGATGCCCGCGGCGCGTGCCATGCCGTGAACGTCGTCCGGGGACGTCTCGGCGCGCACGAGGATCGGCGAACCCCCGGCGTCGGCGAGCCGGACGGCAGCCTCGGGGCTGGTCACGATCTCGCCGCTCGCAACGCCGGGCGACGCGCCAAGGCCGGTGCCGATCGAGGTCGCGCCCGGATCCCGTGGCGTGGCGACGCGCGGTGGGTCGGCGAGGATCGCGGCCACCCGTTCGATCGCCTCGGCACGGGTCAGCGGGAACCCGTCGTCGCTGGCCATGTCGAGCGCGATCCGCAGCGCCGCCCGCGGACTTCGTTTGCCGACCCGGACCTGGAGCAGCCACAGCCTCCCCTGCTCGACCGTGAACTCGATGTCGCACAGGTCCCGGAAATGGTGCTCGAGCCGGGTGGCGTGGTCCCGGAGCTCGCGTGTGACGGCCGGCAGGCGCTCGTCGAGGGCAGTCAGCGGCTGCGTCGCGTGGGTGCCCGCGACGACGTCCTCGCCCTGGGCGCCGAACATCACGTCGCCGTACAGACCGGGCTCACCGGTGGCGGGATTGCGTGTGAACACGACGCCAGTTGCCGAGTCAGCCCCGCGGTTGCCGAACACCATCGCCTGGACGGTGACACCGGTGCCGATGTCGTCCGGGATGCCCTCACGCTGCCGGTAGGCGCGGGCCCGGTCGCTGTTCCAGGAGCGGAACACGGCCTCAACCGCGAGGCGCAGCTGGGCCCATGGGTCGTCCGGCGCATCGCGGCCCACGATCTCGCGGAACATCGTCTCGAACCGCCGCCGGCAGTCGCGCGCGAACGAGGCGTCACCGGTGGCCCGGGCCAGGCCGTCCGTGGTCGCATCGGTCAGCCCGAGGTCCAGGATCGTGTCCATCATGCCGGGCATCGACACCGGAGCCCCGGACCGGACGCTGACGAGGAGCGGGTCCGCTGGATCCCCGAACCGCCGCCCGATCGCCGCCTCGACGTCCGCCATCCGCGCCCGAAGCTCCTCGTCCAGGCCGGCCGGCCAGCCCGATGCGAGGTATTCGCGGCACGCGGCGGTCGTGATCGTGAGGCCCGGCGGGACCGGCAGGCCGAGCTCGCGGGCCATCACCCCCAGATTGGCCGCCTTGCCGCCGACCAGCGCGGTGACCTCATCGGACGCGAGCCCGTGCGGGTGGTCGAGGCGGTAGGCCAGGGTCATCGCGGGCCGGTCTCGCCCGTGCCGCTGCCCGCGCCGTCCTGCAGATCGCGGAGCGCCCGCCACACGCGCTCGGGCGTCAGCGGCAGGTCCCGGATGACCGCACCCGTGGCATCCCGAACGGCCGCCGCGACCGCGGGCGCCACGCACAGCAGCGCCCCCTCGCTCATGCCCTTGGCCCCGTACGGACCGGGTCCGTCGCCGTTCTCGATCATGTCGCTGTCGATGGTGTGCGGCAGGTCCATGCTGGTCGGGATCCGGTAGTCGATCGCGCCCAGGTTCCGGATCCGGCCCGCGTCGTCGAAGATGATGTGCTCCATCAGCGTGTGTCCCAGGCCCATCACGGCGGCGCCCTCGTCCTGGCCGCGCACCTGGGCCGGGTTGAGCGCCCGACCGACGTCGGACACGGTCACGTGGCGCGTGATCGCGATGTCGCCGGTGTCCCGGTCCACCTCGACCTCGACGGCGGTGCAGTTGAACTCGAAGAACGCAGCCGTCCCGCCCAGCGGATGCCCCGGATCGGGCTCCTTGCGCATCTCGCCCACGCCGATCAGCTCGCCGCCCAGGCGCCCCAGGCCGCGTCGCAGCACGTCCCGGATCGGCAGCTCGCGACCGCCGATCGCGACCACGCCGCCGTCCACCACGACCTCGGCCTCGTCGACATCCTCCAGCCGGGCAGCCATCGCCCGCAGCCTCGCCTGGATGTCGCGACACGCGAACAGGACGGCGTTGCCCATCAGGACCGATGACCGGCTGGCCGACGTCTGCTGGTCGTAGGGGACGACCGCCGTGTCGCCCATGACGACCGTGACCCAGTCCATCGGCGCCCCAAGCTCCTGGGCGGCGATCTGGGCGAAGATCGTCCGGGCCCCCTGGCCCATGTCCGAGGTCCCCGCGTAGACCACGACGCTGCCGTCCGCGAGCAGCCGCACCGTCGAGTACGAGAGCCCGGTCGTGGGGCCCGACTTGAGGCCGACCGCGATGCCTCGCCCGCGACCCGGCACGACCGGCCCGCCCCAGTCGAGCATCGCGGCCGCCCGCTCGAGCGTCTCGGCCCACCGCCCGTCGGCCGGCGTGTCGCCCGGGATGAACGTCTCCCCCCGCTCGGGGAAGTTCCGCAGGCGGAGCGCCACGGGATCGATGCCCAGCACCCGGGCCGCCTCGTCCATGTTCGATTCCACCGCCCAGATCTGCTGCGGGTTGCCAAACCCGCGGAACGCCGTCGACGGGGTGGTATGCGACAGGACGCTGCGGGCCACGATCCGGACGTTGGGGGTCCGGTACGGCCCCGCTGCCGTGTAGCCGCCCTTGGTGACGGTCCGGTCCGCGATGTCGGCATACGCGCCGATCAGGTAGTCGGCGTGGATCTCGCGGGACACCAGGGTGCCGTCGGCCTGGAAGCCGGACCGGACGTGGACGTCGCACGCGCCGCGCCGGACCGCCTGGAACGACTCCTCGAGGCTGAGCACGAGCCGGACGGGCCGGCCCGCGGCCAGGGCCATGAACGCGACCAGAGGCTCGTACTTCGCATGCTGCTTGCCGCCGAAGGCGCCGCCCGGGTCCGGGGCGAGCACGCGGACCTTCGCCAGCGGCAGGTGCAGCAGGTCCGCGATCACCCGCTGGAGCCAGCTGGGGTGCTGGATCGAGCTCCAGACCACGATCCCGTCGCCATCGGGCGCGGCGATGAACGCGTGGGGCTCGATGGCGAACTGGGTCACGATCGGGAACGAATACGTCCCCTCGACCACCACGTCGGGGCGCGCGGCATCGACATCCCCCCACCCGTAGTGGTGCTCGCGGAGCACGTTGGTGTCACGCAGCGGGTCGTCGCGGCGAAGCCCGGGGTCCTGGACGAGCGGCGCGTCGGGGGCGAGCGCCGCGGCGACGGAGAACGCGGCCGGCAGGACCTCGTGCTCGACGCGGACGAGGCGGGCGGCCGCCTCGGCGGCGTCCTTCGTCTCGGCGGCGACGGCGGCAACCGGCTCGCCGTGGTACTTCGTCTCGCCCACTGCGAGCACCGGCCGGTCGCGCAGCTGGGGGCCGAACCGGGGCATCGGCCGGGGGAGGTCCGCCGCGGTCATGACCAGGCGGACGCCCGGCACCCGGAGCGCCTCGGTCACGTCGATCCGGTCGATCCGCGCGCGGGCACAGTCGAGGGTCACGAGCTTGACGTGGAGCGCGTCCTCGACGTGGAGATCGGCGACGTATGCCTGGTGGCCGGTCACCCGGTCGAACCCGCCCACGCGGGCCGGGGAGGCGCCGATTTGAGACGCCGGGCCGGCGATGGACTCAGGCCCGCCGACGGCCGGCGAGCCACCCGCGCCGTCCGCGCTCATCGCCCGGCCTCACCGGCGGCGTCCAGCACGGCCTCGATGATCTGCTGGTATCCCGCGCACCGGCACAGGTTCCCGGCCAGCCCCTCCTCGACGTCGGCGCGGCTGGGATGCGGGTTCTCGGCCAGCAGCGCGTGCGCCGCGACCAGCTGGCCCGGGATGCAGAACCCGCACTGCACGGCCCCGTTGTCGAGGAACGCCTGCTGGACGGCGCTCAGCCCGCCCGAGGCGGCGAGGCCCTCGACCGTCAGCACCTCGCCGCCGTCGGCCTCGGCGCCGAGCACGAGGCACGAATTGACGCTCCGCCCGTTGAGCATCACCGTGCACGCGCCGCACTCGCCGACCAGGCAGCACTCCTTGGACCCGGTGAGCCCCAGGTCGTCGCGCAGCACGTCGAGGAGCGTGTGATGGGCGGCGATCCGGATGTCGCGCCGGCGCCCGTTGACCGTCATCGAGATCGCGAGCATGTCGCTCATGGCCGTCGCGCCTCCGGCCAGCCGCGCGGACGCGACGTCGACCGCCCGCAGCGCGAGCACGCGGAGCATCTCGAGCCGGTACTCGGGGCTGGCGCGCATCGACCGCGGGGAGGGGCTGGCGTCCACGAACAGCGCGTCCAGCACGCGCCGTCTCGCCTCCGGCTCGGTCCCCGGATCCGCCAGCACGCCCGTGTCGTCGACCACCAGCAGCGGCCGGGGGCCCATGCTGCCGTACGCGATCCGGGTGCGGCCGCCCTCGAGGACCGCGCAGGTCAGCGTGACGGACGCGAGGTCGTGGCCGCGGCGCCGGGTGCGCCGGACGTGGACGCTGCCACGGGGCTCGCGGGGCAGCGGGAGCTCGATCGCCGTGAGCAGCTCGCCCGGCCCCAGCGCCGTGAGGCCGGGGCCCACCAGCAGCTCGTCGATGCCCAGCCGCCGGGTGCCGGACGGGCCCGTGGCGACGATCGTCGCGTCGTAGACCAGCAGCGAAGGGACGGTGTCGGCCGCCGGGGAGGCGTTGCAGATGTTGCCCGCGAGCGTGGCCCGGTTGCGGATCTGGGCCGACCCGACCACCGCGGCGGCCTCGGCCAGGGCGGCGAAGTCACGTCGCACCCGCGCGTCCCCGGCGATGTCGGTCATCACCGTGCGCGCCCCGATCACCAGCCGGTCCCCGTCCTCGCGGATGCCCGACTCGAGCTCCTCGATCCCCTTGACGTCCACGACCATCGACGCCCGGACCGACCCGTCGCGCAGGCGGATGATGAGGTCGGTGCCGCCGGCGAGCGCCCGCGCCTCGGCGCCGTTGGCCGCGAGCAGCTCGACGGCCTCGGCGATGGTGGCAGGACGCTGGTACGAGAACGGGCGCATGGTCCGGCTTATACCACCCGGTCCACCTCGTCCAGCAGCACCTGCGGGGTCGCGGCACGGACGAAGTAGTAGGGCCGATCCGCGAAACGCTGGACGAACCCCGCCCGCGCACGGCGCAGTTGCTCGGTGTCGACCATCGGGATCGGGAAGCCGGGCGCGAGCAGCTCGTTGAGCAGGAAGTAATTCTGGAGCGAGTGGAGCGTCTGGAACTGGCGCTCGAACGGGATCATCTCGGCCATCGACGGCTCGAAGTTGCCATCGATCGCGGGCACGATCACCACGTCGACCTCGCTCGGCTCGAGCCACGTCTCCCACTGTGGCATGTCCCCGAAGAACTTCTGGACGCCGGCCTCGGGGGCCGCCTTGTCGGCACGCTCGGTGCCCTCGGTCCGGCGCTTGAGGAACACCGACTTGGAGCCCATGACCGCCCGGGCATCCTCGTCGATGACGGTGGTCTCGGTCGAGATCAGCATCCCGCCCCGGCGGCACGCCTCGATCTGGCCCATCGACTTGCCGTGGTTCGATTCGCCGCCCAGGAACAGGACGGTGCGGTCCCGGTAGCGGACCGCCGACGAGTGGAACGGATGCAGCCCGACGGCCTCCATCCGGAGCGCCAGCATGGACACGATGACCTTCTGGATCGGGCCCGCCGGCCAGTCTCCCCGGAACGTCATCCGGCGCCCGTCGTAGCCGATGTCGCGGTCGCCCTCCTGGTACCACAGGATGTCGGGCTCCGCGAGCGTGACCTCGGGCTCGATGCGCACGTCGGCGAGCCGGTAGTTCATGAAGCTCATGTCGTCGAGGACGTGCTCGCGGGGGTGTGGCCCGATGACGTCGATGCGGATCCTGGCGGCGCCGGCCGTCATCTCCTCGGAGCGCTGGACGGTGGTGGTCATGGTGTCCCTGCTGGTGTGGTCGGCTGGTCCGGTCGGGCGTCGGCGGCCGCCGGTTCGGTCATGTCCCCGGCCTCGCCGGGCAGGCCGCCGTCCGGCCAGCGCTGCGCCATGTTGGCGCTTGCGTCCGTGAAGTGACGCTCGATCGCCGCCGCCACGCCGTCGGCGTCACGCCGCCGGAGCGCGTCGAGGATCGGGCCGTGGAGGTGCGCCGACCAGGCGGGATCGGCGCCCTGGGCGGTCAGGCTGATGTACGTCCGCGACACCGGCTCCAGCGAGCGCCACACCTTGGCCAGGGTCGGATTGTCGGCCAGCTCCACGATCCGCCCGTGGAGCTTCGCGTCGGCGTCGGCCACCGCGCGGCCATCGCCCGTCGCCGCGGCGGCGTTCATCGCCTCGCCATAGCCGGCCAGCTCCGCGAGATCCGCGTCGTCCATCCGGGCGACCGCGAGCCGCGCCGCGAGGACCTCGAGCGCGGACCGGACCGCGTACGCCTCCAGGATCTCGCGCCGGGTCGGGCGCCGCACGCGGGCGCCGCGGAACGGCGAGATGACCACGACGCCCAGGGCCTCGAGCCCGCGCAGCGCCTCCCGGACGGGCGCCTGGCTGGTGCCCAGCTGCCGCGCGACCTGGGTCTCGACGATCCTCGAGTGCGGCGGGTAGCGGCCGCTGAGGATCCCCTCCAGCAGGTGGTCGCGGACCTGGTCCGCCAGGACGCTGCGGGACGGCAGGTGGTCGTTCGTCACGCGGCCGCCGTCACGTTCCCACCGGGGTGCCGGCTGACGACCCAGCTGACGGCGCGGCACCCGGCGCGGTGCCGGGCGCGGCGCCCGCGGCCGCGGCCAGGATGTCCACGGTGCCCGCGGTGCCGTCGATCCGGATCCGGTCGCCGGTCGAGATCCGGTGGGTCGCGATCGAGGTGCCGATGACGGCGGGGATCCCGAACTCGCGGGCGAGGACCGCGGGATGCGAGGTCGTGCCGCCGGTGTCGGTGACCAGGCCCGCGATCTTGGTGAACAGGACGACCCAGGCGGGGTTCGTCATCTGGCACACCAGGATGTCGCCGTCGCGCACCTCGTCGAACTCGTCCACGGTGCGCACCACCCGGGCGGTCCCCTCGAGGATCCCGGGCGACGCACCCAGCCCGGTGATGCTGCGCACGTCGGCGGACTGCTGCTGGTGGAACCGGTCCGGGTAGCCCCAGTTGACGAGGTACGGGAACGCGAGCTGCGACGGGGTTGCGGTGCCGATCCAGTCGCGCGGGCGGATGGCCTCGGAGGCGACCCGATCGGCGCGTCGGGCCGCCACGAGCGCGCGTGCCTCGATCGCCGAGGCGTCCCCGATCAGCGCCCGCAGCTCGTTGTAGCGCAGGAACATCACGTCGTCGGGCTGGTCGAGACGGCCCGCCTCGACCAGCTTGCGGCCGATCGCGATGAGCACCAGCCGGACGTGCGCGTTGGCTCCCTGGTCGATGTAGAAGTGGTGGTCGGGCGTGAGCGGCGCCATCCGGAGGTTGACCGCGTTGGCGGCCCGCATCTCCTCGAGCGCGTCGCCGGTCAGCCCCTCGAGGATCTCCTGCGACGCCGCCTCGATGTCGCGGCGCATCGCGTCGATCGCCGCGGGGTAGTCGTAGTCCGTGTCGAGATAGCCGCGCACGAGCTCCAGGACGGGCTCCATCTCCTCGCGCGCGGTGGGGAAGATGAACTCGTGGCTCCACACCGCGTGCCAGCCGAACTCGCGCTGGTACGGCTCGACGCGCTGGGCGATGAACCGCCGGCCGCGCTCGGAGGCCCGGAGCGCGGCGCCGATCTCGCGCGGCGCGGTGCCGGCGAAGGCGGCCCGCAGCTCGGCGTCGTCGCGGACCTCGTTCTTCATCGTCCACAGGGCCTGGATCGAGTCCCAGTTGCGGTCCGAGGCCGAGTTCTGGAGCCGGCCGAGCAGCTGCTCGTCGACGCCACCGCGCGTCTTGTCCATCACCGCGCGCAGGTTGAGCGTCGCCGACAGCTGCGCGAAGTTGAGCATCCAGTGGATCTTCCAGTGCCGGTCGTGGATGTCGATCGCGTCCTCGAGCACGCACGCGACCTCGGCCAGGCTCATCCGGTCCGCCTCGTCCAGGCGGCCCTCGAGGTACGCGAAGTTGCGCTCCATCTCGGGGCGCAGCCGGTCCCGCCACCACTCCGCGAAGTGCTCGCCGTAGACGGGCAGGACCGTGTCCAGGTACTTGCCCATGGTCGTCGCGTAGTCCGCGTCGCGCGGCACCCGGGCGCCATACCGCGCGGAATACTCGGTCGCGTCGATCCGCAGGTCCGGATCCGCCGGGATCGCCGTCGTGTAGACGTAGCCGTTGACGTTCTTGGCCAGCCAGTCGACCGCGAACGGGGTGCCGAAGCGCCGGAACATGTGGTCGCAGCTCAGCCACCAGCCACCGATGTCGAAGAACATCGGGCTGACCGGGTGCGGGCAGTGCAGGTCGTCGTAGACCCAGAAGAACTCGCGCTCGACATCGGAATCCCAGGTCACGGGGAACGACTCGTCGCCGAGGAACTGCCCGAGGATCTCCTCTGCCACCGCCACGGCCCGGACCTCCTTCCGATCGATCGTCATGGCCGGGCGCGATCTCGGCGCCCGGCGCGACCGGAGCACGTTCATCGACCGGCAATTTGGCAGATAATCGATTGTCGATGATACTAACACCGTCATCGAGATCGGAGAAGGTGGACGATGGGCGATCTGAGCATGTTCAGCCTGGCCGGCCGCGTCGCCCTGATCCCCGGCGGGGGCGGCGGGATCGGTGCAGCCCTGGCGGAGTCGTTCGCCGTGGCCGGCGCGCGGGTTGCCGTCGCGGGACGGACACAGGAGGCCCTTGACGCTGCCGTGGCGCGGATCGCCGCCGCGGGATCCGAGGGCCTGGCCGTGGTCGCCGACGCGACCAGCGAGGCTGACTGCGAGCGGATGGTCGCCGCGACCGTCGAGCGGTTCGGCCGGATCGACATCGTCGTCAATGCCATCGGCGGCGGCGCCGGCAACGTGCTCCACCCGGCTGAGGACTATCCGCGCGAGGACTGGGACTGGATCATGGAGCTCAACGTCCGGAGCACCCTGCTCGCGACCCAGGCAGCCGCGCGGGCGATGATCAGGGCTGGCGAGGGCGGCAGCGTCCTCAACATCTCGTCGGTCCGGGCCAACCTCGGCATCAACGCCGGATACTCCGCGTACGTCGCCGCCAAGGGCGCGATCAGCGCCCTCACCCGCCAGTGGGCGACCGAGTGGGCGAGGTACGGAATCCGGGTCAACGCGATCATGCCCACGTTCGTCGACACGCCCCAGGTGGCCTCGCTCCTCGCCAATCCCGCGTTCAAGGCCGGCATCGTCAGCCGGATCCCGCTCGGCCGCGTGGGCGAGACCCGGGACATCGCAGGGCCCGCCATCTTCCTGTGCTCTGACGCCGCCTCGTTCGTGACCGGCCACGTGCTGGCGATCGACGGCGGCCTGACCGCGACGCAGTAGCCCGACCGGAGGACCTCGCCTTATGGAAGCGCTCGCCTCGATGATGGAGCGAGTCACACCCAACGTGTACACGACGACGAAGCTGCGCGGCTGCAACCCGAGCTTCGTCGTGACCTCGGACGGCGTCGTCGTGATCGACACGCCGCAGCTCCCGACGCGGGCGGTGGCGATGCGCCAGGAGGCGGAGACGCACGGCCCGATCCGCTACCTGATCAACACCGAGAACCACGTCGACCACATCTTCGGCAACCACTGGTTCCGTGGCGCGGGCGAGGTCGTCAATCACCAGGCGCTGTACGACATCTTCATGGACTCGACGGCGGCGCTGGACCCGTTCGCGTACGCGCTCGAGGCGATCCCGACCGACGATCCCGAGGCCGCGCCGCTCATCCCCGACCGCGACGCCTACTACGCCGACCTGCCGCGGGGCACGGTGGTGTTCACCGGCGACCTCATGCTCACGGTGGGCGACCACACGTTCCACTGCCTGTGGACCCCGGGGCACACGCCCGGGCAGCTCGCCGTCCACGTGCCCGAGGAGCGGGTCGTGTTCACCGGCGACACGATCTTCTCCGGCTGCCAGACGTGGCTGATGACCTCGGACGTCGACCAGTGGCTGGAGGCGCTCGAGCGGATCCGCCAGCTGGACGTCGATCATGTCGTGCCCGGGCACGGGCCGGTGGTCACGCTCGACTACGTGCAGACCCAGCGTGCCGTGCTGCTGCGCTGGAAGGCCGCGGTCGCCGATGCGGTCGGCAAGGGCTGGTCACGCGAGGAGACGATCGCCCGGGTCCGGTTCGACGACGAGTTCGGTCCGGTCGATGTGGGGCAGGCGTACATGATGGATCACATCCAGAACCAGAACGCCGGCTCGCTATGGGACAAGCTCACCGCCACGGGATACGCGAAGGGCCGCTGAGGCGGAGCCGAGGCGCGATTCCGGCGCGACGCGGATCGTCGCGGATCAGGCGGGCAGCCGCAGCCAGAACGTGGTCCAGCCGCCCTCGCTGGTGACGCCCACCCGGCCGCCGGCGGCCTCGACCAGCTGGCGCACGATCGCCAGGCCGATGCCGGCGCCGCCGCGCTCGCGGTCGCGGGACTTCTCCACCCGGTAGAACCGCTCCCAGACGCGCGGCAGGTCCGGCTCCGGGATGCCGGGCCCCGTGTTGGCCACCCGGATGTCCACGCCTCCCGCCACGCGGCCGGCGGTCACCCGGACCTCGCCGCCCTCGGGCGTGTAGCGGACCGCGTTCTGGAGCAGGTTCGCCAGGACCTGGGTCAGCTCGTCGGGGCGGACGTGGGCCTGGAGCCCCGGGGGCACCTCCACGGCCAGCGAGATCGAGCGACGGGTGAGCACCGGCGCAACGAGGTCCGCCGCGCTCCGGACGATGGGCGCCACGTCCAGGTCACGCGCGATCCCGGGCTCTCCCTCCGCCCCGGCAAGGACGTCGAGCGAGGCGGCCAGGCGGGTCAGCCGGTCGACCTCCTCGCGCAGCGAATCGAACATCGCGGGGTCGGGCGGCAGCACGCCGTCGCGCAGCGCCTCGAGATAGCCCTGGAGGTTGGTCAGCGGCGTGCGCAGCTCGTGCGACGCATTGACGATGAACTCGCGCCGGATCGCCTCCTGCTCGGACAGCCGCGCGGCCATCGTGTTGTACGACGCCGCGAGCGCGCGCAGCTCGACCGGGCCCTCCTCCGGGACCCGCGCCGTGAGGTCGCCGTCGGCGATCCGGGCGGCGGCCCTCGCGAGCCGCTCGATCGGCCGGGCCAGGCGCCGCGACAGGACCGTCGCCAGCACCACGGCGACCACCGCAGCCACCGCGGCCGCGATCCCGAACACGACCGTGATGCTCGAGTCGAACATCTCGTGGGCGTGCTCGGCGCTGGCGCCCGCGGCCATCATCAGCGCCTCGAAGGAGTCGCCCCCGACGCGCAGCACGCCCACCGCGACGATCCCCAGCGAGACCGCCGCCACGGCGAGCGCCGCCAGCAGGATGCGGGCCGAGATCCCGTCGCGGGGTCCGTTCACCCGTGCGCCCTGCGCTCGACCGGCCCGGCCGCCCGGTAGCCGACGCCACGCACCGTGGCAACGTACCGAGGCGCACCGGGATCGTCGCCCAGCTTCTCGCGAAGCCGCTTGACGTACTGGTCGATCGCGCGGTCCGTGACGTCACCCTCGCCCGTGCCGTGGATCGCGTCCAGCAGCTGGTCCCGGCTGAGCACCCGGCCGTCCGCATCGAGCAGCGCGCCCAGCAGGCGGAGCTCGAGCGCGCTGAGGGCGACGCCAGCGCCGCCGATGCTGGCCTGGTGTCGATCGGGTCGAGCTCGAGGTCGCCGAGGACGAGGACACCGGACGGCTCGCCGGCCCCGGATCGCTCCGTGCGCCGCAGGATCGTCCGCACCCGCACGACCAGCTCGGCCGGCGAGAACGGCTTTGGCAGGTAGTCGTCGGCGCCCTCGCTCAGGCCCAGGATCCGGTCCCCCACCGCTCCTCGCGCAGACAGCACGAGGATCGGGACGTCGCCCAGCTCGCGGGCGCGACGGATGACCGTGAGGCCGTCGATCTCGGGGATCATCAGGTCCAGGACCACCAGCCGCGGGGACGACTCCTCGATCGCACGCAGCGCGGAGCGTCCGTCCATGGCGGTGACCACCGTGTAGCGCTCGCGCTCGAGGTAGGTGCGCACGAGGCGCACGATCTTGGGGTCGTCGTCGACCACGAGGATCGGCGCGCTGTCGAGTGCGGGGGCGGCCATGAACGTCATCATCACCCGGCGGAGCCTGCCCGGCAACGGTGACGCCAGCGTGACACGCGCCGGCTAGCTGGTCGTGGTCTGGTCCCAGGGGATGCCGTGTCCCGTGGAACCGTCCCCCACCGGCTGCGTCTTCGAGATCCGGTCGCGGTTGACGAGCAGCACGTCCTGGTGCCGGGCCGGCGCGTCGCGTCCGACCCTGAGCTCGGCGTCGGTCACGGGCACGAACTTCGCCCAGCGGGCGAGCGACGCCAGCGGCTGCGTGTTGGGCGCCCGGTGGAGGTTCCCGGTCACGATGAACGGCCCGACCTCGAGCACCACGCGGTCCTCGACCGTGCGCAGCCGCCGGCCCGGGTCGCCGCGGCGGCCGGTGACCTCGATGACGTGGAGGTCGCGCCGCTCGACCTCGAGCTCGTCCATCACGACCTGGTGCCCGTCGTCGAGCGCCTCGAGCGTCGCCGTCCGGAACATCAGCAGCTCGCGGTCGTTGACCTCGTCGCTCAGGCGCCCGTCGCCGAGCTCGACCTCACCGCGCAGCACGCAGTCCCCCGCATATGCAACGAGTGACTCCTGCACGCACCCTCCTCGCGCCTGGCGTCCCTGCGATGGCCGATCCCCCGCGAGCATACGTCGTGGCGGTCCGATGTGGAACGGTGGATTCCGGTGCGGTCGCTCAGGGGAGCGCGGCCGCAGCCTGCGCGGCGAGCGCGGCGTCGGCGGTCTCGATCAGCAGGACGTGATCGTTCTCGGCCAGGAGGTAGTCGATGGTCCCGCCGTCGCCGTAGTCGATCCGGGTGAACTCGTGCCCACCGAGCGTCGCCGTGTCGGTGGTGACCCCGGGGCCGGTGGCCGCAAGCCAGGAGGTCATCACGAGGGACTTGACCGCGTCCAGGCTCATGCCTGCGACGCTGACCCCGAGGATCGACAGGTCCGACTGGCCGGTGGCGTCATACGCCCGGGCGACACGCAGGTCATCCGGCGTGCGCCCTTCGGCCCGGAGCGCCGCGGTGATCGCGCGGCTCCCCTGGTCATCACCCAGGATGTCTGCCCCGACCGCGCTCTCGACCGTGAGCGTGACGTCGCCAACCTGCGTCGGCATCGCCGCCACGAGCTCCGGCGCGGCCGGGCTGTCCGTGGGGGCCGGCTGGTCGGACGCGCCCGCGCTTGGCTGGCCCTCGGACGGGCTCGCGCCGCTGGTGTCCGGGGTTCCGATCGCGAGCGCCGCACCGTCGCCGCCCATCGCCAGGTCGAATGCCGAGGCGACCGCCTCGACCTCGCTGTCGGTGGCGTCACCCGACGCCGCGATGTAGACCACCACGTCGCTGTGGCGGAACTGGACGAAGGCCGCGCCCGATGCGTCGGTGGCGCTGAAGCCCTGGTCGCCGAGGTCGTCGCGCGAGGTCACGGTCTGGCCCGCGGCCGCCGCGGCCTCCGCGGACTTGGACACGGACTCGGCGGCGCCCTGCGGATAGCAGGTGACCGTCGCATACAGGACGGCCTGGTTGGACGTGCCGTCCGACGGGGCCGGCCCCAGCAGGGTCATCGTCTTGCGGCTGACGTCGTACTGGCTGGAGCTGATGGTCCAGCCCAGCCGGCAGCTTCTCGATCGCCGGCGATGCGGCCCAGGCCGCGGACTGGCAGCCGGCGTCCGCCGGCAGCACGAACCGCCACGCGACGAGGCCCAGGGCGACCAGCGCACCCGCCAGCGCGACGATCGCGATCCGGCGGTTCGTGCGCGCGGCATGGGCGAGCAGCGCACGCTCGTCGCTTGGACGGAGGCGCGAATCGCGGCCGGGCTCCACGCGGGGCGGGCGTGAGGTCGTCATTCCGGGTAAGCATGCCCTGCCCGGCTGAGGACTGCCTGAGAGCGACACCCGGCGTCGAGAGGCGCGGCAGTCCGTGCCCAGTCCGGAGACGCTAGAGGGCGAGCGTCGGCAGGCCGTGGCTGCGGAGGATGAGCGCGATCTCGCTGCCGTGCTGCAGCTCGTGCTCGATGACGTGCCAGAGCACCCATCCGCGCGTCGACGCGGGGCCGTGCCCACGGGGCCGCGGGAACGCGACGCGGAGATCCTCCTCGGTCCAGCGGTGGACGCAATCGTCGATCAGCCGCCAGGTCACCCGGAACGCGTCGACCACGTCGGCTGCGGTTCGCGGATGGTTCTCGTCATCCTCCCATCCGGCATCCTCGAGCGGCAGGTCGGGCACGGTCGTCGTCGCAACGCGGAGCATGTCGCGAACGGCCGGGTCCCCTTCGCCCAGGACCTCGTGGAACCAGTAGGCCCGGCCTCCCGCCATGTTGGACGCCAGCTGCCAGATGGCCCAGTGGTCGGGCGCAGGCCGCAGCTGCATCTGGTCGTCGGTCAGCGGACGGATGACGTCGAGGAGGCGGTCCTGGTGGGCCGCCCAGCCGCGATAGACATCGGTGAGCAAGGCGGTCGGAAGCGATGTGTCCATGACGGCTTCTCCTAGCGCGCCCGCATCCGGTTGTTCCTGGGGTTGTGCTCCAGCTCCGCGAGGCCCATGCGCTCGAGAAGCGGCGGCAGGTACACGCCGAACCGGCCGCGCAGGCCCTTCTTGAGCCCGTACCAGCCGCCCACCGGGTTGTCCTTGGATCGACCCCACGCCTCGACCGTCCCGTCGGGCGCCGGCTTCTGCTCGTCGGCGCCGCCGAGGGCGATCCAGTCGGCCTGCGTTCGGAGCCACGCGTGCAGATCGTCGATGGCGCGCAGGTGATACCGGAGCTGGGTGCCGCCGACCTGGCACACGAGCGCCGGCGGATCGGCGGTCTCGTCGCGCCACATCTGGTATCGGGACCCGCCATTCGCGGTGGTCAGCTGCCAGGGATCCTCGCGGGTGCCGGTGCCCGTCGCCATGGTCGTCCTCCGGTGCCTGCGGTCGTGGTACGTGGTGACCCGTGCTCGCCAACCGTACGACATCGGGGAACCGGCTCCCGGTCTGGCCGCGCCCGATACGCCCGATGCGCCCTGACTCGATCTCCCCGCCCGATCTGCCCTGACTCGATCTCCCCGCCCGATCTGCCCTGACTCAGCGGGCGCGTCAATAGCGACGCCAGCCTGGCGGTTCCGGGTCTCAAGGAGGCTTCGCGGCCCGCAGAGCTGCGTGGGGGAGCTCGCTTGATGCGCCGTGTGAGTCGCGCCCGCGATGCGCCGTGTGAGTCGCGCCCGCATGCGCCGTGTGATCGCGCCCGCGCGCGCCCGAGCCGGACGGACGCGACGCCACCGGCCGCATGGGGCTACGCTCGGGTCAGGCCGGCATCGAGTCCCGGCCGCCGGAGGCCCGCATGCCGATGACCCCGCGCGAGCGCGTGCTCGCGACGCTTGCCCACGAGGAACCCGATCGGGTGCCGATCGTGCTCGGCCCCAGCAATGCCACCGGGATCAAGATGTCCACGTACCAGGGCATCAAGGCGCTGGCCGGGATCGAGGCGCCGGACCGCTACATCTACGACTGGCCGGAGCTCGGCACGGCGCTCCCGGACGAGGCCACCTATGCCCGCCTCCACGGCGACGTGCGCGGCGTGTTCGATCGCTTCCCGGCGGCGACCCGGGCGCGCAACGCGGCGCGCGACCCGCACTCCCCGTTCATCGACGACTGGGGCAGCGGCCAGCTCGAGGCCACCCCGGGCACCTGGTTCCCGGGCGTCCACCCGATGGCGGACGCGACGACGCTGGACGAGATCGAGGCCTACCCCTGGCCCGACGTGACCGACCCGACCCGCTTCGAGGGCGTGCGCGCGGAGGCGCAGCGGCTGCGCGACGAGAACCTGTTCGCCAGCCTGGCCACCCCGTGGCTGCTGTTCCCGCTCGAGCGCGCGTTCGCGATGCAGGGCACCGACGGGTTCCTGCTCAACCTCGCCGCGGAGCCCGAGTTCGCGGAAGCGCTGCTGTGGAAGATCCAGGGCGTGTGCAAGGAGATCATGGACGGGTTCCTGCGCGAGTGCGGGGATCTGATCGACATGATCAAGATCGGCGACGACCTCGGCTCGCAGGTCGGCCTGCTGATGTCGCCGGCCATGTACCGCCGGACCCTCAAGCCGATCCACGCGGACTACATCGCGTTCATCAGGGAGCGGACGAAGGCGAAGGTGTTCTTCCATACCGACGGCGACGTGTACGACCTGCTGGGCGACTTCATCGAGATCGGGGTCGACATCCTCAACCCCGTCCAGGCGTCGGCGGGCGGCATGGCCGACTTCGGCGGGCTCAAGCGCCGGTTCGGCGACAACCTCGTGTTCTGTGGCGGCATGGACACGCACCGGGTGCTGCCCACGGGGACGCCGGACGAGGTGCAGGCCGAGGTCCGCCGGGTGATCTCGCTGCTCGGGCCGGGCGGCGGGTTCATGCTGGGCGCCGTGCACACCGTGATGGGCGACGTGCCGCCCGAGAACGTCCTCGCGATGGTCGATGCCGTCGAGGCGTTCGGCCGCTACCCGCTGTCCGGCTGATGGCAGCAAAGCGCCTGCACGCGATCGCGTGCGACATCCTCGCGCGGCCCGTCTACCTGTGCGCGGCCCGATCGCCCCACGTGGTCGACGTGACGCTGTTCCGGCGCGGGCTGCATGACGATCCGCCCGACCTGCGGTCGCAGCTCCAGGGCGCCATCGACGCCACGCCGCCGGGCTACGACGCCGTCGTCCTGGGCTACGGGCTGTGCGGTGGCGCGACGGCCGGGATCGAGGCGCGCGACGTGCCCGTGATCCTGCCCCGGGCGCACGACTGCATCACGCTGTTCCTCGGCAGCCGCGAGCGCTACGACGCGGAGACGCGCGATGAAGGCGCCACGTACTGGTATGTCGCGGACCAGCTGGAGCGCCTCGACGGCAACCGGTCCGGACCCGCCGGTGCCGGGTTTGCCAGCGACACCGAGGAGGAGCTCGCGGCGGTGCGCGCCGAGTACGTCGAGAAGTACGGCGAGGACAACGCGGACTACCTGATGGAGGTCATGGGTGCCTGGCGCGCCCACTACCGACGGGGCGCGTTCGTCGCCATGGGCGTGGGCGACGACGATGCCGCGAGCGCGATCGCGCGCGACCAGGCGGATCGGCGCGGCTGGGCGTTCGAGCGGGTGGAGGGCAGCCTGGTCCTGCTGCGCCGCCTGATCGACGGAGACTGGAACGACGACGTGCTCGTCCTCCAGCCGGGCGAGCGGCTGGCGATGAGCTACGACGACGGCGTGGTCAAGGCCGTCCCGGCATCGGGGAGCCCGACGCCCGGGTAGGGCGCGCGAGCCGGCGTCAGGCTTCGACGGGCTCGGCGCTCAGGCGACCTGCGCGGAACGCGCTCACGTACTCGCCCCCGAACGGGTCGCGCCCGAGCAGCAGGTCCGCGGCCAGCCGGTACGGCTCCGAGCCTCGATCGGCAAGGAACACGCGCCCGAGGTCCGACGCGACCGGGTCGATGATCCCGCCGTCGATGCCCGCCTCGGCCGCGAGGTCGATGAACACATCGTTGAGCAGGCGGCGCTCGGGCAGCCCGAACGAGACGTTGGACAGCCCGCCGGTCAGGTGGATCGACGCGCCGTACGCCTCGCGAAGCCTGCGCGCCGTCGCCAGCACGTGGCCGGGCGCATCGGGCTCCACCGCCACGGGGAGCACGAGCGGGTCGGCGTACAGGCGCTCGGTCTCGATCCCGCGGGCCGTCGCCTCCTCGATCAGCGCGGTCGCGTTCGCGACGCGCTCCTCGGCGTTGGCCGGCATCCCGGACCGTCCGCTGGCCGCCAGCACGACCGCGCACCCGGACGTCGCGGCGAGGTCGAGCACCTCCGGCCGCTCGAGCGAGGCGGAGTTGAGCAGCAGTCGCCCGGCCGGATGCGTCGATGCCTCGACGCCGGCCGCGAGGACCGACACGTCCGAGGAGTCGATCGAGATCGGCACCCCGGCCGACCCTTCGACGACGCCGACCAGCCAGGCCATCGCCCGGGCGCGGACCGATGATTCGGACGCGATCTCGTCCGCGTTGAGGTCCAGCCAGTCGGCCCCCGCACGCTCCTGGCGGGCGGCCATGGAGCGGATGTAGGCGGCGGCGAGGTCCGCGAGCTCGCCCTCGTCGAGCCCCCACCGGATCGCGCTCGCGACGTGCTTGATCTTGCCGTTCGCGAAGTCGCGGCCGGCGGCGATGTCCGGGTACACGGGGAGGACGCCGCGAGCGCCGTCGGGCAGGTCGAAGCCGATGCCGACCGCGCCGCCCTCGAGCTCGACGGCATGCCTGCCGGCCCGCTTGACGATGCGCGTGGCATGGATGTTCTCGCCCACGACGAGGAACGGGGTGCCGGAACGGTCGGGCCTCACGAGCTGGATCCTTTCTCGATGGGGGTGGCGGGCGACGCGGGGAGGGTGGGCGCGGGGGCCACGGCAAGGTGTGGTGCGGGCGCCGGAGCTGCGGCCGGAGCCGCGGCCGGAGCCGCCGCCGGAGCCGCCGCCGGTCCGGGTCCGAAGTGGTCGCGCCCCAGGAACGTGTTCGCCCAGGCGCTCGTCCGTCGCAGGCGGTTGTCCTGGATCACCGGCGCGCGGTCGAGCATCGTGCGCTCCTCGCCGTACGGCTTGAGCCGGCGGTAGGCCTCGGCCCAGACGCACGGGCGGTCGCCCACCTCGCACCGGCCGTCGTGTGCGCCGCCGCACGGCCCGTTGCGCTGGTTCTTGGCGCAGTGCGACTCCGGGCACAGGTAGGCGATGTCGGGCAGCGAGCAGTCCCCGCAGTCGCGGCAGTCGAACAGCGGCACCTTGACGGCCTGCTCGAGCACGTGGAGCGGCGTGCCGATGTGGGCCCGCTCGATCGCCCCGTAGATGCCCGCCCAGGTCCGGAAGCCGGGCGTGCCCGGCTCGAACACGCGGGAATGGAGCGCCCGGTTGACCTTGTAGAACGGGTCGACGCCGCGCCGGGCGCGGTTGCGGCTCGCCTCCGTCAGCGAGGCCACGTAGGCGAGGTGCCGGCTCGTCCGTGTTGAGCCCCGCGCCGTCCGACTGGAACAGCTGGAACGCGCCCGGCAGCCCGAACGAGACGTCGCCCACCAGCGCCCGCCAGTCGTGCGGATCGTGGGCGGCCGCCAGCTCGAGGACCCGGGCGATCTCATCGGCGTTGCGGTGGCCCGACAGGTACACCCCGCGGTAGCCGAGCCCGCGGGCGACGACCAGCTGCTTGGCCGCGAGCTCGAGGAAGAACGCGCGCCCCTTGTCGGGGCCGCCCGCATGGCGCTCGACCAGGGCGAGCAGCTCGTCGGTGACGACGCAGCCCGGCACCCGGCCGGCGTGGAACGCGCGTGCCACGCCGCGGTCGAGGATGTACGCGTTGGCGATGACGGGCAGGTCGATGGCGTCCCGGCGCATGACCCGGAGCAGCTCGTCCTGCTTGCGGGCGTCGTAGCCCACCTGCGTGATCACGAACCCGGCGCCCGCCCGGGCCTTCATCGCGAGCTTGAGGTACTGGGGGACGAGGTCGCGCTCGAGCCGCTTGTGCGGATCGACCGCGCAGCCGAGGAAGAAGTCGTGGTCCGCGGCGTCCGGCGCTCCGTCGGCCGTCGCGCGGGCAACCGCGGCCGCGCCCAGGTCGCGGTACAGCGCGAGGAGCCCCACAGAGTCCATGTCGAACACCGGCTTGGACAAGCCGTTGAACCCCTCGACCGGGTAGTCGCCGGTGACCGCCAGCACGGTCGTCAGGTCCCGGCTCAGCAGGTCCCAGCCCAGGCTCTGGAGCCCGTTGCGGTTCCGGTCGCGACACGCCACGTGGACGATGACGTCGTGCCCGAACGCCTGGAGCGCCTCGCCCGGCGCATGGGGGCTGAGCCGCACGTGGCCGCCGGCGTTGTCGGTCACGCTCAGGGCCGTGACCCGGGTGTCGCCCGCCAGGTCCGCGGCCATGCGCAGCGGACGCTGGCCGCGCGCGTCGGTCAGCTCCCCGGCCCACGGGACGAGCTCGACCACGACGGCGAACCCGTCGGAACGGGACAGGACGGTGCGCAGTGCGCCGGGGCCGGACAGCGGGCCGGTCGATGCTGCGGTGACGCTGCGAAGGGTGGGCATCGGGTTCCTCACGCGGCGATCGGCTCGAACAGGCAGCCGTCGGTGAACAGGTCGAAGAAGTCGGGCTCGGACTCGAGCTCCACGTGCTCGATCCGCCGGACCAGCGCCTCCAGGCTCGCGCGACGGTGACCGGACAGGAGCAGGGCCCGGGCACCGGCGATCGATGCGTTCCCGGTCCGGACCACCCGTTCGACCGCCACCGGGACGAGCAGCCCGATGTCCACCGCCGAGCCGACGTCGAGCGCATTGGCGAACCCGCCGGCGAGGTACACGTGGTCCAGCTGCCCGGGCGTGATCCCCAGCCGGCGCAGCAGCACCCGCTGGCCCACCGTCGTCGCCGCCTTGGCGACCGCGAGGTGGCCGATGTCCGCGCGCGAGAACGTGATCCTCGGATCCGCGACCACGGTCACCTCTGCTGCATGGTCCGACAGTGCCCCCCGCGGGCTCAGCCAGTCGGCTCGCCGCAGCTCCGCGAGCAGGTCGACGAGGCCGGAGCCGCAGATTCCCTCGGGCGGCCCACCGCCGATCGTCCGGATATCGAGCTGGCCCTGGAAGAGCCGAACGGCCTCGATCGCGCCCTCCGCGCCGGGCATCCCGTAGCGCACGCCGCCGCCCTCGAACGCCGGGCCAGCCGGGCTCGATGCGGCCAGGATCCGGGCGCCATCCGAGGCGATGACCTCCGTGTTGGTGCCGATGTCCACGAGCAGGAACGAGCCGCCGCGCTCGACGGCACCGGTCGCGACGAGGTCCGCGGCGGCATCCGCCCCGACGTGGCTCGCGATCAGCGGCCCTCCCGTGATCCGGGCCTGGGGATGCACGAGGATCCCCAGCTCGTGCGCCCGGCGGGTGACGGTGGTCGAGGTCGCGTCACCCTCGCGCACCGCGGTCTCGGTGACCGAGCGGTACGGGATGTGGCCGATCGGACGGACGTCGAGGCCGAAGAACAGGTCGCGCATGGTCGGGTTGCCGACCACGTACATCTCGACCAGCCGGTGGCGGTCGATGTCGAGCGCCTGGTACAGCCGGCGCAGCTCGTGGTTCAGCGCGCGGCGGAGCGACTGGCGCAGCTCGCCGGGCCGGTCCGTGTCGTACGAGACACGGGTCACGACGTCGCTGCCGCCGAACCGCTGCGGGTTCTCGAACGCGGCGACCCCCAGGATCGTCCCCCGCGACCAGGTCCACGATCTCGAGCACGACCGTCGTGGTGCCGACGTCGAGCGCGACGCCCAACGGGGATCCGATCGACGGACCGAGATCGGTGCCATCCTCGGCGTGCCGCCGCCCGTCCCGGTCGCGAACGCGAACGTCGACCTCGGCGGTCGTGGCCTCGGGCGCCAGCTGGATCCGCAGGCGGCGGCGCAGGACGGCGAACTCCAGGTCCAGCTCGGCCCGCTCGACGCGTGCCTGGCAGGCGAGCCGGAAGCCGGGCCCCAGGAACGCCTCCGGCTCGGTGCGGGGAGACAGCTGCTCGCCGCCCGCGCGGACCTCGACGACGCACTCGTGGCAGCGCCCGGTCCGACGGCAGGACGCGGGAACCATGACCGACAGCTCCGCGGCGTCGTCGAACAGGAGGCGGCCGGGGACGAGCGGTCGACGCTCCGTCCCGAGTACGACATCGGGCATCACACGAGTCTCGCCGGAGGAGCCGGGCGTCGGACGGTCCGTCGGTCCCGTCCCGAGGGACCGTCCCGCCCTATCGCGCCGGCGCACCGGGGCGCGACGCTGGCGGTCGTCGACCCGTCCAGGAGGCGTCCGTGTCTTCGCGTACCCCGATTCCGAGCGCGTCCCGCTCGCCGCGCTACGACCGGCTCACGCCGGCCGACTGTGACCGGCTGCACGACGCCAGCCTCGCGATCCTGGAGCGCACCGGCTGCGTGCTCCACGACGCCGAGGCGGTCGAGCGCCTCCAGGGCGCGGGCGCGCGCGTCGCCGGCGGCCGGGTGCACATCCCCGGGTCGCTCGTCGAATGGGCGCTGTCGGTGGCGCCGAAGGGCGTCACGCTCCACGACCGCAGCGGCCGGCCGGCGCTCGCCGTCGAGGGCGACAACGTGTTCTTCGGGCCGGGATCGGACTGCCTCAACGTGCTCGACCATCGCACGGGCGAGCGGCGTCCGGCCGTGCTTGCCGACGCCCGCGACGGCATCACCCTCGTCGACGCCCTGCCCAACATGGACTTCGCGATGTCGATGTTCCTGCCGTCGGACGTCGACCCGGCGCTCGCGGACCGGCGCCAGATGGCGCTGATGCTGGAACACACGACCAAGCCGCTGGTCGTGGTCACCTACGACGTGGACGCGATGCTCGACGCGATCGCGATGGCCGAGGCCGTGGCCGGCGGCGCCGAGGCGCTGCGCGAGCGCCCCAACGTCGCGCTGTACATCAACGTCACCCGCGGCCTCGTCCACAACGAGGACTCGCTGCGCAAGCTGCTCATCCTCGCCGAGCGCGGGCTGCCCGCCATGTGGATCCCGGTGACCTCGTCGGGCACCACCGGTCCGATCTCGGTCGCCGGCAACCTCGCCCTCAACAACGCGGGCGTGCTGGTGGGGATCGTCCTCGCGCAGCTGGTGCGGCCGGGGACGCCCGTGATCGTGCCCGGGTTCGGGGGCGACGCGCTGGACCTGCGCACGATGGTCGATCCGTACGCCGGTCCGGACCACCGGGGCACGGTGCCTTCCCTCGCTCACCACTACGGCCTGCCGATGTTCAGCCTGGCCGGCGGCAGCGACAGCAAGACGGTGGACCAGCAGGCGGCGATCGAGGCCGCGCTCACGATGCTCGTCGACGCGCTGGCCGGCGGCCAGCTGCTCCATGACTCGGGCTACCTCGAGTCGGGGCTGACCGGATCGCTCGCCCAGCTCGTGGTGTGCGACGAGATCGCATCCTGGATCCGGGCCGCCATCGCGCCCGTGGACCTCGGCGACGAGGCGCTCGCGCTGGACCTCATCGACGAGCTGGGACCCGACGGGTCGTTCCTCGAGACCGACGACACGATGACCCATTACCGCGAGCGCTGGTACCCGTCGCTGATCGACCGGCTGGGCCACCCGGCGTGGGCCGCGCGCGGCAGCCGGACCACTGGGCGAGCGGGCGGCGGCCCGCGTGGACGAGCTGCTGGCAGCCCACGAGCCGCCGCCGCTGCCGGAGCCGGTGACCCGGGCCATCAGCGACATCCTCGAGCGGGCGGCCGGCGTCCGTCACACCGTCCCCGACTCGTAGCCACGACCTCGCCAAGCTCCGCAGCCAGGACCACCACGACCACCCATGACCACACCCGCGTTCCGGGCACCAGGAGGATCACCATGACGGACAACCTGTTCGGCGCCATGCGCCAGGCGATCATCGACGGCGATGCCGCGCAGGCAACGGCCCTGGCCGAAGAGGCGCTCGCGACCGGCGTGGCCCCGCTGGCGGCGATCGACGAAGGGTTCGTGCCCGGGCTGACGCATGTCGGCGACGAGTTCGCCGCCGGCGAGCTGTTCCTGCCGGACATGATGCTCGCCGCCCGGGCGATGCAGAAGGCGGTGGCCGTGCTCGAGCCCGAGATGGCGCGCCAGGCCACGGAGCGCCACGTCGTCGGGCGGGTCGTGATCGGGACGGTCAAGGGCGACATCCACGAGATCGGCAAGAACCTGGTCGGGATGATGCTCTCGACCAGCGGCTTCGAGGTCCACGACCTGGGCGTGAACGTGTCGCCCGACCAGTTCGTCGAGGCCGCGCGCGAGCACAACGCGGATCTCATCGGCGTGTCCGCGCTGCTGACGACCACGATGGCGGGACAGCGCACGGTGGTCGAGGCGCTCGAGGCGGCCGGTCTCCGGGCCAGGGTCAGGGTGATGGTGGGCGGCGCGCCGGCCAGCGCGACCTGGGCCGCGGAGATCGGCGCCGACGGGTACAGCGAGGATGCGATCGGCGCGGTCGCGCTCGCGCGCCGGCTGGTGGGCGCGGGGGAGACGGCGACGGCGTGAGACACGTCCCATCGCGCGACCGCCCGCGGTCCCGCGACCGAGGACAGCTGCCCGGCGGCACGCCGTCGGGCCGGAGGCACTGATGAGCACGACACGGCACCACGCCGCGGACAATCGCCCGCGGCTCGAGGTCCTTTCCCCTGCGGCCGTCCGCCGGATCCACGAAGCCACGCTCGAGATCATCGAGACGGTCGGGGTCCGGTTCCCGTCCGAGCGACTGCTCGACCTGTGGGCGAAGCACGGCGCCACCGTGGATCGGGCGACGTCCGTCGTCCGCGTGCCGCGCCACGTGATCGAGGGCGCGATGCGCAGCGCACCGCCCGCGTACACGCTGGCCGGCCGCGATCCCGCGCACGACCTGCCACTCGACGGCAAGCACGTCTACCTGGCCACCGATGGCTGCGGCATCGAGGTGCTGGATGCGTGGACCGGCGAGCGCCGGCGCTCCTCGCTCCAGGACGTGGCCGACATCGCCCGCGTCGCGGACGCCCTCGACCCGATCGCGTTCCACTGGGTCGCCGTGAGCGCCCAGGACCGGCCGCCGGAGACCCGCGGGCTCGAGGAGCTGGCGGCCGTCTGGCGCAGCTCCACCAAGCACGTCCAGACCGAGAGCATCGTCACCCCCTCGGAGACTGCGGCGGCGATCGAGATGGCGGCCGCGATCGTCGGCGGGCGCACCGAGCTCCGCTCGCGCCCCGTGCTGTCGCTCATGCAGTGCACGATCAGCCCGCTTGCCCACGACGACGGCGCGATGGAGTCGGCCCTGGTGGCCGCCGAGGCCGGCGTCCCGGTCGGGTTCATGACCATGGTCTCGTGCGCGTTCAGCGGCCCGACCACGGTCGCGGGCTCGCTGGTGGTGGGCAACGCGGAGGTCATCTCGGCGCTCGCGCTGATCCAGCTCGAGCATCCCGGGGCGCCGGTCTACTACGCCGCCGCCCAGACGGCGATGGACCTGCGGACCGGCGCGTACACCGGCGGCGGTCCCGAGGACTTCCTGTTCGGTGCCGCGACCAACGCGCTGGCCGACTTCTACGACGTGCCGCTGTCGATGGGCGCCTACGCCACGGGCGCCAAGCGGCCCGACTGGCAGGCCGGCGTCGAGAACTCGCTGTCGTCGTTCATGGCGTCGGTGGCGGGGTCGGACATGCTGCTCGGGGCCGGGCTGCTCCACGGCAGCCGGATCTGGTCGTACGAGCAGATGATCCTCGACACCGAGATCGACGGGATCGTCAAGGCCATGCTCCACGGCATCCCGTGGGACGACGAGGCGCTCGCGCTGTCGACGATCCGCGAGGTCGGGCCGATCGGCGACTACCTCACCGCCGAGCACACCCGGGCGACGATGCGCGGCCTGTGGCAGGCGCGCTATCTCGACCGGCGCCCGTACGGGCAGTGGGAGGAGGACCCGGACGCGACGCATCGCGCGGCGCTCGAGCGGGCGCGGACGCTGCTGCGGGACCACCGGCCGGAGCCGCTGGACCCGGCGCTCGATGCCGAGCTCGACCGGATCATCGCGGCTCACGCACGGTCCGCCGGCACCGAGCTCGCCGGCGTGCGCTGACCCGGACGGTCCGATCCCCGCGCACCATCCGCCATCCCCGCCCTTC
Source organism: uncultured Chloroflexia bacterium (assembly GCA_963835335.1). Classification (GTDB taxonomy): domain Bacteria; phylum Chloroflexota; class Limnocylindria; order Limnocylindrales; family CSP1-4; genus CAIXZV01. The sequence goes on along the minus strand of CAWIFB010000010.1, from coordinate 3,890 downwards.
CCGCCCCGGCTCGGTGCCCGCCCGTGCGGCCCGAGCCGGCGCACCCACTCCTGGAGGTTCCGCCCATGCGACCCCGCTTCGAGCTCCTCGACCCCGACCTGATCGCGCGCGTCGTCGACGAGGCGCTCCAGCTCCTTCGCGACCCGGGCGTCAAGGTCGAGGAGCCTGAGGCGATCGCCCTCCTCGTGGCCGGTGGCGCCACCGCGGACGGCGAACGGGTCGCCATCCCGGAGGCGATGGTCCGGCGCGCTCTCGACACGGTCCCCGGATCGTTCGACCTGTTCGACCGGGCCGGCCGTCCGGCCGTCCGCTACGGGCAGGGAATCGTCCACTTCGACCCGGGGTCGTCCGGGGTTGCGGTCCTGGATCCCGACACGCTCGACACCCGGCAGTCGATGGCCGCGGACCTCGCGCGCCTGATCCGGGTGGCCGACGCGCTGCCGGCGTACGACGCCGTGTCCACCGCGATCGTGTGCCACGACGCGCCGACCGAGATCGGGGACGTGTACCGGCTGTTCGTGGTGCTGCTGCATTCGTCGAAGCCGGTGGTCACCGGGGCGTTCACGCCGCGGGGAGCCGGCGTGATGCTGGACCTGCTGGCGCTCGACGCCGGCGGCCGCGAGGCGCTGGCAGCCAAGCCGCGGGCCGTGTTCGACGTCTGCCCGTCGCCGCCGCTCACCTGGTCCGAGTTCGCGTGCCGGAACGTGATGGACCTGGCCCGGGCGCATGTCCCGGCCGAGCTGATCTCGATGCCCCTGGCCGGCGTCGCCTCGCCCGTCACCCTCATCGGCTCGATCGTCCAGCACGCCGCTGAGTCGCTCGCCGGCGTCGTGCTCCACCAGCTGGCCGAGGCCGGGGCCCCGATCGTGTGGGGCGGCGCGCCGACCATCGTCGACATGCGCAGCGGCTCGACGCCGATGGGCGCGATCGAGACGGGGTTGATCAACGCGGGCAACGCGGCGGTGGGCCATTCGCTGGGCCTGCCCACGCACGGGTACCTGGGTGCGACGGATTCCAAGGTCATCGACGCGCAGGCCGGGCTCGAGACGGGGATGACGGCGCTGGTCGGCGGCCTGGCCGGCATCGACATGATCAGCGGCGCGGGGATGCTCGACTTCCTGCTCGCGCAGAGCGCCGAGAAGCTGGTCATCGACGCCGACGCCATCGGGATGGTCCAGCGCCTGCTGCGCGGGATCGGGACGCCGACCGAGACGCTGGCGACCGGGCTGTTCGCGGCTGCCGGACCCGAAGGCCGGTTTCTCGAGCTCGAGGACACCCGGCGGCTGTTCCGCGGCGAGCAGTTCCTGCCGTCGAAGGTGATCGACCGTGACTCGCGACGCGCCTGGCTGGATGCGGGCGGCCTCGACGCCTTTGCACGGGCGCGGGTGCGGGCCGACGAGCTGGTCGCGCGTCACGTGCTGCCGGAGATCGACCCGGGCGTGCTGGCCGCGATGGTCGGCAGGATCCGCGAGGCCGGCGCGCCGTTCGGGCTGGCCGGACCGCTGCCGGGCGTGCCGGGTGGGGCTGGCGGGGCGTAGCCTGGCAATCCGCCCGTTCGTCGCCGGCACGCCGCTCGCCCGGTCACCGATCCCGCGTCCTCCGACTGGCAACTACTACGGATCCGTAGTAGTCTCCGCCGATGCCACCAAGGTCAGCTCCCCGGGCCCGGCGACCGCGCTGGCTCAACCGATCGGCGATCCAGCTCGTCGCGCTCGCGGTCATTGCATCGGGATGCGCGGCCCCGGTCGCGCCCTCCGCGTCCGGTCAGTCATCGGCCGCCCCGTCCGCCGCCCCGTCCGCATCGGGTGCCGGGCAGTCGACCCCGGGTGCGTCGGGCGATTCCGCGCGGGTTGACGGCTGGCGTACCGACCTCGAGGGTCTGATCCCGGCGATGGAGGCGCTGCATCCGGACCTCTACCACGGCACCCCGCGGACGGACCTCGAATCCGCCGTCGACGCCGTCCTGGCGACGCTGCCGGTCGCGTCCGATGACCAGCTGCTCGTCGGGGTGCTGCGCGTAGTCGCGCTGGTAAGCGCGCAGGGGCGCGACGGCCACACGGGCGCCTATGTCTGGGGCGCTGGCGAGTACCCGCTGCACAGCCTGCCGCTTCGCATCTGGCTGTTCAGCGACGGGATATACGTGGTCGACGCCCTCCCGCCGTACGAGTCGCTCATCGGCCGTCGCCTCACCACCGTCGCGGGGCAGCCGATCGCAGACGTGCAGGCGACGCTCGACCCGCTCATCCCCCGCGACAACGCCGAAACCGTGACGCTGCTGACACCGCGGTTCCTGCTGATCCCCGAAGTGCTCCACGGCCTGGGGCTCGTTGCCGCAACTGACACGGTGGATCTCGGCTCGGTAGACGGCGGCGGGCGGGAGACGACCACCGCGGTCCACTCCGTCCTGATGGCCGAGTACAACGCCTGGGCCGGCGCCTACGGGCTTCATCTCCCGGCGCGACCGGCATCCGGCTTCCTGGCCAGGATGGACGAGCCGCTGTGGTGGTCCGACACCGGACCGTCGGGCGTGCTGACCGTGCAGTACAACCGTGTGGACGGGGTGTCGGATTCGACCGTCGACGGGCTGCGGGCGGCCCTGGCCGGGCCCGGGGTCCGCCGGGTGGTCGTGGACATCCGGCACAACTACGGGGGCGAGACGCGCGCCATGCGTCCCGTGCTCGATGCCCTGGAGGGCGCGCCGCCGCATCCGCTCGTGGTGGTCACCGGCCGCAACACGTTCTCGGCGGCCGTCCTGTTCGCCGCCGAGCTCGAGCGGATCCTGGATCCTGCGTTCGTGGGTGAGCCGATGGGCGGCAGCCCGAACTTCTACGCCAACTCGCGCGACATCACCCTCGCGCACGCCGGGATCACGGTCAGCGTTGCGACCGAGTGGTATGTGGGAAGCTCGACCGACGACCCACGCCTCGAGATCGAGCCTTCCGTCGCGGTCGAGATGAGCTCCGCCGACTACTTCGGGGACGCGGATCCCGCGCTCGCGGCGTCGATCAGGATCCCATGACCAGCCGGCCCCGAAACGCGGCGGCCGCCGATGGCGACACCCATTCGCTCCTGTTCGACGTCTTCGTGCTCGGCCAGGCCGTCGGAGAGCTGCTGGACGTCGCCATGGCCGACAGCCCGTTGACGCCCGACGAATACGCGCGGTACAGCGTCGTGTTCGAGGAGGAGGCGGTGACCCCCACGGAGATGGCGCGACGCCTGTCGATGCCGCTCACCACGATCGTGGACGATCTGCGGCAGATGGAGGCCCGGGGACACCTCCGACGGATCCCCAATCCCCACGACGGGCGCTCCTACCTGGTCACGCTCAGCGGGGAGGGCCTCCGGGCGCACAGGGAGGCGAACCGCCGGTTCGAGACCGCCTATGCCAGCCTCATGGTCGAGCTGGCGGTCCCGCCCTCGGTTGCCCGTGCCCAGCTCCGAAACCTGATCGCCGCGGTCCGGCGTGCGAGCGCGCCGGCCACGGGCGAGCCGCTCGCGGCCCCCGACGACATCCGCGGTTCCCGCAGCCTGTAGCACTCCGGGTGCGGCCGCCGTCACGTTCGCGACGCCCCGTTGCCTGTGGCGCCACGATTCCGGGCCGCGGCCCCAACCTCGGCTCCCCGGTGGGCTGCCCGCTGCCCACGACGCCACGATTCCGGGCTCGGCGGAGGGTCACCCGGGCTCGGCGGAGGATCAGCTGTCGCGGCGCTGCCTGTGGCGCCACGATTCCGGGCTGGACGCCGTGTAGCCCTTAGCGGCGTGGCCCATGACGCCGCGATTCCGGGCTGGATCATCGCTCGGCCGAGCGTGGGCGCGATTTCGTGGCGCCTGAGACCACAGAGCCCGCCGACAAGGCAGCCCGGACCCGGATAAGCCCGCGATGAGCTCGA
>CAWIFB010000009.1:0-113687 GCA_963835335.1 uncultured Chloroflexia bacterium | reverse complement strand
GACGCCACCACCAGCCCGTCGCGCTCCTCGAACGAGAACCCGTGCTCCGCGAGCAGCTCGTGCATCGGCGTGTTGTCGGGCGACAGCTGGGCGACCACGCGCCCGACGTGCTCCTTGCGGCTGACCGCGATGGCGGAGCGGACCAGCTGGGCGCCGATGCCACGGCGCTGCCAGGCGTCGGAGACGATCAGGGTGAGGCTCTTGTCGTCGCTCGCATGCACGCGCGACAGCCGCGCGATCCCGGCGATGACCGGGCCATCGGCCGTCGGCAGCTCGGCAACGAGCACGATCTCGCGGTCGTAGTCGACGAAGCAGATCCGGGTCAGCCGCTCGTGCGCGGTCCGCTCGGCGAGGGCGAAATCGGTGCCGTAGCGGGCCTGGACGGTCTCGCGGGACAGCGCGGCGTGGAACCGGGCAAGACCGGGCTCATCCTCGGGCCGGATGGGGCGCACCTCGAACGGCACGCCGTCGCTGGTCACGTAGTCGCGGGCATAGTCGTGCGGGTACGGCCGGATCGCGAGCTGCGGCAGGTCGGCATCATCGATGGTGGCCGGGTGAAGGACGACGCGGGCGTCGAGCGCGATGATCCGCTCGGGCGATGCCAGCAGCGGGTTGATGTCGATCTCGGCGATCCGCGGCTGCTCCGCGACCAGCTCGCTGAACCGGACCAGCAGGGCGGCGAGGACGTCGATGTCGATCGGCTTTCGACCCCGCACGCCGCGCAGCGCGGTGGCGATCTTGGTGTGCTCGATCAGGCGCCTGGCCAGGGTCGTGTTGAGCGGCGGAAGGGCGAGCGCCCGGTCGCGGAAGACCTCGACCAGCTGGCCGCCCATCCCGAACAGGAGGACCGGGCCGAACTGCGGGTCCGGGCTGCTGCCCACGATCAGCTCGTAGCCGCTCCAGTTGATCATCGGCTGGATCGTGACGCCCTCGAAGTGCTCGGCGCCGACCTTTGCCGTGACCGAGTCCCGGATCGTCTCGAACGCCTCGCAGACGGCCTCGGGCGTGCGCAGGTTGAGGACCACGCCACCGACGTCGGTCTTGTGGGTCACCGTCCGGCTGAGCAGCTTCGCGACCACGGGGTAGCCGATGTCCGCTGCGGCCGCACAGGCCTCCTCCGGGGTGTGGGCGAGCTCGGTGTCCGTGATCGGGATCCCGTACGCGGCCAGGACCTTCTTGCTCTCGTACTCGGTGAGCAGGGTCCGGCCCTCGGCGCTGACCTCGGCGATGATCCGGTCGACCTCCTCGCGGAACTCGCCGCGCTCCGGGGCGACGGGCAGCGACGGCGTCTCGTACAGCGCCTTGAGGTTGTTCGCGTACCGCCACATGTGGTTGAACAGCACGCACGCGGTGTCCGGGTAGGCGAAGGTCGGGATGCCGGCCGCGCGCAGGATCGCCGCCCCCTCCTCGACGTCCGCGCCGCCCATCCACGACGCGAGCACCGGCTTGCCCTCGATCCGCGCGTGCTTGACCAGCGCCCGGGCCGTGGCGGTGGGGTCGGTCATCGCCTGGGGGGTGAGGATCACCAGCAGGCCGTCCGTCTCCGGATCCGCCGCGGCGACCTCGAGCGCCTTCGCGTATCGCTCGGGCGGCGCGTCGCCGATGATGTCGATCGGGTTGTTGTGGCTCCAGACCGACGGCAGGACCGCGTTGAGGCGGTCCATGGTCTCGGGGGTGAGCTCCGTGAGCTCGCCGCCGCCGGAGATCAGGGCGTCGGTCGCGAGCACGCCCGGCCCGCCCGCGTTGGTCACGATCGAGAGCCGCCGACCCGCCGGCCGCGGCTGCTTGGCCAGGATCTCGGACACCTCGAACAGCTCGCTGATCGAGTTCACGCGCAGCACGCCCGCCCGCCGGAACGCGGCGTCCAGCACGTCGTCGGACCCGGTCAGTGACCCGGTGTGCGAGGCGGCGGCCTTCGCCGCCTGCGCGGTGCGACCTGGCTTGATCACGATGATCGGCTTGGTCAGGGCGACCTCGCGCGCGGAGGACAGGAACGCCCGGGCGTCGCCGATGGTCTCCATGTAGATGACGATGCTGTCGGTGTTGGGGTCGTCGCCCAGGTAGTCGATGACGTCGCCCCAGCCCACGTCGAGCATCGAGCCCAGCGACACGATCGAGCTGAAGCCGACGTCCTCGTGCGCGGCCCAGTCCAGGATCGCGGTCAGCAGCGCGCCCGACTGGGACACGAACCCGACCCGCCCGGCGGCCGCGATCCCCGCCGCGAACGTGGCGTTGAAGCCGCCCACCGGGTTCATGATCCCCAGGCAGTTGGGGCCGACGACGCGAATCCCGTATCGGCGCGCCGCGGCGAGCACCTGTCGCTCGAGCTCGACGCCCGTCTCGCCGATCTCCTTGAAGCCGGCGCTGATGATGATCACGCCGCGGACGCCCGCCTCGCCGCACTCCTCGACCAGGCCCGGGGCGGTCCCGGCCGGGGTCACGATCACGGCCAGGTCCACCGGCTCGCCGATCGCGCCGATCGACGGATAGGCCTTGACGCCCAGGATCGCCGGGCGGGTCGGGTTGACCGGGTAGACGGTGCCGCCGAACGGCGAGGACAGCAGGTTCCACAGGATCGTGCGCCCCACGGAGCCGGTCTTCTCCGTTGCCCCGATCACGGCAACCGACCGGGGATGGAAGATCGCGTCGAGCGGGTGGCGGTCGACGTGGAGGATGTCGGACGACGGGTCCGTGATCTTGGTGGCGAGCGACATCGGTGCAGGACCTCTGGTCTGGCGCCCCAGGTGGGGCGCGGCTGGGCGGCGATGGAAGACGCGACCTCCATGCGGGTGCGCGGTCGTGCGATGTCAAGGGTCGGCCAGGCGCCCGTCGATCACAAGGGGCCGGATGGCGAGTCGGGGGCCGATGCGGCCCCCGCGAAGGGGGCCGATCCGCCGGTCGCTGCCGGGACCGGCGCCGTCAGCCGCCGGACACCGCGGGGATGACGTGGATGTCGTCGCCGGGCGAGACCGGCGCTTCGAGACCGGACCGCTCGCCCGCTACGAACACGTTGAGATGGGTCCGGATCGCCGGTCCGGCGTCGACCAGGCGGTTGCGCAGCCCGGGCACGCGCGCGTCGAGGTCGTCGATCACCTCGGCCACCGTCCGTCCGCTGGCCTCCATCCGGCGCTCGGTTCCCGGGAACAGTGCGACCAGCGAACGGGGCAGGTGGACCACCACGCCGGGGACCGGCTCAGTCAACGACGGCGGCCTCTGCGGAGGCGGCCCCGGCGGAGGCGGCCTCGACGGAGGCGGCCTCGACGGACCAGACCGGCGGCAGGTTGTCGACGAGGAGCGACCAGCTGTCCCCTTCGTCCCTGCTGCCGTACACCTGGCCGGTGCTGGTCCCGAAGTACACGCCCACGGGATCGCGGTCGTCCACGGCCATCGCCTCGCGGAGCACGCCCAGGTAGGCGTCCTGCTGCGGCAGCCCGTTGCCGGCCCGGATCCAGGAGTCACCGCCGTCGTTGGTTCGCCAGACGGCCGCGCTGGCATCGGGCATGTAGCGGCCGCGGTCGGCTCCGTTGAGCGGGATCGTCCAGGCGGTCAGCGGGTCGCGGGGGTGGCTCGCCATCGGGAACCCGAAGTCGGACGGCAGCCCGCTGCTGACCTCCTCCCACTGCAGCCCGCCGTTGGACGAGCGGTAGACGCCACAGTGGTTCTGCTGGTAGAGGTGCTCGCCGCCGTCGGCGGCCATGACCAGCTTGTGCACGCACTGCCCGAACTCGGGGTACCTGTCGGGGTGGAACTCCGCGCGGACGCCGCGGTTGCGGGTCTCCCACGTCCGGCCGCCGTCGCGCGTCTCGAACGCGCCGACCGCGGAGGCCGCGACCCACATCCGGTCGGGATCCTCGCGGTGGGGGACGATCGAGTGGAGGCACAGGCCGCCGGCCCCGGGCTGCCACTCGGGTCGTGTCGGGTGGTTGGTCAACCCCTCGACGTGCTCCCAGGTGCGCCCGCCGTCGTGACTCCGGAACAGGCCCGCCGGCTCGACGCCCGCGTAGATCACGCCGTGCGCGGCCGTGACGTTCCACACGGTTGCGACCTTGGGGCCCGCGTCGCCGTAGCTGAGACCCTCGCTCGAGTGGGTCCACGTGGCGCCCAGGTCATCGCTCCGCCAGACCGCGGGTCCGTACCACGGGCTCCCGCCGCCGGCGAACAGTGCGCCCGACGCGGCGTCCCGGGTGACGTCGTGGATCGGCCAGCCGTCGCACAACGGCCCGCGAAGCGACCACGACCGGCGGTCGCCGTCGCCGTCGAGGACGAAGGCGCCCTTGGGGGTTCCGAGCAGCAGCGCATGTCGCGTGGCCATCAGGTCCTCCTGCTGGCGGGGGACGCCCGCCGTTCCGTGCGTCCGCACAGGGTACGACGCCGCGTCCAGCCCCGGATGGGCGCCGGCCCGCGACCGCCTGGAGACGGGCTGGCGAGGACCGGGGGCGGCGCTCAGGCGATACCCAGCCAGGCCGCCACCTGGTCGCGGGTCGGGATCCGGCCGGCCATCACGACCTCACCGTCGATGACCAGCCCGGGCGTGGACAGCACGCCGCGCGCCGCGATCTCGGCATAGTCCGTCACGTGACGGACCTCGGCGTCGAGCCCGGCGGCGTCCACCACCTCGCGGACGACCTTCTCGACGTGCTGGCACTTCTGGCAGCCGGATCCGAGGACCTCGATGACGTGCACGGTGATCTCCTTCAGGCGAGGAACAGGTTGAACCCGTAGCCGACGGCCAGGATGCCGGCGGCAACGATGACGACGAACACGGCCAGCAGCCGCGGCTTCATGACCCGCCGCAGGATGACCAGCTCCGGGAAGGACAGCGCCGTGACGGCCATCATGAATGCGAGCGCCGACCCCAGCGGGAGCCCCTTGCCCAGGAGCGCCTCGATCACCGGGATCGTGCCCGCCGCGTTGCTGTACAGCGGGACGCCGAGGGCCACCAGCGCCGGCACGGCGACGGGGTTGTCGCGGCCGCCGAGCTCCACGACGAGGTCCGTGGGCACGAACCCGTGGATCAGGGCGCCGACCGCGATCCCGGCCACGACGAACGGCCACACCCGGCGCACGATATCGACGGTGGATCTCCAGGCGTCGCGGATGCGCTCGTCGAGGGTGAGGCGGACCGCGCCCATCGCGGCGCCGGCCCGGATCGTCCACACGTAGTCCTCGACATACCGCTCCAGCCCGAGCCGGCCGATGAGCAGCCCGGCCACGATCGCGACCGCGAGGCCGGCCGCCATGTAGGCAAGCGCGATCGCGGGTCCGAACAGGCCCCACAGGAGGACCAGGGCGACCTCGTTGACCATCGGGCTGGCCACCAGGAACGCGAACGTGACGCCCAGCGGGACGCCGGCCTCGACGAACCCGATGAACAGCGGGACGGCCGAGCACGAGCAGAACGGCGTCAGGACGCCGAACCCGGCCGCGGCGACCGTGCCGGGCAGGACGCCGCGGCCGGCCAGCGTCCGCCGCACGCGCTCGGGGGACACGAACGAGCGCAGGAACGACACGACGGTCACGATCCCGGTGAGCAGGAGCAGGACCTTGGGCACGTCGTAGACGAAGAACGCGATCGCGTCGCCCGCCTGCGACCCGCGCTCGAGCTGGAGCCCCTCGTATGCCAGCCAGTCGGCGGCGGGCAGGTTGATCTGCCATGCGACGACCCAGGCGACCGCGGCCAGGATGACGACGAGTCCCAGCGGGAGGTGCGGACGGCGGGCCGCGATGGCTGTCACCGCAGCACCTCGTCGAGCGCGGCGCGGGCCGCAGCCACGACGCCGGCGTCGCGCTCGTAGTACAGGAAGCGCGCGTTCGCCTGGTGGCGGCTGGCCCGCACGAGGCCGGCGTCCCGGAGCCTCGCCAGGTGGTTGCTGACGTTGTTCTCGCGCGCACCGAGCGTCGCCGCCAGCTCGCATACGCAGTGCGGTCCGTCGGCGAGCAGGCGCAGGATCCCGGCCCGGACCGGGTCCGCGAGGAGCGCCGCAGCGGCGGATGCCGCCGAGACGTCGGGAGCCGGGAGGTCCAGGCGGGGGGTGGGGATCACGGGCAGGTCGGTTGTCACGGGTGAAACATCTCACGCTGCGCTGAGATGTCGGATGGGCCGTTGGGTCACGACGCGCCGATCCGCATGGCCCGTCGAAACCCGGGACCGCGGGCCGTTCAGGTGACGGATGACCCGTACCTTATACATGTCAATGACATATACCAGCAGTACACACATGCATGGTGCATGAATATCTCGAGATGTACGGCGAGGTTCGATGGGCGAATGACCGAGATCGACCAGATCCAGACGTCGCTCCTCCGCGCGCTCGCCAGCCCGCACCGGCTGCGGATCGTCCAGCTGCTGGGCGAACGGTCGCGCGAGGTCAACGAGCTGGCCCGGGAGCTCGGCATGGGGCAGGCGACGGTCTCACAGCACCTCGGCTCCATGCGTGCCGTCGGGCTCGTCGAGGCAACCCGCGAGGGGCGCTCCGTTCGCTACGGCCTGAGCGACCCCGAGATCCTCGCTGCCTGCGAGCTCATGCGCGCCGTCCTCGTTCGCCGCCTGTCATCGATGGGCGATCTCGCCAGCGCCGCCGGGCGCGCCACACCCACGACGGAGCTCCCCCGACGCGGGCCCGTCACCCCCAGCCAGGTAGGTCATCCGTGAGCGACACCCTGTCCATCGTCCTGTTCTCCGGCACGGCAGACAAGCTGCACGCCGCCGCGACGCTCGCTGCGGGCGCGGCGGCCATGGACCGCCCGGTCAACATCCTGCTCCAGTACTGGGCGCTCGACGCGTTCCGGGCCGAGCGGATCGACGCCGACCAGGGCCTTGCCTTCGACGCAGGGGCACCCGGCAGGACGAAGCCCGTGGCGGGGACGGCCGCTATCCCGTGGCTCGAGACCTTCCGCATGGCAAAGGAGCTGGGCGAGGTCTCGATCCTCGCGTGCGCCGGCTCGCTGGAGGTCCTGGGCATCGACGCCACCACGCTCGATCCGCTCGTGGACGACTCGGGCGGGATCGCCACATTCCTCATGGCCGCCGAGGGCGGCCAGGTCCTGTTCATCTGAGCCACTAGGAGATCGAATTCCAATGACAGCAACGCTCGCAGAGCTCGAGACCATCCAGGCCGCCAAGGTCATCGACGCCCGTGGCGCCGCCTGCCCCGGCCCGCTCCTCGAGGCCAAGAAGGGGATGGGCACCGTTCCCGTCGGGTCCGTGATCGAGATCTGGTCAACCGATCCGGTCACCAAGACCGACATCGGCGCCTGGTCGGCCAAGGTCGGCCATGAGTTCCTGGGCACGATCGCAGCCGAAGGCTACGACCGCGTGCTCGTGATCCGCCGCAAGTAGCAAGCCAGACGGTCGCCGTGGGCCCATCACACGTGCCCACGGCGAACCCGCCAGACCCAGGAGTCGCCGTCCGATGACCGCTCCCGTCGAGACCGAGCCGCGAGCCCCCGGAGACACCTTTGTGCCGCGGATCCTCGTGTTCTCCACGAACAACATCTCCGACCCCGGGATCGACCTGGCCGGCAGTGCGCACATGCACTACTCGCCGGGCGTCGACGTCATCGGCCTGCCGTGCACCAGCGGGATCCGCCCGGCGTGGATCCTGCATGCGCTCCAGACCGGGTTCGACGGCGTGTTCGTCGCATCCGACGGGGACGAATGCGCCTACCTGCCCGACTGCGCCGAACGGTCCTCGCGGATCATGAGCCAGTCGCAGGCACGGATGCGCGAGCTCGGGATCGATCCGCAGCGGCTGCGGATGGCGGCCATCTGCTCGGTCTGCGCCGAGCCATTCACGCGGCATGTCCAGGGCTTCTCGACGGCCCTCGCCGCGCTTGGACCGGCGGTGACGAGGTGACGGCCATGACCCAGACCTGCGATCTGCCCGAGACCGCCAGCGAGCGGTACGACGTCCTCGTCGTGGGCAGCGGCATCGGCGGCATGGAATCCGCCCTCAAGCTCGGCGACATGGGCTACAAGGTCCTGCTGGTCGAGAAGGAAGCCAGCGTGGGCGGGAAGATGATCCTGCTCAGCAAGGTGTTCCCGACGCTCGACTGCGCGAGCTGCATCTCGACGCCCAAGATGGCGGCGACGATCCACCACCCGAACATCACCGCGATGACGTACAGCCGGGTGGACGGGATCCGGCGGTCGGCGGACGGCCGGTTCCACGCCTCGGTCACCCAGAAGGCGCGGTTCGTCGACGAGGCGACCTGCACCGGCTGCTCGAAGTGCGAGACCGCCTGCACCGTCGCCGTGCCCGACCAGTTCAACGCCGACCTCGTCGCCCGCCGGGCCGCCTACATCGCGTTCCCGCAGGCCGTGCCCAAGAAGGCCGTCATCGACCGCGCCGGCAGTTCGCCGTGCTCGTTCGCGTGCCCGGCCGGGATCCAGGCGCACGGGTACGTGTCGCTGATCCGCAGCGGCGAGTACGAGAAGGCCTACCGGCTGGTGCTCGAGGCGACGCCCCTCGTGGGCACGCTCGGACGTGCCTGCTACGCGCCCTGCGAGTCAGAGTGCACCCGGGGCTCGCTCGAGGGCACCCTGCCGATCCGGCGGCTCAAGCGGTTCGTGGCCGATGCGCACGATGTCGCGGGCGATGGCCCGGGGATCTCGGTCGCGCCGGCAAACGGGCGCAAGGTGGCCGTCGTCGGCTCCGGGCCCGCCGGCCTGACCGCAGCCTGGCAGCTCGCCCGCAAGGGCTACGGCGTCAAGATCTTCGAGGCTGCCCCCGAGCCCGGCGGCTACCTCCGGCTGGCGATCCCGTCGTATCGGCTTCCCGCGGCCGTGGTCGAGCGCGACATCGACAACGTGCGCGCGATCGGCGTCGAGATCCAGACCGGGACACCGGTGCGGGACCTCGAGGCCCTCAAGACGGATGGGTTCGACGCGGTCCTGGTCGCCACCGGCACCAATCGCTCGACGAACCTCGGCGTTCCCGGCGAGGATCGCCTGGGCGTGCTCGGCGGGACGGACTTCCTGCGCAAGGTCAAGCTCGGCGAGCCGCTCGACGTGGCCGGTCGCCGGGTCGTCGTCGTGGGTGGCGGCAACGTGGCCATGGACGTCGCGCGCACCGCACGCCGCCTGGGTGCCGCATCGGTCACGGTCGCCTACCGGCGCGGCCGGGACGAGATGCCGGCCCATCACGTCGAGGCCGACGACGCCGAGAAGGAAGGCGCCGTGTTCAGCCTCCAGGTCACCCCGGCCGAGGTCGTGGGCGACGAGCAGGGCGCCGTCAGCGGCCTTCGCTGCACGCGGATGGCGCTCGGCGCACCGGACGCGTCCGGCCGCCGCCGTCCGGAGCCGATCCCCGGCAGCGAGTTCGTCATCCCGTGCGAGGTCATCGTCAGCGCCATCGGGATGGTTGCCGACACCAGCGCGTTCGCCGGCGGGCTCGCCACGAGCCCCCGCGGCACGCTGGTCGCAGATCCGGCGACGTGCCAGACCGGCACGCCGTTCATCTTCGCCGCGGGCGACGTCGTCCACGGGCCGACCGACATCACGCGCGCCGTCGGCGAGGGCCGGCGAGCCGCGCACATGATCGACCGCTGGCTGACCGGCGGCATGCTCGACGGCTTCGACGACCGGCTGCCGGTGGTCGCCAAGGAGCAGGTGCTGGCGCGCCAGAAGACCTACTCGCTGCGACGCCCCGCGTCCGACGGCACCACCCTGGTGGCAGCGCCGACCGATTTCAGCGAGGTGGAGGCGCCGCTCACCGAGGCGGAGGCCCGCGAATCCGCGGGACGCTGCCTGGACTGTGCCGTGTGCTCGGAGTGCTCCGAGTGCGTCGCCGCATGCCCGGTCGACGGCTGCATCGACCTCCATGCGCGCGACAGGCAGCACGACGTCGAGGTCGGCGCGGTCGTCGTGTCGACCGGCTTCAAGCTGTTCGCCGCGGACCTCAAGCCCGAGTACGGGTTCGGCCGGTTCAAGAACGTCATCACCGGGATGCAGATGGACCGCCTGCTGGCGCCCACCCGGCCGTTCAACACGATCCTGCGCCCGGGCGACGGCAAGGTGCCGGACCGGATCGCCTACGTCCTGTGCACCGGGTCACGAGATGAGACGGTCGGCAACCCGCTGTGCTCGCGGTTCTGCTGCATGTACTCCATCAAGCAGAACCAGCTGCTCATGGGCGCCCTGCCGCTGGCCGACGTGACCGTCCACTACATGGACATCCGGGCACCGGGCAAGCGCTACGACGAGTTCTACGAGCAGGCGAAGTCGATGGGCGCGAACTACGTCAAGGGCCGCGTCGCGGACATCCGCGAGCTCCCCAACGGCGACCTGGTGCTCAAGTACGAGGACATCGAGAACGGCGGCGGCATCGTCGAGGCCGAATACGACCTGGTGGTGCTCGCCGTGGGCGTCCAGCCCAACCGCGACGCGGAACAGCTGTTCGAGGTCGAGGAGCTCTCGCTCGACCAGTGGAACTACGTCGCCGAGCCCGAGGAGGACCTCAACCCGGGCCGGACGAGCATCCCGGGGGTCTTCGTGGCCGGCGCCGCATCGGGCGCCAAGGACATCGCGGACTCGATCCTCCACGCCGGCGCGGCGGTGGCCCAGGTCGCGGCCCACCTCGAGGCCACGAAGGTCGAGACGCAGCAGATCGAGATGGTGCCGGCATGAACGAAGGGCTTCTCCCGGCAGCCGAGCCCGGCGCCGCCGCCCAGCCGAACCCCGGCGCAGGCGACAACGCCGGCGCGGACCGGATCAGCGGCCGCCGCATCGGGGTCTATGTCTGCCACTGCGGCGGCAACATCTCCGACTACGTCGACGTCGAGAAGGTCATCGACGACATCCGCGATGCCGGTGACGTCGTGGTCGCCAAGCACGAGATGTTCGCCTGCTCCGATGCCACCCAGACGGAGATGGTGGCCGACATCGAGGGCAACTCGCTCGATGGCCTGGTCGTCGCCTCGTGCTCACCCAAGCTCCACACCTACACCTTCCGGGGGGTCGCCTCGCGGGCGGGCCTGAACCCCTACGAGTACACCCAGGTGAACATCCGGGAGCAGTGCTCCTGGGTCCACACGGACGACCCGGTCGGTGCCACCGCGAAGGCCACCGCGCTGGTTCGCGCCGGGATCTCCCGGACGCGGAACACGGTCCCGCTCGTGCCGCTGGTCGTCGACACCATTCCCCACACGCTCGTCATCGGCGGCGGGATCACCGGCCTGCGGACCGCGGTCGGGCTCGCCGACATCGGGCTGCGCGTGACCCTGGTCGAGCGCGAGGACTCGCTCGGCGGCTGGGTCGGCGGGTTCGGCCGGATGTATCCCCATGACAGGGATGGACGCGAGCTCATCGCGACCCTGATTGCCGAGGTCCGGAAGCGACCGTCGATCAACGTGCTCACCGGCGCCGAGATGGTCGGCAAGGCCGGCAGCTTCGGCAACTACGAGGCGACCATCCGGGTCGGCGGCGAGGGCGCAGGCACGATCCAGGTCGCGGTGGGCTCGATCGTCGTCGCCACGGGCTTCGACAGCTACCAGCCCGAGGTGGGGGAGCTGGGCTACGGGATCGAGGGTGTCGTCACCCTGCCGGAGTTCAAGGAGCTGGTCGACGGCGCCACGGGCCCGCTGGCCTGGCACGGGCAGGCCGGTCCGCAGCGTCGCCTACGTCTACTGCGTCGGGAGCCGCGGGACCGCCGGCTGCGCCAACGCGTACTGCTCGCGGTTCTGCTGCGCCGCAACCGTGCAGACCGCCGTCCAGGTGTCCGGGCTCGATCCGGCGATCCGCCAGTACCACCTGTACCGGGACATGCGGACGTACGGCAAGTTCGAGCCGCTGTACACCGAGGCCCGCAAGGCAGGCTCCGTGTTCCTCAAGTTCGCCGACGACGCGCCGCCGGCCGTCGAGCGGCGGGCTGACGGCGGGCTGACGGTCACCGTCACCGACCTGCTGACCGAGCGCACGGAGCTCGCGCTGCCCGTGGACCTCGTCGTGCTCGTCACCGGGATGGTCCCGCGCGCGAACCAGGAGCTGGTGGACGTGCTCAAGCTGCCCGCCGGCACCGACGGCTTCTTCAACGAGATCCACCCCAAGCTCCGGCCCGTGGAGACCGTCGTGGACGGCGTCCTGATCGCGGGCGCCTGCCAGGGCCCCAAGACGTCGTCGGAGTCGGTGGCCTCGGGGCTGGCCGCCGTGACCCAGAGTGCCGCGGTGCTCAAGAAGGGGTTCACCGAGCTCGACCCGCTGGTCGCGATCGTGGAACCGGACGCGTGCACGGCGTGCGGCGATTGCCTGACGGCCTGCCCGTACGACGCGATCTCGATGGCCGAGGAGGGTGACCGGCACTTCGCCGTGATCAGCCCCACCGGCTGCAAGGGATGCGGAGGCTGCGTCCCGATGTGTCCAGAGAACGCCATCGACCTGCTCGGCTATACCGACGCCCAGGTCACCGCGATGATCGAGAGCCTGGTGGAGGTACCGGCATGACGAACCCGAACGGCAGGGAGGTACGCGAGGTCGTTCGCGACGAGCCGGTGATGCGGGGTCGAATCCTCGCCGCGCTCCACGACGGCCCGCTGACCGTTCCCGAGATCGCCGCAGCCATCGACGCCCCGGCGAGCGAGGTCGTGTTCTGGGTCATGGGCATGCGCCGCTACGGGTGGCTGGCCGAGGTCAAGGCCACGCCGGTCGACGGCTACTTCCAGTACGAGCCCACCGGGCGGGTGTCCTGATGAGCGCCACCGCCACCCCCGTCGACACCGGCCTCTACCCGGACCTGCAGCGGTTCGGCGCGACGGACATCAGCGCCTGCTTCAGCTGCGGCACCTGCACCGCGATCTGCCCGTTGTCCAAGACGGATTCGGCGTTCCCGCGCCGGATCATCCGCTACGCGCAGGTCGGCATGAAGGACGCGCTGCTGTCGAGCAAGGAGCTGTGGAGCTGCTACCAGTGCGGCGAGTGCGCCGAGACGTGCCCCACACAGGCCGACCCGAGCGAGTTCATGGCCGCCGCCCGCCGCTATGCGATCGCGAGCTACGACCGCACCCGGATCGCCTGGACGATGTACACGCGTCCGGCCGGCGCCGTCGTGCTGGCAGTGCTGCTGGCGGCATTCTTCGCCCTGTTCATGTACTCGGCTCACGGGCCGCAGAGCGGCCAGTCGCTGGCCATCTTCGAGTTCATCCCCGAGGAGCTCATCCACAACACGGGCATCGTCGTGATGCTCCTGGTGGTCCTCGCCGGCCTGGCCGGCGTCGCCACCATGGCGCGCGCGATCGCCAGGCGCGAACAGGTCGGCCTTCGGACCGTGGCCGGCAGCCGGGCCGCCCTCCGCCGATCGGCGCGGGCCGCCTGGGTCGCGATCGGGCGCGAGTCGCTGGGCCAGGCCCAGTTCCGCGCCGAGTGCGACGCGGACACCACGGGCGTGCCCTGGTTCCGCCGTCGCGGCCTCGTCCATGCGATCACCGTCTGGGGCTTCATCGGGCTGCTGGCGGCGACCGGGCTGGACTACGGGCTGGCCCTGATCGGCGTCAAGGAGACCGGGACACCGGTGCCGCTGTGGTACCCCGTCCGGCTGCTGGGCACGGTCGCCGGCCTGATGCTCGTGTACGGCGTCACGGTGCTCATCGTCGACCGCTACCGCAAGGCGAACCGGTCCGTCACCCGGTCCACGATCGCCGACTGGATGCTCCTCGGCCTGCTGTGGGTCACCGGCGTCACGGGCTTCATCCTGGAGCTCGCGCTGTATCTCCCGAGCGCGCCTGCCTGGGGCTACTGGGTGTTCCTGGTCCATGTCGCGGTCGCCCTGGAGCTCGTGCTGCTCGCCCCGTTCATGAAGCTCGCCCACGCGGTCTATCGGCCGGTTGCGCTGTTCTTCGCCGCGCTGGCCGACCAGCCGGAGGAGGAAGCCGCTTGACCGACGCCGCCGACGCACCCCATGCCGGCTGCCCGCTGAGCGCGCCGGCCCGGATCCACCGAGGAGAACCGAGATGACCCAGACCCTCCCGCAGGTCACCCACGAGAACCACGAGCGACTCCTGCGCCACGTCAACCAGATGCCCGAGATCGGCGACTCGCTGCTGGCCGCACCCGCGGACCAGGTACGGGCCCGGCTCCAGGAGCTGGGCACGTTCCTCAGCAGCACCCTGCTCCCGCACGTGACGGCCTCGGAGGCCACGATCTACCCGGAGCTCGAGCGGATGATGCAGAACCGGCACTCGATGACGCCGATGCGCCGCGAGCACGACCAGATCCGCCTCCTGGCTGCCGAGATCGTGAAGCTGTCCGCGGACCTCGATACCCGGCACGTCACCCTCGGCCGCGCGATCGCGCTCCGGCGCGTCGTGTTCCAGCTGTACGCGCTGCTCAAGGTGCACCTCGCCGAGGAGGAGACCTACATCCGGCTCGTCGAGCACGGCGTCACCGCCGACGTGAACGAGCTCCTGGCGGCGGCGATGGCGCACCCCGGGGTCCCGGAGGCCTGACCCGGTGACCGGTCCGGTCGCCCGACCGCGCCGCGAACGTCGCCCGGTTATAGTCCAGCGGCATATGGGTGCCACGAGCCGCACGTCGCAACCCGCCGACGCCATCGCGGACGTCGAGGAGGACGAGGCCGCCCTGGGCTCCGGCAAGGGCGCATCCGACGAGACGGCGCCCGGGATCGCATCCGGCGTCGATGACGCGGGCATCCCGATCCATCGCGGCTGGGCGCCGCTGGGCGGGCACCATCGCTGGATGGAGCCATTCGTGCTCGCGATCCTGGCCGGCGGCGGCGCGCACGGCTACGCCATCATCGGAGACCTGGGGCAGATGGGGATCACCAACGGCCCGGTGGACGTCGGCCAGGTCTACCGGACGCTGCGCGACCTCGAGGAGACGGGCCAGGTCCGGTCGTCATGGTCGACCGAGGGCACCGGTCCGGCACGCCGGGACTACGAGCTCACGCCGGCCGGGTACGCGACGCTCGACGAATGGGCGGCCCTGATGAAGGAACGTGCCCGCCTGATCGCGGAGTTCGACGCCCGCTATCTCGAATGGGTGGCCGTGCCTCGCCGCTAGCCCGGGATCCGCGCGCGGCCGGAGCACCGGACCGGGCGGCCGGCCGTCCCGCCCGCCCCGATCGCCCCTACAGCGGCTGCGTCATCGCGTGCTCGATCCCGTGCGCGAGCGCGTCCTTCTGCTCGTCGGACAGGTGCTGCTCGAGGACACCGACGTACAGCTCCTCCTCCGCGATGTGCACCTTGAGGATCGAGTACAGCCGGTAGAGCGCGCGCCGGAGCGCGAGCGCCTCGACGCCCGTGAGACGGCATCCCTCGACGTGCTGCCGGTAGTGGCCGAGCTCCTCGATCAGACCGCGCATGGCCCGATGCTCCTCGCGCATCGGCATCATCGAGTGCCGTCCGCCCATGAGCGTCTCGAGCTGCCCGTACAGCAGCGTCTCGAACGTCTCCATCTGGGGGATGAGCTGCCGCGTGATGATGAGGTACTCCTCCTCGAACACGCCGTGGATCGCCTCGCAGTCCACCTCGCCGATCATCTCGGCCAGGACGCGCAGCCGGTCGACGTGGGGCATCAGGCGGGCGTTGTGATCGTTGCTCGTTGCCCGGAGGGACAGCATCTGGGGCAGGCTCCTGGAAGGTCGCGAGATCGGGGGCGAGGCCTCGACGATCGCACCCGTGTCGCCGGTTTCGACAATGCCGGGTGTCACGTTCGCGGGACCGGACGGCCCGGTCCGCCTGCGGCGCTCCCCGCCGGCGCGCGTGACGGCTCTCGGGCCTCGATTTCTCCGCTTGACCTTCGAGCTACTTGAAGGTCTACGCTGTGCAGCATGGACGGACCGTCGGGCAGCAGGGGCATGCGCGTGTCCGAGCTCGCTCGTCGCGCAGGCGTCGCGGCGTCGGCCGTGCGCTGGTACGAGGCGTCGGGGGTCCTGCCGCGTCCGGACCGGGCCGGCAACGGCTACCGCTCGTACGGCGAGGCCGATCTCGCCAGGCTCCGGCTGGTCGTCGCGCTGCGCAGCCTCGGGCTGGTGCCCGCGGAGGCCGGCCGGCTGGCCGGGCTGTGCCTCGAGCACGGCGCCATGGACGCAGGGCTGGCGCCGGTCCTCGCCGAGCAGCGGCGGGTCATCGCACGGCGGCGGGATGACCTGGACCGGCTCGAGGGCCAGCTGCTGGATCTCGAGATGACGATCGCGGCCGCGGGCCGCGCAACCCGCAGGGAGGTATCCGTGGCCCCGATCCGCGTGCTGTTCGTGTGCACCCACAACTCCGCGAGGAGCCAGATCGCCGAGGCGCTGCTCCAGCGCTACGGCGGTGCAGATTTCGAGGTGAGCTCGGCGGGCACCGAGGCGACCCGCGTCAACCCGTTCGCGGTCCGCGTCCTCGCGGAACAGGGGATCGACTGGTCGGCGGCGCGCAGCAAGGTGATCGCGGAGTTCCTCGATCAGCAGTTCGACTACGTCATCACGGTCTGCGACCGCGCCCGGGAGACGTGCCCCGTGTTCCCGGGCTCGACCAACACGCTCCATTGGGGGCTGGACGACCCGTCCGAGGTCGAGGGCACGGACGAGCAGCGGCTGGCCGCGTTCCGGCGCACGGCGATGGAGGTCACCAGCCGCCTGCGCCCGTTCATCGAGGTTGCGCGACGCGCGGCCGGGCGTGCGCCGCGCGCGGCCGCCGCCGGCTGACATCGCGCCGTCCCGACCGCGGTGCCCCGTCGCGCCCTGAGCTTGCGACTCACGCCGCGAGTCAAACCGACGGCCCGCCCGCAGCCTCGCCGCCGCCAAGCCCCTTCGAGGCGCCGTACCGCAACGCGGGCCGCCCGATTCACGCGTCCGGTGAGTCACGAGCAGCCCCCGCCGAGGCAGCCGCCCGAGAACGCGTTGCGAAGGGGTGATGTCCAGGGCGGGCCTCGTCGCTGTCCGCCTCGAGACCTCGCGGCTCGACGTGGCCGCCCGCCCGGTGGGAGACTGGACGCCACGCTCCGGATCCGCAGCAGCGAGGACGTCGATGGCCGAACCGCATCCGCTCGTCGCCCAGCTGCGGTTCACGCGCTCGGAGTTCGAGCGCGGCATCCGCGACGTGCCGGAGGTGCACGCGCGGATCCGCCTGGGTCCGATGAACTGCCTCAGCTGGAACATCGGGCATCTCGGAGCCCACGAGCAGCGCCAGTTCCTGACCCTGGCCCAGGGCCTGACGCCGTTTCCCGACATCGAGCGCGAGTTCTCGTACGGCGCCCCCGGCTCCACCCCCGATCTTTCGCGCGTGGTCGACGCGTGGCACGCGATCACGGCTGCGGCCGATCCGTGGCTCGATACGCTGACCACGCGGATGCTCCAGGAGCACCCGGTCCGCGACGGCCGGCCCGCGCGGCGCACCGTCGGCAACATGCTCCAGCGGGCCATCTACCACTACTGGTTCCACACCGGCGAGAACCTCGCGATCCGGCAGCAGCTGGGCCACGCCGGGCTGCCCGAGTTCGTGGGTGATCTCGACGGCGAGGCGCCGTACCGCCCCGAGGCACCGGCGTGACGGCCGTCGCCCGACGCGCGGCGCGCCGGGCCCGATGACCGGACCGGCCGCGAGCTTCGCCGGCTTCACGCCCGAGGCCATCCAGTTCCTGGCCGATCTCGCCGAGAACAACGATCGGGCCTGGTTCCAGCCACGCAAGGCCGACTACGAGCGCCTGCTCCGGGACCCCATGGCGGCCCTCATCGAGGCGCTCGCGGAGCGGCTTGCGGCGCGCGGGATCCCCCTCGACGCGGACCCCAAGCGCTCCCCGTTCCGGATCTACCGCGACACGCGCTTCAGCAGGGACAAGTCGCCGTACAAGACGGGCGTCGGGGCGAGCTTTGCCTGGCTCGGGCAGCCGGCCACGGGCGGGGACGCCACGCCACCCGCCGAGCGGGGGAGCGGCGGCTACTTCCACTTCCAGCCGGGCGAGATGTTCGTGGGCGGCGGCATGTGGAGGCCCGACACACACCGCCTGGCGGCCTTCCGGCAGGCGGTCCTGGCGGACCCCGAGCGCGTCCGGGCGGCGCTCGAGGAACCGGGCTTCGTCGCCTGGTTCGGTGAGGTCAGGTGCCACGAGTCGCTGCGCCGCATCCCGCCCGGCTTCCCAAAGGACCATCCGATGGCCGACCTGTTCCGATGGAAGGACGTGGTGTTCGGACGCCCGCTCGCCGACGCGGAGGTGTGCGACCCGGGCCTTCCCGACCTGCTGGCCGATGGATTCGCGGCGGCGACCCCGGTGCTCCGGTTCCTGGCGTCGCTGGGCTGAGGCGATCATGGGCGACCGGTCGGCCGGCCGGCCGGATCGGCGCCGGACCATCGCCGGGCTCCGGCCACGCGGGCGCGCTGGATCGGGCGCGATTGAGCCTCCTCAGGCGTCGAAACGCACGGCCAGGTAGCCGACGGTCCGATCGGGCGGACCACCCGCCTCTGCCGATGTCGCCGAGGCGAGACGGGTGCCGGTCGTCGCCCCCATCGCGCGCAGCGCCGCAAGCCCGAGGACGGCCGGCTCGATCCCGCACATGCCGCAGGACATGCCGCGGATGTGCGCGCCGCCGGTTGACGCCTCCGCGTCGGCCAGGCCTGCGGCATCGAGCGCGAGGATCGGCGGTACCAGGATCTCGGTGACGCGCGCACAGGCCGCATGTGGTGGGTAGTGCGCCAGGTCGGTGCTGATCGCGAGCACGATCCGCTCGCCGGACTCGCGGCGCTCGCGGAGGAGTGCCCCAAGGCGCCGTCCGGCGTCGACCGCGTTCGGACCGCGGCCGCACGAGACAGCGAGCGGGACGATGCGCGCCGCGGGGGCGATCGTCTGGAGCATCGGCAGCTGCACCTCGATCGAGTGCTCCAGGTCGTGGGCGTCCAGGTCGACGCCGAACGGCCGCCCGAGCGCCACGACCGCAGCCGCCAGGGCGGCGTCGACGTCCACGGCGCCGAGCGGCGTCTCCCATGTGCCCGAGGTCCAGACGCCGACCCCGTCGAGCCAGGTCGCCCCGTGATTGGTCCCCAGCAGCACCACCGTCACCGGCTGATCGGCTGCCGCCCCGAGGTGCATCCAGGCGGCCGCCGCCGTCACCCCGGAGAATGCGATTCCGGCGTGGGGGACGAGCACTCCGAGCGGGACGGTCCGCGTAGCGGCCCGACGGACGCCCGGCAGGCGCGCTGCCAGGACGAGCTGGTCCCTGACGACCGCGCGCAGCCGGTCCGGGCTGGCCGGGTAGAACGAGCCTGCCACGACCGCGCGCCGGACCGGACTCGACGACGGGCCGTCGACCAGGCTCGTCACGAGAGCCCCGCTCGCCGCGCCGCGGGACCGGCCGCCGCCGGCTGCCGCCCCAGGCCGATGCCGTCCAGGACGCGCCCGCACGCCGGGCAGGCGCCATGGGATGTCAGATGGGTTCGCGCCCGATATCCCCGTCGCTCGATGACGGCGAACCCGCATGCCGGGCACCGCGTGTCCTCCATCCGAAGCTCGGGGGCGTTGCCCACGTAGACGTAGGCGAGGCCTGCCGCCCGGCCGATGGCTGCGGCGCGCAACAGCGTCGCGATGGGCGTCGGGCTGACGTCGCGCATCCGGTGCGCCGGGAAGAACCGGCTGACGTGCCAGGGCGTCGTGGGGCCAAGCGTGTCCACGATCCAGCGGGTCAGGTCCCGGAGCTCCGCGTCCGAATCGTTGTGGCCGGGGATGACCAAGGTCGTGAGCTCGAGCCAGATCCCGGCCCGGCGCATCGCGACGATCGCGTCCAGCACCGGCGCGAGACGGGCGCCGCACTGGCGTCGGTAGAAGGCGTCCCGGAACGACTTGAGGTCGACGTTGGCGGCGTCGATGACGGGTGCCAGGAGGCCGATCGCCTCGCGCGTCGCGTATCCGTCGGTGATGAGCAGGTTGCGCAGACCTGCCTGGCGCGCGAGTCTCGCCGTGTCGAGGATGTACTCCAGGAACACGATCGGCTCGACATAGGTGTACGCGATCGAGCCGGCATTGGCGGCGCACCCTTCTGCCACCACGCGAGCCGGCAACATCGAACGCTCCGGGATGCGCAGCCCGAGTCGCGGTCCCTGGGCGATCTCCCAGTTCTGGCAGAAGGTGCAATGGAACGGGCAGCCGAGGGTGGCGATGGAATAGGCGATCGAGCCTGGATCGACGTGGAACAGCGGCTTCTTCTCGATGGGATCGACGCCCGTCGCGGCAACCCGGCCATAGACCAGCGACAGGAGCCGGCCGTCGAGGTTCTGACGGACCCCGCAGATGCCGAGCCGTCCCGGGCGCACCAGGCACCGATGCGCACAGACGCCGCACCGGACGCTGCCGTCCGGCTGCGGCTCGCTCAGGATCGTCGGCACCGGGCCGACGGCGGTGGCGGTAGGCATGGGCATCGGTCGCTCCCGTCCGAGTCTCGCGGCCGCATTCCGTTTCGGAACAGTGCCGGCCGGTCCAAACTCGGGGTGAATACGCCCTCGGGGAGCGGCCACGCGGCGGGCATCATGCGGGGTGGCGTCCCGGGGGAACTGCCGGATGTCGCATCGGATCGAGCCGCGATCGCGCACCGCCCAGTGGACGGCGCAGGGGGTCGCCGCTGCGTCAGACCCACCGGCCGGTCCGGCGCCGCAGTCCCCGATGCCCGCCGGCCCGGTGCCGTCGTCCCTGCCCGCCCCGGTGAACGTCGCGGACGACGAAGCCGGCCGCCTCCTCTCGCTCGCCCGAGCTGCGGTGCGGCTGGCCGTCGAAGGCGGAGCCGCCATATCCAATACACCGCCGCTCGGGTCAACTGGGGGCTCGCGCCGCGCCACGGCCACCGGGCGGATGGCGTCGGCGTTCGTGACCCTCACCAGCGGCGGCACGCTCCGAGGATGCGTCGGCCGGCTGGCGCCCGATGGCCCCGTGGAGGCGGCCGTCGTGGAGGCGGCGACATGGGCGGCGCTCGACGACCCGAGGTTCCCGTCCATCCGCCCGGGAGAGCTTGCCGGCCTCCACCTCGAGGTGTCGGTCCTGGGGCCGATGGTCGCGCTCGAGGATCCGCTGGCGTTCCGTGTCGGTGTCGACGGCATCCTCGTCGAGCGCGCCGGGCACCGGGGCATCCTGCTGCCCGAGGTCGCTGCGGCGCTCGACGACGACCCCGTCGCGATGCTCGACACGGCGTGCCGGAAGGCCGGGCTCGACGCGGGCGCCTGGCGGCGGCACGGCACCCGGGTGTTCGCGTTCCGGACCGCGCGATTCGGTGGGCCTGCGCTCGCTCCGGACACGGCGGCATCCGCCGTGCCCGACCAGGCGGCCGCGGCTCGCTGACGGCGGGCGGCTGGGCGGATCCGGCACCACGCCGCATGGCATGATCAACGGATGGACCCCTTGGCCCCGGTCACGGTCCCGCCGAGCCCGGGCGAGGTCGCGCGCCGCGTGCGTGGCCTGGGTGGCGTGCCGTGGCGGCGCCTGCTGGGCTACCTCCGTCCGCACCTGCTCCCGTTCTCGGTGGCGATCGGCGGGCTGCTGCTCGGATCCGGCCTGGCGCTCATGGTGCCGCTGGTCGTCGCCGGGCTGGTCACGTCGGTCATCGCCGGCGGTGACGCCGCCGGGCTCGACCGGCTGCTCGTCGGCCTCGTCATCCTGTTCCTGGCCCAGTCGCTGGGCGGGTTCATCCAGTCCTACCTGCTGGGCGTGGTGGGCGAGCGGGTCGTGGCGCAGCTCCGCAGCGAGCTGTTCGCGAGGCTGGTGACGCTGTCGCTGGACTTTCACGCGCGCAACCGGGTGGGCGAGCTCGTGTCGCGGCTGTCGAGCGACGTGACCCTGATCCGGACCCTGCTCACCCAGACGACGACGGCGCTCCTGTCGTCGCTGATCGGGCTGATCGGCGCGATCGTGATCCTGTTCACGCTCAGCCCGATGCTGCTCGCCATCGCCCTGGTCCTCGCGCCGGCGCTGATCCTCGTTGCGCTCGTGTTCGGTCGTCCGCTCCAGCGCGTGAGCACCGAGGTCCAGGACGCGATCGCCCGGAGCACGGCAACCGCCGAGGAGGCGCTGTCCGGCATCCGCGTCGTCGAGAGCTACGTCCGCGAGGCGTGGGAGGTCGAGCGCTACGAGGCCGACCTCACGGGCGTCGTCGCGGCCGGGTCCCGGCTGGCGCTGTGGCGGGCCGGGTTCGGCGGGCTGATGGGCTTCCTGGGCTACGGCGCCATCGCGGTGCTGCTGTGGTTCACCGGCCACCAGGTGATCGACGGCACGCTGGGCATCGGCACCCTGACGGGGTTCCTGCTGTACGGGGTCACGATCGGCGCCAGCCTGGCCACGATCGCCAGCCTGTACGGCCAGTTCCGCGAGGGAACGGGCGCGGTCGCGCGCGTGTTCGAGATCATCGACACTGTCCCGACCATCGTCGACGCGCCCCACGCGATGCCCATCGGGCCGGTCGCGGGCCGGATCGCGCTCGAAGGCGTGACGTTCAGCTACGACGGCAGCCGCGCGGTCATTCGCGAGCTCACGCTCGACATCGCCCCGGGCGAGGTGGTCGCGCTGGTGGGGCCATCGGGGTCTGGCAAGACGACGCTGGTCGGGTTGCTTCCCCGCCTGTGGGACGTGAGCTCGGGGACGATCCGGGTCGACGGACATGACATCCGCGAGGTCACGACCGCGAGCCTGCGCGGCCAGATCGGGCTGGTGCCCCAGGAGGCAACGCTGTTCGGCGGATCCGTGATCGACAACATCAGATACGGGCGTCCGGACGCCTCCGATGACGAGGTTCGTGCGGCGGCCCGCGCCGCGAACGCCCACGACTTCATCGACGCGATGGAGCTGGGGTACGAGACGCCGGTCGGCGACAGGGGCTCCCGCCTGTCAGGCGGCCAGCGCCAGCGCGTCGCGATCGCCCGGGCGATCCTCAAGGACCCGCCGATCCTGCTGCTCGACGAGGCGACGAGCTCGCTCGACAACGAATCCGAGCGCCTCGTCCAGGAGGCGCTGGACCGCCTGATGAACGGCCGGACGACGATCATCGTCGCCCACCGGCTGTCGACGGTCCGCGGCGCCCATCGGATCGCCGTCCTCGACGACGGCTGGCTGGCCGAGCTGGGCACGCACGACGAGCTGCTGGCCCGAGACGGGATCTACGCGCGGCTGTACCGGCTCCAGTTCACGGAGCGTGCGACGCCCGGAGCCGAGGCGACGGCGGGCGATCCGAGGCGGGCCACCCTGGCCGGCGCCGACCTCGCCGGCTGACCGCCCGTTTTGTGGTGCACGGTGGCACCGCTGAAAGACGGATGCAAGGTTCGGTCACCAGGGCCACGATCGCCTGTGATGCGGATCTGCAACAACGACGGGGAGGCCCTCGGAGGACAATCGACACCCACGTCCCCAAGCCCACCGACGGAGCAGCGCCAGCCGGTGGCCCCAGGAGGAATCGCATGCGTCCCAGAACCAGTCCTGCAGGCATCAGGAAGCGAACCACCGTTGCCCTGATCGTGGCGGGGATCTTCGCAGCCCAGGCCGGCGCGGTCTCGGCCGCGAATGGTCAGTCGAGCGCACACAGCCAGTCGTGGCAGAACTTCGATCACGTGTTCGTGATCATGATGGAGAACACCGGCTCCGACAGCCTCATCGGCAACGTGGCCGACGCGCCGTGGATCAACCAGGCAGTCGACACGTACGGGTTTGCGAGCAGCTACTACGGCGTGACGCACCCGAGCCAGCCCAACTACGTCGCGGTGACGTCCGGATCGACCCAGGGGGTGGCCGATGACAACGACGTCACCATCGACGCGGTGAACATCGTCGACCAGCTGGAGTCGCACGGAAAGACGTGGACGGACTACCAGCAGGCGCTGGACCTGTGCAACGGGGACAAGCTCGCCCATTCGTGCGGGGCAGCCGGCACCAACGACCAGGACCTGTACGAGCGCAAGCACAACCCGTTCGTCTCGTACCTGGACGTGCAGAGCAACGCGGCCCGGATGGCGAACGTGGTGGATTACTCGCAGCTGGCCACGGACCTCAGCAACGGCACGGTCGCGAACTACAGCTTCATCGCCCCGGACCAGTGCCATGACATGCACGGCCGCTTCATCAGCTTTGCCGTCGGCCCCGACACCGACTGCCGCTACCCGCCTGCCGGCGAGCTGAACCACGGGCTCATCGCCGTCGGGGACACGTTCCTCAAGGACACCGTCGAGATGATCATGGGCTCGTCCGCGTGGAGCCAGAACTCGGTCATCTTCGTCACCTGGGACGAGAGCGACTACACGGGGTCATCGAGCGACTTCGGGTTTGGCGATACCAGCGGCTGCTGCACGGCGAACCCGGGTGGCGGCCATGTCGTCACCCTCGTGATCTCGTCGACGCACGAAGACGCCCGACAGTCCAGCCGGGCCTACAACCACTACTCGCTCCTCGGCACGATCCAGGATGCCTGGCACCTGGGCTGCCTCGGCGCGACATGCGACAAGGCCGCCGTCCACCGGATGACCGACCTTCTGGTCCCGCAGTCGTAACCCGGCCATGAGCGTCTCCGGCATCCCGGCTGACCGGGGGCTGGCGCCGGAGGCCATCGCGCACTGATTGTCACGGCGCCCGGGCTTCGTCCGGGCGCCGGCCCGCGGAGGAGAGCGACCGGCGGACCTGCGGCTGCGGTTGCAGGTCGCCGGTCGTTGCGCTCGGGAGCCCGATCGCGTCCGCGCCGGCCATGACGACGATCGTGGCTGACGTGACCGGGACGACCCGCCGCGGGCGCCGAGCCGGCATCGGCCCCGCGGCGATCACGCGTCGCGGAGCAACGGGAGCACGTCCTCCACGAGGACGTTGAATGCCTCGCGCTGCACTCCCGGATCGAGCCCCGGAAAGTGCGTGCGGAACACGAATGATCCCGACGCTCCCAGCGTGTTCGCGTAGGCACGAATGCCCTCTGCGACCGCCTCAGGCGATCCGACCAGCATCCGCGACCGGACGTCGTCCGGCGAGGGTGCGTCGCCGGGGCCTGGAAGCGACCGGAGGCGCGATCCGCGGGTGGCCCCCATGTCGGCGTACTTCCAGGTCATGTACCTCGCCGCGTCGCCGACGCGCTGCCAGGCGTCGCCATCGCGCCAGGCAAAGGTCATCCGGTGGACGGCGATCTCGATCGCATCGGGGTCCCTGCCGGATGCCCCGGCCTCCTCGCGGACCCAGCGGGCACGGTCGGCGAGCGCCCCCGGTGACGCGCCACTGCCCAGGTACCCGTCGGCGATGCGCCCCGCGCGCCGGACCGCGGGCTCCGCCCCGGCGCCGATCCAGATGGGCGTCGCCGCCCCGCGAACCGGCTTGGGGGTGACGTTGAGACCCGGCTCCGGATAGCGGAACGTCACGCCGTCGCCCGTCGCCAGCCCGTCGCCCCAGGCCTGGCGCAGGACGCCGATCGTCCCCTCCATCCGCGCGCCGCGGGACCGGGTCTGGACCGCGAACCCCTCGAACTCCTCGTCGCGCCATCCGATGCCAATGCCGAGGATCAGCCGGCCGTCGGAGATCAGGTCGACCGTCGCCGCATCCTCGGCGAGGCGCAGGGGATCGAACAGTGGCGCCAGCAGCACGCCCGTCCCGAGCCGGATCCGGTCGGTTCGTGCGGCGATCGCCGCCAGCACCGGCAGCTGCGCCGACAGGTAGCCGTCGTCGACGAAGTGGTGCTCGCTGGTCCAGATGCTGTCGAAGCCGGCGCCTTCTGCCAGCACGCCGTACTCGATCGCCTCGCGGTACAGCGCGGCGACCGGTCGGGGATCCGACGGGTGGTGCTGGGCGGTGAGGAGCCCGTATCCAAAGCGCATCTCAGCCTCCAGCGACCGGTCTGGCGAGCGACGTGGCGTCACCGCCGATGGTACCCGGGAGCCTGCCAGAGCCTAGGCGCCGACCTCGATCCGGCCGTTCCACAGGACGTAGTGGGAACGGTAGACCTCGTGGTGGATGACCGTGCCGCCGGCATCCCGGACGACCCTCGACACCGACACGTCCATGCCGTTCGACGGGTACTCGGTCTGCTTCCGCACGCCCGTGCGGAGCGTGCTGACGACGACGGTCCGGGTCACCGCCTTGCGGAGGTTGGTGACCACGGGCTTGCCGATCGTCACCTGGCGCCCGTCGGAGATGCCCCAGATCTCGTAGCGAACGTAGCCCCGTCCGTTGGATCCACGAATCTTGATCCCGCGGATCAGGATGGGATGTCCCGTGTCATTGGTGAAGCTCATCGTCTGCCGGCCACCGCGGATGATCGACACGGTGGCGTCAAGGCCCAGCGGGTAGCGGTAGATGTAGTAGCGGTGGTTGGACCGCGCGCCCATCTGGAGCCCGGCGCGGAGGGCGGCGTTGAACAGCGTCGTGGAGCTCGAGCACATGCCGCCACCGAGCGCGCCGGTGGGCTCCGTGTGGTCGGTCTTGATGACGCCGCCCGGACCGAACCCACGGGCGGCATTGACGGGCAGCACGGCCCGCCACCAGTCGAACGTCTGGCCGGGCGCGAGGACGGTCCCGTTGATGATCTGGGCGGGGAGCCAGATGTTTGCCCCGTAGTAGTTGCTGCTGCCGATCGGGAACCACGTGGTCCAGGTGCCCAGCCTGGTCATCAGCGGCGCGGTCTGCGTCGCCGCCTCGGTGGTCAGGTCGGGGGCGACAGCGACGGCCATCGCCGTCACCGGGGCTGCGGGCCGGCCGCGGCTGCGAGCCATGAGCTCGTCGACGATCCGGGCCACCGTGACATCGACCTCCAGCCGGCGTCCGTTCTTGGCAGCGGCAACGCCGAAGACCTTGCCGCTCCTGGCGGTCAGGTACGTCGCCGACGTCGGCTTGAGCTGGACCCCCTTGCGGACGGCACCCAGGGCGTCGCTCACCTGCGTGGCGTCGACCGCCGGCGATACCGACCCACCGGGGCCTGCGACGAAGCGCACCCACTGGCGGACGGTCGCGGCGGGGATCGTCCAGGAACCCTTGCCGAACACGACCGTGACGTCGCTGATGAGCTGCCGGGCGCGGACTCTCGCGACGGTCGCGGCGAAATCGTTCGTGGCCGGGGGAACGATGCCCACATCGACCGCGATGACGACCTCTGCGGGGGCGTCGACTCGACCCAGGCGGTCGATCGCCGCCGTGATCACCGGCACCGGGTCGACCGCCCGCCCGGATCGGGCCGGGGTGCTGACGAATCCGTCCGGCCCGATCGCGATCGTGGCATTGACCGGTGACAGATCGAGGGTTCGCAGGGCATCGGAGATCGGCGGGGCAAGCGTCTCGGCGTCCAGCCGAAGGCGGGGCTGAAGGGTGGTCCCGCGAACCGCCTGCGCCACCTCCGCGATGGCACGTGCGAGGACCGAGCCGGTGCGCCCCGCGTTGAGCGCATCCTCGACCATCGCCTCGATGTCAGCCTGCCGGCCGAGCGTCGCATACGGGATCGCGATGTTGCTCGAGGACGTGTGCAGCACCAGGCGCCCCTGGCCGAGGTCGTATGCCGCGGCAAGGACGCGCGCGGCCGACGTCCGGTCGAGCCCCGACAGGTCCACCGTCCCGACGTGGACCCCCGGCAGGACCCTGCCCTCGTAGGTGGCGTCCCACACCACCAGGCTGGCACCGGCACACACGATGACCCCGATCATCGCGATCGCCGCGAGCAACGCTCGTCCCGCGCCGCGACGCCCGGAGGATTGCGCGTCGGGTGACGCCATGACTGGCGCGGGAGTCGTCATCGAGGGCCCCTGCTGGCGGGCGCATTGCATCCCTGGAGCGGGACACGGCGATCATGCACGGCGGCGGCGCCATCTGCACGTCGCAGCGGCAGAACGGGCTTGTGGACCCGGCCATCGGCGGACTCGGCCTGTAGTACCGTCGCCCGATGCGTTTTCCCGCTGAGCTCGACCCCCTGCGCGAGCGCCGCTTCCGGCTGCTGTTCGGCGCTCGCACCGTGTCGACCTTCGGCAGCCAGATGGCCAACATCGCGCTCGCCTTCGCCGTGCTCGACTTCGGTGGGCCCGCGGACCTCGGGTTCGTGATCCTGGCCCGCGAGGTCCCGCTGGTCGTGCTGCTCCTGCTCGGAGGCGTCTGGAGCGACCGCCTGCCCCGGCACCTCGTCCTCGTCTGGGCCGACGTCCTGCGCGGCGTGGCGCAGGGCATGACCGCCGTCCTGTTGCTGACAGGCAATGCGTGGCTGCTCGCGGTCGCGCTGCTCCAGGTCGTCTACGGCGGCGTCAACGCGTTCGGACGGCCGGCGTTCCAGGGGCTGCTGCCGCAGGTGGTTCGACCCGCCCGTCTCCAGCAGGCCAACGCGATGCTGGGCCTGTCCGGCTCGACGGCCTCGATCGCGGGCCCGGCGATCGGCGCGATCATCGTCGCGGCTGCCGCACCGGCCTGGGCCCTGGGTGCGGATGCCCTCACGTTCGCCGTCAGCGCGATCCTCCTGGCGCGCGTGGACCTGCCGCGCACCATGCGGGTCTCGGGACGGAGCGTGATCGCGGACTTCCGGGAGGGGTGGCAGGAGTTCACGTCACGGACATGGCTGGTCGCGATCGTGGCCTCGTTCTCGCTGTTCCAGCTCACCTTCTTCCCGGCGCTGCTGGTGCTGGGACCGTTCGTCGCCAAGACGGAGCTCGGCGGGGCCGGCGCTTGGGGCGCGATCCTGGCCGTTCAGTCGGCGGGCTCGTTGCTCGGCGGCCTGCTCGCGCTCCGCATCCGCTTCTCTCGACCGCTGATCGCCCTGCTGGTGCTCGTGCTGCCCGCGGGGTTCCAGGTGCTCCTGCTGGGCGTGGGCGCGCCGCTGTGGGCGATCACCGCGACCGCGTTCATCAGCGGCGGCGGTTTCGCCATCGGCAACGCCGTCTGGTTCTCGACGCTCCAGGAGAAGATCCCGGAGCACGCGATCTCGCGGATCAGCTCGTTCGACTGGTTCGGATCCGTCGCGCTCAATCCCATCGGCTACGCGCTGATCGGCCCGCTGTCGGAGGTGATCGGGGTGGGGGAGAGCCTGCTGATCGCCGGCGGCCTGAACATCGTGATCACGGTCGCGATGCTGGCAATCCCCGGCGTTCGCACGCTGCGCGCAGGCCCGGAGGAGTCGACGCCGGGCCTCGGTGCACCCGCCGCGTCAGAGGTGCTGACGCCGGGCGTCGGTCAGCTCGCCGAGCGGGACGAGGGTGCGGTTCAGCTCGTCAGAACGCCCGGCGAAGAATGATCAGGCCCGCCAGGACGGCGATCAGGACCAGGACGAGCTGCTCCGGCGGAAGGGCCGACATGGTGTGGATGGCGGTGTCGACGAATGCCGCAGCCCCGGCACCGAGGTCCTGCGTGCCGCCCCCGCCCGCCTGACCGCCGACCCCCGTCGCCTGTCCGACACCCTGTCCGTACTCGACCATGCGCGGATCATCGCACCCTGCACAAGGGATGTGCCAG
The DNA here is from genome assembly GCA_963835335.1 of uncultured Chloroflexia bacterium. Lineage (GTDB taxonomy): Bacteria > Chloroflexota > Limnocylindria > Limnocylindrales > CSP1-4 > CAIXZV01. The sequence continues at coordinate 84,352 of CAWIFB010000009.1, read as the reverse complement.
GTCACGCCCGCTCATCCCGGCCGCGGATCCGGATGCTCAGGCCCGTCCCCGCTCCTGAGCCCGTACACGCGCCCGTCCTTGAGCTCGAGATCCTCGAGCTCCGTCGTCGTCCGCACCTCGTAGCGGGCAAGCTCGACGAGAGCGGCCGTGGGGAGATATCGACGGCCGGGGTCGCCGACGAGCACGTCGATTCCGTGCGCCCGCGCCTGCACCAGCCAGGGCAGGACGCGGGTCGCGAGGTTCGCGTCGTACCAGCAGTCGCCGGCGAGGATGACATCGGCTGCGGGCGGGGCATCATCGAGGACGTCGCGCCGGACGACCGTGACCCGCTCGCCCGCGGCCCGAGCGTTGAGCGCGATGGCGGCCGCCGCGAACGGATCGATGTCGACGCACGTGGCCTCGCGCGCGCCCGCCCGCATTGCCGAGATCCCGCACAGCCCGGATCCGGACGCGAGGTCGAACACGCGACGTCCGGCCACAGCGTCGGGACGGTCCCGCAGGTAGCGCCCGATCGCGAGGCCCCCGGCCCACGCGAAGGCCCAGTACGGCAGCGCCGCATCCTCGTCCCCGGTCTCCAGCTGCGCGGCTCGCCACAGCGGGAGGACCTCGTCGGCCAGGTGAAGGCTGAGGTCCTCGAGCCCGGGCACGGGTCGCAGCCGCGTGTGGCGGAGGACGAAGGCGCGGGTCGAGGAGGCCATCGCCGGACTGTACGCCCTGCGCCGCGACGCGCCGCCACGACGCGCCGCCGCGACGAGCGGCGCGGGACCGGCGATCATTGGCGCATGCCGAGACAACCCGTCGCGCCCGCGACCTTCAAGCGACAGGGGGCCGGCCTGTATGCCTCGGCCGACGAGCGGTTCGCCATCGAGCAGGCGTCGGGTGGCTGGATGCTCACCGACGCGGAGCAGGTGAACGAGCTGGGGATGCCCCTCGTCCGGGGGCCGTTTGCGACGCTGGCCGCGGCGCGCGCAGCAGCCGAGGTCGCGCGAGGCGGGCCGGCTCCGACCTCGGACCTGGCGGCGAGGATGGCCGCCCTGCCGCCGAGGCCGCCGCGCGCGGTGGCGACGGCCGCACCGGGGGTCAACGAGCCACCGGCCGACGAACTGGAGCCGCCCGAGCCGCCCGAGCCGCCATTGCCGCCCGTGCGGGTCCGCGAATGGCAGGACGCCGACGGGCCGGCACTGCGCCGGCTGTGGGACCTGCTCGACCTCCGGTCGCTGGGCGATGACGATGCCGGCCTCGCGACCATGGCCCGGCGCAACCCCGGGCTGCTGCTGGTGGCGACCGTCGATGACGAGATCGTCGGCTCCGCGCTGGGTGGCTGGGACGGCCGGCGCGGCTGGATCTACCACGTCGGTGTCCACCCGGACCACCAGCGGCGAGGGATGGCGCGACGGCTCGTCGCGGCGATCGAGGACGGGCTGCGGGCCCTCGGCTGCCCGAAGGTCAACGTGATCGTGCTCGACGACAACCCGGACGCGGTCGCGTTCTGGCGGGCGCTCGGCTACCTGATCCTACCCGCGCGCCAGTACGGCCGGGTCCTGTGACCGGTCAGCCTTCGTCCGCGGACGCGGATCCGGCCAGGTAGCCGCCGAAGGCGATCGTCCAGATCACCACCGGGTAGACGATCCAGCGCTCGATCCCGCCCACCCCGAGGGCCGTCATCGGGTGCGAATCACCGAGAAACAGGTAGGTCAGCAGGACGCCGAGCACGATCGTCCCGAGCACGACCATCAGGGCGCGGACTGATCCGCTCGTGACGCGGGCCGAGGCGAGCGCGGCCGTGCCACCGGCAATGAACGTGACCATCGCGCTGATGGCGTGCGGTGCACCCGTGTTGCCAGGGAACACCCCGACGCCGAGCGCCGCCACGCCGAGGATCGCGATGGGGAGCGATACCGAGCGGAACCCGTACGCCCGGTGGACGAAGACCGCACCCGTCGTGAGCAACAGTCCCACCAGGATCATCGACAGATCGAAGATCGTGGCCGACGGCTGGAGCACGATGCCGGCCGGCGGGCGGGTCCCGCCGAGGTCGCTGATCTCGTTGGCGCCGGTCGAGTAGGCGGCCGGGTACAGCGCCTCCGCGGTGATGATGCCCATCAGGATCACCGCCCCGGCGACGATGAGCAGCGAGCCGGCAACGGCGAGATCGAGCGCCCGCGTCCGCCCGACGGCGGCGAGCCGCGTGGCACCGAAGGGCATCGGACGGGTCGTCATCGTGCGTACCTCCTCGAGCTGGCGGGACGCCACGTCAGCGCGCATGGTGTCAGGCCGGCGCCGCGGGGGACATGTCCTCGCGCACGTCTCCGGCGGGCCGTTGGCACCGCCGATGGCCCGATCGGACGCGGCATCGCGCCCGGGGTGGCAGCGCTACGGGCCGGCGAGCGTTGCTTCCGGAGCCTCCGAGCTGGCGGCACCCGTCGACCGTCGGGTGGCCAGCGTCGACCCGAGGATGACCAGCGCGAAGCCGAGGGCCATCGGCACCGTGAACGTCTCGTTCAGCACGAGCACGCCCAGCATTGCCGCCACGGCAGGGTTGACGTAGGTGATCACGGTGGCCCGGACGGGCCCGATCTCCGCGATCAGCGCCGCGAACAGGATGAACGCCGCCGCCGTGCACAGGATGCCCAGCACGAGGATCGAGACGATGACGTCTCCGCTGGGCATCGTCGCGGGCGGGTCGACCGCCACGATCGGGACGTACACGACCGCACACGCGGCGAGCGATACCGCCATGACGCCCAGGGACGGCACGCCGTTGAGCCGGCGGGAGAGGATCGCGGGGCCGACCGCATACCCGACCACCACGACGCCGACCTGGAGCAGCGCCGTCGCGTTGGATGTCTCGAAGTCGCCGCCGACGATGGCGGCCACGCCAGCCAGCCCGATCAGCAGCCCGACCAGGCTCTTGCCGCCGATCCGGTCGGCGCCGCCGGTGGTCAGGGCGATGGCAGCGCCGACGAGGGGGACGCCGGCGACCAGGAGCCCGGCGAGCGAGCTCGAGATCTGCTGCTCCGCGGATCCGAGGAGCACCCAGGGGATCGCGATCTCGACGACCGCGAACGCGGCGACCCAGCGCCAGTGGGCGAGCACGGCCCGGAGGTCGATGCGCGCGAGCGCGACGGGCAGCAGGATCAGGCTGGCGATCCCCGTACGCGCGAGCACCAGCGTCGCGGGCGAGATCTGGTCGACGGCGACCCGGATGAACAGGTATGGGATGCCCCAGATCACCGACATCAGGGCGAACAGCACGATTCCGCGGCGGGTCATCCGAGCCGCCGCCCGTTCCATCTCACGCGGCGGATCTTCGCAGACTTCGGAACGGCACGGTGGCGGCCGGTGCGGGACGAATGCGTCGTAGCTGATCACGGTCCCCGCGCCGCGCGGGCCCGGGCCAGCGCGTACGATTCGTTCCCATCGCGCGGAACCGAGCGACATGGCCCGCGCCAGGTCACCCAGCGTCACACGGAGGTCATCCATGGACATCGTCCTCGTCCACGGGTCGTACCACGGCGCCTGGTGCTGGGATCTGCTGCGACCCGAGCTGGAGGGCCTCGGCCACCGCGTCGTCACCCCGGAGCTCCCGATCTCGGATCCCGCCCTGGGGGCAACGGACTACGCTCGGGTGGTGGCGGACGCCATGGATGCGGATCGCCCCTCGGCTCTCGTCGGTCACTCGTCGTCGGGGCTGATCCTGCCGCTCGTTGCGGAGCTCCGTCCGGTCCACGCGATGGTGTTCCTCGCGTCGTTCCTCCCCGTGCCCGGCGTGAGCGCCAACGAGCAGCGCGCCCGCGAACCGATCGACGGGCGGGTCCCACCCGCGAACCCGGAATGGACGCATCTGGGCGACGACGTGTGGGCGGTCGGCCCCAACACGGCAACGGAGCTGTTCTTCAACGACGTTCCCGCCGACCTGGCTTCGTGGGCGGTCGACCGGCTGCGGCCGCAGGCCTACCGCGTGATGAAGGAGCCCTCGCCGCTGACCGCGTGGCCGGCCGTGCCGAGCCGCGTGATCGTGTGCGCCGATGACCGGGCGATCAACCCGGAGTGGGTGCGGTCGTCCGCTCGTGAGCGGCTGGGCGTCGAGGCGCTCGAGATCGCGGGCGGACACTCACCGTTCCTGACCCGGCCGGCCGAGCTCGCGGCGGTCATCGAGGCGGCGCTGTGAGCGAGGCGAGTCACGCACTCGCCGTTCGGGTCCTCGCCGACACGGGCCGGCGCTGATGGCCACGCACCGGCGGACCGTGCCGGCCACGCCGACCACCTCCACGTTCGATGCCGCCGCCTGGGCCGATGCGACGTTCTCGGGCACCAGGCACGAGTCGGTCCTGTTCTCCGGGACGGACCTGTCGGACCTGGTGGTGCGGGCGGCATCGTTCACCGGGTGCACGTTCCGCGAGGTCAGGTTCAACGTCTCCAGCCTCGTCGACTCGGCATTCGTCGGCTGCACGTTCGTCGCCTGCAACCTGTTCAACACCCGGCTCACGCGCTGCAAGCTCGTCGGCAGCACGTTCGACCGCTGCAGCTACGAGCTGCTCGTCGTCGAGGAGGGGGACTGGTCGATGGTGGCCATGCCGGGGGCCGACCTGGGCACGGCGTCGTTCACGCGCGTCCGGATGCGCGAGGCCGATCTCACCGGGGCGCGGCTGGACGGCGCGTCGGTCCGCGACGTCGACCTGTCCGGCGCATGGCTTCATCGCGCCAGCTTCGACGGGACGGACCTCCGAGGGAGCGACCTGTCGTCGCTCGATCCGCTCAACGCCGAGATCCGGGGCGCCACGATCGACATCGCGCAGGCGACGGTCATCGCGGAGACGATCGGCTTCCGGGTTGAGGAGCCAGGCTGACCGCGGATCAGGCGGTGTCACGTCCCCGCGCCCACCGGGCGTCATGCAGCGTGGTCCGGTCGGTCGGGATAGAGTCGGGGACGGCGGCCCCGGCGCGATCACCAGGAGGGCGGACATGGCGGACTTCGAGCGCACCACCACCGTGGGAGTCGGCGCGGACGCGGCGTTCGCCTTCCTGTCGGACCCGCGTCGCGTGCCCGAGTACGTGACGGCGATGCGCTTCGAGGAGGCCATCGCGGTCGATGGCGACCCGGACGCGGAGCTCGACGTGGCGGAGGTCCGCCCGGTCGGCGAGGCGCGGTTCCTCGCGGACGCGGGTGCGCGCCGGGTCGAGTGGGGGATGGGCGACCGCGACTACGGCGGGTCGGCGACGGTCGTCGTGGGGACGCCCAGCACGTCACAGGTGACGCTTCGGCTCCATGTGCGCGACGACGCGGACAGCGCGGAGATCGAGCGCATGCTCGACCAGACCGTCCGCAACCTCCAGCGACTCCTGTCGGGACGCTGAGCGCCCCCGCCGCGTTCCTGGGCAGGCCGCGTTTTCGGGCAGGCCGCGTTACCCGGTGGCCGCGCCGGGTTCGGGGGAGGCCAGCAGGGCGTCCGTCGCCTCGTCCGCCCTCCCGCCGAAGCAGCGATCCAGCACCGCGCGGAACAGCGGATCGTCGGGATCGGCCCGATGGAACAGGGTCATGCTGGAGCGCACCTTCATCGCGTCGAGCGAACCGAAGATCTGCTCGGCGCTTCGTTCGCGCGTTGCGAGGACGAGCTCCGTGCACGCACGCAGGCGCGTACCCAGGACCGGATCGGCGAGATAGGCGCGCGCCTCGTCCAGGGAGGCGATCGCGTAGAACCGGGAGAGCTCGCTCCGGCCGAGGCCGGCGAGCTGGGGAAACACGAACCAGATCCAGTGTCCCGTCTTGCGGCCACGCCGCAGCTCATCGAGCACGCTGTCGTAGGTGCCTCGCTGCGCGCTGACGAACCGGTCGAGATCGAAGGTCACGGGTCGGGGCTCCTGGATGTCCGGCGGATGCGCCTTGGCCATCTTGCCCCTGCGCGCTGGTCGTCCGCTCGCCCGGCGCGGCGTCCACGGGCGCGAGCCTGTAGGGTGGAGGCGGGACGAGAAGACGGGAGACACGGAGGCTGATCGACCATATGGACACTCGACTTGGCGTGCTGTTGTGGAATCAGGCGACGTCGTGGCACGACCAGGAGGTTGTCGCGAGCCGCGCCGACGCGCTCGGCTACGACCACCTGTGGGCATGGGACCATCTGTACGCGATCTTCGGTGACCCGTACCAGCCGATCTTCGAGGGGTACACGACCCTTGCGGCGTGGGCGAAGGTCACGTCCCGGGCTCGGCTCGGGCTGCTGGTCGGTGCCAACCCGTTCCGCAACCCCGCCCTCGTGGCGAAGATGCTGACCACGATCGATCACATCAGCGACGGGCGCGCGATCGCGGGTCTCGGGGGTGCCTGGTTCGATCTCGAGCACCAGGCGGCCGGCATCGACTTCGGCACCGGGTTCGGCCAGCGGCTCGACTGGTTCGACGAATCGATCGGGGCGATCCGGCGGCTGCTCGACGGGGAGGCCGTGAGCTCGCCCGAGGGTGGCCGGTACGCGCTCGACGGGATGCGCCTGCTGCCCCCGCCGGTCCAGGCCCACCTGCCGGTGATGATCGGCGGCTCGGGCGAGCGGAAGACGTTGCGGACCGTCGCCAGGTACGCCGACATGTGGAATGCGATGGGCCCGGTCGACGTGATGCGCCACAAGATCGAGGTCCTGCAGCGCCACTGCGACGAGGTCGGACGGGACGTCGCGACCATCGAGATGACGCTCGGCTGCAAGCCCATCATCCGCGATACGGCCGAGGAGGCGCGCCGGGTGCTGGAGGCTCAGATGGCCCACAACCGGACGCCGATGTCCGACATCGCGGACGACGACACGTTCTGGGCGGGCACGGCCGAGCAGATCGCCGAGCAGATGCGCCAGTACAAGGCGCTCGGGTTCCACACGTTCATCGCCGAGCTGGCTGCGCCGTACGACAGCGAGACGCTCGAGCGCTGGATCGGCGAGTGCCGGCCGATGGTCGACGCCGGCTGAGGGTCCGCCCTCGCGGGTTGCGGCCCTCCCCCGGTTCCGGCTCTCGCCCGGCTCCGTACCTCGCCCGGTTCCGCTCCTCGCCGGTTTCTGGCGTTTAGCACTCACACGGGTGCTGGGGCGCAGCCAGGCGGTTTCCAGCTCCCGGATCGCGTTGACGTCCACGTGGTCGTATCGACCTTGGGACATCCACCGTCACGTGGACGGCGGCTTGATCAGCTCGTACGTGACTCGGTAATAGCTCGCCCGGTGGCCGGGCGCGAGGATGACCGGCAGGTCGTACTCATCGGACGAGACGACCCGATAGCCGCGATCGGCCATCGCAAGGACATCCTTCTGCATCCGGTCGAGCACCTCGGCCTGGGAGCGAAGCCCGACCCGCAGGCCCAGCGACGTCTGCATGGCGGACAGGAGGGGGTTGATCCAGAGCAGCAGGCTATCGCGGCCGTACGACTTGACGACCGTTCGGGCTGGCGTACCCGAACCGAAGAACCGCATGAGCGCAGGATACCGCCGACCGTGCACGCCCACTTCTGGCGAGCTGGAGGTGTCATTCAACCTGTCGATGTTGGGTGTTCGCGATCAGCGACGGTCGTGGCGTCGATGCAGCCGTTTGACTGTGTGAGCGCTGGATGACGCAATCGGCGTTCGCGGACGTGCCCCGGGCCGAAGCCCCTACGCGTGCCCGGGCGCCAGCCGCTCGCCGGCCTCGACCCGCACCGTGAGCCGGTTCTCGGCGGGGGTGAGCGGACACGAGAACCGCGGGTCGTAGACGCAGGACGGGTGGTAGGCGAGGTTGAAGTCCAGCACGTACGACCCGTCATCCTCGGCCTCGAGGTCGAGATATCGACCGGCACCGTAGGTCTCCGCGCCGCTGGTGGCGTCGAGGAACGGCACGAACAGGGTGTCGCTCGCGCCGCTCGCGAACCGGTAGGCCGTCAGCGCGCAATCCACACCGTCGATCGTGAACCGGAACACGCCGGCGCGCTCGGCCGGCCTCAGCCGGCCATCGGAGGTCGGGATCTCGAACTGGACGGGCTCGCTGCCGGTGTACGGGAGCAGGGGCAGCGCGCCCAGGCGCAGTCCCTCGTCGATCGGGAAATAGGGGAGCCCGCGGAAGGCGTCGCGCTCGGCCGCCGGGAGGGGGCTTCCGTCGGCGTCCTTGAAGAACGCATCCTTGTCGGCCCGGAGCTCCGCAACGGCATCCGCGTAGGAAACGGTGTGGTGGTGCTCGTGGTGGTGCTCGTGCTCGGTCATCGGGACTCCTCAGGGCACCGGCGGTGCCGGGCGGTGGAGGTGGCCGAGCGCGATCCCCGGCACCACCCGTAGCATGAGGCAATGCCGATGTTGCGCTACCCCCCGGCCCCGACCGCCGACCAGGTCGACGACTACCACGGCATGCCGATCGCGGACCCGTACCGACCGCTCGAGGACGCCGGCGCCGGCGCAACCCGGGCCTGGATCGTGGCGCAGAACGCGCTCGCGGCAGAGATCCTCGATGCGGTGCCGACCAGGCCCGCCATACGCGAACGCCTGGCGCACCTGTGGGATGTCCCTCGCGCCGGCGCCCCGTGGCACCGGGCGGGCCGCTGGTTCCAGCTTCGGAACACCGGCCTCCAGGACCAGGACGTGCTGTGGACCAGCGACGCACCGGATGCGATCGGCCGCGTGCTGCTCGACCCCAGCACCCTGAATGCGGAGGGCACCACGGCGCTGGCGGACGCGGTGGTGGCGGAGGGCGGGCAGGTCGTCGCCTGTGCGATCAGCGACGCCGGTTCCGACTGGCACACGTGGACGGTGCGGCGCGTCGACACCGGTGCGGCAACGCCCGACCGGATCCCGTGGTGCAAGTTCACCACGGCAGCCTGGACGTACGACGACGCAGGCTTCTTCTACGGCCGCTTCCAGCCACCGCCCCCGGACGCGGCGCATGCCGCGCCGAACCTGGACATGGAGCTGCGCTACCACCGCCTGGGGACGGATGCCGCCGATGACCGCCTGGTGTTCTCGACCCCGCACGAGCCGGAGTGGAACTTCAACCCGGAGGTGACCGACGAGGGCCGGCTGCTGGTGATCACGGTCTCGCGCGGAACGGACCCGGAGAACCGGATCCATGTCGCCGACCTGACCGGTGGTGTCGACGCGGCGACCGTCCGCCCGTTGCTCGACGCCGCCGACGCCGGCTACGACCACATCGGCACGATCGATGGGACCCTCTATCTCGCGACCGACCTCGACGCCCCGATGGGTCGCGTGATTGCTGTGGACCTCGATGATCCGGCACACCCGCGCGAGGTGGTCCCGGCCGGCGACGACGCGATCGAGCACGTCCGGATCGCCGGCAACCGTCTCGCCGTGGTGTATCTCCACGATGCCCACCACCGGCTGGCCATCCACGAGCTCGACGGGACCTGGGTGGCGGACGTCGCGCTGCCGGGGATCGGGATGATCGGCGAGCTGTCGGGCCGGCGCGCAGACGAGGAGCTGTTCCTGACGTTCGTGACGTTCACCTCGCCGGTATCGGTCCTCGCGGTGCGGATGGCCGACGGATCGGTCCGCGAGGTCGGCCGGCGGCGGCTCGCCTGGGACCCCGACGACTTCGTCAGCGAGCAGGTGTTCGTCACCTCCCATGATGGCGTCCGGGTGCCACTGTTCCTGACCCGTCGCCGCGATGTCGAGCCGCGGGGCGATGTGCCGGCCCTGCTCTACGGCTACGGCGGGTTCCGGATCGCGATCGGTCCCACGTTCAAGCCCGAGTGGCTGGCGTTCATGGAGCGTGGCGGCCTGCTCGCCGTGGCGTCACTCCGCGGGGGGTCCGAGTACGGCCGCGCGTGGCACGACGCGGGGCGGCTGGACAACAAGCAGAACGTGTTCGACGACTTCGCGGCGTGCCTGCGGTGGCTCGTCGCCTCGGGCTGGACACGACCCGATCGGATCGCCATCAGCGGTCGGTCGAATGGTGGCCTGCTGGTGGGTGCGACTCTGACCCAGCACCCCGAGCTGATCGGGGCGGCCATCGCCGGCGTGGGCGTGATGGACATGCTGCGGTTCCATCGGTTCACGATCGGCTGGGCCTGGACGAGCGATTACGGCTCGTCCGATGACCCCGGGCAGTTCCGCACGCTGCTCGCGTATTCGCCGCTCCACAACATCCGGCCCGGCACGCGCTACCCGGCGACGCTGGTGATCACGGCGGACCACGACGACCGCGTCGTGCCCGGCCACTCGTTCAAGTTCGGGGCGGCTCTCCAGGCGGCGCAGGCGGGCGACGCGCCGATCATCCTGCGGGTCGACACCGATGCGGGCCACGGCGCGGGCACGCCGGTCGGAAAGCTGATCGACGCGCGCGCCGACGAGCTCGCGTTCCTCGACCTAGCCCTGGGCGTCGGCTCCGACTGATCTCACCGCCGCAGGTCGTCCGCGGCTGCTGCCGGTGGCGGCGGCGCGTCATCGCCCGAGGTGTGGGTGAACACGTCCTCCTCGAACGCGTCGAGGAGCGCCGCGCATCGCTCGATCCAGGTCTCCGCCTCGGCTCGGCCCGGGGCCCCGAACCAGTCTCGCGCGCTGGCTCGCCTGAACCAGCGGCGGATCTTCTCGAGGTCGTGGCGGATCTCCTCCACCTCCTCGAACGTGAAGTTGGCGCGGAACCGCTCGAACTCGATCTCCTTGACGAACTTCGTCTCGCATTCCTCGACGATCTCGGCGTAGTCCCGCCCGGCGAGCCCTCGGAAGTCGGCGATCAGCTGGTCGCGCTGCGGGTCGTTCATCGCCACGTCGAACACGTTGGACGTGCCACCCAGCTCCTCGATGTGCCCCTGGATCGCGGTCATGCTCTGCGCGGTCTCGGTCGTGTGCGGGACGATGCACACGCATTGCTGGAGGTACAGGCCACCCAGGCGCTTCAGGTCGCGCCAGATCGCGACCCGGGCACGCGAGGAGTCCGTCGGGACCCGATAGACGATGAGCGTCCAGGCAGGATCGGCGGACGCGGTGACGGCGTTGGACGCGCCGGCGGCTGTGGACGCGCCCGCGAGGGAGACGCATCGGCCGGCGCACCCGACGTCGGCGCCTTGCCCCGGGATCGTCGTCACGACGCCCGAATCCTGCGCCGCTGACCGATGCCCGGCAGCCCCGTCCCTGCAGGTTGACAACTGCCCTGCGGCGATCCTAGAGTGCATTGAGTACAACGTAGCAGGTGTTACATATGCTGACAATGGTCATCGCGGCCGTCCCGGCGTTCATGGGATCGGTCGTGGAGTTCGTCGAGGCGTACACGATCGTCCTCGCCATCGGTGTGACCCGCGGCTGGCGGGCGCCACTATACGGCGCGGGCGCCGCGTTGCTGACCCTCGGTGCGCTCGTCGGCGTGTTCGGCGTGACGCTGATCAACGTGATCCCCGAGCATGCCTTCCAGGTCTTCGTCGGGTCGCTGCTCCTCCTGTTCGGGCTCAAGTGGATCCGCAAGGCGATCCTCCGGTACGCCGGCATCGTGCCACTCCACGACGAGGAGGCGATCTACCAGCGCGAGGTCGCCGATCTCCGGGCACAGGGGCTGTCCGCCGGACCGCTTCGACTGGATCGGCTTCGTCGCAAGCTACAAGGCGATGCTGCTCGAGGGTCTCGAGGTCGCCTTCATCGTGATCGCGCTGGGCGCGTCGGGGACCGACGCCATGCTCGGCCTCGACGCTCGGTGCCATCGCGGCATTCGTGCTGGTCGTCGATCATCGGCGCGATCGTGCGCCAGCCGCTCAGCCGGGTGCCGGAGAACACGCTCAAGTACTTCGTCGGCGCGATGCTCTGCTCGTTCGGCGTGTTCTGGGCCGCCGAGGGGATGGGCGTGGAGTGGCCCGGCGATGCGCTGGCCCTGCCGGTCATCTTCATCGCGTTCGTCCTGGTGTCGCTTGCGGGCGTCCGGATGCTCAACATCATGGTGCCCGGTGGCCGGGTCGTGTCGAGGGCCGTCTGATGAACATCTCGATCTCGGGGATCCTGCGCGGCACCGTCGACCAGGTCATCGGCCTGGTCATCGACGACGGGTTCGTCGCCGTCGGGGCCGTGCTTGCGCTCGTGCTGACGGGATGGCTGGCCGCAAACGACACGCCGGTGCCCGTCGACGCGCTCGGCGTCGTCCTGTTCGCCGCGGTCTCCCTGTTCCTGCTCGGTTCGATCGCCCGGGCCGGCCGCGCCGCCCAGACCCACGCGGCGCCGACACCGGCACACGCCGGCCTGGCCCGCGACGCGGCGGACTGACCGCCGGCCGTGCGGGCCCTCGCCGAGCGCATCCTGGGGCTTCTCCCCTCGAGCGTCGAGTACGGGGACGTGCGGGTCGTCCGGCGGCGGCACCAGGGCGTCCATATCGAGAACGATCGCGTGGCGCAGCTCGTCCTCGAGGAGACCGAGGGGATCGGGCTCCGCGTCCTGGTCGGCGGCCAGTGGGGGTTCGCGGCATCGACGCGGACGGATGTCGATGGCCTGGCGGAGCTGGTGAGGATCGCCGTCGGCCAGGCCGGTGCGGCATCCGGGCCACGGTCCCGGCTCGCGCCGGCACCGGTCGTCGAGGGCACCTGGTCATCGCCCTGCATCCAGGACCCGTTCGAGGTCCCCCTCGACGAGCGAATCGAGCTCCTGCTCGAGAGCGCGCGGATCATGCGCGCTGCCGGCCCCGCGGTCGTCTCGGCCCAGGCATCGGCGGATGCGTACCGGGACGAGAAGCTGTTCGCGAGCACCGAGGGCAGCCGGATCGAGCAGGTGATCACGGAGACCGGCGCCGGCCTGCTCGCGACGGCCCGGAACGAGACCGATGTCCAGCGCCGGTCGTATCCGCAGAGCGTTCCCCGGGCGATCATCGGGGAGCGCGGCGACTTCGCCAATGCCGGCTGGGAGCACGTCCGCTCGCTGCGGCTGGTCGAGGCGGCTGCCCGCGTGGGCGAGGAGGCGGCGGCGCTGCTGTCGGCGGATCGCTGCCCGCCGGCGACGACCACCCTCATCGTCGGCGCGAGCCAGATGGCGCAGCTCGTCCACGAGACCGCCGGGCACCCGTCGGAGCTCGACCGAACGCTCGGGGCGGAGGACAGCACCGCCGGTGGCACGTACATGCTGCCCGCCGAGCGCGGGCGCCAGCGGTTCGGGACCGAGCCTGGTCACGATCGTCGCCGACGCGACCCGCCCGGGTGCGCTCGGCTCCTTTGCCTGGGACGACGAGGGTGTCGCCGCAACCCGGACCACGATCATCGAGGACGGCATGGTGGTCGGGTTCCTGTCCTCGCGGGGGTCGGCCGCGTCGCTCGACGCAGCCCTCGTCCGGGCGCCGCGCGCGCCGACGGATGGCGGCGGATCCCGCTCGTCCGGATGACCAACGTGTCGATCGAGCCCGGTGACACGCCGCTCGACGAGATGATCGGAACCACGCGCGACGGGATCCTGATCGACATGAACCGCAGCCTGAGCATCGACGATCGCCGCCGGTCGTTCCGCTTCGGCGCCGAGATCGCGTGGGAGATCCGCGACGGACGGTTGGGGCGGATGCTCAGGGACCCCACCTACGAGGGCGACACGCTCGAGTTCTGGGCCGGCTGCGACGCCGTCGGCGATCGGGCCAGCTTTCGCCAGTGGGGCCTCCCGTCGTGCAACAAGGGCGAGCCGCTCCAGGTCGCCCACATCGGTCACGGCGCGGTCCCGGCGCGCTTCCGGAACGCGCGCGTCGGCGTCTGATGGACGAGGTGCGGGTATCCGATGGTGGGGGAGCGGGCAAGGATCGCGAGCTCGTGGGCGAGCACCTGCGCCACGCGCGGACGCGTGCCGACGGCGCCCATATCGAGCTCCTCCGCGAGCGGCTGAGCCTGCTGCGCTTCGGCAACCGGCAGATCACCTACCAGCACGACGAGGAGCGCGCGCTGCTTCGCCTCCGGCTCGTCCGCGGCGACCGGGAGGGCTGGGCCCTGCTCGAGACGGCGGACGGGGACCGGGTGCGGGCAACGATCGACCGGCTCGCCGCCGCCCTCGACCTCCTGCCAGCGGGTGTTCCCGTCAGCCATGCCGGCCCCGTGGACGCGCCCGCCCGGTCCGGCGGCCGCATGCGACGAGACGCTCGCCGTGTCGCCCGCGGACCGGCGCACGTGTTCGGCGTCCTGGCCGAGCGGATCCCGGACGAGATCAGCCTCGGCGGCTCGATCTCGACGCGCGTCACCGACACGATCGTGGCCAACACCGCCGGCCTCGAGGTCGCCGAGCAGCGGTCGCGAGCGGCGCTCCAGGTCGTGGCGACCGGCGAGCACGGCTCGACGTTCGTGCGCCGGATCGACACCTGCTGGGGCCGGATCGACCCGCTGGAGGCCGGTGCCGCGGCGGCCGAGGGCATCCCCGCCGGGCCGCTGCTGGACCTGCCCGACGGTCCGGCGCGGGTGATACTCGGGCCGCAGGCCGTGGCCACCCTTGCCGCGACCCTTGCCTACATCGGCCTGGGCGCCGTCGGTGCCGGTGGCACGGTCGGCCCGTTCGGGATCGACGACGACGGCTCCCTCGCGGGTTGGCCGGCCGCTCGGATGCCGCCCCGACGCTGTCGGGACTGATCACGTTCCGGGACGATGCACGCGATCCGGCCGGGCTGCCCGCCGCGTTCGATTGCGCGGGCTGGCCGAAGCGTGCCGTCACGCTGGTCGAGGCCGGACGCCCGGTGGGTGTCGTCCACGACGTGCGTACGGCGACCCTGGCGGGGACCGATCCGACCGGCCACACGGCGCCGCCGGGCTGGCGGTTCGGGTCCGGGCCGAGCCCGTCGCACCTGATCGTCTCGGCCGGCGACGATGACCCCGATGACCTCCTCCGGATCCTCGACGACGGCCTGGTGATCGAGCGGTCGATTACGTCCGGGTCGTCCAGCCGCGCCAGGGGCTGGTCACCGGGACGACCCGCGACGGGACGCGGCGGTACGCGGCGGCCGCGTGGTCGGGCCCGCTCCGCAGTTCCGGTTCACGGTCGGCCTGGTGGACCTGTTCCGATCGATCGAGGCGGTCGGCTCCCGGCGCGAGCAGGGCGAGGCCCCGTTCATCGACGCGTCGTCGCACCGGCGATGGTGTCGAGCGCGTTCCCGATCGACGCGATCGCTCGTCGCTGACCGGCCTCGACCGCAGGCCTCCCGGGCCGGCCGTCGGCGGCGCCGGTGCGACCGCGTGTGCTCTCGCGAGCTATCGATGTCGACAACTTCCACCCTTGCAGTCGACGACTGATATGTTAGAGTCCCCGAATGACTGAGCCGACCACGCCGTTCCCGCTGATCGTCATCGAAGGCGATGCCTTCACCCGTGGGGTCTCGTACGGGGCCCAGGCGAAGGAGCGGATCGCCCGCTCGCTGGCGTTCTACGCGGACGCGGTCGTCCCGTCGATGGGGGCGACGTTCGGCCAG
This sequence comes from uncultured Chloroflexia bacterium, assembly GCA_963835335.1. Lineage (GTDB taxonomy): Bacteria > Chloroflexota > Limnocylindria > Limnocylindrales > CSP1-4 > CAIXZV01. The sequence continues at coordinate 69,004 of CAWIFB010000009.1, read as the reverse complement.
ATCATCGACGGCGTCTCGCAGCGACTGTCGATCTGGCGCAGCCGCGACCCCGAGATCGTCAGCGAGATCGAAGGGATCGCGCAGGGGAGCGGCTTCAGCGTCGGCGAGATCCTTGCCCTCAACACGCGTGGCATGTTCGTGGTCCCGCCCGCGATCCAGCGCGAGGCGAAGGCCGCCAATGATGGCTGCACCAGCTTCGCGGTCATGCCCGAGGCCAGCCGCGACGGCCACCTGCTGACCGGCCAGAACTGGGACTACCTCGAGGAGATCGCCGACACCATCGTGCTGGTCCACCTGCGCCCGACCGAAGGACCGCGCCAGCTGATGATCGCCGAGGCCGGACAGGTCGGGCGCCATGGAGCCAACAGCGCCGGGATCGCGCTCCACGCGAACGGGCTGTCGTCGCGGCTCCGTGACCCGTCCGCGCTGCCGTCGACGTTCATGCGCCGTCGGATCCTGCGGTCCGGGAACATCACCGAGGCAGTCGAGATGGCGACCGCCGGCACCCGGCCCGGCTCGACCAACCTGCTGATCACGCATCGCGATGGCTTCGCGGTCGATATCGAGACGATGCCGGCCACGACCCGCTGGATGTACCCGACCGACGGCTGGCTGTTCCACACCAACCACTATCTCGTCGAGATCCCGCCCGAGCTCGCGCGCGACCTACGCGCCGAGTGCCGACTCGATCGTCCGCTATGGACGCGGGTCATGGCTGATGGAGCGCGCCCGGGCGTCGGGCGGCATCGATCGATCGGATCTCGCGGCGATCCTTCGCGATCACCTCGGCGACGGTCGCGGCCTGTGCAGCCACCCGGATCCCGACGCGCCACGGCACGAGCGCTGGATGACGGTGGCGACGGTCATCACGGATCTCACCGCGGGTGTCATGTCGGTGGCCGCAGGTCCGCCGTGCGGGCACGAGTTCGTCGAGATCGACATCGAATCCGGCCGGGTGCTGGGCCAGCCGGCAGGAGTGGCCATGGCCTAGCCGGAGGGGGCCAGCCGATGATGACCGACGACAGACCAGCGTCACCCGCGCAGAGCACGCAGGAGGAGCGGACCCATGCACGTGACTGAACCGAGGCGTCAGCGAGGACGAGCCGTACGCGGCTTCGCATTTGCGGCCGCCGCCGCAATGCTCGTCGCGGCCTGCTCGAGCTCGGAGCCCGACACCCACCCCCGCACCCGCGACGACCGCGCCCTCGATGGCGCCCGAGAGTGCGGCACCCACGACCGTGCCCGCGCCGACCTTCCCGATGACCGTCGATGCCGGCTCCGGATCGGTCACCATCAACGCGGCGCCCCAGCGGATCTATGCCTGGGGCTTCCAGCCCATGGACGAGCTTGCGGCCCTGGGCGTCGAGCCGGTCGGCTTCTCGAGCCGGAACGGCGGACCCGTGCCGCCCTACCTGGGCGTGACCTGGAGCAACGCGCAGGCCCTCGGCGAGCCGCCGAGCCTCGAGGAGGTCGTGGCCCTCAACCCGGACCTCATCATCTCGGACAACTCCAATGACAACACCGCCCTGGAGACCGTGGGCGCGCCGATCCTCAAGATCCGGGCGAACTCGGTCAAGGACGCGTTCGACCAGCTGCTGCTGATCGGCCAGATCACCGGCAAGTCCGACGTCGCCCAGGCATACACCGATGCCTACAACGCCGAGCTCGCCGACACCCAGGCGAAGATCGGCTCGCAGCCGTCTGTTGACGGCGATGGTGTACCCCGGCGTCGAACCCGGCATCCTCGGCATGTGGCTCGACAACTCGTTCATCGGGACGTCCGTATCCGCGCTGGGCATGGACTACGCGCTCAAGCAGTCGGACCTGACGCCCACGGACCTCGAGGGAACCAACGGCGACCGGGCATCCAGCCTGGGCCTCGTGCAGCTGGGGCTGGAGAAGCTGGTCTCGGTCAACCCGGACACGCTGTTCGTGCTCGGCACGCAGGACTTCATCGACTCGCTCGCCGCCAACCCGGCGTGGGCGTCGATCAACGCGGTCAAGAACGACCGCGTGTACCTGTTCGATCGTGACCTGTGGAGCCGGGACCGCGGCCCGCTGGCGGCCAAGCTCGTCCTCGAGCAGGCGCGACACGCGCTCTACCCCGAGATCTTCCCCAACTAGCCGGGTGACGAATCGCCCGGCAAGGCGATGAGCTCGGCAACGCACGTCGGACAACCGGGAGCACCGGTGCGGCGGCCCGAGAAGGCCGCCGCACTTGCGCTCGGGCGGTTCGGCGCGCTGCTCGCGATCGGCGTCGTGGTGCTGGTCATCGGCATCCTGTTCGATACCCGGTTCGGGATCGTGGACATGTCGCTGGACCAGGTCGTTCGCGCGCTCACGGTCAATGACGGGAGCCAGAACCGGATCATCATCTGGGAGCTGCGCTTCCCACGCGCGCTCGTCGCTGCGTTCGTGGGCGCCAGCCTGGCCGTCGCGGGGACGGTGATGCAGGCGCTCACGCGCAATCCGCTGGCGTCCCCGTCGCTGACCGGTGTCTCGGCGGGGGCCGGCCTCGCCGTGGTGGCGAGCCTGGTGATCGATCCCGGCCGTCCGCTGTGGCTGACCCCGTTCATCGCGTTCATCGGTGGCGGCGCCGGCGGTGCCGTCGTGTTCAGCCTCGCGACGCGCAGCGTCGTGACGCCGATCCGGCTCGCGCTCGCCGGGTTTGCCACGGCATCGCTGCTGCTGTCGTTGACGACCGGTTTGCTCATCCTCAACAACTCCGTCGTCGGGCAGGTCTACTTCTGGCTTGCGGGCGGCGTTGCCGGTCGCTCGTGGCAGCACGTGGAGGTCATCGTCCCCTGGTTCCTGGTCGGGGCGACGCTCGCGGGCCTGTACGCGCGCCAGCTCAACATCCTGGTCCTCGGCGAGGACGTCGCCCGGGGGCTCGGCCTGTCGACCGGACGGACCCGGGCCATGCTCATGGTCATCGCCATCGTGCTCGCCGCATCGGCGGTTGCCGTCGCCGGGCCCATCGGCTTCGTCGGCCTGGTGAGCCCGCACGTCGCCCGGTTCCTGATCGGCGTCGACCACCGGCGGGTGCTCCCGCTCGCCGCCGTGTTCGGTGCCGCGCTCGTGGTGTGGGCGGACCTCGCGGCGCGCAACGTGCAGCGTCCCCTCGAGATCCCCGTGGGCATCCTGATCGCGCTGCTCGGCGGACCCTTCTTCCTGTTCCTGGCGAGGCGCAACGTATGACGGGCGAGGCGCAGCGGATGACCGCCGCGACCGTCCGTCGACGGAGCGTGGCCCCGTGGGCCGTCCTCGGCCTCGCCCTGGTCGTCCTGGGGCTCGCGATCGTCAGCCTGGGCATCGGCCAGGTGACGATCTCGCCGGTCGACGTCATCTCGTCGCTGCTCTCGGGCACGGGCACCCTCCACGGCAAGATCGTGTTCGACCTGCGGCTGCCCAGGATCATCATCGCGATGCTCGTCGGGGCGCAGCTCGCGGTCTCCGGGGCGATCCTCCAGGGCGTCACCCGCAACGCGCTCGCGTCCCCTGACCTGGTCGGGGTCACCGCGGGCGCCGGGTTCGTCGCCGTCCTGATCGTGTTGGTGTTCGTCGACGTCCCGCGCTTCGTCCTGCCCATCGCGGCGCTGGGCGGCGGGACGGCAAGCGGCACGATCGTGTACCTGCTCGCCTGGAAGAACGGCGTGGCGCCGGAACGGCTGGCGCTGACCGGGATCGCCGTGACCGCGATCTTTCAGGCCGCCGTGACCGCGATCGTCACGCTCAAGGTGGAGAACGCGAACGTCCAGGTCGCCCTGACCTGGCTGGCCGGCTCGCTGTACGGGCGCGGCTGGGAGGACCTCGCGATCCTCCTCCCGTGGTCGGTCCTGGGGATCGGCTCGGCGATGCTGCTCGCGCACAAGATCAACCTGCTGCTGCTGGGCGATGGCGTCGCCGCCGGGCTCGGCATGCGGGTGGAGGTCGCCCGGATCGCGCTGGTCGCCGTGGCCATCGCGCTTGCGGCGAGCGCGGTCTCCGTGGCCGGCACCGTCGCCTTCATCGGGCTCGTGATCCCGCACCTGATCCGGTTGCTGATCGGCGCCAACCACCGGTTCGTGCTGCCGCTGTCGGCCCTCGCCGGGGCGCTGCTCCTGCTCGTCGCCGACGACATCGCCCGTACCATCATCCCGTCGCGCGAGCTCCCCGCCGGGCTGCTCACTGCCCTCATCGGGGCGCCCTACTTCATCTACCTCATCATGCGTCGCAAGACGCGGATCTCGGTCTGAGAGGACATCCCATGAGCCTCGCCTCCACCGTCACGCCGCCGCGGGAGCTTCGTGCGGACCACCTGACGCTCGGCTACGACCGCCGGATCGTGGTGACCGACCTCGACCTGACGTTCCCGATCGGGCGGGTCACCGCGGTCGTGGGCCCCAACGGGTCGGGCAAGTCGACGATCGTGCGAGCCACGGCACGGCTGCTCCGGCCCAAGGGGGGCATGGTCCTGCTGGACGGCAAGGCGATCGCGCGGATGCCGACCAAGGAGGTCGCGCGCCGGCTCGCCGTCCTGCCCCAGGGGCCATCGTCGCCCGAGGGGCTCACCGTGGAGCGCCTGGTCTGGAACGGACGGTATCCGCACCAGGGGTTCCTGGGGACCGGATCGAATGCCGACGCCGAGGCCGTGAAGTGGGCGCTCCACGAGACGAACCTCGAGGCCTTTGCGGACCGGCCGCTCGACGCGCTCTCCGGTGGCGAACGCCAGCGGGCCTGGATCGCGATGGCCCTCGCCCAGCAGACGCCGATCCTGCTGCTGGACGAGCCCACGACGTTCCTCGACCTGGGACACCAGCTCGAGGTGCTGGAGCTCCTCCGGGACCTCAACGCGCGGCAGGGCATGACCGTCGTGATGGTGCTCCACGAGCTCAACCAGGCGGCCCGCTACAGCGATCACATGGTCGCGGTGCAGCCACGGCGCGATCTGGCGCCAGGGACCGCCGGCCGAGGTGCTGACCCGCGAGCTGCTGGTCGAGGTGTTCGGCGTCCATGCCGAGGTCAACATCGATGCGATCTCGGGCAAGCCATACTGTGTGCCGACGGCGCGGGCCACGGACGCAGACCACGCGCCCGCCTGACGACGATGGACGAGAGCGCGACGGCGCGGCAGATGGGCGAAGGCAGGGACGTGGTGTCGACGGGGACGGATGGTCCTGGCGGTGGCGGGGGCAGGGCCCGCAGCCTCCGCGACGCCGCCTACGATGCGATCAAGGGGGACATCCTGGCCGGTGACCTGTTGCCCGGGTCGGCCGATCTCCGAGGCAGACCGGGCGGAAGCGCTCCGGACGTCGCGGACGCCGATCCGCGAGGCCCTCCAGGCGCTGGCGCAGGAGGGTCTGGTCGAGATCTTCCCGAAGCGGGGCACCTTCGTCGCCCGGCTGTCGGCCCGTGACGTCCGGGAGAGCTTCGAGCTGCGCGAGGCCGTCGAGACCGCATGCGCCCGCCTCGCCGCCGAGCGCCGTACCGACGCGGACCTGGAGCGGATGCGCGCCGCGGCGATCGACCCGGCGGCGCGATCCGCCGACGATGGCCACTACTCGCGCCTGGCCGACTTCCACCACGTGATCGTGCTCGCGGCCCAGAACCGGTACCTCGCGCAGGCGTTCGAGGACACGGCGAGCCGGATCGACCTCGCCAGCCGGCTGGCATCCCAGGTCGACACGCACCAGGAGCCCGGCTCGACCCACCTCGCCGTCTACGAGGCGATCGTCCGGGGCGATGGCGAGGCCGCGGCCGAGGCGATGCGCCGGCATCTCCGGGGCCACGCGGAGGCGCTGCTCAAGCACCTCAGCTGAGGGTCGGGGGGCCGAGCGGTGGCCGGTGTGCGCACTCAATATGGGTCGAGGCGGTGGCAGGTGCTCGAACGAACCGGAGGGCTCGCGGGTCACAATGCAGCTGATGAGCGACTGGCGGGCGGACCGGATCGGATCGGCGCTGCGGGGCGAGAACCCGTCGGTGCTGGCCCGCCTGCCGGCGAGCTTCGCGGTCATCGGCGACGTCCAGTGGCTGCCCGGATACTGCGTGCTCCTGAGCGATGACCCCGCAGCCGGTCGGCTGTCGGACCTGGGGCGTGAGGCGCAGACGGCGTTCCTCGACAGCATGGCCCGGCTGGCGGCCGCGGTGGAGCGTGCGTGCGCGGCCGCGGACCCCGCCTTCCTCAGGGTCAACATCGAGATGCTGGGTAACGCCGACGCATTCCTGCACGCGCACGTCTGGCCACGGTACGGCTGGGAGCCGGCGGATCTGCGGACGCGCCCCGTCTGGCTGTACTCCGAGGAGCGGTGGCACGACGCCGCGACCGGGCTCGGCCCACAGCACGAAGACCTTCGTGCCGCGATCACGGCTGCGCTTGTCCGAGGCGTCGATGTCCACGAGTGAGGCGGGCGGCGGTTCGTCGGGTGGCGGCGAGGTCACCGTCCGGCGGCTGCGGCCCGATGAGTGGGAGGCGTTACGCCACATCCGGCTGCGGGCGCTTGCGGACGCGCCGGACGCGTTCGGGTCCACGCTTGCCGAGGAGGCGGCTCGAGCCGACGATGCGTGGCGGGACTGGGCGTCGCGGGCGGATCGGGGCATCGTCGTCGCGGAACGCGCTGGTCGCCTTGTGGGGCTTGCTTCGGGCGGCCCGGCGCCGGGCAACGATGGCGCCGCCGGCCTGTACGCCATGTGGGTCGATCCGGCACTCCGGGGATCTGGGGTCGCGGCAGACATCGTGGCGCTCGTCGAGGATTGGGCGCGAGTGGCCGGCTACCCGGCGATCGGGCTTGGGGTGACCACGACCAACCAGCGAGCGATCGCGCTGTACGAGCGCCTGGGCTACGCGGACACGGGTGCACGGCACCCCCTGCGAGCGGAGACGGACCTCGAGATCCAGATCATGGTCAAGTCGCTCGGTGGCGACCCGGGGTGACGAGCCCGTGCCGGCGTGATTGGCACCCGGACGGCGGAGCCCTGTGGGATCGAGGCTACGCGGCGGACGCCCCGGCGGGCAGGAACGACTCGACCACCTCGCACGGGATCGCGCGCTTGAGCAGGCGCTGGATGCCGCGCAGCGCGTCGACCTCCCCGGGGGAGACCAGCGAGATCGCGGTGCCCGAAGCGCCTGCCCGGCCCGTGCGGCCGATGCGGTGGATGTAGTCCTGCGGCTCGAACGGCAGGTCGAAGTTGACGACGTGCGGGAGGGTGTCGATGTCGAGCCCGCGTGACGCCACGTCGGTCGCGACGAGCGCGACCACCTCGCCGGCCTTGAACGCAGCAAGGGCCCGCGTCCGTTCGCCCTGGGTGCGGTCCGAGTGGATCGCGATCGCGGCGACGCCCCGGCGATCGAGGTACGACGCGAGGCGGGTGGCGCCGATCTTGGTGCGCGTGAACACGAGCACCTGTCGGATGCCGTCCCGACGAACCAGGTGGAGCAGCAGGTCCGCCTTGCGGTCGGCATCGACGGGGTAGAGGACCTGGGTCAGGTTGTCGGCCGTCGCGTTGCGCGGGGCAACCTGGACGATCTCGGGGTTGGTCTGGAACTCGCGGGCGAGCTTGCGGATCGCGTCCGAGAACGTCGCCGAGAACAGCAGCGTCTGGCGTCCGCGCGGCAGCAGGGCGACGGCCTTGCGGACGTCGTCGATGAAGCCCATGTCGAGCATCCGATCCGCCTCGTCCAGGACGAGCACCTCGACCTGGGTGAGGTTGACGGCCTTCTGGCCGATCAGGTCGAACAGCCGGCCCGGCGTTGCGACCAGGATCTCCACGCCGGCCCACAGCGCCTTGACCTGGGGGCCCTGCTGGACGCCGCCGTAGACCACGGTCGAGCGCAGGTTGGTGCCCTTGCCCAGCGTCCGGACGCTCTCGTCGATCTGCATCGCGAGCTCTCGCGTCGGGGTGAGGACGAGCGCCCGCACGGGATGGCGGGCCGGGCTGGGACTCGAGCTCGCGTGCTTCGCAAGGCGTTCGAGGATCGGCAGCGTGAACGCCGCCGTCTTGCCGGTGCCGGTCTGGGCGGCTGCGAGCACATCGCGGCCGGCAAGGACGAGGGGGATGGCCTGCGCCTGGACGGGTGTGGCTTCCGTGTATCCCTCCCGCGCAACGGTGGCGAGGAGGTTGGCCGAGAGGCCGAGGTTGGTGAAGGTCAAGGTGACTCCGGGGTGGCGCCGCGGCGCCATGGATGGTTCGCATGCCCGGTGGAGCGGTGCGAGACGTGACGTGTCTCGCGGCTCGGCGCAGGGCGGGCGCGTCTGGATGGGTCACACGTGGTGTGATCGGGCGCCAGTGGCGGTCAACCGGCCGGCCCGCGATATCGCAGGCATCCGTTCCGTGCCGCCCGGCAAACGCTTCCTTACGCGTCCTCTGCCCGGCTGCGCCTCGTGTGATCATCGCACGATCGGCGGACTTCCGCGAGCCGCCGATCGTCAGCCGGCGGATCGCGTCCGTTCGGCATGGTCGCACGCGACGAGGAATCGCGCATCGCCCGTCGACGGATCGCCGCCGGGAGTACCAAGTCGTCGATGACGATGACCATCGAGCCCCCGTCGTCCAGGGCGGGTCGTGGGACCGTTGCCGTGATCGCCCGGCCCGATTGCCGGGCGCGCGACCACCGGGTCACCTGCCACCAGTCAACGACGGGACGCCGAAGCCGGATGCACTCCTTCCGAACGCGCGCAGCCGCAACGCTCGTCGCGGCGTTCGTCCTGACCGGACTCTCCACGCCCATCGGTCCGGTGTCGGGCGCCGTCGCCGCTGATGCCGCGGGCGCCCACCGCCTGATCGTGCTGTGGAAGGCGGACGCACCCGCCGGACTTGCCATCTCCGGCGCCGGGCACATGCACCGGTCGGCGAACGCCCGACGAACGGTCGTGGATACCACGCCCGCGACATCGGCTGCGGTCGCGGCGCGCCTGCGCTCGGACCCACGCGTCGAGGCCGTCGTGCCGGACGTCGAGATCTCCGTTGCCGGATGGCCGGTGGACGCCGCTCCCAGCGATCCGTACTACAACCCGTACCAGCCGGACCTGCAGCTGATGGGCGTGCCCACGGCATGGACCACGACGACCGGGACCGGCGTGACCGTCGCGGTGCTCGACACCGGGATGTATGCGGCGCACCAGGATCTCGCCTCTGTCTCCGTGACGAGCCCGCGGAACGAGATCGACAACAACGCCAACCCCGTCGACGACAACGGACACGGCACGCACGTGATCGGTGAGATCGCGGCCGCCACGGACAACGGAAAGGGGATCGCCGGCATCGCCCCCGGGGTGACCATCATGCCGATCAAGGTCCTCGACGCCACCGGCCGGGGCGACTTCAGTGACCTGCTCGACGGCATCGATGACGCCCGGATGCACGGAGCATCGGTGATCAGCATGAGCCTCTCGGGGACGATGAGCTCGTCCTCCGCGGCTGCGCTGCAACCGACGATCGATGCCGCGTATGCCGCGGGGATCACGATGGTGGCGGCGGCGGGCAACTCCGGGGACAGCACCGTCGGCTACCCGTGTGCGTTCAACCACGTGCTGTGCGTCGCCGCGACCGACAACAGCGACGCGAGGGCGTACTTCAGCGTCCACAACCAGTACGTGGACATCGCAGCCCCCGGCGTGTTGATCCTCTCGACGCTCAGCTCCGGTGGCTACGGCAGGATGAGCGGGACGAGCATGTCGACGCCGCACGTCGCTGCCGTGGCGGCGCTGGTCCGATCGGCACACCCGGCGGAGACGGTCAACCAGGTCGATGCCGCCCTGCTCACCACGGCGGTCGACCTGGGCACAGCGGGGCGCGACGACAACTTCGGCTGGGGCCGCGTGGATGCCGCAGCGGCGGTCGCAGCCACGTTCGTCCCGGTACCCACTCCGACACCGGCGCCCACCCCGTCGCCGACCGCGACTCCGGCGCCAACCCCGACACCCCCGACCCCCACCCCGACACCGACGCCTGCACCGAGTCCGGATCCCGAGGGTGGACCGATCCTGCTCGTTGGCGGGAATGCCATCCCCACCGCGATCGAGGACGAGCTCGCGCGGCTGGAACCGGGCAGGATCGTGATCCTTGGCGGTTCGGGCGTGGTGTCGGACGCGATCAGCGCGCAGCTTGCCGCGTTCGCGCCGGTGTCCCGGATCGCCGGTTCCGACCGGTACGCGACGAGCGCGGCGATCAGCGCCACCACCTTCGCGCCCGGCGTTCCCGTCGTGTTCATCGCCACGGGCAGCAACTTCCCGGACGCGCTCTCCGCCGGTCCGGTGGCGTCGGCTGCCGGCGGCCCGCTCCTTCTCGTCAGGTCGAATGCCGTTCCCTCCGTCATCGCTGCCGAGCTGCGGCGACTTGCACCGGTGCGGATCGTCGTCCTGGGCGGCCCATCGGTGGTGTCGGCCGGTGTCGAGGCCTCTCTTGCCGCCTATGCGCCCGTCACCCGCATCGCCGGACCGGACCGATACGCCACCAGCGCCAGGATCAGCGCCTCGGCCTTCTCGCCCGGCGTCGGTGCCCTGTACATCGCCACGGGCAGCAACTTCCCGGATGCGCTGTCGGCTGGCCCGGCCGCGTTGGACGGCCCGATCCTGCTCGCGTCGAGGGACTCGCTCCCGGACATCGTCGCAACCGAGATCGCCCGGCTCAAACCCGGCCGGATCGTCATCCTCGGGGGTGCCGGAGTGGTGTCCGATACGGTCGCGTCCCGGCTGGCGGCCTACGCGCCCGTGACGAGGCTGGCGGGTTCCGATCGGTACCGCACGAGCGCCGCGATCAGCGCGGCCACGTTCGACGCGGGCGTCCCCGTCGTGTTCATCGCGACCGGTCTCGACTTCCCGGACGCCCTGTCAGCGGGACCCGTCGCCGGGCGCCGCTGAGCGCTCCCGGCCCTCGATCGGCAGGCTCCAGAGGTCGTACGAGCTCACGACCCGCATGCCGAGCCGCTCGTACAGTGAGACTGCACCGGTCGGGTTCGCGGAGTCGACGTTGAGACGCGCGCGTGCGAGGCCGCGGCGGCGGAGCTCGGCGAACGACGCCCGGAGCAGCGCCGATGCGATCCCCCGTCCACGGTGCGGCCGAAGGACACCGAGCATCGCGATCTCACCCCTGTCGCCTCGCACGGAGCCGTGCAGGACGCCCACGGGCTCAGCCTCGACCTCAGCGATGAGCCACAGCGACGGATCGAAGTCGTCCTGGTGCACGGACTCGTCGAGGAACTCCTCGTATGACACGGGCGCGGAATTCCAGTGGTCCTCGAACGACTGCTCGAGGAGGCTGTGGGCCGTCGGCAGATCCCGTTCGACGTCGAGCGGTCGCAGGCGGACGTCTCCCGGGAGCGCGGCTCCCAGGCGGTCCTCCGACAGCTGGGCCTCCATCTGCCAGAAGCGGCGGGCCCACGTATACCCGCGACCGGCGAGCAGGCGTTCCGCGGCCCTGTCATTCGAGGTGGTCGCAGAGAGAAGCTGGGCCGCTCCGGTGACCTGCCGGGCCGCGCGCCCCTCGATCAGGGTGGCGAGGGTGTCTCCGATCCCCATGCCCGAGTGCTCCGGGTGCACGATCGCGAAGCCGGACGCGTGCGTCGCATCCTCGCCCCACACCTGGCCGTATCCGGCGATCACGCCCCGCAGGTCGACGATCCACGCGTCGGTGGCAAGGTCGAACCGCGGCCGGGCCCACAGCCGGCGCAGGAGCGGGAGGTCGAGCGTCGGCGCGGCTGCGAGGGCGGCGTCCGACGCCGCCGCCACACGCTCGATGGCAGGCGCATCCGCATCTCGCGGACGCCGCAGCACGTAGCCGGCGGGCAGGGCGGGGGACCGTTCCATGTATGGCGCACTCTGACGGGCACCGGTTGCCGCCGCAAGCGCATCGCCCGCCCTGAAGCCACGGCGCGGTTGTGGCCCACGGGACGGGGCAGGCCAGGGCCGACCGACGTCGGCGGTTGCCGGTATGCCAGTCCTCGCCGGATGACGGGGCCGCGGGACCTCAGGCGGCGATCACGCTGTCGACGCGGATGACCGGCGGGCGCTCGAAGTGCTTCTTGACCGCGCACTGCTCGGCGGAGCGGACGACGGCGTCGGCGTACTTGTCCGGGAAGCCTGCGGGCAGCTCGATCGTCACCTGGACATCGTTCACGAGGCGCGTCACGGGGTCGACCTGCATCCGCTGGACGAGGCGAATGCCTTCTGCGGAGATCCCGCGCTGGCGGCAGAAGCCGAGGACGTAGATCCCGGCACACGTCCCGATCGTCGACAGGAACGTCGCAAACGGCGTCGGGGCCGACCCGTCACCGCCGCCCATGGGTGGCTGGTCGGTCGGCACGACGAACCCGCCGAAGTGCGCGTCGACCCGGGCGCCTCCGGGAAAGTCGATGGTCATCTCCACGGTGTTGATCCTCGTCGGCAGCAGGCACGCGCGCCTGGCAGGCGGGCGGCTTGCACGCTGAGGGTATCTGGATGTTGCGTGGTTGCGCAAGTACGCATGTACTGATCGATAGAGCCGATGCGCCCGACCCGGACCGTTTCGGCTGCGCTACACGGTTCCGCGGGCGGCCCAGGCTCGCGCCGAGAGCACGAACGGACCGCTGGGCAGCATCGACCGGCACCGATCGCGCAGCACGTCCTGCCTCGATGGGGTGAGGGAGGCGACGTACGCACCGCCCGGCCCGACACCCCGCGTGAACGGCTCCCACCAGTCGTCGAAGCCTGCGAACGACCGGTTGACCTCCAGCGCCGATTCCACGACGTCGTCGAGGCCGGCCGCATCCAGCAGCTCGACGAGGTGCCCCTGGCGGGCACCTGGGAGGTGGGATTCGTCTTCCACGTCCGGGTCGAGCGCCCGCGCAGCTTCCCAGAAGGGCCCCAGCGGGCCATGCCCGCCCTCGAAGTCCCAGACGCAGGCGGCCACGAGGCCGCCTGCCCGGGTGACGCGCGCGATCTCCTGCAGGCCGGTCACCGGGTCGGCCAGGAAGTGGACGACCAGCTGCGCGAGCGAGGCATCGAAGCTGGCGTCGTCGAACGGGAGGGCTTCGGCCCGTGCCAGGCGCACGTCGACGCCCGGGTGCCGGTCGCGGACCGCGGCGACGAACGACTCCGACGGGTCGACGGCGGCCACGGATCCGGCTCCAAGTCGCTCGACGAGCGCGGCCGTCAGCGCGCCCGTCCCGCACCCGACGTCAAGCACGCGCTGGCCGCGCCGGACCCCCGCCGCCTCGACGAACCGGGTCGACAGCGGGCGCGACCACGCGCCCATGTACTGCTCGTATGCCTGGGCGGGGACGTCGAAGCCCATCGCCGGATTGTATGCGGCGGCTGCCGCGCTGAGGGTCAGGCGACACGGCGGCGCCGGTTATCCGTGGCGGCGACCCGTCCACCGTCACGACCGCCCGGCGCGGTCAGGACACCGGTCCCATGACGACATTCGGCGACTCCCGTCATGCTGTGCACGCCAGCGTCCAACCACACAGGTGCCCCCGATGAGCCGACACCGATTCGAGTCCAGCGTCACCGCCGTGTCATGGATCCCCTCAGACGCCATCGCGGGAGCCCCCAAGGTCCCGTTCGAGCTGGGGATCACGCACTACGACCAGCCGCCGCCCGAGCGGATCGAGGATCTCGAGGACCTACGCCGGACGGATCGGTTCCGCGAGGCAAACGAGCTGCGCGCCTTCATCGAGGTCGAGGACGGGCGGATCGTCGACCAGGGATACCTCGGCCAGGGACATATCGGCGCGACCACCGTGCGCGTCGGCCCGGCGGCGATCCGCTTCCCGGCCGTCCACCTTCCGGACATCCAGCACGACCCGGAGATCGGGCCGACATCCGTCCGCTTCGTGCAGACCGTCGGCGGGCGGATGGGGCTGCCAACGCCGCGACCCGTGGCGCGCAAGCCGTTCGTCCAGTTCTGGCCCTCGATCGCGTGGTCCACGCTCGAGCTGACCATCAACGCCGATGGGTCCGCCACGCGCGGGCTGGTCGGGGCGAGCCCGTTTCCGCGGCACTGGGTGTACGACGATGCGGGCGAGCTGTTCCAGAAGTCGGGCGTGGTCGACTTCAAGAAGTGGTTCAACGACTCATTCGGTGACCAGACCCCGTGGGGCACCTACGACTCGCCGGCCGTTGTCAGCGCGGTCGAGACCGCGATGGAGCGACGGGTGTCGGGCGCGATCATGCACGGCGGCGCGAAGCCCGAGATCCGGACCGTGGACGCCGGTGATGCCCTGATCACGCAAGGCGAGATGGCGGTCGATGTCTACCTGATCCTCGACGGGATCCTCGTGGTCGAGGTGGATGGGCGCGAGGTGGCCGAGATCGGGCCCGGCGCAGTGGTGGGCGAGCGTGCGGCGCGCGAGGGCGGTGTCCGGACGGCCACCCTGCGAGCGGTCACCCGGGTCCGCGCGGCGAAGACGACCGCGGACGCGGTCGACGCGACCGACCTCGGGGCGGTGGCTGCAACGCATCACCGGGAGGATTCGCCCGTCGCATGAGGGCGCCCCGCCGGGCGCGGCCGTATCAGGAGGTGGGGGTCACCTTCTTGAGCTGCCCGGGCGCGTTGTCTCGGCCGTGGCCGTGGCCGGGCTTGCCACCGGCCATCCAGGACTTCCAACCGGGGTGGGTGGGACCGACCATCCACGGGCCGCCTGCCCACGGTGGCCGTCCCGCCGCGCGAAGCGCCTTCCCGTCCACTGTCTCGACGTCGACCTGCGTGTCACCGGATCGCGTCGTTCCGACGATCGTCACCGACTTGCCCACGAAGGCGGCCAGCGGGTTGTTGTCGCCCCAGAACCACGGCGGTCCTGCCGAGACGGTCCAGGTCTTTCCGTCCACGGTCATCGTGAATGTCGCGCGACCCTTGGCATCGGTCGACTTCTGGACGGTGCCCTTGAGCGTGATCGCGACCTCGGGACCTTTCTCGGGCTTGGCGGACTTCTCGGGCTTGGCGGACTTCTCGGGCTTGGCCGAATTGCCCGGATCCGCGGACGGCGGCGGCGATGCCGCAAGCACCGGGATGGAGATCGCGAGCAGGGCGATGGCAGCCGCCAGCAGGACGCCGACCTGCCGATTCGGGCTGTTCATCGCGTGATCGTCCTGCGATGACCTTGCATCCGTCCTAGCAGCCGAGTGATCGGCCTGAGGTTGTGGTGCCGGGACGCGCCAGAATCGCCCGATGCCCAGGGTTGCAGCGCCGCTGCTTCTCGGCCGATTCCGCGAGCCGCGGTTCTAGCGTGGCTGGCGCCGCGGCGGCCGCAATCGAATGTCCGGCCATCGAACAGGTCGGGTGTGTGGACCGAATGCCCGCCGGCCCGCAGCACATCGGCAAACGCGCGGACGCCTCGTGGTGGCGCACGTGGGACCTACCCGGTCCGGTCCCCGACTACGCTCGTCGTGACGGCGCCGCGCGAGGATGGCGCTGGCCCGATCAGCAGATACGCTCGCCAGAGGCCCTTTCCCTTCAGCGCGACCTCGCCCCGGTCCTCGAATTCGTAGGCCTCGCCCAGCAGAAGGCGCGTGGTCTCGCTGACCTGGATCGCGCCGGGCACGCCGTGTGATTCCATCCTGCTCGCGGTGTTCACGGTATCGCCCCACAGGTCGTAGATGAACTTGTCGCGGCCGATGACTCCGGCGATCACGGGACCGCTGTGGATCCCGATCCGGAGCGTGATGGCCTGGTCTCGATGGCCTGAGATGCGTTCGAGCGCCGCCCGCATGTCGAGCGCCATCGCGGCGATGGCCTGGGCGTGATCTGCACGTGGTTCGGGGAGGCCCGCCACCGCCATGTACGCGTCGCCGATCGTCTTGATCTTCTCCACCCCGTGCCGGGCCGCCAGCGCATCGAACTCCGTGAAGATCGCATCGAGCAGTCCGACCACCTGCTCGGGCGGGGTTCGCTCGGTGAGCGCAGTGAAGTCGACGATGTCCGCGAACAGGACACTCACCTGGGGATGGAACTCGGCGATCACCCCGGGGTCGTGCTTGAGCCGGTCGGCGATCTTCCGCGGGAGGATGGTGAGCAGCAGCCCCTCGGACCGGGCGAGCGCGTCATCCCGGGCTCGGACCACGTACTGGAGCAGGACGTATGCGGTCAGCGAGATCCCCGTCACGTTGAGCACGAACGATGCGGGCCGCAACGCCTCTGGGACCGTGGCCGATGTCCGCGCGACAACCGGATCGATCAGTCCCGATACGAGCGTCAGCACGAGGAACACGCCGAACCACGGGACGGATTCGGCCGTCGTGAAGAAGAACAACGTCCCGATCGCGCCGACCAGGCTCCACACGCTGATCGCGCTGGAGGCAACGTAGCCGCCCAGCGTCCACTGGAGCAGGAACGGGAACACCGTCATCATCGCCGCCTGGCTGAACCGGAAGAGGCGGTGGTCCTTCGTCCGCGCGAGCACCAGCAGCCCCGCCACCGTGCCCACCTGGTAGGCGAGCGGGATCGCCGCCGCAGAGACGAGCCCCAACAGCCCGTAGGCGGCCACCCAGACCGTGGACAGGACCGTGATCGTGACCGCGGTGAACGACAGGGCCGCCTTCTGGGCGCGCAGCATGTCGGTGTCCTTCTCGAGGTGGCCGATGGTGGCCACCCTGGACAGGACGCGGCCGATGGTGGAATCGGGCATCAGGGAGCCGAGTATGCGGCCTGCGAACGCGTGGCGCGGGCGATGTGCATCGATCCGGTCCTGACACCAAGCATCGTGCGCCGATGTCGCGCCCGAGGGCTAATCGATCGAACTGGACGCCCCACCCAGCGAGTCGGCGAGCCGGAGCAGGTCGGACAGCCCCATCGCCGTGAGCCACGAAGCCACACGCTCGCGGTCGTGCGCGCCCACGCGGCCGGCGTCGGGATCGAAGGCCGGCGTCAGCGGAGCGTCGCGGCGCAGCGTCGCCAGGTCCAGGCTGCGGAACGCGTCATCGCGCCCGGCAAGGAGCCGGGTCCGCACGCCCGCGGCCTCGACCTCGTCGATCCGTTCGTAGATCGCGGCCAGCGACCCGAACCGCCGCACCAGGCCCGGACCGGCCACTGGCCCGATGCCTCGCACGCCGCCGTAGCCGTCGGTCGCGTCACCGATGAGGGCCTTCACGTCCGCAACCTGCGCTGGAGACGCGCGATACGGGCTCCGCTCCTCGACATCGGCCGGACCGAACCGGTCGACGCCACCGCCCGCACGCGGGATCAGCACCGCCACCCGGTCGCTGACCATGCCCAGCAGATCGTGATCACCGGTGTGGAGCAGCACCTCGTCGAATCCGGCGGCGATGGCAGCGTCGGCGATCCCGGCCATCGCGTCGTCGGCCTCCCAGCCCTCGGCCCGGTAACGAGCCCAGCCCATTCGGCCCGCCGCGACGTTCGCGTCGCGAAGCTGCGCCCCGAGATCCTCGGGCTCCTCCGCCTTGCGCGGCTTGTAGTCGGGGTGGAGGTCTCGCCGCCTCGAGCCGGTCGTGCTCTCGAACGCGAGCGCGACGTGGGTGACCCGCTCCTCGCGGATCCGGGCGAGGACGAAGCGCAGGAACGTGCGAACCAGGAACACCGGCCGGCCGTCGGGCGCGAAGGACGGACTGCCGCGTCCGGCGAAGTACGCGCGGTGGGCGAGGTTGGCGAAGTCGACGACGAGGAGGCGGCGCACGCTGCTGATCGTCGCACGCGCGCCGGCTGCGGCGTCAGCCCGCCGGCCCAGCAGGAGGGATCAGGGTGAATCCGGCGTGGCAAGCCACAGCGCGTACGAGCCGTTGCCGGAGCCGAAGACCACGATGCGATCCGGGAGCACCGTCGCACCGGTCACGTACGTGCCCTGCGCATCCTGTGGACTGTACTGACCGATCTTCGGCAGCTTGCGTCGACCCGGTGAACGACAGCGACGTCCAGCTCGCACCGTCGGTCGATACCCAGGCTGCCATCGTGTCCGCGCCGGGCGTTTCGCGGGCGAGGACGACGATGTGCCGGCCGTCCGAAACCAGGACGGTCGAGCCGGGCAGAGGGGCCTGATCGATGGCCGGCAGCTCCGCGCCCAACCGGCCTGCGACGTGCCAGGTTGCGCCGTCGGTCGAGGTCCAGCCGCTCGGAGTGGCATCGCCGGAGCTGGGGGAGCCCGCGCCGATCGCGAACAGGCCATCCGCGCCGACCTCGACGTCGCTCAGCTCGCCACCTTCGATCTCGATCCCGTCGACCGCAGCCACGGCCCAGTGGATCCCATCGGATGACACCCACGCCGCCGGCCGGCCCAGGCCGCGCGGCAGCGGGTTCTCGGGGTCCACGACCTCGGTGGCAGGATCCCGCACGCCGTCCCGCCCGACGATGACGAACCCACCGGGGAACGCGGCGGCATCCCGGAACACGGCATGGTCGAAGCCCTGCGCCAGGTCGGCCTGCTCCCAGGTCATCCCATCATCCGAGTGGAACACGACCGGGACCGCCGGCGGCGGCTTCTGGCCCGGCTGACCCACGCCCTGGCCCTTGTAGCCGACCGCGAGGACGCCGCCGTCGCCCGCGGTCATGAACATGGGGGCGCCGGCGTTCGACCAGGCGGCGTGCCAGCTCGGGCTGTCGACGGGTGTCCAGTGCGATCCGTCTGTCGAGGTCCAGAGCTCGGGCGAGAAGTCGGGCTCCGGACACACCGTGTCGGGCGGGCAGTCCACCCCGCCGCCCTCGGCCGTGGCCAGCAGCCGTCCGTCGACCACGAACACGTGCGTCATCCACTCGCCCGACCGCAGCAGATCGACGGTCTGCACGACCGTCCAGTCGAGCCCGTCCGGTGAGGTCAGGAACGCACCCATTCAGGTTGCGTTCCGGGTCCGTCACGCCCGTTTCGCCGACGGCGACGTACGCGTCGCCCCAGAGAACGACGTCCACGATCCGGAGCCCGCCCGGAGCAGATGGCATGACCGGATCCGACCACACGAGGCCCGTCCAGCCGCTCGGCGTGGGCGCCAGGGACTCGGTCGGTGACTCGCTCGGTGAGTCGCTCGCCGCCGGGCTCCCGGACGGGGCCGGAGCGCTCGAGGTCGGCTCAGGCGAGGACGTCGGCTTCACGCCCACGATCGGGCCCTGGAGGAAGGTCCAGCCGAGCGCGGCCGCGGCGGCCACGGCCAGCGCAGCAGCCGAGAGCTGGAGCAGCGGCGCGAACCACGACCGCCGTCGCGCGGTCGGGGCGTCGGTGATCGTGCGCAGGCGATACCGGAGGGATGCCGGGGCGCCGTCGCCGGCGATGTCGCGCAGGACGACGGTCAGGTCGCGATCGAAGCGCTCGTCGGTCATCGGATCGCCCCCATCGGGTCGCGGGCGGCCGCGTCGTAGGCCGCCCGGAGCTCGGCCAGGCCGTAGTGCAGCCGTGACTTCACCGTGCCCACCGCCAGGTCGAGCTGGGCCGCGATCTGCTCGGCGGTCAGGCCCTCGAGGTAGTGCAACGCAATGACCGCCCGGTGCTCGGGGGTCAGCGCACTCAGTGCCTCCCGGAGTGCCGCGCGCTCGACGGACGCGGCGAACGGATCGGCGATGGCAGGCGTCGCATAGGCGACGATCGAGGGGCGATGCCGCTGGTGGAGGCGGTCCCGGCAGACGTTGACCAGGATCCTCGAGAACCAGGCCTGGAACTTCTCCGGGTCGTGCAGCGAGGCGACATGCTGCCAGGCGCGGAGGGCCGCGTCGCTCACCGCGTCCTCGGCTTCGTCGCGATCGCCCAGGATCACGGCGGCGAGCCGGAAGCTCCGGTCGAGGGCATCGTCGAGCAGACCCGTGAATGCGTCCGCTCGGTCATCGGCGGACCCGCTCAGCTTCGCGCGGATGTCATCCACCCCGGTGCCCCCTGCCTGGACATTGATCCCGATCACAACCTAGATGACCG
Source organism: uncultured Chloroflexia bacterium (assembly GCA_963835335.1). Lineage (GTDB taxonomy): Bacteria > Chloroflexota > Limnocylindria > Limnocylindrales > CSP1-4 > CAIXZV01. The sequence continues at coordinate 49,209 of CAWIFB010000009.1, read as the reverse complement.
GGGCGGGGGCCGGATGGTTCGATCTTTCTCGAATTGGGGGTCGGATCGTCGCGAAGATGGCCCTGCCGAGCGGTGGCGCCGGCACGGGTCGCGGCCTCACTCCGGGCAGCGCGCTGAGCGGATCAGCGCCTCGTCGGGTCGCGTGGACTCCCCGGCCTGTCCACGCGCCAGCACCTCCCCACGGGCAAAGATGCCGAGGAAGCGAACCCCGCACAGGAACAGGGCGACGCCCAGCCCGCTGTAGAAGAACGCGATCATCCAGTCCGGCATCAGGTGCGAGAGGCGGAGCGCCATGCCGCCGCCCATCATCACGCCCATCACGGCCCAGGACGAGGCATTGAAGAAGTACCAGAACGGGAGGCGATCCTCCTCCCGTGCCCGGATCCGGCCAGTGTGCTTTCGCACCAGGCGTGAGAACACGAGGAAGTAGAACGCGAGGAAGATCAGCCCTGCCAGGGGCAACAGGACGAGGTGCTCCGGCGCGAGGGTGACTTCGAGCGGCAGGCCGATCACGCAGACCATCGCGCCCGCCGCGCACCACACCAGGCCGGCGATGAGGATCAGCTGGTTCTTGGGACGATGGACGACGCTCACGCCTGGTGACTCCTGAAACGGCACCGGTCGCCCGGCGCCACGATGGTACCGCTGGTCCCGGCGGGCTGGCCCTAGACTGAACCCGTGACACCCGACGCGCGCCCCACCGCATCGCGCCTCCTCGTCGACTGCCTCGCGGCCGAGGGGTGCGAGTGGGTGTTCTCGGTGCCCGGCGAGGAGACGATGGACATCCTCGACGCCCTCGCCGACGACCAGCGCGTGCGCCACGTCACCACCCGGCACGAGCAGGGGGCCGCGTTCATGGCGGACGTCTACGGGCGGCTGACCGGGCAATGCGCCGTCGCCATGGCCACCCTGGGGCCCGGAGCCACGAACCTCGTCACCGGGATCGCCGACGCATACCTGGATCACGCGCCCATGGTCGCGATCACGGGCCAGACCGGGTCGGACAAGCTCCACAAGGAGTCGCACCAGCTGGTGGACATCCCCCGGATGCTGGAGCCGGTGACCAAGTGGACCACCCGGATCGGACGCGCCGACGCGATCCCCGAGACCATCGCGAGGGCGTTCCGGGTGGCCCGCCTCGAGAAGCCAGGCCCCACCCACATCGAGATCCCGGAGGACATCGCGGCATCGCGCGTGGATCCGGCGCTCCAGCCCCTCGCACCATCGCGTGCCTACTTCCCGGAGCCGACCGATGAGGCGATCGCCCACGCTGCGGCGTTCATCGCATCCTCGTCCCGCCCGATCGTCCTGGCCGGGAACGGTGTCCTGCGCCGCCGCGCATCCGATGCCCTGCGGGCCTTCGCAGACACCCTGCACGTGCCGGTCGCCGAGACGTTCATGGGCAAGGGTGCGATGGACGATCGGTCCCACCTGTCGCTGATGGCCGTGGGCCTCCAGGCGCGCGACCACGTCCTGTCCGGGTTCGATCGCGCGGACCTCGTGATCTGCGTCGGCTACGACCTCGTCGAGTACGGGCCCTCGCGCTGGAACCCGGACGGCACCAAGCAGATCCTCCACATCGACACCCAGCCTGCCGAGGTCGACGCCTCGTACCGGCCGGCGGTGGAGCTGATCGGCGACATCGAGGGATCGCTCCGGCGCCTGCTCGAGGCGGTCGAGCCCCAGGGCATCAACGGACGAAGCGGCGCCGAGCGCCATGCGTCGCAGGAGACGCTGATCAACGCCGACCTTCGTCAGCAGCTGCTCCAGGAGCTTGGCACGTTCGAACATGACGATGCGACGGTGGTGAAGCCCCAGAAGGCGATCCTCGACCTGCGCCGCGCGCTGGGTCCGCATGACATCGTCGTCTCGGACGTCGGCGCCCACAAGATCTGGGTCGCGCGGCTGTACCAGGCATACGAGCCCAACACCGTGATCATCAGCAACGGCTTTGCGTCGATGGGGATTGCGCTGCCGGGGGCGATCGCGGCATCGCTGGTGCACCCGGATCGGCGGGTCGTTGCCCTGTGCGGCGATGGGGGGCTGCTGATGAACGTCCAGGAGCTCGAGACGGCCGTGCGGCTGCGGGCGAAGGTCACGGTCGTCGTGTGGCGCGACGACGGCTACGGCCTGATCGACTGGAAGCAGCGCAACGAGTTCGGTCGGCGGTTCGGGGTGACGTTCGGCAACCCGGACTTCGTGGCCCTCGCACGCTCATTCGGGATGCCGGCGTTCCGGCCGGACTCGTCGGCGGACCTGGCCGTCTGCCTTGGCGATGCCCTGGCGGTGGACGGCCCGGCGCTGGTCGAGGTGCCGATCGACTATCGCGAGAACCTGCGCCTGACCGAGCGCCTGGGGGCTCTGGACCCGCGCGCGTAGGCGGCTGCGGACGCCGGACGCGCGCGCACAGCGAGCGCTGCGCGGCGATCGAGGCGCCATCCTCGTCCTGGCCGGCTCAGCTGCTGCCGTGCCGGCAGATCGGCTGCCGCTGCCGTTCCGGCAGGCCGCCAAACCTTGCTGCAGGCCGCAACCTTGCTCCGTGCCGGCAGGCCGCCAAACCTTGCTCCGTGCCGACTCACCCGGCGCGTCACGCGAGCGGCTGGCCAGGGGTCTTCGGGGCCACAAGGGCCCCTTGAGGCCCCGATCCGCCACGCTGGTGTCGCCCTTGATGCACCTGGTGAGTCGCGGCAGGTGGGGGATCGGGTGCTCCCGCTTGACGCGGGGTGCGAAAGTCGGGGCAGGACAACCGCAGCGATGTAGTGCAGGAAAGGAGCGAGATGGGAGCACCCATGTCCAGCCAGAAGGTGATCACCTCCTCGGAAGGCATGAGGTCCCATGCGCACGCTCAACCTCGGCATCCTCGCGCACGTCGACGCCGGTAAGACCACCCTCACCGAGCGCCTGCTGTTCACGGCCGGCGCCATCGATCGCGCCGGCAGCGTCGACGCCGGCACGACCCAGACCGACTCGCTCGACCTCGAGCGCGAGCGCGGCATCACGATCCGGTCCGCGGTCGCCTCGTTCCTCCTGGGCGACCTTGCGGTCAACCTGGTCGACACCCCCGGCCACCCCGACTTCATCGCGGAGGTCGAGCGCGTCCTGGGCGTGCTCGATGGCGCGGTGCTCGTCGTGTCGGCGGTCGAGGGCGTCCAGCCGCAGACGCCGCTGCTGTTCCGGGCGCTCCAGCGCCTCCACGTCCCGACCCTGATCTTCGTCAACAAGATCGACCGGGCCGGGGCGGATCCGGAGCGCGTGGTCGAAGCCATGAAACGGCGGCTGTCGCCCGGCATGGTGCCGATGGGTGTCGTCCGTGATGCCGGCCGCCGCGACGCCACGGTCGCGCCGTACGCGCCGGACGACCGCAACCACCAGACCAGGCTGGCGGAGGTCCTCGCCGAGCACGACGAGTCCATCCTCCACGCGTACGTGCGAGACGAGGCCACGTTCTCGCCGTCCCGCCTGCGGGAGCAGCTTGCCGAGCAGACGCAGCAGGGCCACATCCACCCGGTGTACTTCGGTTCGGCGGTGCTGGGCGTGGGGATCGATACCCTGCTCGACGGCGTCGAGGGGCTCCTGTCCGGCGGTGGCGGCGACCCGGAGGCGCCCGTCTCGGGCCGCGTGTTCAAGATCGAGCGCAGCGCGTCGGGCGAGCGTGTTGCCTACGTCCGCCTGTTCGCGGGCACGCTTCGACCGCGCACAGCGGGTCCGGGTCGGGGGCGAGGAAGAAGCGAAGCCGAGCTCGATCAAGGTGTTCGCGCCGACGGGTGCCCCGCGCCGCGACGTGCTCGTGGCGGGGGAGATGGCGGCGGTCCGCGGGCTGGGAACGGTTCGCGTGGGCGATGCGATCGGGGAGCCGCCGCCGGGCGAGGCGGTCACCGCGCGCTTTCCGCGGCCGGCGCTGGAGGCCGTCGTGTACCCGATCCGGCCGGAGCAGTCCGGCAGCCTCCGCGCGGCCCTGGCGCAGCTCGCGGACCAGGATCCGCTGATCGACGTCCGCCAGGACGACCACCGGCACGAGATCTCGGTCTCGCTCTACGGCGAGGTCCAGAAGGAGGTCATCGGGGCGACGCTCGCGCGCGACTACGGCATCGCGGCCGACTTCCGCGAGACGACGACCGTGTGCATCGAGCGGCCGGCGGGCGTCGGAGAGGCCGAGGAGGTCATCTACGCGGAGACGCACACCAACATCACCGGTCGGAGCTCGCCGCTGAGCACCAACCCATTCCCGGCCACGCTTGCGCTCCGGATCGAACCCCGGCCGCCCGGCTCCGGGATCGAGTTCCGCTCGACGGTCGAGCCGCGGCTCGTTCCGCTCTACCTGTTCCACCGGGTCGAGACCTTCGTGGGGCAGATGGACGCGTACGTCCGCGAAGCGCTCGCAGAAGGCCGGGCCGGCTGGCAGGTGACCGACTGCCGGGTGACGATGACCGACAGCGGGTACATGTCACCGGTGACGTCCCCCGCCGACTACCGGCGGCTCACCCAGCTGGTGCTTGCGACCGCGCTCGATCGCGCCGGGACCTGGGTCTGCGAACCGCTCGCGGACGTCGCGCTCGAGATGCCCGCATCGACAGCTCCCGGCGTGCTCGCGATGCTCGGCAGGCTCGGCGGCCGCGTCCGCGGCCAGTTCTCGGCGAACGACGTGTCCAGGGTCGATGCCGTCATGCCGGTCTCGAGCGTCCGCACCCTCCAGAGCCGGCTGCCCGGCCTGTCGATGGGGGAGGGGATCCTGGAGACGCGACCCGGCGGCTACCAGCCCGTCGGCGACAACCCGCCGACGCGCGAACGCTCCGGCCCCAGCCCGCTCGAGCGCGATGCGTGGCTGGCGTTCCTGGCCAGACGGGCGTAGCGCGCTCACCAGGCCCGTCCGGCGTGGTAGCGGCGGTTGGGGTCAGCGGTTGCGCTCGGCGCGGACGAACAGGAACGTGCCTGCGACCAGGAACACGACGAACAGCGCGGCCATGACGGCCGCGTTGACCGGTAGCGGACGTCGTCGTCCGGTGCGGGGATGTCCGGCTGGAGGCCGTACATCACGTTCCGGGTCAGCTCCACCGCGTAGCGGAGGGGCGAAAGCGCCGACAGGATCGCAAGGGGCGTGGGCAGTGCGTGGATCGGGTTGAACACGCCGGCGAGGAAGAACTGTGGCAGCAGGACGAACGGGAAGATCTGGTTGGCCGTGCGCTGGCTCGAGATGTTGGACAGCATCAGCAGCCCGAACGCGCCACCGAACAGGGCGACCAGGAGCGAGACCGGGACCAGCGCCACCAGCACCAGCCGGCGACAGCGGCACCCCGATGAGGAGGCCGACGACGACGATCCCGAGGCCGGTCGGCAGCGCCACCAGCGACTCGCCGATGATCTTGCCCGCGACGATCGAGTAGCGGGACACCGGCGACACGAAGATCTCCTGGCTGAAATCCTCCTCACGATCCGCGATCAGCGACACGAGCCCGAGCACCGACGACTGCCAGATCGTCTGGGCGAGCACCCCGGTGAACACGAACGTGGTCAGGTCGAGCCCGCCGGGCGCCCCGAACCCGGATTGGAGCGCCGGACCGAGCAGCAGGACCAGCACCAGCGGGAAGGCGAGCTCCGACAACAGCCGCACCGGTCACGGAGCAGCTTGACGAAGTCACGGTGCGCGATGACCGCGATCGCCGACAGCTCCGCCCGCCGGCGACGGGGAGCCGGCATGCTGTCGCGCGTCGCGGTGTCGCGAGCGAGCGCGGTCTCAGCCATTGGCGGACCTGCCATCCGACGCCGCGTCCGGTGCGCCGCCCAGGCCTTCCCGGCCCAGCTCCGCGCGGCTGACGATCTCGAGGTACGCGTCCTCGAGGATGGGGCGTGCGTCCGGACCGACGTCAACGGCGTCTCGATCGAGCGCAGGACGGCGTGGGCGTGGGCCGCGCTCACATCGATCCGGAGCGGCCCGTGGCCCGATGGCACGTGTCCCAGCCGCACCAGCTCGTCCCGGAGGGCGGTACGGTCGTCGGCGTCCACCAGCAGGTACTCGCTCGCGAGCGCAGCGGTGAGCTCGGCGGGTGAGCCCATGGCCACGATCCGGCCCGCATCGATGACGCAGATCCGGTCGGCCTGCTCGGCTTCCTCGAGGTAGTGGGACGTCAGCACGATCGTCGTCCCATGCTCCGCGCGGACGGTCCGCAGGTAGCTCCACAGTGCGCGTCGGCTGGGCGCGTCGAGCCCTGTGGTCGGCTCGTCGAGGAACAGCACCCGCGGTCGATGGACGAGGCTGCGCACGATCTCCAGCTTCCGGATCATGCCGCCCGAGTACGTGCGGACCGGCCGGAAGATGTCGGGTCCGATGTCGAGCAGCCGGGCCCAGTCCTCGACCTGTCGACGGTAGCCCGCGGCCATCAGGCGGTACGCGGGTGCGTAGGGATAGAGGCCGTACAGGATCGCGTGGAAGCGCACGTTCTCCTCGCCCGTCAGGTTCCGATCCAGGCTCGGCTTCTGGAAGATGATCCCCACCTGCTGCCGCACCGCAGCCGCGTCCGCGACCACGTCCAGCCCGTCGATCATGGCGCGTCCGGCCGTCGGCGCCAGCGTCGTCGTCAGGATCGAGAGCGTCGTCGTCTTGCCGGCGCCGTTTGGTCCGAGCAGCGCGAAGAACTCGCCCGCGGCGACCTCGAAGCCGATCCCGTCGACGGCGTTCCGGTCGCCCTTGCGGTAGCGCTTGACGAGACCGTCGACGCGGATGGCCGGCCAATCGGTCCGGCCACCACCGACTCTGGCTCGTTTTCTCGAGCGATTGCGAGTTCTTCACCTTGGTTCAACCGGACCGTCGCGTTCTACAAGGCCACCGGGATCGCCCAGGGACGCAGCCTCGTCCTCAGGGAGCTGCCGCTGGATGCGCACGACGTGGCGGCGGCGACGCTCCAGGCCGACGTGCTGCCGGATCGCGAGCTGCTGACCCAGCTGGCGTCGCCCTGGAGCTGACGATGCCCGCCTGGTCCCCGCGGATCCGGGGTCGCGACCTCGACCAGCTTCGCCGGTCGTTCAGGGGCGAGGTGATCCTGCCCGCCGACCCGCGCTATGACGAGGCACGACGCCTGTGGAATGCGCTCCACGATCGACGGCCGGCGGTCATGCTCCGCCCGGCGAGCGCCAGCGAGGTTCCGACGGCCATCCAGTTCGGCCGCGAGCACGGTCTCGAGCTCACGGTCCGGTCCGGCGGGCACAGCCTGGCCGCGTTCACCGGCCGCGAAGGTGGCCTGGTCGTGGACATGTCGGCCATGCGCCGGGTGGAGGTGGACCCTCGATCCCGCACCGCCCGGGCGAACGGCGGGGCGCTCCTGGGCGAGCTCGATGTCGCGGCGCAGGCGCACGGGCTCGTGTGTCCCGTGGGCGTCGTCGGCCATACCGGCGTCGCCGGGCTGACGCTGGGCGGCGGGGTCGGCCGGCTGCAGCGGCAGTTCGGGCTCACGATCGACAACCTCGCCGCGGTCGAGCTGGTCACGGCCGACGGCCGGCTTGTGCGTGCCTCGGCGACCGAGGAGCCGGACCTGTTCTGGGGCCTGCGCGGCGCTGGCTGGAACTTCGGGATCGCCACCGGCTTCGAGCTGCGGCTCCAGCCATTCGGGCCCGACCTCCATCGCGGCGTCCTGGTCTTCCCGGCCACCGAGGTCCACGAGGTGTGGGAGGTCTTCGACCACTACGCGCGGAACGCGCCCGAGGCGGTGTCGGTGATCTTCGGCCTCGACCGGGCGGGTTCGGACGACGGCTATCCGGAGGAGCTCCGGGGCCGCCCGATCGTCTTCATCGCCTACAACCACAGCGGGGCCGCGGACGCCGTCGAGCGCGACACCGCCGGCCTCCACCTCGGCCCGAGACCCGTCACCGCCACCCTCGGGAGCCAGCCCTATCTGGATGTCCAGACCGCGCATGACCTCGTGTTCGCGTGGGGCAACCGGTCGTTCATCCAGGGATGCAACGCGGACGGCGTCCGCCCGGGCGCGCTTGACGAGCTTGTCGAGCTGGTCGCCACAGCCCCGGGCGACGGCTCGTTCTCGATCACGGCGCTGGATGGCGCGATCGGACGGGTCCCGGAGGAGGGGACCGCGTACGCCGGGCGGTCGGCCGTGTTCGACCTCAGCGTCGATGCTTCCTGGAGCGATCCGGCACTCGACGATGCGAACCGCGCATGGGTCCGGCGGGTGATGGCGGTCGTCGAGCCCGATGCAACGCTCGGCCGCTACGCGAACGAGGTCTCGGATGCCGGCCCCGAGCACACGCGCCTGATCTATGGCGACGCGAAGCTCGTGCGCCTCACCGCTCTGAAGCGAGCCTGGGATCCCGTCAACGTGTTCCACGTCAACCACAACGTCGCACCGGCGACGGTCGAGCCCCCGCAAACAGGCTAGGGAGCCGGCTCGTCCACCACCGGCCCGAGATCCAGCCGGGCCAGCCGTTCCGGATCGGCGAGGATGTCGATCGAGACGATCCGGCCGCCCGCGACGGTGAGCGAGACGACGGAGAACGGGCGGCCGTCCGGAGTCCACGCCACGCCGCCCGGCACCCCGTTGATCAGCGCGCGCGTGGCGGTGTCCGCGAACCGGCGGAACGAGAGCGCGCCCGCCGCGACGGCATCCGCCCCGCGCAGCAGCGACACCAGGCCCGGCCGGTCCGGGCCGCCGTCGGAGCGAAGCACGACATCGGGATCGAGCACCGCCAGCAGCCGCGTCGAAGTCGCCGTCGCGTGCGGCCGCGAGGAACGCGTCGACCACCACCCACTGAGCCCGGAGGTCCGTGTCCGGCACCGGCGCTCCACGAACGCGGCGGCGAGCCCGGCTGGCGAGCTGCCGGGTGGCGGCCGAAGACCGGCCGACGATCGGTGCGATCTCGTCGAACGGGACGCCGAACACGTCGTGGAGCACGAACGCGATCCGCTCGCCGGGGTTCAGGGCGTCGAGGACGGCGAGCAGCGCGAGCCCGACCGAGTCGCCCAGCAGCGCCTCGTGCTCGGGATCGATCCCCGCCGGAGGGCTGACGATGGGATCCGCGACGTGGGTCTCGAGCGGCGCCTCGGGGCGGGTTCGGCGCGTGCGCAGGAAGTTCAGGCAGACGCGGGCAACGACGGTGGTCAGCCAGGCGCGCAGGTTTGCGACCTCGCTCGTGTCGGACCGGCTGAGCCGGATCCAGGCCTCCTGGACGGCATCGTCGGCCTCGCTCAGCGAGCCGAGCATGCGGTAGGCAACCGCTCGCAGGTGCGGGCGGTTGGTCTCGAACTCCTGCGCCAGCAGGTCCTGATCGGTCATCGCGTCACATCCAACCACGGATCGCCCGCCCGGGGTGCCGATCGATGCGTCTGCGGCGTCGGAGCGGCCCGTTGTCACATTCGGCCGGTTGCGCGGGTTCACCTGGTTGACACCAGATCCCGAAAGGATGTGACCGATGACGCACACGACCGCCGACGCCCCGCACCGCCGGCCTTCACCAGCCGGGTCGTCCGCCGCGGATCGTCCCACTGCTCAACCCCATCTCGCGGCGAGTGCTCGGGATCGGGATGCCGATGGGCCCCAACGCGCTGCTCACCGTTCCAGGTCGCCGGAGCGGTCTTCCTCGTCGTACGCCGCTCGCGATCATCGAGGCCGGCGACCGGCGCTGGGTGTGGTCGCCGTGGGGCGAGACCGACTGGGTGCGCAACCTGCGGGCCGCCGGCCATGCGACGATCACCGTCCGCCGCCAGAGCGAGGACGTTCAGGTCGCCGAGCTCGACCTCCCGGAGCGGATCGCGTTCTTCCGCGACGTGCTGGGACCCGTCGCGCGCGGCATGCGCTTCGGGGTCTGGTTCATCCGCGCCGTCGACGGCGTCGACGTGAACCGTCCGGAGGAGATGGCCGAGGGCCGCCGGGTGTTCGAGCTGCGGCCGATGTGATGGGGCCCGGCCCGTCGATACCACCGGGCCGCCGAGCGCCCTGATGTTGGCTGGCGCGCCACGAATTCGAGCTACCGGGCCGCTGCGCGTCACCGAGCCCGACCCGTGTTGGCTGGCGCGCCACGATGTCGAGCCAACACGCCACCGAGCGCCTTCCCGAGGCCGGATCGTGGCGCCCGAGTCAACGAATCCGCCGTGCCATGGCCCCGATGACCTGATCGGCACCCAGCAACGGTGATTTCGTGGCCCATGGCGCCACACCCGCCCCGGCGACCAACCACGCCGGCGAGCTACCCCCCCGCGAGCCGTCAGGGCCGGTCCAGAACCTCCCGCAGCTTTGCGGCGAAGCCGTCCGGGTCGCCCCGCTGGCCGTACTCGCCGCCCAGGAAGCCGCCGTGGTCGCTGGGAAAGATCACGGGCTCCACGTCCAGCTGCTCGGCGGCGGCGAGCGCCCCGCGATGTGCCAGCGTGCCTCCCGATTCCGCGCCCGCACCCAGCACGATCCGCGTCGAGGCGGCCCGAAGCGCGGAGAAGTCCGGCGCGAAGTGGGTGCAGGAGATGATGTTCTGGAACAGCAGCGGATCCGTCCGGTTGCCGTCGTCCTCGGTCGGCAGCCCGAACATCGTGGGGTCCGGACCGGGCTGACCCGCCTCGGCAGGGTCGAACGGGCCCTGGTGGCCCACCACGGCGATGAACCGGGCCATGCCGGGCCCGAAGCCGTGCTGCTGGTACGCGTCGTAGACGGCCCGCGTGGCTGCCAGCGCGCCCTCGCTGTCCGGCAGGATCGCGGCGAGCGGCGGCTCGTGCGCGACGAGCGTCCGGACCTGGTCCGGGTGCGCCGCCACGAGGGCGAGCGCGTTGACCGCCCCACCGCTGCTCGCGAACACGTCGACCGGCCCGCCGCCGAGCTCGTCGATGATCCGATGGAGGTCATCCGCGTGCTGCTCTGGCGTCGACGTGCTGGCCGGGTCGTCCTTGGTGCTGCGCTCGATTCCGCGCGGATCGTAAGTGACGACCGTTCGATCGGTGAAGTGGCTGGCCAGCGTCGCGAACCCCCCGGCACCCATCGGCGATCCGATGAGCAGCAGAGCAGGCGCGGCGGTCTCGGCCGGGCAAACGTCGTATGTCAGCGTGGCACCCGGCACGGCCAGGGTGTGTGTCGTGGGTGCGAGTGTCGTGGTCATGCCGCAACTCCTTCCGCGAGGATGGCGTCGATCTGCCCGACCGCCTGCGTGAGGCCCTCTTCCATGCCCATGGCGAGCAGCTGCTGCATCGCCTCGGTGCTCGGGAAGCGGCTCTCGATCGACATCCTGGTCCGGCCGCCGTCGATCGGCTCGATCGTCACCCGACCCTCCTGCCGCGGAAACTCGTCGCTCGGCGTGCCGTCCTCGTTGGCGAATCCATCCTGGAACACGATCCGGCGCGGCGGATCTGCCTCGAGCACGTCCCAGTATCCGTGCGGCTGGTCGCCCTTCGGTCCGGTCATGTGGTATTCGACCCGGCTGCCGGGCCTGAGGTCGTGGCGGGTGAACGTCGCGGGGTAGGTGGGCGGACCCCACCAGCGCTCGAGCTGCCGCGGATCGGCCCACAGCTGCCACACGCGCTCGGGCGTGGCGTCGAACTCCGCGGTGAGGGTCATCGTCAGGGCGTCGGGGTCCTTGCGGACCGAGGTGACCGTCATTTCCGTGTCTCCGTGCTGGCGGCGATGAGGTCGGTCATCCGGTCGATTCGACCGCGCCACAACGCCTCGTACTGGTCGAGCAGGCCACGCGCCAGGCGCAGCGTCTCGATATCGGTCTGCACGAGCTTCCGGCGACCAACCCGGTGCTTGGTCACGAGGCCCGCGCGCTCGAGGATCGCGACGTGCTTCTGCACGGCCGCGAAGCTCATGGGGTAATGGCCGGCCAGCTCGGCGACACCCTCGGAACCGTTGAGCGCCCGCAGGACGATGTCACGACGGGTGGCATCGGCGAGGGCGGCGAAGGCGAGGTCGGCGTCGAACGTGGTCACCATTGATACAACCATACGGTTGTATGTCATTCGTTGTCAAGACCCTGGTGGGGGAGGGGTGGAATTCGCCGCCGACCGTGCGGCATGGCCCAGGTCCTCGGCGAACCCTCAGGCCCAGAGGTCGACCTGCGACCACCCCGCCATCGACAGGGCGTCGTTGAGCTCCGCGGTGTGGTAGACGTCGTGACTGAACACCCGCTGGATGGCCCAGCCGCGGGTGTGCGCCCAGTCACCCGGCCACTCGGGGTGGCGGATCTCCTCGTCGAGCATGTCGGTCGTCCAGCGGTCCAGGCAGCGGTCGACGATGCGGAACGTCGAGTCGAGCGCCTCGACCAGCTGCTCCGACGAGAGGACATGCTCCAGGTCGTCGTCGCCCGGGCAGTCGTTTCCGGCGTTCGTGAACCGTGTCGTCTCGGCGCCCGGCTCACCCGCGAAGTCGCACAGCCAGAACACCCGCTGACAGGCGAGGTGGCCGATCGTCGCCCACAGCGGCCATCGGTCGGGTGACGGCCGGATCGCGAGCTGCTCTGCGGTCATCGTCGCCACGACGTCGCGCAGGCGCCGGTTGTATGTCGGCCAGACGCCGTACGCGGTGCGAATCACCATCGCCGGGAGCGTACCTGCTCAGGCAGGTTCCATGCCTCAGACGTGGATGACGGTCAGGCCGGGCAGCTCGACGTAGTCGTCGTCCTGGGTGACGACGGCGGCGCCATGCGCGATGGCGGTGGCGGCGATCCAGGAGTCGTTGACCGGCATCCGAATGCCCAGGTCGCGCAGGTCGACGCGCAGGCGGGCCCAAGCGGCGGCGACCGCATCGTCGACCGGGATCGGGTCGAGCGCGAGGGCCGCCGTCAACGTCCCCAGCCGGCGATCACGGGTGGCGATGTCCGACGCCGCCAGGACGCCGGCACGGAGCTCGCCGATCGTGATCACCGACACAGCGAGCCGCTCCGGCAGTACCTCGAGCCGGAGCTGCCGGCCGCTCTCGTGCGCGATGAACAGGCTGGTATCCGCGATGCCGTCCGTCATCGGTCCGGAAGCTCATCCGTCAGATCGGGCGCCATGACGCGCAGCTCGGCTCGCAGCCCCGGATCGGCCTGCGCGCCGGAGGCCAACCGCACGAACGCGGCGCGGCTGACCCAGCGGGGGCGCGCGGGGGGGTCGTCGGGTGCGACGTCCGTCGCCGGCTCACCGTCGAGCGAGACCGTGGGCTCGCCGGCGCGATGCCGGGCCAGCACGCCATCGATGCCGTCGCGGATGAGGCGCGCCTCGCTGCGACCCTGCTCGCGCGCTGCCGCCGCGAGCTTCGCCTTCTGCTCGGTCGTGAGGTAGACCGTCGTCTTGTCCATGCCAGCCAGTATGCCATACACAGGTGGCACCACCGCACATCTTGACGGGCCGCGGGGCGACCGCCCACGATGCCGGCCAGCGCGTCACGTCGCCCCGTGCCGGACGTGGGCTGGACATGGAAGGTGATCGTGGAGACCTACGCCGGGATCGATGCCGCGCTGCTCGCGGATGCGCTCGAACAGCAGCTCGGCCTCGCAGACGCCGAGGTCGACGCCGCCGTCGCAGCGGCAGGGGACGGCGCCGTGGACGCGGCTGCCGTCCTGCGGCACCTCGAGCTCGCGACGCGACACGCCATCCGCGGGCACGGACGGACGGCCGCGATGTGGGCGGTGCACCCGGAGGACGCGGTCCGTACCGCGGCAGGCACGACGCAGACCCGCTTCGACGGCTGGCGTTCGGCGACGTTCGCGCGTCCGGATCTGCTCGCCGCACTGGATGCAGTCCACGAGACGCAGCTCGCCGCGCCGGACGCCAGGCTTGTCGCCGTGTGGCGGGCGAGCGCGCGGGCAAACGGCGCGCATCTCGACGACGAACGGCGCGCGGCGCTCGCAGAGCGGCAGGCGCGCGCGTCCGAGCTGGTCGTCGAGATCTCCCAGGCATTCGTCGCCGACCTCCCGATCCTCGAGCTCGGCCGGGAGGAGCTGGATGGGCTGCCCGCGAACGAGGTGGCCAGGCTCGAGGCCGGCGACGCTCCGGGGACGCGGCGTGTCCGGGTGGAGTACGGCACGGTCGAGATGTTCATGACCAACATCCGGCGTCGCGACGTCCGGGAGCGGTTCTGGCGGCTGCTCCAGGATCGGGCGCTCGCGGCGACGCTGGAACCGATGCGCGAGCTGTTCCGCGTGCGTCGCGAAATCGCCAAGCTCGCCGGGTTCGAGTCCTGGGCGGACATGCGGACGTTCTTCGGGGCGCTCGAGTCCGTGGACGAGGCGCGCGCGATGCTGGCGGAGCTTGCCGGGCCTGCGGCCTCGGCGGCCCAGGCATTCTGCGATGCGGCGACGGCCGTCCTGGCAGATGAGCTCGGCGGCGAGCCGTACCAGCCGTGGGACCAGCGACGCGCGGTGCGGGCACTCGCGGGCGCGCTGGGCGCCGATGCGGAAGCCCTCCGACCGTACCTGCCCCTCGCCGCCGTGCAGGACGGGATGTTCCGCCTCGCCCGCGAGATATTCGGGATCCGGGTGGAGGAGGATCCGGGCGGGCTCGGCTGGCACCCGGACGTGCGCACGCTTCACCTTATCGACGATGCGACCGGCGAGCACCTCGGGATCTGTCTGCTGGACCCGTGGGCACGGGACGGGAAGATGGCCGGGACCCTCGCGTTCATGGAGCTGCTCGAGGCCGACGGCCCTGGGCCGGACGGCGTCATGCCACCGGCGGTCACGATGCTGGTGACCATGGTGCCGCCAGAGGTGGGCGGCGTACCGGCCACGCTCGGGGTGTTCGAGGCCGGGGTGCTGTTCCACGAGTTCGGCCACGTGCTGGACTTCACCATCGGATCACGCCGGGGGGTCACCCTGGAGGACGGCTGGTGGGGCCAGGACTGGGTCGAGGGACCGTCGTTCTTCCTCGAGTACTGGGCGCGCATGCCGGAGGTGTTCGCAACGTACGCGCGTCACCCCGAGACCGGCGCCGCCGCACCGGCCGCGCTCGTGGACCGGCTGTCGATCGCGCAGGCGATCGAGGACGTGCCGTACCTGTCGAGCTACGTCCAGCGCGGGCTGCTGGACCTCGCCGTCCACGGGCCGGAAGATATGGATCTTGACGACGCCTGGCGCGATGCCCACGCGGCGAACCCGCTGCCCGATCCCAGCGGGGCGTTCCGCCCGTTCCCGATGTCGATGGTTGCCGGCGGCTACGACGCCGCGATCTACGGCGTTTCCTATGCGCTCGCGATCCGCGACGACCTGCTGGACCGGTTCGGGCGGGACGGCTGGCTGTCGCCCGCGGCGGGTCGCCGGTACATCGACGAGATGCTCCGCCCGGGCCCGTTCGTGCCGCCGACGCAGCGGCTGGCCACGTTCCTGGGTCACCCGGTGTCATCCGGGCCGCTCGTAGCACGCATGCGACGGGCGATCGAGGCCGCGAGACGGGCGGCCGGCGGGCCGGGGTAGGGAGAGCACGCAACGAGAT
This sequence comes from uncultured Chloroflexia bacterium, assembly GCA_963835335.1. Taxonomy (GTDB): domain Bacteria; phylum Chloroflexota; class Limnocylindria; order Limnocylindrales; family CSP1-4; genus CAIXZV01. The sequence goes on along the minus strand of CAWIFB010000009.1, from coordinate 33,824 downwards.
CGCGAAGCCACCCGCCGGTCCCCCGGTGGCCGGTGATCTCGCAGGGGGGTAAGATAGTTGCCATGACAACTACCGACGAACGCGCTGCCTACGCTGGCTTCACCAACGCCCTTGTCGCCGACTTCCGCGCCAATGGCGGCAAGGTCACCTCGGGACCATTCCTGGGGCGCAACCTGCTGCTGCTGCACACGATCGGCGCGCGTACCGGGGAGGACCGACTTGCCCCGGTCGTGTACACGCGCCACGCGGACGCGATCGTGATCGTGGCCTCCAAGGGGGGAGCCCCGACAGACCCAGCGTGGTACCGGAACATCCTCGCCAACCCGGTCGTGACGGTCGAGCTCGGCGACGAGACGTTCCAGGCGCGCGCCACGGTCGTCGAGGGCGGGGAGCGGGACCGGCTGTACGCCGCGCATGCGGCGGAGCACCCTAGCTTCAGCGAGTACCCGAAGCGGACGACCCGCGTGATCCCCGTCCTCGAGCTCGCCCGGATCACCTAGCACATCTGCCTGGGGTCGTCCTCGAGCGTGGCGCCACCCGGCCTGGCCGGCCTACCGGGCAGGTTCCTTGTCCCCGTACTCCTGCGGATGGGCAGTGCGGTCGATGCCCGCGGTCCGAGACACGACGTCGAGCGTCTCTTCGACCGACATGCCGTTCCCGTCGGCGATCCGTTTCAGATCCTCGTAGGTGACGTTGTCGCCCATCACCTTGTGCGCCTCCATACAACCGCACGTCAGGCACATGGCAACACCTCCGTGTGTGCGTTCCTTGGTCTGCGACTCCGGCAGATCGTGTGCCGCGACCCGCATCGGCACCACCATGAACCGATCGATCTCGCGACCGCGCCCTTGATGACAGGCGTCGTGTCACGGCTGGCTCGCGATTCGACCCGGAGCCGATGATGCCGCTGCGAACGACGGGGCTTGTGCCCTTGAGGCTAGTCCCGCTCGACGTGCGACGTGGAATTGGTTGCGACGTCGACGGTCGCGGGCGAGCCGTGCAGGTACAGCGTCGAGCTCAGGCTGCAGTCGCCGGTTGCCGCGTCGGTCACCAGGACGTGCGCACTGGAGCCGATCGCCAGGCGCACGGTCGCGGTCGAGGTGGTGACGTTCCGCAGGTCGGCGGTGCTCCCGGTGTCCACGGTGAGATCGATCCGCTGCGCTCGACCGCCGGCACGGATCGTCGCGCCGGTGCTCGCGCCCACGGCAAGATCGTCGCAGGCCAGGTCCTCCGCGTCGACCGTTGCGCCGGTCGAGGCGTGGATGTCGTCGATGGCCAATGGGGTCGCAACGTCGACCCGGACGCCGAGTGCGGTTTCGATGCTTCCGGAGATCCCGACGTAGAGGACACCGTCTCGAACCTCGACCGACACGTGGTCGAGGAGGTTGGAATCGGTCGAAACCTCGGCCGTGGCGGGCCCGGTTGCGAGGAACAGCCGGACCCCCTGGCTGGCCGACACGGCGTGGAACTCTGGCACCGCGCGGTGTTCAGTGCCCTTGGTCCCGGAGCCCACCACGTACGGCGACGACCCCACGCGGGTCACGTCGCCGGTCCCGGTGCAGCCTGCAATGACCATCGCGGCGATGGCCAGCACAGCGAGCCGCGCAGACGGGCTGCGACGCAAGCGATGGAGCGGCCGGATCGGGATCCGTGCCGGTAGCCGGTGACGGGCAGGGAAATATGTCATCGAGATGCGACTCCGTGCTGGAGGCAGTAGCGCCGTGGATCTATCGTCGAGGCGCCCAGGGACCGGACAAGACCCGGGCGACCCGGTTTACGGCGACGTTGTTCCCGCAGAGACCAGGGACGGACGCAGACGAGAATGGTCGCGCCGCCAGCTACCAGATGACGACAGCACCGTCGCGATCGTGCTCGTGGAACCGGCGGTCCTTGCTCACCAGGCGCCAGCCGTGCTCGACCGCCGTGGCGTAGATGAGCCGGTCCGCGGGATCGCCCGGGAAGGGCGCAGGGATCGCCGCGGCACCGAGCGCGATCGCGGGCGTCAGGGGCAGCGTCCGGATGTCGCGCGCCAGGTCGGCGAACCAGGCGCGAACCGGAATCCGCGGTGTGACGCGATCGCGCTCCACGAGCCACGCGAGCTCCCACCACGTGATCGCGGCGACGCCGACCTCATCTGCTCGCTCGATCGCGTCGTCCGCGGCCTCGGACAGGCGGTCGGGGTCGGCTGTCCACCACAGGAGCGCATGCGTGTCCAGGAGGACCGTCACCCGAGGTTCTCCTCGTCGCTCGACCACGCCTCGCCGGTCGAGAACAGCAGGTCCTCGTCGTCGACGTTGACCTGGACCAGGCCGGCGTACTTGCCCCGCAGGCCCGCCGCGCGTCCCGCGGGGACGAGACGCGCCACCAGCCGGCCGTGACGCGTGATCTCGATCTCCTCGCCTGCTTGCACGTCGTCGAGCAGGGCCAGGATTCGCGCCTTCGCCTCGGTCGCCGTGACGGTTCGCACCATATGGTCAGAATAATGGTCATCAACAAACATGTCGAGCACCAAGTCGGAAGGCCTCAGACCGCGATGGTGCTGGGTGAGGCTTGTCGGTGCCTTACGCGGGGCCGCGGTCTCGGCCGGCCCGGGTGATCGTCGGGACGTTCCGCCTCTGCGCGCACTCCATCCACCCGCCCAGCCGTCCTGCGGTCGCGCACGGTGCTTGTCGCGAGGGCCGCCCGGTAGCACAATCGTGCCGGAGTGCCGGGGAGGCGACGCCGATGGACCGGTATCACGAGCGGGCTGCCCAGCTCCGGTTCGGGGTGCTCGGTCCGCTGGTCGCATGGCGCTCCGGTCGTCCGCTGCCGTTGGGCTCGCCCCAGCAACAGGCGGTACTGGCGGTGCTGCTCGTCCGCCGGAGCCAGTTCGTGTCCGCCGACGCACTCGTCGATGCTTTGTGGCCCGACGACGCTCCCACAAACGCCGTGCAGACGGTACGCACGTACATCTCGCGACTGCGCAAGCTGCTCGCCGACGACCCCGTGGCGCCACTCGTGAGGGGGTCTGCCGGATACCAGCTGCCGGCCGGGACCGCTGAGGTCGATAGCGAACGTTTCGGGGAGCTCGCAACGGCGGCGCGCGCGGCGCTTGCCGACGGCGCGGCCGCCGAGGCCGAGTCGCTGCTGACGGCAGCGCTCGGGCTCGTTCGTGGACGTCCGTTCGAAGGGCTGGAAGACCTGCCGGCGGTGCGATCCGAGCGGGAACGGCTCATCGAGCTCCAGCTGCTGCTCGAGGAGGATCTGGTCGAGGCCCGGTTGGAGCAGGGCCGCCACCGTGAGCTGGTGCCTGAGCTCCGGGCGCGTGTGGCGGAGATCCCCGAGCGCGAACGGCCGTGGGCGCAGCTGATGCTGGCCCTGTACCGCTCGGGCCGCCAAGCCGAAGCGCTCGCCACCTACCGCGAGGCGCGGGCCATCCTGGCCGACGCGTTCGGCCTCGAGGCCGGCGCGGAGCTGCGCCGCCTCGAGCGGCTGATCCTGCTGCAGGAGCGAACGCTCGAGCACGATGCCGTGGGGCGGATGCAGGGCGTGCCACGCCCGGCGACATCGCTCGTCGGCCGTGAGCGGGATCTCGCGAAACTGCGCGAGGTCATGCAACAGCATCGGCTCGTCTCCCTCGTGGGCCCGGCCGGCGTGGGCAAGACGCGGCTCGCCATCGAGGTCGCAGCCGGGGTCCGGTCGCGGTTTCCCGATGGCATCTGGTGGATCGACCTAGCCGCACTCGAAGGCGACGGCGTGATCGGGGCGTTCGCGCGCGTGCTGTCCCTGCGCGAGGAAGCTGGCAGCGTTCGCGCCGATGACGGGGTCATCGCCCGTTTGCGTGGCGCCCGCATGCTGCTGATCGTCGACAACTGTGAGCATGTGGCGGCCGCCGTCGCGCCACTGCTGTCCCGGGTGATGGCGGACACGGCGAGCGTTCGTGTGCTGGTGACGAGCCGGGAGCCGCTCCGGATTGGAGGGGAGGCCGTGCACGCCGTGTCGCCGCTGCGGACACCCTCGGAGGCGGCGCTCGACGCCGAGGCCCTGCGCGGATACGAAGCGGCGCAGCTGTTCCTCGCTCGCAGCGCGGACGCGCTCGACGGCGATCGGCTCGAAGACACGGAGGCATCGGTCGTGGGGCGGATCGTCGCCCGGCTCGACGGGCTGCCGCTTGCCATCGAGCTCGCGGCCGGAAGGTTGCGTTCGCTGCCGCTGACCGAGCTCGATCGGGTCCTCGAGCGCCGGCTGGAGGTGCTGGGCGGCGGCGAACGCACGGCCCCGCCGCGCCACCGGACGCTGGGAACGGCGATCGACTGGAGCTATGCGCTGCTGAGTCCCGAGGAGCAGCGAGTGCTGGTGCGGCTCGCCGTGTTCCCGGGCAGCTTCGACGCCATCGCAGCGAGCGCGGTCGCCGCGGACGACCCCGCGGACACCGACGCGGTGCCGCTCTTGCTGTCGCAGCTGGTCGACCGGTCGCTGCTCACCCTCGAAGCGGGCGAGCCGCGCTACCGGTTGCTCCAGACGGTACGCGCATTCCTCCGAACCCGGGCCGGGGCGTCGACCGCGTACGCCAGGGCCGCGGAGCGGCACCACGACCACTACGCCGCACTGGCGGAACAGCTCTTCCGGGGCCTGCTCGAGCCGGGGTTGGCGGTCTGGCTCGATCGCGCCCACAGCGAGCAGGACAACCTTCGGGCGGCGCTGCTGTGGGCGCTTGACCGCCAGGACGGCGAGGCCGCGCTCAGGATGGCCTCCGCGCTCAGCGTGTATTGGTATCGGACCAGCCAGCTCAGCGAAACGCTCGAGCTCCTGCAGCGCGCCCTGGACATCGCCCCCGCGGATAGTTCGTGGCGGCCGCGGGGCCTGATGGCGAAGCTGCATCTCGAGGTGTCCGCGGGTAGCCCGGAGGCGGCGGCGACCGCCCTGAGCGCGATCGTTGCCTGCGAGCCGGCCGATCCCGAGCTGTTCGGACTCACGCTTGCCGGGTTTGCGGAGACGCTGATGGGGGAGGGGCGCCTCGACGAGGCGGAGCAGGCGATCGAGCGCGCGCACGGGATCTTCGGCGAGCTCGCACATCCTGAAGGCCTCCACTTCACCGATGAGCTGATGGGCGTCGCCCGTCACCTGCGTGGGGATCTCGAGGGCGCCCGAAGCTACCTGCTCCGCTCTCGTGACGGCTACTTCGAGATGCGCGGCAGTGCCCAGGCGGGCTGGACGCACATCCGCCTGGCCCGCGTCCAGATCTCGCTCGGCCAGCTCGACGATGCCGAAACGTCCGCCCGGACGGGGATCGAGGAGTTCCAGTCGCGGCATGACCCGAGGGGACTTGCCGCCGCCTACACCTGCCTCGGCCGGACGGAGGCCGCGAGGGGCGACACCGAACGAGCTCGACTGTTCCTGGACGAGGCGCTCGAGATCGCGAACCGCTGGAAGTACCCGATCGAGACGACCGAGGCCGAGTCGGCGCTCGGGCTGCTCGAGACCGGGTAGGCGCGGAAGCCGTCTCGTTTAGCGCTCATTTACGTCCGCGACCTAGCGTCGCGTCGATCGGGACCTCGCGATGCGCAAGTGGATCAGCGCAACGTCGCAGCGTCCTGGGGAGGAGGAGGCGTCGATGAAATCCAAGGGCCGAATCGTCACCGCGCTGCTCGCGGTGATGCTGGTCGGATGCAGCGGGGACGGCGCCGCTTCTGGGGCACCTACGGTGGTCACCCCCTCCGCGACGCCATCGCTCGCCACCACCGAGGCACCGACACCCGAAGTGACGCCGGCCCCCACGCCCACCGTGGTGACGGCGCACATCGACGCCGGCGGACTCACCCGGGACTATCTCGTGGTCACGCCGCCCGATGTTGTCGACCGCGACCCGCTGCCGCTCCTGCTTGCGCTGCACGGGTTTCCCTCGACGATGGCCGAAGCAGAATCGACCGGCGGCTTCGACGAGATGGCGCTGGACCCCGGTGCCGTCATCGTCTACCCGCAGGGGTATGAGGAAAGCTGGAATGCCGGCGCGTGCTGTGGGCCGGCCAGCAGCGACCACATCGACGATGTCGGGTTCCTCCGTGCGCTCATCGACAGGATGAAGGCCGACTACCCGATCGATCCAGGGCGGGTGTTCATCGTCGGCGGGTCCAACGGCGGCCAGATGGCCGAGCGTGCGGCCTGCGAGCTCGCGGACCGCGTCGCGGCCATCGCGGACGTGATCGGCGCCCTTCTCGTCGAGTGCAATCCGAGCCAACCGGTCTCCATCATCGCCATTCACGGCACGGCCGATACCGGGATCCCCATCGACGGTGGCGGGTCTGGCTGCCAGGACGCGCCATGTCCGGCGTTCGACGACACCATGCAGCGCTGGCGCCAACTCGACGGCTGCACCGGAGACCCGACGGTGACGGACAACGCCTCGATCCACGAGACGACCTGGGAGAGTTGTGACACCGGCACCGCCGTGACCTTCATCAAGGCGAAGAACAGGGGCCACGACTGGTACACGAGCGAGCCCGACGACCGGGCCGTGACATGGGCGTTCTTCACCGCCCACCCCCGTCATTCGCAGACTCAGTGACAAGGAGAACTACGGTGATCCGAAGGATCGCAATTCCGCTCATCCTCGCCGTCCTTCTCGCACCAGCTCCGACGGCACTCGCCCTCGACGGCGGCATTCCCGACGGCAACGCGCACCCGAACGTCGGCCTGCTCGGCTTCGACGTCGACGGCGCCGGCCCGACACCGCCATTCAGCATCTGTACCGGCAGCGTCATCTCCGACCACGCGTTCCTCACGGCCGCCCATTGCATCGAGACGCCGCTCGTGCCGGCTGGGGTGGCGTGGGCGGTCACGCTCGAGGGCGGGTCCCCATCGGCCCCGATCCTCCCCGGTGGCGTGTTCCCGGACGAATATCCCACCTGCTGCACATTCACCCTTCCCCAGTCGTCGATCGCGTATGCCACCGATGTCGTCGTGGACCCACAGTTCGACCCGGACGGCTTCACCAGCCCCACCGCAGGCGCACACGACCTCGCGGTCCTTGAGTTCGCGCCGGGCACCTTCGCCGGCGTGACACCGGTGACGATCGTTCGGCCGGGACTCCTCGACCACCTTCGGGCGGCCGGGAACCGGCGGGGACCACAGGTCACGCTCGTCGGCTACGGCGCCGAGACGCGGGGCGACCAGCTCTATGTGGCCGGATACCGGCAGCGGGGTCGCGCGTCGATCGTCGACGTGGCCGAGGGGTGGCTGGTCCTGACGCAGTCGACGGATGCGCTCCCGCGCAGCGCGGCGCCGTGCGCGGGTGATTCGGGCTCGCCGCAGTTCCTCGGCGGCTCGAACATCCAGGTGTCCGTCTACCACACCGCGTCGGCATGCCAGGGAATTGGCTACGCCCAGCGCCTCGACACCCCCAGCGAGCAGGCGTTCCTCGCCCCGTATCTCCCTGGCCGTTAGGTCGGCCGGAGGAAAACGCGGCGGACGCGAGTCGTTGGTCAGGCGGCGGCCCGCGCCGACAACCCGGTACGCTGATCGACGGCGTCGGCCAGCGTGCGCAGCCGGCGAACCGGCGGGAACACACGACGCCAGGTCCCCTGCCCGGGCCGGGCGAGCCGCCTCGTAAACGTCAGGCCCCGTCCTCCATCGTGAGCACGACGTTGCCGGCCTTGTGCCACGCCTCAACGTACCGGTGGGCGTCCGCCACCTGGCTCAGCGGATAGACACGATCGATGACCGGGCGGTAGGCGCCGGCCTCGACCAACTCCTTGAGGTAGGCGGCGTCATCCCGGCTCTTCCGGCCCGACGCGAACTTCAGCCGCCGGGTGCCGGCCCAACGCGTCGCGACTGCCAGGAACAGCGCCTCGAGCGGGCGTGGGCCGACGTCCGTCGCGACGTAGGTCCCGCCGGGCGTGACCGAGCGCCGCGCCCAGCGGAAGGCGTACTTGCCAACCGCGTCGATGATCGCGTCGTAGGTCCGGCCGTTGTGCCTGAAGTCCTCGCGGCGGTAGTCGATGACCTCGTCGGCACCGAGCGAGCGCACGAGCTCGACGTGGTCCGTGCCGCAGACCCCGGTGACGTGCGCGCCGAGGTGCTTCGCGATCTGTACCGCCGCTGTGCCGAGGGAGCCCGAGGCGCCGTAGATGAGGATCCGCCGGCCTTCCCGGACATCGCCCTGGCGCAGCGTCGACAGCGCCTGGGACGCGCCGTCGTAGATCGCCGCGGCAACCTCGAAGCTCACGTTGGCGGGCTTGATGGCCAGTGCTGCCGTCTCGGGCATGCAGATGAGCTCGGCATGAGCGCCGAACCAGCGGGCCCCGAACACATGGTCACCAACGTGGAACTGCCGGACAGACGAGCCGACGGCCACGACCTCGCCGGAAAACTCGACACCGAGCGTCCGCCATCTGGGCCGGCGAAGCCCGGCGACCAGGCGCCACACCACGGGGTGCGCGGCGCGACCGTGGGTGTCGGTCTGGCTGACGGTCGACGCATGGATCCGGACGAGGACCTCATCGTCCTTCGGCACGGGCGCCACGACATCGTCGATGCGCAGCACCTCTGGCGGCCCGTATCGATCCTGGACGACAGCCCTCATCGCCCCATTGTCGGTGGTCGAGGACAATGGCGTCCGGCCCGCCGCGGCCTCCAACAGGCCGATACCCGGACCTCGGCATGTCCGCCGACGGCCGCGTCGCGTCATGATGGACGCAGCCCACGCCAGCCCGCCCAGCCCAGATCCCGAGAACCGGACTGGGTCGTCGTTCGTCTGGATATGCGTGATGCGTGCAGGAGCCCAATCAGCGCAGCCCACCCACGCCGGTGGTGACTTCCGCGAAAGCGAGCGCCAGGCGAGGTTCATGGCGCTCGCCGGCGGGAGGCTGGACCACCTGTTCCGCCTGGCCGGGCTGCTGCTCGGCAACGCCGGCGACGCCGAGGATGTGAGCCAGGAGGCGCTCGCAACCGCGTGGCGGTCATTCGAGTCGCTGCGCGACGAGGAACGCTTCAACGCCTGGCTGGACCGAATCCTGGTCAACGCCTGCCGCGACCGTATGCGTCGCCGGCGCGTTGTTCGGTTCGTGCCCATCGAGGGCGAGTCCAGCCCGGTTGCCGATCCGTTCGAGGCCGTCCTCGAGCGTGACGCGGCCCTGCGCCAACTCGCCGCGCTCGACGTCGAGGCTCGAGCCATCGTCGTGCTGCACTACTGGGCCGATCTCCCGCTGACCGAGGTCGCGATTCGGCTCGGCATCTCCGTCGGCACCGTGAAGTCCCGGCTCCACCGCGCGCTCCTGCGGATGCGCGCGGGCGGACCGGCGGAGGGTTCGACATGACCAACCTCGATCGAGACCTTCGCGATCGCCTGCGGAACGTCGACCTGCCGCCGGCGCCGTTCACGCTGCAGCGGGCGCTCCGCGACATCGTCCGGGATACCCGTCCGACTCGACGGTCGTCACGGCGGCCGCTGATCCTGCTCGGGCTCGCTGCAGTCCTCGCGGTCGCGGGAGCGGTCGCAGGGGCCGGACTGCTGAATTGCGATGACGCGATCACGTACACGGACACGTTCATCGCGACCGGCTCGATGACGACGCCGCGCCTCGGGCACACCGCGACCCTGCTCCACGACGGGCGAGTGCTGATCGCGGGCGGGGCGTCCGACGACACGACGAGGCTGTCGTCCGCCGAGCTGTACGACCCGGCCACCGGGACCTTCATCGCGACAGGGTCGATGACGGCCGCGCGTGACTACGCCACGGCCACGCTGCTCCTCGACGGCCGCGTCCTGATCGTCGGCGGCACTGTCCGCCAGGAAGGGGATATCGACCGCCCGACGACCGCCGAGCTGTACGACCCGGCGACCGGGACCTTCATCGCGACAGGGTCGATGACGGCCGCGCGTGACTACGCCACGGCCACGCTGCTCCCCGATGGTCGTGTCCTGTTTGCCGGCGGCGCGAGCGGGAACCCGGCACTTCCGCTGTCGTCGGCGGAGCTGTACGACCCGCGGACCGGCATGTTCACGGCAACCGGGTCGATGACCATCGATCGCGATGGCGCGGTGGCGGTCCTCCTCCAGGACGGTCGTGTTCTCGTGGCCGGAGGGTGGGTCAACGCCGGCGACAACTCGGAGACGGAGACCGCGTCCGCCGAGCTGTATGACCCGCAGTCGGGCACGTTCACGGCGACCGGGGCGATGAGCGCGCGCGGCGCCGTGCCGACCGCCGTCCTGTTGCCGGACGGCCGCGTCCTCGTCATCGGCGGCCGGGTGCTCCCGACGGCCCTCAACGGACAGACCACCGCGGAGTTCTACGACCCGACGAGTGGTACGTTCACGTCAGCAGGCCAGATGGTGACGCCGCGAACGAGACCCGAAGCCATCGAGCTCCGCGACGGCCGGATCCTCATTGCCGGCGGCGGGATCGTCCCCGAGACTCCCGAGCTCTACGACCCTGCGAGCGACACGTTCACCCAGGCCGGAACGACAACGGTCCTCCGCACCGAGGAAAGCGCCACGCTGCTCCTCGACGGCCGCGTCCTGCTCGCCGGGGGCAGGGGCGGCAGCGTGCGGGTGTTCCTGTCGTCGGCCGAGCTGTTCCACTGAACTTCGCCGGGCTCACCTCTTCTCCATCCGCTCGGCCGTTCGCTCTAGACCGGTCGCTTCAGGTCACCGAGCGTGTTACAGGCCGCCCAGCGCCCAGAGCGGCGCGATCGCCAGCAGGATCAGGGCGGCAGCCTGCAGGGCCAGGACCATGAGCGCCGGGCGCGTCGAGCTCGGCAGCCACCTGACCGCGATCCAGGCGATGAACGGGAACTGCCCGGCGACCAGGAGCTGCCACAGGTGCGCCTGCGCGCCCTCGTCGAGCTGCCGGACGACGCCGTGCACCGCGACGAACCAGGCGATCATCGCGAGCGCGCCGGCCGACATGGCCACGGGGAGGTACGCCGCCGGCTGCCGGAGCAACGAGCCGACGGTCTGTGGCGCAGTCGTCCGGTGACGTGAGTTCATCGCGCTGCCAAGACTACGGCCCGCCGACGGCACGGTCCACACTGCAGCGGTGGCGACGGCGATTGCGTGACCGATCAACACAACCGACGACGACGGGGCGTCAGGGGTTCGAACCAGCATGACGAAGGGGTACCTCGCACATGCGGACCCTGCTCGGGATCCTGATCGCTCTCTCGTGGTCCCTGTCGGGATGCTCCCTGGTCGGCCTCGGGCCGGACGCGTGCCGCCCGGTCGACGAAGGCGGCGAGTGCTTTGCCCCGTCGCGGGACGGCTTCGTCGAGCACGCGATCGAGAGCGCCAGGGCGTGGCCGCAGCTCGATGGCCTCGCCATCGAGGCCGGTGGCGTCATCGAGGGATTCGACGCCGCGGCGGGTGCGCCGACCTGGATCGTCCCGCTGCTGTCCGATGGCCGGGTCGTCGCCGCAAGCCGGTTCCTTCCGTTCGGGGATGAGGTGCGGCTCGGCGAAATCGCACTGTATCTGCCGCCGCGCGACGGGTTCCCGACGCCGGCGGCGGGCGAGCGGCTCGTGATCTTCACGGCGATGTGCGGGGATCCGATGCCCGCAACGTGCCTGTTCCGCGAGTACGGGTGGCGGATCGAACCAGCCCCGTAAGGGATGTGCGATCCGGACCGGACCGGACGATGGGCAGCGGCGCCGATCGTGGATCGGCCGGGCCGCCCCTGGTCACTGACCCGTATCGCGACCGACTGAGCGGACGGGGGAGGGGACGAGCCTGCTGGCGGCGTCGGGGCGCCCGAACAGGTAGCCCTGGCCGAACTCCACGCCCAGCGACGTGAGCGTGTCGGCCTCCTCGGTCGTTTCCACGCCTTCCGCGATCAGCCGGCAACCGGCCGTCTTCGAGAAGTGACGCATGCCGACGACCATGGCCTGGCGGCCGAGGTCGGCGTTGACCCCCCGGACCAGGCTGATGTCCAGCTTCACGAAGTCCGGTCGCAGATCGATGATGTGCCCGAAGTTGGCGATGCCGGCGCCGGCGTCGTCGACCGCGACGCGGATGTTGTGCCCGAGGCCTTCGATCGCGTCACGGAGCCTGTCGTAGTCGTCGATCGTCTCGTGCTCGGTGATCTCGACGATCAGGGGCCGATTGGCGGCACCCAGGACGGGCCGCAGTCGCTCGCCCTGGGCAACCAACCGGGGTGAGATGTTGAGGCTCAGGACGGCGCCCGCCGGGATACCCTGCGCCGCGTCCATCGCGGCGGTCAGCGTGGCCAGCTCGAGCTCCGGGCCAAGGCCCACTGACCAGGCATCGGCGAAGCACAGGTCGGGCCGCTGACCCGAGTCGAACCGGGTGAGGGCCTCGTAGCCAACGATGTCGCGCGACGCGAGCTCGATGATCGGCTGGAAGACCGGGTGGAACGAGCGTGCCGCGATGACACCTCCGACGGTCCGTCGCACGGCCTCTGCGTGGTCTCGCTCAGCGACGGCCGGGCCGAGGAGCGCTGACGCAACGACGGCGAACTCCTCGACCGTCGCGAGCCGATCCGACAGCGACACCGTCGCCTGGTGCATGCACGTCCCGAGGCCGATGTCGCCGATGATCGCGTCGTTCCAGCGCAGCGCGGCGTTGACCGTCTGCTGGATCCCGAGGTCGTGCAGCAGCTGCTGATACGGATTGTCGATCCGGTCCCATGTCCGCTCCCACGAGCCACCCTCCACTGCGCGTGCCCTGACCCGAGCGGCGTGCGCCATCGTGAGCGGACGGCCAACGAGCTTGGCGGCGCGGGACTCGAGGCCCTCGACCGCGAACGGCACCACGCTGCCATCCCGGCCATAGATCCGGATGATCGCGATGTCGATCCCATCGAGCGCGAGGGCTTCGCGGCAGATCTCGCGTGCGGTGCCCTCGGCGTCCTCTCCAGGGGCAAGGCGCTGCACGGAGAACAGTGTGGCTGCACGCTCGCGGATCTCGGCGGCAAGGTTGAGCCCGGCTTGATGCTCCGCCTCGAGCGCCCGCGCCTCCCGGACGTAGAGGTGCACCTGCCGTGCGACGGCGGTCACGATCACGGCTGCCGTGGCGATCCCGACGAGATTGAGCGCGGCGTCGCCGAAGTAGATCCTCGCGATCGCCAGGCTGGCGAGGACCGCAACCACCGGAATGACGGTCACGAGCATCGGCGCGACCCGATCGAACCTCGGGCTGAGGGTCGCGCGGGTGCTCCAGGTCACTCCGCCGTACGCAATCAACAGGACCCCGGCACTGAACATGAAGTCGGACGGCCCGACGGTCGTCGGCGCTGCCGGGTCGATTGCCCACACCATCCACGACGAACAGAGGATGGTGGCGCCCGCAAGCAGCGTCCATGGACCGCCCCACGTCGGGCGGATGCGCCGGCCGACCAGCGCGAACGCGCATGCGGCGGTCGCGGCAACCAGCAGGACGACCCCGAAGAACCCGGTCCGGTCATCGCTCAGGTCGGGATCCGCCGTGGACGCGACGAGCGCGACGCCGGCCAGGAACAGGATGAGGGCGTCCGTGGCGATCCCGGCCATCAGGCCCCGCTCGAGCCCGCCGAAGATCGTCGGCACGATTGCGGCGATGCCCACCACCACGGCCAGGATGAAAAAGACGTCGCCGATGGCCGGAAGCAGCGCGTCGTTCGCGTTCGACAGATCCCAGGCGACCATGCCGAGGGTGGTGGCGCCCGTCGACAGCGCGAGCGCAATCACGATCCAGCCGGCCAGGCCGCTCTTGCGCCGGGCGGCCACGCTGAGGCCGACGGTGGCGCCACCGGCGGCCAGGAGCTCCTGGAGGTTGTCGAAGAACAGTGCGGCGGGGCCGCCAAGGAGGGCCATGGCCGCGGTCAGGACCGTCCCGACGAAAGCAACCAGCAGCACCAGCCGCGGCCCGCCGACGGCGCCGCGGGCGCGGATCCACTGAAGGATCGTCCGTTGCTGGTCGGGTCTGGACCCAGGTATCGGCGTTGCGGCCGGGTGAATGCTCAAGTACGCCCCTCGGCGAGCCAGCCGACCCAGCCACGCACCCCGGAGCGCGCTGGTTCTCGGCCCGGTCAACCGTATGGCGACCGCAGGCCCCGAACAAGGACCCATTCGGGCTACCGCCGCGCGGCCGGGCTCGCACCCGTCGCCGGCGCGCGCCCGGCCGCGAGCTAACGCCAGTCGAGCGCCAGCGCCTCGACCGGCTCGCGCACGCCCTTGAGCTTCAGCGAGCGTGGCTCGGACAGCGGGAACCGGAGGTGGCCCGCGCTGTCCAGGACCGCGCGCGTCACGAGGATCTCCTCCCTGGCGGCGGCGGCACCGACCCGCGCCGCGACGTGGACGCCGCCACCGCTGAAGTTCCGGCCCTCGCGCGTGGCCTCCGCGCAGTGAAGCCCGATCCGGACCCACAGCGCGAAGCCATGCTCGCGCCGATGGCGGGCGAGCCGGCGCTGGATCTCGACGGCGCACTCGATTCCGTCCTTCGGCCGCTCGAACGCCGCGAAGAAGCCGTCGCCGGTGTGGGTGATCTCATCGCCGCGGTAACCGGCGAAGGCGGATCGAAGCTCGCGATCATGCCACCGGAGCAGCTCGCTCCACGCCTCGTCGCCGATGACCCCGACGAGGTCGGTCGAGGTGACGATGTCGGTGAACATGAACGTGCGCGTGACCCGGTCCGCTGCGCGGGTCGCGCCCGCCGGGGACCCCGCCGTTGGCCCCGAACCGCTCCGCTCGAGGAGGGCGTCGACCCGCGCGAGGTCGAGCCGTGGCCCCGAGACGTTCGAACACCGCCCGCGCAGCCACGAGGTCGCGCCGGGCCATCGCCGCATCGCCCTCGGCGGCCAGGGCCTCGGCGTACCGGAGCCGGGCCCGGGCACTCTCGAGCGGCAGGTCCGACGTCTGCCACAGCCGCCACGACTGGCCCAGGACCGGGGAGGCCTCGCTCGGCCGGGCCTCGCCCAGCAGGAGCTCGCCGCGTGCCGTGAGCGCGCCAGCCTCGAAGAATGGCTGGGCATAGGTGGCGGCGATCGATTCGAGCTCCTCGACGGCCGTCCGCGCCGCATCGAGGTCGCCGCCGGCGAGGGCGATGTCGACCTGCGCCGGGAGGAGCCGGCCACGCATCGCGCGGTCGGCGACGCCGCCATGGCCCGCGGCGGTCGCGAGTGCCCGGTCGATCGATCTCCGGGCGTCGGCCACGTCGCCGCGGGCGAGCTGCAGCAGGGCGAGCCCGGGCATCACGTCGCTGCCGTACTCATAGGCACGATCGAAGGCGTCTGCCGCCCCGTCAAGGTCGCCCATCCGGAGGCGGATCTCGCCAACCTGGTAGCTCGCATACCCGACCCCGTCGAGGAGGTGAAACCGCTGTAGCTCCTCGCCGGCCAGCCGCGCCTCGTGCTCCGCCTCCGACCACAGGCCATGGAGCATCTTCATCTCCGCTCGGTGGACCCGGCAGATGCCCGGGTAGCCGCCGACGATCTCACGCTCCATGAAGCGCTCACCCTCCGTCGTCCATCGCGATGCCCGGCCCAGGTCACCGATGTCGCGGCAGGCCGCGATCGTGTTGCAGTAGATGTCGCTCGCGGTGCGGAGCCCGAGCTGGCCCGACGATGCGGCGGCCGCGGACTCGTCGACGAGTCGCATGCCCGCCTCGACGTCGCCCCTCTGGACCAGCGCGATGCCCTTGAAGCTCATCCCCTGGTACATGGCGTCAGGGTTGTTCTGGCGCTGGCCGATCTCGATCGCCCGGTCGGCCGCCTCGATACCCTCGTCGATCCGGGCGCCCATGAGCGCCTCGACGGCTGCGAAGATGGCGAGCCAGGCATGCAATGCCGACTCGGGCTCGTCCTTGAGGAGGCGCGTCGCCTGAGCGAGCCAGCCACTGGCGACCGGCCAGTTGAGGCCCCGCACTGCCCCGTAGGCGAGATTCAGCGCGACGCCAGCTGCCTGGACCGGGCGCCCCTCGGCGAGATGCGCCTTGAATGCGCGCTCAAGGGCATCCGTGGATTCGTCGGGGCGACCACTCCACCACGACGCCGCGCCGAGCAGCTCGAGGTCGGCAGCACCGAGACCACCGTCGCGGTCCGCAGCGGTGAGGGCCTCGATCGCCTCGCTCCAGCTTATGGCGAGCGGCGGCCTCGCGACCGATGTCGAGTGCCTCCGTCATGGGACGCGCGCCAGCCCTCCCTGCACACCCTGCGACCTCACTCGATTATCAACGAGGGGGGAAGCCGGGCGGATCAGCCCGCGCCAGCTCAGGTCTGCGGCACCCCCCGACGGCGGAAGCCGGCCGCCGCGGCGATGCCGAGGACCGCGGCGATCGCGCCAAGGGCGGCGAGCTGCAGCGCCTCGACCGTGCCCAGCGGCGGGTTGCCGGCGTGGGTCATCGGGGACAGGTCCAGGACCCAGCCCGGCAGATTGAGGCCCGGACCGAGGAAGGCGATGAAGGCGACGAACGCGACGGCCGCCCAGCCCGCCGGCAGCGCCCTGGGCACCAGCCCGAACAGCGCGAGCGCCAGCCCGGCCACGAGGAGCTCGGCCGGCAGGTATGCCGCACCCGCTCCGACGACACGAGCCGGGTTCACGCCGGCGCCCATCGACCACGCCATCCCCGCGGCCAGCACGAGCGACGAGGCCACGACGATGACGACGAGGCCGGTCACGATGACGAGCCCGTGGGCGGCGAGCCAGCGCAGCCGGGACAGGGTGCCGGTGAGCCGGACCTCGAGGCGTCCGGCGGTCTCCTCGCCGCGCAGGCTGCCGACGGCCTGGACGGCATACGCCGTGGCGATGACCGCGAGGTAGAGCTGGGTGATGGCGACGATCCCGTCCGCGGGTTGCGCCCCGGACACCCCGAGCGCCTCGGCCATGGCCGGGTTGCCGAGCACGGCGTCGACGAACTGCTTCGCCAGCGCGCCCATCATGCCCGCGAGGATCACGGCCCCGGCGAGCCAGCCCAGGATCGACGGGCGGTGGATGGCGGTTGCCAGCCCCAGCGGGCTGCGCAGCCACGCGGTCGCCCGCGCCGACCCCGCGCCTCCGCGGAGGAGGGAGCTGCCGAGGTCACGCCGACCGGCGACGACGACGGCGAGCGCGGCGAGCAGCCCGCCGACGACGAGGGGGATGAGGAGAGTCCACCACCGCATGTCCCCGAACGGCGCGGCCTTCTCGGCCCAGCCGAGCGGCGACAGCCAGGTGACCCAGGTGTTCGTCACGTCGCCGACGCCGCGCAGCAGGTACGCCCCGGCGAGCACGAGCAGGCCCCACATGTAGACGCCCCGGGAGTGCAGGGTGACCTGGGCCAGCAGCGCAGCGAGGCCGGCAAACACGAAGGCGAGCGCACCCAGGGACGCGGCGTAAAGGACCGATCGGGCGGCGGGTACGCCGAAGGCGATCAGCCCCAGGGCGAACGCGATGGCGGTGACGAGGATGGCGACGGAGGCGACGATGAGCCCGGCCAGCACCGGGACGTGGCGCGCGACCCGGCCCCCGAGGACCGTCTCGAGGCGCCCGGCCTCCTCCTCGCGCCGGGTCGCCTGTGCAACGAGGCTGATCCCGAGCAGGGGCAGGAGGAGGGCGGCGAGGAAACCGAACTCGTCCTGGATGACCCCGCCCAGGCTGTCGATCCCCTCGACCCTGCCGTTGATCGCGACGAGGG
The DNA here is from genome assembly GCA_963835335.1 of uncultured Chloroflexia bacterium. Classification (GTDB taxonomy): domain Bacteria; phylum Chloroflexota; class Limnocylindria; order Limnocylindrales; family CSP1-4; genus CAIXZV01. The sequence goes on along the minus strand of CAWIFB010000009.1, from coordinate 16,246 downwards.
CGTCGCCGGCTGTGACCGCCTGGGCGTAGGTGTGGATCTTCTCGGGGGTGGAGTAGAGGCCGGCGATCGAGCCTGCCGTGCCGACCATCATGGCGATGAGCACGAACATCCAGATCAGCGTGCCCCGGCGGTGCGTCCGCCACTGGATGGCGAGCATGGCCCGCAGGCCGGCCGCGCTCATCGGCGCACCCCTTCCGGCGCTCCGATCTGGGCGACGCCGAGAGGCGCGGCATCTCCGTCGGCGGCATCGCCGCCATAGGTGCGCAGGAACAGGGCGTCGAGGCTCGGCGGGGTGACGGTGAGGGTGTGGATCCGCGCGCTGTGGAGCAGGCCGACGACCGCGTCGAGGTGCTCGGCGTCGATCGTGAACCGGCTGTCGACGTGGCCGTCGAGCCGCTCCGAGACGTGGTCCGCGACGCCCGGGGCGGCGGCGAGACCCGCGGGCGCATCGACGGTCACCGCGTGGACGTGGGTGCGGGTGTGGCGTCGCAGGTCGGCGAGGGTTCCGGTCGTCACGGTCCGGCCCCGCCGGATGATGCTCACCCGGTCGGCAAGCGCCTCGACCTCGCCCAGGATGTGGCTCGACAGCAGGACCGTGCAGCCCGCCTCGCGCCGCTCGCGGACGACCTCCTGGAAGGCCTGCTCCATGAGCGGGTCCAGCCCCGAGGTCGGCTCGTCGAGGACGAGCAGGTCGACGTCGGCGGCGAGTGCGGCGATGAGCGCGACCTTCTGCCGGTTGCCTTTCGAGTAGTCGCGGACGCGCTTGGTCGGATCGAGGTCGAAGCGCTCGATGAGGGCGGCCCGGCGAGCCTCGTCCAGCCCGCCGTGGGTCGCGCCGAGGACGTCAAGGCACTGCCCGCCGGTGAGCCCCGGCCAGAGCGCAACATCGCCGGCGACATAGGCCAGCCGTTCGTGGAGCGTCGCGGCCTGGCGCCACGGGTCACCGCCGAACAGCTCGACGTGACCGCCGCTCGCGCGCATGAGGCCGAGGACGATGCGGATCGTCGTCGACTTGCCCGCTCCGTTGGGGCCGAGGAAGCCGTGGACCTCTCCGGGGGCAACCTCGAGATCGAGCCCGTCAAGGGCACGGACCGATCCGAAGGTCTTGGTCAACCCCTGGGTCCGGATGACGGGTTGGGGCGCATTCATGTTCGGTGCTACTCCTTCTTGTCCGGCGCGTTGAACGCGCCCTCCGCGTAGATGGTGCTGGCCTCCCGGGCCCACCGGTCGATCCCGTCGAGGGTCAGCGGGTCGACACCGATTGCCGTGGCGATCGGGTTTCGCAGGAGGATGAGTGCGAGGTCGTTGGCCAGGAAGAACGCCGCCCGGACATCGGGGTCCTCGGTCGGCCGAGCGGCGCCCATCTCAACCATCACGTCGAGCAGGCGCCGGGTCGCGGCATGGAACCGTGCGAACAGCGCGGCGCCCGCCGGGTCGTTGGTCAGGAACAGCCGGGCCAGGTAGGCCGGCAGCGGCGACCCGGGCGGAAAGCCCCGGGCGAAGGCCTCGGCCAGCGAGCCATTCGACCCGCCGCCGACGAGCAGCTCGACGAGCTCGTCGGCCGGTGCGACCTCGAAGACCGCGTCGAACGCCTGGCCGGCGAACGCATCGACCTCGGCACGCAGGCCGTCCTTGCTCCCGAAGTGGTGGAGGATGAGCGCCGGGGAAACGCCGGCCTGGGCCGCGATCTCGCGCACGGTGACCGAGTCCGGGCCACGCTCGGCGAACAGCCGCAGCGCGGCATTCCGGATGTTGGCGCGGGCGGTCAGGTCGCCCGGATCGATGGATGAACTCACGTTCAGCATGCTAAACGCTTGGTCAGCCCATCGTCAAGCGGCCTCAAGAGCGACCGTCGGCATGTGGGATTACCCTTCGACCATGTCGAACGTGATCGATTACGTCGAGTTCGCCGTCGACGACCTCGCGCAGGCGAAGGCCTTCTACGCCGCGGCCCTTGGCTGGGCGTTCACTGACTACGGCCCCGACTACGCGGGCATCCAGGACCCCGGAACGCCGGGTCATGAGTTCGGCGGGCTGAACCGCGTCGCGGCCACCTCCCGCGGCGACGGCGTCGTCGCCCTGGCACGGACCGACGATGCCGATGCCTCGCTTGCCAGCGTGCTGGCCGCGGGCGGCCGGATCGTCGTCGAGATGAACGCGTATCCCGGCGGGCGGCGGTTCAAGTTCGCCGACCCGTGGGGGAACGTCGTCGGGGTCTACGAGCCGAGCGAGTAGCCCGGGCTCGAACGTCGGCCTTCCGCGCTCAGGCCTCGGCCTCGGGCGCCTCCATCCGCTCGAGCAGCGCCAGCGTTGTCTGCCAGCTGCGGATCGTCATCGACCTGTAGGCCGGCGTGCCCATGATCTTGTTGAGGCGGCTCTTCGTCCGCTGCGCGCTGAGCCGCTGCGAGTAGATCACGCCCGTGCCCGGCCAGACCGCGTCGACACCGGGCCGCGGATCGAAGACCGTGAGCGCCTCCGCGGCGGTGATCCCCATGAGGAACACCGCGTCGCTGTGGTACCTGTCCGGCTGGTCACCAAAGCCCTTCGGCCGATCGCGGACGACTGCCCGGAGCTGTGCCCGCGTCAGGACGAGGACCGCGATCAGGTCGCTGTCGAGCGCGAACGTCTTCGGGAGCGCCTCCTCGAGCTCGCGCTTGATCGCCGCGGCCGACTTGTCCGAGGTCAGGATCACGTTGCCGCTGGCGATGTAGGTCGAGACCTTCGTGTGGCCGTGCGACTCGAGGAGCTCGCGCAGCGCCGCCATCGGCAGCCTGTTCCGGCCGCCGACGTTGATGCCGCGGAGGAGGACGAGGTAGCGGGTCATCGTGGGCAGGATGCCACGCCGGCGATCCCGATCAGCGCTCGAACCGCAGCCAGTGGCCGTAAGAGATCACCGCGACGGGACGAGCGCCCGGCGGATGCTGGCGTTCGCGACGGCAGGCGATGCGAGCAGCAGCTTCAAGGGAGGTCGTCCACTACGGCAGGACGCGGTCGCCACGGCTCGTGAGCGTGCGAGAGCCAGACAAGCTCGGGGTCCAATGCGCGCACCAGCAGCTGGCCGTCGGTCTGCGGATCATCGAGCTCGCCGGCCCAGACGGCCATGTCGCCGCCGATGACGACTGGACGCCAGTCCGTCTCGACGACGACCACCTGCGTGCCGGGAGTGTGGCCGGGCGCAGGAACGAGTCGGAGTCCGGCAAGCAGCTCCAGCTCGCCGTCGACCGGCACATACTCGACGCCGGGCGCGTCGACCCACTCGCGGATCGTGTAGTCCTCCTGGCTGCGCGCGTCCTCAAGTTCCCGGCGCTGGACGTAGATCGGCCTCCCGGCGAAGAGGTGGTTGCCGCCGCAGTGGTCGAAATGCAGGTGGGTGTTGACGACGATGTCGATGCCATCGAGGTCGAAATCCAGTTCGCCCAAGGGCATGAGGCGCGGGTCCATGTCGGCCACCGCCGGGTGCAGTGCGGTCAGGCCGGTGTCGACCAGGACGCGGCCATCGGGGTGGTCGATGACGTGCACGTAGACCGGCATCCGCTCACCTTCGGCCAACAGGTCGGCGACCTGGATGGGCGTGATCGAGATCGAGGTGGGGTCGGTCATCGTGATTCGACCATGCGTGCCGGCTGCCCCGCGTTGTCAGGCGGCGTCATGGTTCGTTCCCCAGCTGCGGGCGTCTCGGGGCATCCGCGGATAGCGGATCTCGAAGCCGTCCCCGAGCTCCCGGGTCAGGCTGTCGACGAGCTTGTTGTCCCACTCGTCGTGGACACCTGCGCCGCCACCCTGGACGAACAGGACCTGCAGGCTCATCAGCGGTCGTCGTAGCGTCACGCGCCGCGAACGGCCACGCGGTCTCGAGCCAGGCGCTGACGGCACGCCACAACGGGACGTCGAGCTCGGCTCGGCTCGCGCGCACCCAGGACTGCACGACGGCCCGATGCGGGTCGCCCTTGTCGGGGTAGATGTAGACGCAGCCGATGACGTCGCGCCGTCGCGGGATCCAGGACGGTGTACGTGAATCCGCGCCGCTGCGAGAAATCGTCCGCGTGACGACGCAGGTCGCGCAGGTTGTCGTCGATGGAACGCCCATCCGGCCAGTTGCCATCGGGATAGCCGGGTGTGCCGCGGATGTGCTCGATGGACGACGTCCAGGCCGCGTAGTCGGCCTCATTGTGCTGGGGCCCAAGCGGCTCGAGGCGGAACAGCGGCGTCTCCAGCGACGACGGGACGACGAAGTCGGGCGGGACGAACGTGGCTGATTCCATCCGCGCTACCTCGCCACGCGGTAGCGGAGGTAGACGACGCCCGAGCTGAACGGGCGGGTCTCGACGAGCTCGAGATCCACCCGGCGCTCACGGCGGGGAAAGAACGGAATGCCACCACCAACGAGCACCGGGTAGACCATCGCCCGGTACTCGTCGATCAGATCCAGCGCGGCGGCCTGGACGGCAAGCGTCGCGCCGCCGATCGCGATCTCGCCCTCGCCAGGTTCTGAACGCAGCCGCTCGATCTCCTCCGCCAGGCCGCCGGAGGCCAGCCGCGCATTGCCCTGCACCTTGGACAGCGTGGTGGAGAACACCACCTTGGGGAGCGGCTTCCAGAGCGCGGCCCACTCGAGCTCGGCGGCGTCGAGCGATTGATCCTGCTCGGCGGTCTCCCAGTACAGCATCGTCTCGTACAGCCGTCGTCCCATCAGGTGGACGCCAACCCCTCGGATCTCGTCGATCCAGTAGCGGAAGACCTCCGGGTCGGGCGCCGACCAGTCGAAGCCACCGTCCGGCCCGACGATGTAGCCGTCAAGCGACATGCCCATCGAATAGGTCACGCTGCGCATAGGATCCTCCTCAGGTGATCCTCGATCACATCCTCCATCGACGGGAGGAGGACCACGCTCTCCTGTTCGTTCGGATCGGTCCTCGCGAGCACGGCGAACGCCTCGATGCTCCCCGTATTGACCGGTACGTGGGGGCAATCGGCCGGGATGTAGAGGTAGTCGCCGGCCTCCATCTCGGTCCGCCGCTCGAGGCCCTGCCCGTGGAGGACCGACACCGCCCCGTCGATGAGATAGATCGCCGTCTCGTGCTAGCGTGGAGATGGGCCTTGGCGCGTCCGCCCGGCGGGATGCGCAGCACGTGCAGGCAGAGCCCTCGTGCCCCCGTGTTCTCCGCGAACACGCCCTCGCCGTAGGTGAGCCCCTGCCGGCCGTGGTACGTTCGCCCCGATCGGACGAGGACGGCCTCGCCGGACCCTGCCGGTTCGCGATCCATGCTCAACTCCTCGATCTCGACTTCCAGGACGACATAGATCATATGGAGCGACGCGAGCTTGCCAACTGGCTCGGCGCACGAGCGGGCCGCAGCCCGTCGGAACCGGCACGCCGAGCTACCGAGCGCTCAGACCGCTCCGACGCCGACGACGAATGCGCGCGCCCAGGACGACGCTCGACGCCCCAGACGCAGCTGCGAGGTCGGCCGCCTCCGAGGCGTCGAAGGCGACGGCGCTCCAGCGGTCCATGTCGCGGCCGCACGCTCGCCGACCGCGACTGGGATGTGCCCGCCGGGCGGAAGCGTCGCTACGATCCGCGGCCCGTCCGGGACCTCGAGACGGCGCGGATCGCGGACCCCTGGAAGACGATCTCGGTGAGAATGCCCTCGACCCCCCCGTTGTTGTCCTCGAGGGGGGTGAGCCGGATGTGTTCGGGCCGCACGACAGCGATGGCATCGTCCTCAAGGCGGAGCCGATCGGCGGCGCGCGCGCGAACGACGGCCCCGGACGGCAGGCAGATCGCCACCCGGTTGTCGTCGGACGCGGCGACGCGCCCGGCCAGAATGTTGGCGTCACCGATGAAGCCCGCGACGAACAGCGTCCGCGGAGCGTCGTACACGTCGCGGGGCGTGCCCGCCTGCTCGACGACGCCGCGGTTCATGACGGCGATCCGGTCCGACATGGTGAGCGCTTCGTCCTGGTCGTGAGTGACGTAGACGAATGTGATCCCGACCTCACGCTGGATCCGCTTCAGTTCGAATTGCATCGTCTTGCGCATCTTGAGATCGAGAGCCCCCAGGGGCTCGTCGAGGAGGAGGACGGCCGGACGATTCACGAGTGCCCGCGCAAGGGCTACTCGCTGTTGCTGGCCGCCCGACAGCTGGCTCGGCTTTCGGCCCGCCATCGCCCTGAGCTGGACCAGCTCGAGCATCTCCTCGACACGGGTGCTGATCTCCTGGCGGCGCATCCGCGCCTCGACCGGTCCGAACGCGACGTTCTCCCAGACGGAGAGGTGGGGAAACAGCGCGTACTGCTGGAAGACCATGTTCGAGGGACGGCGATTCGGTGGCACCCTCGTGACGTCGCGCCCGTCGATCAGGATCCGACCCGCGTCCGGCACGATGAAGCCGGCGATCATCCGCAGGGTCGTCGTCTTGCCGCACCCGGACGGCCCAAGGAGGGTGAAGAACTCCCCACGCCCGATCTCGAGCGAGATGTCGATGACCGCGGGCACCTCGTCATAGGACTTGGAGACCCGCTCGATGACGACGGCCGCGTCGGCTGCCTGAGGAGAGGTCATGCATCACTCCGGGTGGTGGCCGCCACGGCCTAGCGGGAGCGGCCCGCAGCCGGTAAAGCTCGGCGCCGGCGACGACAATGATCGTGAGCATCATGATGATCGTCGAGAGGGCGATTGTCGGCGGCAGCAGTTGCGGCCGCCGAAGGCCCGAGAAGAAGTAGACCGGGAGGGTCTGGTCGCTGCCCGACAGGAAGAACGCGATGTAGAACTCGTCAAAGCTCAGGATGAACGTGGTGACGAGGGCGCCACCGATGGCCGGCGCGGAAAGTGGGAGATAGATGCGCCGAAGGACGCGGAGCCGCGAGGCACCGAGGTGAGGGCGGCCTCCTCGAGGCTCGGATCGAAGCCGGCCAGACGCGACGCCAGATGATGACGGCATACGGGATGGCCACCGTGGTGTGACCGGCGACAATCGTCAGGCTCGAGAGTTTCACGCCAAGGGCGACAAACGTGACCAGAAGGGCTACCGCGAGCGCCAGGTTGGGATCACGAGCGGCGTGATCGACACCAGCGAGAGAACGATGCGCCCCGGAATCGGTAGCGCATCGCGGCGATCGCGATCATGCTCCCGAGCCCGACCGCCAGGACGGAGCTGATCGTCGCGACCGCCAGGCTCACCTGTACCGACGCCATCAGCTCCGGCGTCTCCAGGATCTTCTCGTACCAGTGCAAGGTGAAGCCCCTCCACGGCAGGGCGAGTGCGGGCGAGTCATTGAACGAGAAGATCGCGAGCAGGGAGAGCGGGAAGAAGAGGGCGGCGGCGTAGAAGACGAAGTAGGCCCACATGGCGGTGCGTCGGAAGCGGCCGGGGGCGGCGTCAGATCCGGACGTCCGCTCACCTCCCGGATTCGAAGGGTGCGGAACGCGAACGCCCTTGCGGCCAAGGCCACCCCGAGCAGGAGAAGCGACAGGACGGCGCCCGATGGAAAGTCAGGCCCTTGGAGGAACTGCTGGATCACGTTCCCGAACATCTGGCCAGTGGAACCACCGACGTAGCTGGCGGTCGCGAAGTCTCCGAGCGTGGGAATGAAGACAAAGAAGAAGGCAGCGAAGATGCCGGGCAGGGAAAGCGGCAGGGTCACCCGTACAAATGTGCGCCACGGACCGGCGCCCACATCGTCTGCGGCTTCGAGGAGCGACGCGTCAAGCTGTTCGAGGCGGACAAAGATCGGCAGGGCCGCCCATGGAGCCCAAACGTACGTCAGAACGATAACCACGGCGACTTGGTTGTAGAGCAGGAAGTCGAGTGGCTTGTCGACGAGGCCGAGGCCGACGAGAAATGAGTTGAGGACGCCGTTCGTGCCCAGAATCATTCGCCATGCGAACAGACGCAGCAGGTAGCTGACCAGCGAGGGAAGCAGGATCACGGTCAGCAGCAGATAGCGCCGCCTCCCGGCGACGCGCGCCAAGACATAGGCGATCGGATATGCCAACAGAACCGCGAAGGCCGCGACGGAGAACGCGATCAGGATCGTCCTCCCCAGCAGGACCCAGTTGCTCGCTGTGGAGAGATTCCTGACCCAGGCCTCGAGCGTCCACGGCTTGTCGAGATCGGTTCCCATCCCGGGGGGCTGGAAGCTCCAAGCCAGGAGCACGAGTACCGGCAGCACAAAGATGACGCCGAGCCAGGCCCTGGGTCCAGCAGCGAGCAGCCCGCCGAAGCGGCGACCGCCGAGTGGATCCCCACGGCCGGTCTCGGGTGTCGATTGACCTGTCATCGGTGAGTTCCGGGACCGAGTGAGCTCGCTAGTTGGCGGCGAGCACCTCGGCCCACAGCCGGCTAAAAGCCTCGCGCTGCGCGTCGCTCAGCGGCAGCGCGAAGCGGGTGCGCCCGCGGACGTCAAGCTGGTCGAGCTGAAGGACCTTGACGGTAGCGGGGTCGGCGAGCGCAAGCGCCTCGACGTTGGAGTGTCCGAGAAAGTACTGATCGATGAGTTGGGCGCCTGTCTCCTTGGAGATGGCGGCATCGATGTAGGCAAGCGCGAGGTCGTAGTTCTTCGTCGTCTTCGGCACCACGAAACCGCAGACCCACCCAGCCCGGCCTCCGCCGGCTCGATGTAGGTCGCGGCACGCCGGCCTTGAGTACGTTCAGTAGGTGTCGTTCCTGCCTCCATCTCGGTCCACCGCTCGACCTGCCCTGGAGGACCGACACCGCCCCAGTGTCTTGACGTTTTCTTGAGCTCGATCGCCGTCTCGTGCTTGACGTCGGAGATCGGCCTTGGCGCGGTCCGCGGTCGGGAGCGCACAGGCGGCAGCAGCCAGCGCCCCCGTGCCCCCGGCGTAGTCTTCGAGCGCAATACGACCTGCATACTTCGGGTCCCAGAGGTCCTTCCAGTTGGTCGGGATGTCCGCAGCCTTGACCGTGTCTGTGTTCACGATCATGGAGTCAAAACCCCAGTCCCAGGGAATGAAATAGACCTGGTCGCCGACCTTGCCGAGGTCACGCATCGTCGGATCGAGTTGATCCCAGTTGGCAAGCCGGCTGGTGTCGATGGGGGCGATCATGTCGTTGTCCACCCATGTTTGGGTCCAGTTCGAGCACGGTGGGCGATGTCGACGACCGCGGACCCAGTCTTCACCTTGGAGAAGAACGACGCTCCACCATCTGCGAACTGGAAGTCGAGTTTGACGTCCGGGAACTTGGACGTGAACGCGTTCGTGAAGTCCGGGATCTCGTAGCCACTCCACTCAAGGAGGGCGAGGGGGCCAGCGTCGTCCGCCGCGAGAGGGCTCTCGGGGAAGGCGCTGGTCGCGGTTGTCTGGGCCGGTGTCTCGCCGGCCGGGGGCGCCGCCGTAGGTGTGCTCGGCGCTGTCGTCGTGGTCGCCCCGCCGCACCCGTCGGCTGATGACGATGGTCACGGCCACGCCGCGAGTCGCCCAGAACCGGGCCGGTTCTCGTCGCGAGAGATCGCCTGGGTGCGAGCATGGCGCGCCTCCTCCTCCTGCCTCTCTCCGGTGTGGACGCGCGCCCACTCTACCTCAGCCGTCAGGCGTCACCAGCCCCGTTCCTTCCTCTGGCGTTCGGCGACTGTCGAGCTGTCGCCCTCGCAATGCGGCGGCTCCGACGGTGCTCGCACTCAACTCCCTGCGCGGAACTGGCCCGTCGCAGCACCCAGACCTGCTCGCGGCCGTAGGCCGGAGGCCCGCCCAGGAAGTCGCCGTACTCTGCCACGACATCGAGGCCGACGAGCTCGAACAGCAGCCGCAGCTCTGAGCGGAGCGACCAGCGCAGGGTCAGCCGCTCGACGTCGGTTCGAACCACGTCACCGGCCGGCCCGATCTCCCAGGTCGTCCACTCCTCGTTGATGAGCTGGCGGGCCGGATCCGGGCTGCGGCCGGTGACCTCCCACGCGACCCGATTGCCGGTCACGGGGTGGATCACCTCGCCTCGGCGGGGCGGGAACTGCGCGCCGGGAACGACGAAGTCGAGCAGCGGATCGAACAGGTCGAGGACCAGCAGCCCCTCGGGTCGCAGGTGTGCGCGCAGGGCGAGGAGCGCCTCGCGCTGTGCCTCCGACGTGAGCAAGAACTGGAACACGCGGGAAGGCGTGACGACCAGCGGGAACTGCCGTCCAACATCGAGAGTCCGCATGTCCGCCTGGACGAACGAGAGGCGCGCCGCGACGTCGCTCGCCAACGCCCGCCTGCGTTGCTCGGCAATCCGGAGCATCGGCGCCGAGAGGTCGACGCCGACCACGTCGTGACCATCGGCTCCCAGTGGCACCGCCACGCGGCCGGTGCCGCAGCCCACGTCCAGCACCGGGCCACCCGTCTCGCCGGCCAGGCCGCGGTAGAAGGCCACGTCGCCATCCACCGGGCTGCCCGCGATGACGGCCTCCGCTCGGACGTCGTAGATCTCGGTGCTGAGGCTGTCGGCTTCGTAGAACGCCCGCGGCGTGTCGGCCATCGGCTCCTCCTTCGAGGCCACTGTGTATGGAGGAGACCCGGACGTCAACGAAGCGGCGACCTCCAGCGTTTCAGCGACGCGTCGCCCGTTGTCCAGCGACGCTACGCTGTGACCATGAAGCCGCGGGTCTTCCTGGGGTCGTCCACCCAGCAGTCAAAGCTGCTGACCGCGATTGCCCGTGGACTGGACGAGATCGCCGACGTCGACTCCTGGACCAACGTGTTCAATCCCGGCGTCTCCACCCTCGATCGGCTCGTCGAGCTCACCCGCGTGGTGGACTTCGCGGTGTTCGTGTTCGGCCAGGACGACTGGACGTCGAAGGGCGCGGCGCCGGATGCGGGAGGGGGGCAGGCGGCACCACGGGACAACGTCGTCTTCGAGGCTGGGTTGTTCGGCGGCGCCCTCGGCATGCGACGGACGTTCATCCTCCACGCGCGGGGCGCGAAGCTGCCGACGGACCTCCTGGGCATGACCTCGATCCGCTACGACCCGGATACGACCCCGGTCATCGTCCGCCACATCAATCAGCAGCTCCGGAAGGCGATCGATGCTGAAGGCCGCCTCAGTCGGCTCGAGGGTCAGTGGTGGCAGCTGTCGCTCACGGCGCGAACCGAGCTCGAACCATCGGCCGTCTCGTTGCTGAACATCACGCGAGACCGAGCGGGAGCCCTCGAGATCAACGGGCGCTCGTGGGATGCGGATGGCACGTTATCCGCGCGCTACTGGAGCGAGGCGTCGAAGGAACGGGTGGATCCCTCCGGCATCTTCTACTTCTTCCGCGGCGAGCGTCCGCGCCACCCGGACGCTCCGGAGATCGAAGGGACGGGCGAGATCAAGCTCGAGTCCGTCGATCGTGCCAACGGCTACTACCTGACCCGCTCATACGGTGCCAACGCCTTCCACGCCAGGACGTCCGGCATCTACCTGCGCGCCGACCCCGACGATCTGGCCGTTCTCGACGGCGATGATCCCGGGGCCCGTTCGGCCCTCATCCAGCAGCGCCTCGACCAGTGGAAGGCCACGCTGAACACCTGAAACAACGCCCGCTCGCAGCGAGCGGCCGATATCCCTTGCGTTGAGACGGATCCATTAGCCGGAACGCGAAACGGCGCGGACACCTCGGGCGAGGTGTCCGCGCCTGGCCTGCGGGATTCGACGACTCCGGCTGAGATCTCCGGATCGTATCGAAGGAAGCAGCCCGTCGTTCCAGCCCGGCCTGGTCCCGGTTTCGGATGTGGAACGAGCTATTCGATCTGCATCAACGCGACGCGACGAAGATGTCGCCGTCTCGCCCAAAATGCAGCCGTCGCCCGTCCCACGACAGGGAAGATCTGGTCTCGTTTCCGGCGGTGTTCACGTTCGGCCCGAGGTTGACTGGAGGCGACCATGGGCTGGCCGTGCTCGCCCGCGTCGAGGTGTAGATGTCCTGTCCGCCGAACGAACCCACGCCACCGCGATTCGAGTTGAAGACGATCTCGAGGCCGTCCTTGCGGACGTTGGGCATGAAATCGTGGGCCGGCGTGCTGAGCTCCGCTACGACCGTCGGTGCGCCGAAGCTCCCGTCGGAACCGCGTCGACTGACGTAGATGTCCTGATCCCCTCCGACGTCGAAGCCGTCGCTGGAGAAGTACAGGAAGGTGCCCTGGGCGGTCTCGACGAGCGACGGACCGAACTCGCTGCCCGGGAAGTTCGGCCCTGAGCCGTCAGCGGCGCAGCCGAGGTGTTGCACGGACCAGCCGTGCGCTGGATTGTTGCGGCCGAGGTAGATGTCGCCACCACCGCAGCCGCCGGGACGTGTGGAAACAAAGAGCAGGTACTTGCCCCTGAGCGGAGTCGGGCAGTAGTCGGCAAAGCTCGAGTTCACGGGTTCGCCCAGATTCTCGGCCGCGCCCCACGCGTCGTCGATCGAATCACGATGGAACGTCCAGATGTCGTTCGGGTCGGGATCAGCGGTCCCACCGGCGCGGTTCGAGGCGATATAGAGGCTGAGGCCATCAGGTGACTCGATCGGACACCCTTCCGCGGCCGTCGTGTTGACGCCCGATTCCGGTATCGCGAGACCCCAGGGGCTGAACGATCTGGCGGCGACTCCGCCCGGCAGTAGGACGAGCAACGCCAGGGCGAACGGTAGAAGCCGGCTAAGACCGACGGATGGGAAGCCGCTGCTGATGGGTAGTCTGTTGGGCACGACTGGTCTCCTTCCATCCCACACGGCTGCAGCGCGGCCGTTCTAATGGGTATGGGCCTGGTCAGGTGCCAAACAGGTCAATATTCCGAATTGCGGCCGGTCTTTCGCAGCTGCGTCAATCAGCGATCGACACGTACGTTCGGCACGCCCGCTTCTTTGTGCGCTGGCTCGCTGGCGACTTCCGGCCTGGCGCCCGCCTCAGAGACCGGTGAAGGCCGGCATCGTCACACGAGTGTGCGTGCCGAGCATTGCGGCATGAGGCACTAGGAACCGAGCAGCTTCCAGGTCCCCTCGGAGACGACGTCGATGCTGACGCCGACCACCCGGATGGCGGTCTGGTCGTCGATGGCGTACGCCGGGCCACCGATGCCGGCCGCCCAGCGCTCTGCCTCCGGGAGTGTGTTCGTCGGGAACACGTCCAGGTGCGGGAAGATCGCAAAGTCGACGATCCCCAGAGTTCGGTCGTCCGGTGCCGCCGGCCACTGGACGAAGAGGTCGCCGATCCGCGGGGTCATCACCATGCTCCCGGCGCTCACCCCCACCCAGGTCGTGTCGGGCAGCGAAGGCAGGAGATCCGCAAGCCCTGACGCCCGCATCCAGTGGCACAGATACGTTGCGTCGCCACCGTCCACGAGCAGGGCGTCGGCCTCCCGGACCCACGGGATCCAGCGCTCCGCGCCGATCGTGGGCAGGGCGGACAGCTCGAGGAGGCCCAGCGACCTCCAGCCCAGGGAGGTGAGGCCACCCCACGGGGCCAGCCCGCTGACGAAGCCCCGCGCCGAGGTCGGGCCGCACTTCGGGTGGCCCCATTGTGCCGTCGGGATGCACAGCGCCGTGGAGTCGCGGATCGGCTTGCCCAGCAGGCCGATCAGCGCATCACGAATGCTCGCGTTCGTGACGCCGCCGGACGTGAGGAGAAGCTTCACGAATACCTCCTTGGCTGCGTGCCCGCCAGTGCTGCAGGCCTCAGCCGCCCCTCCGCCAGGGACCGATGCCGGTGATGCGCTCGACCCGGATCCGGGTCACATAGCCTGCCGGCGGATCGGGCATGGCGGGGAAGCGCACGTCGGGGCCGAGGTACGTCCGTGCCAGCCGCTGCAGGAGCTCGGCGGCCCCGCCCTCGGTGATCCGCGCGCTCCCGTTGATGACGAGGTACTCGCGCAGACCCCACTCGTTGATGCGCTTCGACTGCACGGTCACCGCGATCCGCGGGTCGCGGCGCAGGTTCTGCAGCTTGCGCTGATCCGAGAGGGTGCCGATCACGATCTCGCCGTCCTCGATGCCCACCCAGGCGACGCTCAGGTGGGGCGACCCATCGGGGTCGAGGGTCGCGACCGTCGCCACGGCGTCTGACGCCAGGAGCTCGAGCGCCGCGTCCGACAGCTGGTCGATCATGCCCGGACGATACACGGGCCGTCCGGGATCGGCGTGACAGGGCGAACCGACGACGCGCCGCGGCACGACCGAACCGGGCTCGTCCCGGCCCTGGAGCCCCGCCTCCGCGGAGCCGGTCACGGCTGTCGGTGTCACGGCTGTCGCCGCCCAGGTTCCCGTACAATTCGGCCTCCTCGCTGAACCTGATGGAGCGAACCCGACCATGACCGCACCAGGTTCGCCCGGGTCCGAGCCGGTGAACGCGCCGCGGGCCGCCCAGGAGCGCCGGTTGCCGATCGGCGTCTGCCTCCGGTCGATCCGGGCCGAGCCGGCGTGGTGGCTCGAGAGCGCCAGCCGGCTCGACGCCGCCGGCTACGCCGGCCTGTGGTGCTGGGACCACTTCATGGGTCGGGGCGACCTGACGGTCCCCGTCGTCGAGAGCTGGACGATCCTCGCCATGGCCGCCGCCCGGACGTCGCAGGTCACGGTCGCCCCATTTGTGCTCAACGTGATGAACCGGCATCCGGCGCTGGTCGCGCGGATGGCGTCCACGCTCCAGCTGGCCAGCGGCGGCCGGCTCCTCCTGGGCATCGGCATCGGCGGCGCGCCGAAGGAGCACGCCGCCTACGGGATGCCCTTCCCGGGTCCACCGGAGCGGGTCCGTCGGCTGGAAGAGGCGGTCGCGGTGATGCGCGCGCTGTGGACCGGCGGCCCGGTCACCGTCGATGGCGAGTTCTATTCGCTGAGGGAGGCGTACGCCCACCCGGTCCCGCATCCACCGCCGCCCATCATCCTCGGTGGCGAGACACCGGCCGGGGCCCGCCTCGCGGGTCGGATCGGTGACGGGTGGACCGCGTTCGACGCGAACTTCGAGCAGAACCTCCCGCTGTACCTCGAGTCGCTCGAGGCGAGCGGCCGTCGGCGGCAGGACCAGACGCTGCTCGTCGGTTTCCAGGGCGACTGGCTCGGTGACGAGCGTTTTCGCGATACGCCGTGGTTCGCCGCCCCGCGCGAGACCTGGGAGCGATGGCGGGCGGCCGGCGCGGACGGGGCGATCGTGCTGGCGCGGACGACCGATGACGTCGATGCCCTGGTGGAGGCCGTCGATCGCTGGTAGCGGGCACGAGCGCTCTCCACCGCAGGGCAGGATGAACCCAGCGCGCGCCCCGGCGTTCAGCGCCTTTAGACTCCGCGAGTGAAGAACATCGGGTTCCTCTCGTTCGGGCATTGGTCCGCGTCGCCGTATTCGCAGGTGCGGTCGGCCTCCGACTCGCTCATCCAGTCAATCGAGCTTGCCGAGGCCGTCGAGGCACTGGGTGGCGACGGCGCGTACTTCCGGGTCCACCACTTCGCCCCGCAGCTGGCGTCGCCGTTCCCGCTGCTGGCGGCGATCGGGGCGCGCACCAAGCGGATCGAGATCGGCACCGCCGTCATCGACATGCGCTACGAGAACCCGCTGTACATGGTCGAGGACGCCGGCGCCGCGGACCTCATCGCCGGTGGCCGCCTCCAGCTGGGCATCAGCCGCGGCTCGCCGGAGCAGGTCATCGACGGGTTCCGCCACTTCGGCTACGTGCCGGAGGAGGGGAGGACCGATGCCGACATGGCCCGCGACCACACCCGGGTCTTCCTCGAGGCCCTGACCGGCGCCGGGTTCGCCCAGCCCAACCCCAGCCCGATGTTTCCCAACCCACCGGGCCTGCTCCGGCCGGAGCCGCACTCGCCCGGCCTGCGCGAGCGCATCTGGTGGGGCGCCGGCACGCGGGCGACCGCCCAGTGGACCGCGCAGCAGGGCATGAACCTCATGTCGTCCACGCTCCTGACCGAAGACGCCGGCATGCCGTTCCACGAGCTCCAGGCCGAGCAGATCCGCCTGTTCCGCGAGGCCTGGACGGCGGCCGGGCACCTGCGCGAACCGCGGGTGTCAGTGAGCCGCAGCATCTTCGCGCTGGTCGACGACCGCGACCGCGCCTACTTCGGCCGAGGGGGCGACGAGTCGGACAAGGTCGGCTACATCGACGCCCAGACGAAGGCGATCTTCGGTCGCTCCTACGCCGCCGAGCCCGATGCCCTGGTCAAGCAGCTCGCCGACGACACCGCGATCCAGGCCGCCGACACGCTGCTCCTGACCGTGCCCAACCAGCTGGGCGTCGAGTACAACGCCCACGCGATCGAGAGCATCCTGCGCTTCGTCGCCCCGGACCTCGGCTGGCGG
>CAWIFB010000008.1:0-66820 GCA_963835335.1 uncultured Chloroflexia bacterium | reverse complement strand
GCTGAGGCAGCAGTCGCCGAGGGCCAGGACACGCTGCACCGAGCGGTCAGGCGGTCGCAGCGTGCCACCTCGTCGCTGATGACTCACGCCGCGCATCGTTGGAGCCTCCCGGCTGGCGGCTCGAGGCGATTTCGCGCGCTTCGGGCACCGGCGCCCCAGGTGGGGGCCGGATCTGACTCGCCGCGTGAGTCACGAGGGCTATTCGGGGGCGGTGCGGCGCGGCGGCGCAGGCCGGGCTGCGCGGCGGCTCGCGACGGCGCGGCAGCGGGCGGCGCGGCGGTTGGGGACGCAACGGGGTGTCAGGTGCCGGGCTGCCCCGGCTGCACGGGACCGATCCGGTAGGGCCGCATCATCTCGTTGTCCTCGTGCTCGACGATGTGGCAGTGCCAGACGTACTGGCCGGCGGTCGCGAAGGTGGCCTTCACCCTGCGTCACCTGCCCCGGGTAGGCGATGACGGTGTCCTTGAAGCCGGTCTCCCAGGGCTCCGGCGGCGTCACGATGCCGGTCGGGTGGACCGGCAGCAGCACATCGTCGCCGTCCATGGCGAGGGCCTCCCGGTTGACGACCTCGAACACGACCTCGTGGACGTGCATCGGGTGGGCATCCGCGGTGGTGTTGAAGAACTCCCAGACCTCGGTGTCGCCGATGCCCGGACTCTCCGTCACCGGTTCCATCCACAGGTGCTCGACCGGAGTGCCGGACTCGACCGTCCCGAGCAGCGCCGCCTCGGGGCCCTCGACCTCGTTGCCCTCGGCGTCGCGACCCTCGGCCGCCTTCTCGAGGAGGGCCAGCGGACGGGTTCGGACCGGTGCCGGCAGCGGGGCGATCGACGGGAGCTGGAGGTACATCGGCGGGGTGGTCGGGTCGGCGGTCACCGCCGGGACGACCCGGAATTCCATGACCTGGCCCGTGGAGCCGGGGTCGGCCGGGTCGAAGTCGACGCCCGGGACCCCGCCGCCGAAGGGCTCGTCCGGCCCGACGTTGCGAAGCACGTGGTTGCCCACGGGCACGTTCGTGAAGTCGACGATGACGTCGGCCCGCTCGGCCAGGCCCATGAGGAGCCAGCCGCCGTGGTCGGCCGTGAGGTTCACCGGCGCCGCCAGGAAGCCGCCCTCGTTCCCGATCTGCCAGGCTTCGACGCCCGGGATGTCGCTGAAGTCGAGGATCAGGAACCGCGACTGGCAGCCGTTGAGGAAGCGGAGTCGATAGCGCCGCTGCTCGACAACCTGGAAGGGCCACGTGTTCCCGTTGACCATCATGGTGTTGCCGAAGAACTCCGGGTTCCAGATCGGCGAGAACTCGCCGTCCGGGATGTAGTCGCCGACGATGCCGTCGAACAGCTCCCGGGTGCGCGGGTAGAACAACGAGCCGTCGGCGTTGAACGAGCGGTCCTGGACGGCGATCGGGATCTCGTAGTAGGTCTTGTTCGATGGGAACGTGTCGTTCGCCTTCGGCGCCGGACCGGGCAGGATCGCGGCCGCGCCAGACCGGCTGTCGAGGACGGCGTCGTCGGGGCCGCCGCGGATCAGGTAGAAGCCGGCAGGCCCTGCGTAGACGTTGAGCCGGGTCATGCCCAGCGCATGGTCGTGGTACCAGTTGGTCGAGGCGCGATCGAGGTTCGGATACTGGAACGTGGCGAACCCGGGGCCCCAGGTCGCGCCGAAGCCCGCGGCCGCCTTGCCCTTGAAGAAGTCGTACCAGGTGCCCTCGGTGGCATAGCCTTCGGGAATGTCCAGGGCGGCCGGCAGGTACCAGGCCTCCGGGTAGCCATCGCTCTCATCGCCGACGCCGACGGCACCATGGACGTGGGTCACCAGCGGGACGGGACCGGTGTACGCCTCAGGCGTGGAGGTGAAGGTGGGCCGGGTGTCACGCCCCCCAGGGCCGCCGGGCGGGTTCGCCCAGTGGAGGGTGGGGTCGACAGGCAGGAGGTGCGGCAGGAAGTTCCCGTTCTGGTCGACCAGGTCGTTGATCCATCGAACCTGGACCGGGCGCTCCCAGCGTGCCTCGATCGTGAGCGACGGCGCGTTGTGGAGGAGGACGGCGCGCTTCGTCGCGCCCCGAACCGGGCCGTAGCCCCACACCGTGGTGCCGGGCAAGCTGGCAGGCAGGATCTGCTGAATGAACTGGCGGACCGAGATCTCGTAGTAGTCCGCGTTCTTGCCGCCCCGCATCTTCCTGGTGCCGGCGCGGGGCATGACCGGCGGGATCAGCATCGGGGCGCTGAACCTGGGGATGTCGCCCGGCGCGAGCGTTCCGCCCTCGATCGGGATGGCACGAACGACCCGCCTGCCGTCGACGAACGTCGACAGGAACACGGCCGCACCGGCGGCTGCGGATCCGTACAGGAACCGGCGTCTCGATAGCGGCATGCGAGGACCTCCCTCGACAGGCCCCCGGTCCCGTAGCTGATGCGTCCGGCCCGTCCGCGGCCGACATCCCGCGCTCGCGGAAACCCGGATCGTGGCACCACGGGGGCTTGGGCGCAACCCCCTGCGGCGCTCGATCCGCTGTACGGGGCGGGCGCTCCCCCGCCCTACGTCGAGGCGGATCCCGGACGCCGCCGCACGGCGGGCCGGGGCGTCCGACGGTTGCCGAAGGTGCGTGCGTCGAGGCCGGCGGCGATCGCGTCCTCGGGCGTCATCGCCGCCAGGTTCGCGGCACGCCCCAGCGCCCGGATGGCCGCGAGCGCCTCGTCGCGGGTCACGGTGCGCAGCGGCGTCGCGTTGGCCAGCCCGACCCGCCGGAGCCCGCGCAGACCCGTCGACGCCGCGTAGTTGGCCGCCCACACGAGCACCGGCGCCTGGTCATCGGTGGCGGTGGGACCCGCGCGCAGCGCCGCGCACACGATGCCGCGTTCGGGCGGCGCGGCGCGCACGAGGACCCAGTCGTCGGGGCCCGCGATCAGGTCGAACAGGTGCGAGTGGTAGGGCGCGGCGAAGATCGCCTCGGCGCCCGCGTCGGCGGCCGATCCGCCCGGGATCGCGAGCATCGCGTGGAGTTCCGGGACGGGTTCCAGGAGCCGGACCTGCGCGTCGGCGAACAGTCGTCGCTCGCCCGCGTTCGTCCCGATCCGCACGGCGTCGGGCTCCTCGACGACGACGACGGGGCAGCCGGCATCGGCCAGGGCGCGCAGCGCATCGCCCAGGGTCGCCGCGAGCTCCAGGGTGCGGGATCGGCGGGCGGCGGCCGAACCGCTGCCGGCACGCCGGCCCAGCGTGTACGGGCCCGGAATGGCCTGGGCAACCGGATGGTCCGTGAGCGCCGCGGTCGATCGCCAGGCGTCGGTCAGCAGCGCGGCCGGCGACGCAGCGGGCGAGTCGGCGGGCGCGAGCGAGTCGGCGGCGGCGGCCACGGCCGGCGACGCATCGGGTGAGTCACCGCCGACAGCCGAGATCGCCGCGAGCACCGCACCCGCGAGATCACGCCAGCGGACCTGGCCGTCGGTGACCAGCTCGAGGCCCGCCTCCACCTGCGCCCCGACGAGCTCGGCGACAAGCCGGTCCGTCGCCGCGGACAGCGCCTCGCGGGTGGCCGTTCCCGCGGCGACCTCATCCTCGAGCGCGTCCAGGTCGACCCCGTCCGCGGTGATCCTCGGCAGCCCGCCGGTCAGCATCCCGAACATCGATCGTCAGGTCCAGGCGGTGCTGCCGATGACCCACAGCACGGCGAACAGGCCCAGCAGCGCGACGATCCCCGCCACCCGCAGCAGCTGCGTGCCGCCCGTTCCGAAGGCCGGCTCCATCGTGCCGCTCAGCCGGCCGGGGCGCATCCACAGCGAGCTCAGGATCGGGATGTGGGTCGGTGGCAGCAGCAGCCCGAGCCAGGCGCCGGAGATGAGCCCTCCGATGTGGGCCATGTTGTCGATGCCCTGGACCACGAACCCGAACACGAGGTTGAGCGCCACCAGGGCACCGAGCTGGCCGAGGAAGGCGCGGCTGCGGCTGTCGAGCACCGGGCGGTGGACGCGCTGGGCGACGAACAGGAGCCCGAACAGGCCGAAGATCGCGCCCGATGCGCCGACGCCGTAGCGGCTGCCGGGACCCGTCGACAGGGCGAAGGTGAGCAGCGAGCCGCCCGCCGCGAACACCAGGTAGAACACGAGGAAGCGCCATCGGCCGTACAGGCGCTCGACGAACGGCCCGGCGATCCACAGCGCGTACATGTTGAACAGCAGGTGGAACGGCATGACCGTGAGCGGCGCGTGGACCAGCGTGACCGTCCACAGCCGCCAGATCTCGCCCTGCGCAAGGGCGACCTTGTCCATCGCCAGCAGGTTGCCCAGCGCGTCGCCATCGGGTCCGGCGAAGTCGACGATGAGCGACACGATCGTGGTGAACGCGATCAGCGCGACCGTGACCGAGATCCCGGTGTCGCCGCGCGAGCGCGCGAAGTACCGGCCGGCCGCCCCCTTGTCGCCCAGCTCCTTCGACAGCCAGCCGAGCCGTGACGCGATCTCGGGCCGGTCCGCTGACGGCGCCCGCCGGTCCGCCTCGCGATAGGCGGCGAGCGCGCCGCGGAGGTTGTCGGCGCGCACCCTGGCGGCGGCGATGTTGCGCCATGCCAGGTACGTCGAAGGCGTCTCCGGGAGCCTGGTGACCTCCTCCCACGTCGCCATGGCCTTGCCTTCGTCGTCGAGCCGGTTCCATGCCTCGCCCAGGCCCAGCAGCGCGGCCGCGGTGATGGCGGGGTCGTTGAAGCCGATCACGCGCTGGTACAGCCTGGCGGCGTCGACGAAGTCCGAGCTCTGGAGCAGCTCCGCCGCGCGGTCGAGGGCGGCCAGCGCAGCCTCGCGCGGCAGCGGGCCGTCGTGGGCGAGGGTGGCGCTGAGGTCGATGTCCTGGCGTTCTGTCACGGCGGGAGCGTACATGAGGCGGCATGCCCGGCGTGGTGCGGGAGGACGGCGACAGGGTCCCGTAGACTGCCGCCATCATGTGCGGACGGTTCACGCAGCAGCGGCCCACCTCCGAGATCGCCCGGATCTTCGATGCCGAGGACCTGGCCGGCGATCCCGGCGAGCACTTCAACGTCGCGCCGACGACCGAGGCGTCGGTGGTCGTCCAGCGCGACGACCATCGCGCGGTGCGGCGCTACGGCTGGGGCCTCATCCCCAACTGGGCGGACGACCCGCGGATCGCGGCCCGTACGTTCAACGCGCGGGCCGAGACCCTCGCGACCAGCCCGCTGTTCCGCGATGCCTTCCGCCGACGGCGCTGCCTGGTCCCGGTCGATGGCTTCTACGAGTGGCTGCGACGGGGATCGAAGCGCCAGCCGATGCTGATCCGTGATCCGAGGGACCTGCCGCTGGCGCTGGCCGGGCTGTGGACCGGCCGCCAGGACCCGGAGAGCGGCGAGTGGCACCGGACGTTCACGATCGTCACCTCTCGGCCCAACGAGTTCATGGCCGCGATCCACAACCGGATGCCCGTCGTCATCCCGCCCGATGCCTGGACGACCTGGCTCGATCCCGAGCTCCGCGACCCGGGCGAGCTGCGCGCCCTGCTCGAGCCCGACGACGACATCGCGCTCGACGCGTACCCGGTTCCGATGCTGGTCAACAACGTCCGGAACGACGGCGCGGCGCTGGTCGATCGGGTCGAGCTCGAGGCGAACGGGCCGGCGACCGACGGGCTCGGACTGGCGTAGGCCCGGGTCGCCGCGGGCCAATCGATCGCTCCGGGCGCGCGTGCGCGGGCCGATCCTGCCGGAGCGGCGCGGCGACTCTCCTCGAGCGACCGGGCGGCTCTACCCGAGCGGCTGGAGCGCCTCCCAGCCGGCGTCCTTCGCGGCCGCGGCGAACGCGGCGCCCGGGGCGTCACCGCCGTCGAGGGCTGCGGCATACGCCCCGACGAGCGTCGCAAACCCTTTGTCCTGGGACGCGGACGGCGCCTCGAGCACGGTCGCGGCGGCAGGCAGCCCGGCGGACGGGCCGTCGGGCTCTGCGGCATCTGCGGCGATCAGCAGCACGAGGTGGGCACCCGCGTAGTCGGCAGCGTCGGCCGCCACCGGGAGGATCGATTCGGGGACACCGTCCACGACGACGAGCACGTTGAAGGCGGTCAGGTAGCCGAGCCCGAGGGAGACGTCCGCGGCGTCGAGGGTCGGTCCGTCGCCTGTCGCCGGTTCAGCCGCGGCAGGCCCTCCGCGCCCGCGCCGTCCGCAGCCGGGGATCGGTCGTCGCCGTCGTCCTCGTCCTCCGCGTCCTCCGCCGCCGGCGCGGCGATCGGGGTCGCGCGCGACGGGTCGCGGAGCATCGCCACGTGCCCGACGCCGGCCCGGCCGAGCGCGAGCAGCAGTGCGTCGCCCGCCGGGTCGTCGCCGGTCCGACCCACCAGCTCCACGCTCGTCCCGCGCCGCGCCGCCTCGACGGCGATGTCGCAGGCGCGACCCGCCGGACCAGCGGGTTCCGCGGCGCGCCAGACAGGATTTCCAACGACGACGATCACGGAGCCAGCGTACCCCGGGTCGGGTCGGGCGGCTGGCCGGGGCGGCCGGGAGGGCGGAGCCGGGCGTCCGGCCACCGACCGCGGGCCGAGCGGTTTGACCGCGAACCGACGGGCGGTTCGCGCTCAGCCGTCGCCGGGCGTCTCGGTTGGATGCGGCGTGTCCGACGGCTTGGGCGTCTGGCTGGGCGTGGGCGTCGACGGGGACTCGGTGTGGTCCTCGTGGTCGGAGCTGCTCGGCGTCGGCGTTGCGGTCGGCCTCGGCGTGGCCTTGCTGCCGGAACCGCCGTTGTCGTCGGCGGTCTCGTGCGGCTCGGTCGAGGCGTCGGGCTCGGCGGACTCGTCGCCCGCGGTCTCCGACGGCTCCGGCGACTCCGAGGCGTCGGGGCTCGTCGAGGCGTCCTCGCTGGGCTCGGCCGTGTCGGACGCGTCCGGGGCCGGCTCGCCGGATTCGGCCGGCTGCTCGATCGACGGGCTGGGGCTCGAACGGTCGCCGTCGAGCAGGCCGAGGGCGCCTGCCGTGGCCATGCCGGAACCCGCCGCCAGGGCGGCGACCACCAGCACCAGCGCCATCGCCTGGGCGCGTGCCGCAACCGGGAACCCGGCGTGGGTGCGTCACCCGCCATGCATCGCGGAGCGACACCAGGAACGCGCTCAGCGAACGGCGTCGGACGGCAAGACCGGCCAGCCGAACCGGCGCCGGGGCGGGTTCGGCGGCCACGGCCTGCATGACCCGGTCCGCGAACCCCGGGGTCGGAGCGGCGGTGGTGCCCGCGGCCAGGCGCTCGAGGTCGCGTGCGATCGGCGTGTCGCCGGCGATCTCGTCGGCGTGCAGCCCGGAGGCTCCATCGAGCTCTGCCGGCGTGAACGGGCGCGGCTGGCCGCCCGGACGCATCTCGGTCATCGGTCGTCTGCCTCGACGGAACCGCGGAGGCGGGCGAGCCCGCGATGGAGATGCGTCTTGACGGTCCCCAGCGGCCGGCCCGTCGCCTCGGCGATCTCGGTCAGCGAGCGCTCGGCGAAGAAGCGCAGCGCGACGACCTCCCGGTACGGCTCGTCGAGCGAGGCGACCGCCATCCGGAGGCGCGCGTCGCGCTCGGATCGCAGCACGGTGTGCGCCGGGTCCGCGGCGTGCTGGGGGTTGCTGGTCCGGAAACGCTCACGGCCGGGCTGATCGGCATCCGCCGCGAGCGGATCGAGCCAGGCGACCTGCTTGCGCTGCGCAGCACGACGGACGGCCAGGCGGACCGCGATCCGCGACAGCCAGGCGCCGAACGCGCCATCGGCGCGCCAGGAACCGAGCGAGCGGTACGCGATCACGAATGCCTCCTGGGCGATGTCCTCGGCCTCGCTGCGATCGCCGAGCACGCGCGTGCAGGCCGCGACGACCGCGGGCCCTTCGCGCTCGACGAGCTTGCGAAAGGCGTCACGGTCGCCGGCCAGCACGGCATCGACGATGCTGCGGTCATTGGTGGTCCCGTCGAATGGCTCGGCGGTCCAGGTCCGGTCCGTCGCGGTGGTCTCCAGTGCGTTGTCCGGGTCCGGCGCCCGGTTGGGCGGCCCGGCGGGAGCCGGCTCGGCGTCCGGCGACATCATCGCCTGCCGGCCCGACTCCCATCGTGCGAAGGAGGTCACGTGCCCCGCTGGGACCGATGACTGGATCAGCCGTCCGAGCCGTGTCCGCCACCGTCTTCCCCGCCCGAGCCGTCATGGTCCTCGGGGCTGGAGCTCGCGTCCGGACCGTCATGGTCGTCGCTGGCCTCCGGGGTCTCGCTGGCCTCGGGGGTCTCGCTGGCCTCGGGGGTCTCGCTGGCGTCGTCGCCATGGTTGTCGGTCGCGCCGGCCTGCTGGCTGTCGTTGCTGCTGTGATCGTCGCTGGCTTCGGGCGTCTCGCTGGCCTCGGGCGTCTCGCTCGGCTCTGCGGACTCGCTGTCGAAGCTTGCCGACGCATCCTGCGATGCGGCCTCGGTGCTCTCGGTCGGCTCCGCCGACTCCGTCTCGATCCCGCCCGACGCGTCATCGCCGGCCGATGCGTCCAGCGCCGCGGGGAAGGTGTCCGCATGATGGCTGCCATCGACGAACGTGCTGGTGGCAAACGCGGCGCCCGCGACGAGGAACACTGCCACGACCGAGGTGCCGATCGGGCGGATCATCCTGGAGTTGAGCTTCATGTGGTATTCGCTCCGGTGGTGGTGCGGCCCCCTCGCTGGGCCCGCTTCACCCCTCCCGAGGCGGTTGACGACGCAAAGGTTTCAGCGACCGCCGGGCGTCGCCGGGGACGGCCCTACGAACCGGCGGGTGCTGCCTCGTCCGCGGTGCCCGGGGCCGGGTCACGCACCACGTCGATCGCGCCGAACCCGGCTGCCTCGAGCTCGGTGCCGAACTGGTCGATGTCGCCGACCAGGACGATCGCGGCCACCTCGGGGCGGATGTGCTCGCGGGCGACCCGCAGCACGTCGGCGTCGGTGACGGCCTCGATCGCGCCCCGGTACCGGGCGAGCTCATCGTCCGGCAGGTCGTGGACGAACAGGCCGGCGAGCGACCCGGCGACGGGACCCGGGGTCTCGAACCGGAGCGGGAACACGCCGACCAGGAACTCGCGGGCGGCTGTGAGCTCGGCGTTGGTGACCACGCCCTCGCGGATTCGGTCGAGCTCGACCAGGAACTCCCGGACCGCAGGCACGGTCGCCTCGGTGTTCACGGCGGCCCGGGCGGTGAACGGGCCGCGACCGCGTCGCAGGTCGAAGCCGGCGCCGGCACCGTAGGTGTAGCCCTTGTCCTCGCGCAGGTTCATGTTGAGGCGCGAGGTGAACAGCCCGCCCAGGATCGCGCTCATCACGGTGACCGCGTGGTAGTCGGGATGCCGGCGCGGCAGCCCCGAATGCCCGATCCGGATCTCGGTCTGCACCGAGCCCGGGCGGTGGACGACGCGCACGATCCGGCCGGTTCCGGCTGCGGCGTCCTCGATCGGCCGGCGCGCCGTGGCAGGCCCCGTGGTCCAGTCGGCAAGCTGCGCCTCGACGATCCGGAGGACCGCGGCGGGGTCGATGTCGCCGGCGACGACGAGCGCCGCCCGATCGGGCGCGAACGAAGCGTGGTGGATACCGCGAAGATCCTCGGCGGTCAACGCGGCCACGGTGTCGGCCGTCCCGCCCGCGGGCCGGTGATACGGGCTCGCCGCCGCGTAGATCGTCTCGATGTACGCCTCGTCGGCACGCCGGCGTGGATCCGCCCTGGCCTGGAGCAGGTCCGTCAGCCGCTCGTCGCGCAGCCGCTCCACCTCCGACACGGGAAAGGCCGGCCGGCGGACGACCTCGACCAGCAGCTCGAGCGCCGGCTCGAGCCGGGTCGCCGGAACGTCCAGCCCGGCCGTGGTGGCATCCCAGCCGGCCTCGGCGTGGAGCGATGCGCCGAGGCGCTCGGCGGCTTCGGTGAGCTCGATCGCATCGCGGACCTCGGTGCCCTCGGTCAGCGCGCGCGCCTGGAGCACGGTCGCGCCGCCGAGTGCGTCCGGCTCGTCCGACGCACCGGCCCGCAGCGCGAGCGATGCGGACACGAGCTCCCGGCCGGGCATCGGCGTGACGATCAGGCGAAGCCCGTTGGGCAGCATCATGCGATGCGTGTCGGGGAACTCGTACGGCCTGGGCGCTCCCGGCACCGGTCGGGTGGTCACCATCTGCGGCATCGCCGTCGCCGGGGCCGGGCCGGTCGCCGTGGCCGGCGCGCTCGCCGGGGCCGGCCCGGAACCAGGTACCTGCCCGCCCATGTCCTCCGACCCGCTCATGCCGCCGCCTCGGCATCCTGCGCGACCGACGCCGCCGGCAGGTAGGTGAGCACGACCCGGTTGTCGGACCGGAACACGTCGCGCGCCGCGTCCCGGATCTGCTCCGGGGTCACGCTCAGGTAGCGCGGCAGGAGGGTGTTGATGACGCCCGGGTCGTCGAACAGCGTCGCGTACATCGAGAGCCGGTCCGCCCGCTCCTCGACCCGCGCCAGCGCGCCCAGCTCGTCGGCCTCGGTGAGCGCCTTGGCGCGCGCGAGCTCGTCATCGCTGGGCACCTCCGTCGCAAGGCGCTCGAGCTCCTCGAGATAGGCGGCCTCGACGGTGGCCACGTCGACCCCGGGACGAGCGGTGGCCCAGCCGACCGAGACCGAGCCGCCGCCGACGAACGGCAGCGTGAACGCGGCCACGTCCTGGGCGATCCGGTCCTCGCGGACGAGCCGCCGGTGGAGCCGGCTCCCCTTCCCTCCGGCCAGCAGCTGCGAGGCGAGGTCGAGCGCATCGAGCCGGCGGTCGCCGAACACGGGGGCGCGGAACCCGATGTACACGCGCGGCAGCGGGACGTTGTCCTCGACGATCTCGCGGTGCTCGATGCCGATCACGGCCGGCAGCGACATGTCGGGCAGCGGCGGGATGGAGGGGTTGGCCGGGATGGGCCCGAAGTAGCGCTCCGCCCACGCGCGGACCTGGCCGCGCTCGCAATCGCCCACGACCGACAGGACGGCGTTGTTGGGCGCGTAGTAGGTCCGGAAGAACGCGGTCACGTCGGCGAGCGAGGCGGCGTCGAGGTCCTCCATCGACCCGATCGTCGAGTGGTGGTACGGGTGCTCCGGCGGGAACAGGTGGCCCTGGAGCTTCTCGTTCCAGCTCCCGTACGGGCGGTTGTCATAGCTCCAGCGCTTCTCGTTCTTGACGACCTCGCGCTGGTTGTCCAGGTTCTCCTGGCTGAGCGCGACCGGGAGCGTGCCCATCCGGTCCGCCTCGAGCCACAGGGCGAGCTCGAGCTCGTGCGAGGGCATCGTCTCGAAGTAGTTGGTGCGGTCCAGCCAGGTGCTGCCGTTGAGCGTGCCGCCGGCTGCCTGGACCAGCGCCATGTGCTCCGCCTTGGCCACGTTGGCCGATCCCTGGAACATCACGTGCTCGAACAGGTGGGCGAAGCCGGTCTTGCCCGCCACCTCGTGCTTGGAGCCGACGTTGTACCAGAGGTTGACCGCGACGACGGGTGCGAGATGGTCCTCAGCGACGACGAGGCGCAGCCCGTTGGCCAGGCGCTCATCGCTGAACTCGACGACAGGGACGGGCATGCGGAACGAGTCCTCGGACGGTGAGATGGGTTGGCGCGATTGTAGGGCGGCGAGCGCGATCGGTTCCGGGCGGGCCCTGCGCGACGGATCCGCTACAGCGGCAGCAGCACCGCGATGACCGTGATCGCGAGCGCGAGCAGGAACGAATCGCGGGTCATGCGCCACGTCGCGAGCACGTCGGCGCGGTGAGCGGCCGGGTCATCGACGGTCGCGCCGTGACCCCGTCCCTTCGCCGAAGTTGGCGATGCCGCCAAGCGCGAACGCACCGCAGAACCTGCGCCGGGCCTGGAGCCAGGAGAAGACGCCGCCCCACAGGGGCAGGACGAGGACCAGGCGAGCCGGCCCCGGAGCGTGGACGGCGACAAGCGCCAGCATCAGCAGCGCGGCGATCGCGAGGGCGATGACGGCAAAGGCCCGGCGGCGCCGGATCTCCCATGGCCCGATGTTGCACGCACCCGGGACGTAGGCGTCGACCGCGGATCCTGGTGCGTCGGCGGTGGAACGCGAGACGACTGACATCGAACCTCCGGGCCTGCCGCGGCTGCCGGGACCGTCACTCGCCGACACCGCACACCTTGGTGTTCGAATGATCGTCCATTCCGGTTCTCGGCGCGTTCGGGCTCGCCCAGCGGCGCGTTTGGCCGCCCCCAAGTAGACTGCCGACCCGTGAACACCTTCCCCGGAACGCTCGCGCGTGCCATCGCGCATGCCGGCGGCGGACGCATGCTGGCCGCGACCACCCTGGCCGCGCTGCTCGTGCTCAGCGCCGCGAGCGCCGTCCTTGGGCATTCCGATCTCGTCGCCTCGGATCCCGCCGACACGGCCGTCCTGGCCACGCCACCCACCACGGTCACGCTGACGTTCTCCGAGGATCTCGATCCCGGCAAGAGCTCGTTCAGGCTGGTCGGCCCCGCCGGCACCGTCGGCACCGGCAGCGTGTCCGCGGACCCGGTGGTGATGACCCTCGATGGCCTCGCGCTGGCACCCGGCGACTACGAGATCCAGTGGACGTCGGCGGCGCTCGACGGGGACATCCTCCGGGGCACACTGACGTTCACGGTGTCGCAGCCGGCGCAGGCATCCGAGGCGCCCAGCGCCGAGCCGTCGGCGACCGTCGAACCGTCGGTGGCCGCGTCGGCCGAGCCGTCCTCCGACGCCAGCTCGACGCCCACACCCACGTCGTCGGCCGCCGCCTCTTCCGAGCCGCCCCCCGGCTCAGGTGATGTCGTGCTCCCGATCGTGATCGCGCTCGCGCTCGTCGCGGTCGTGGGGGTCTACCTCCTCCGTCGCAGCCGCCGGGCGTGACAGCGTGAGGATCACGGAGGCGTTCCGTTCGACCCGCGCGATCGGAGCGCTGGCCGGGTTCCTGCTCGTCGCGGGTGCGCCGGCCCTCGTGGCGGCCCACGGCCTGTCGCCGGTCTACGAAAGCCCGTTGCCGCTGGCTGTCTACCTGGCAGGCGCCGCCGCCACGGTCGCGCTCTCGTTCGTGTTCGTCCTCGCGCGCGACATGCGCGCGGGTCCGCTTCCCGAGACGCGGATCGTCGCCGTCCCGGTCGTCGTCAGGATCGTGCTGCGAGCGATCGGCCTGACCGGCTGGGTGTGGATCATGGTGCAGGGCATCGCGGGTGGATCATCGGACGCCGCGGTCGCGACCCTGTTCCTGTGGGTCTACGGCTGGGTCGGGATCGCCGCGCTGTCGGCGTTCGTCGGGCCGGTGTGGGAGTGGCTGG
This sequence comes from uncultured Chloroflexia bacterium, assembly GCA_963835335.1. Classification (GTDB taxonomy): domain Bacteria; phylum Chloroflexota; class Limnocylindria; order Limnocylindrales; family CSP1-4; genus CAIXZV01. Next base: position 53,561 of record CAWIFB010000008.1, on the reverse strand, counting down.
ACCCGTTCACGACGATCCACGACATCCTGGCCTGGATCCTCCGGCAGGTCGGCGTGCACGGCTGGGTGCCCGGCGAGCTCCCCGCCTGGGTCGGCGTCTGGCCGGCCGTCGCCGGGCTCACCTTCTTCGTCTGGCTCGAGCTGGTGGCGATCGCGGGCAACGCGACCCTGACCGTGGTCGTGGCCGGGTACACGCTGGTCACGCTCGCGATGATGGCCCAGTTCGGGCGCGACCAGTGGCGTGCGCGGGGCGAGACGTTCGCAGTCTGGTTCCGCACGCTCAACCGCATCGCGCCGGCCGGTGTCGTTCTCGCCACGGAAACGGCCGCCGGCGGTGCGGATGACGACGAGATCGATCCCGACGCGGTGGATGACGCTGTCGTCGTCAGGCGCCCGTTCGCCAGCGCGCTGCTGACAGCCCCGTGGTCCGTTGCCCGGATCACGCTGGTCGCCGTCGCGACCGGGTCGATCCTGTTCGACGGACTGTCGCAGACGGTCGCGTTCGCATCGGTGTTCGGGGCTCCTGCGACACTCCCCAAGACGCTGATCCTGCTCGCCTTCCTGGGGATCATCGTGATCGCGGCGCTCACCGTGGCCCGGACCGTGAGCCCCGGGGCGATCGGCGCCGGGCTGCTGCCGATCTCGGTCGGCTACCTCGTCGCCCACTACCTGACCTACCTGTTCATCGACGGACAGCGGATCGTGATCGCGATCTCGGACCCGCTCCAGCGCGGCGACGACCTGCTCGGGACCGCGTTCTACCAGGTCAACACGGCCGTGCTACCGGCGGGCCTCGTGTGGACCCTCCAGCTGGCCGCCGTGGTCGGTGGGCACATGCTGGGCGCGTGGTCCGGGCACGTGACCGCGGCCCGCGACGTCGAGGCCCAGGCAAACGGCCGCGAGCCGCGCGACATGCGCCACCGGAAGGTTCCCGGGCTCCGCTCGCTGCGTGACAGGAACATGCGCGTGCGCGAGATCCCGCTGGCGCTGGTCATGGTGGCGTTGACGACGCTCACGCTGTGGTCCCTGGGCCAGGCGATCGTCCAGGAGCAGGCGCCGTCGGGCGCCGTGCCCGCGACCACGCGCCCGCTGTAGGTCGCGCACCGGTTTCGTCGCGTCGCCGACTATCCCGCCCGGCCGCGCACGCGTTGCGGTGGTACCCAATCCGTGATCGGCCGCACCATCGAGATCCCCGAGGCCAGGGCCGGGTCGAGCGCCTCGGCGGCCGCGATCCCCGTCTCGATCGCGGTCAGGCACAGGATGCCCTCGGCGATCGCCGTGTGCCGGATCTCCGCGGCGTCGCGCACGGCGCCGGACCGCGGCGTGGGGGTGTTGACGACCAGGCGGATCCGTGCGCCCGCGATCAGGTCCAGGATCCCGGCCTCATCGCTCGCCGGCTCCGCGCCGAGCTTGGCCACGGGCTCGGCGGCCAGGCCAGCGGCTTCGAGCGCGGCGCGCGTGCCCGCGGTGGCCGCCAGCCGGTAGCCCGCACGGGTCAGCGCCGTCGCGAGGTCGAGCAGCCCCCACTTGTCGCGATCGGCGATCGACAGCAGGGCCAGCGGCGGCTCGCCGTCGCCCGGCCGGGGCGGGATGAGCGATGCCCCGGTCAGCGCCTTGGCCATCGCCACGCGCGGGTCCTCGGCGATCCCGATCACCTCGCCGGTCGACTGCATGAACGGCCCGACGGACGGGTCCACGCCCTTGAGCTTCGCGGTCGAGAACGCCGGTGCCTTGACCGCGACGAACGCGGGCTCCGGGAGCAGCCCGTCCGGCCAGCCGAGGTCGGCGAGGGTGGCGCCCAGCGAGATCCGGACCGCGAGCTCGACCATCGGGACGCCGGTGACCTTGGACAGGAACGGAACCGTGCGGCTGGCGCGCGGGTTGACCTCGATCAGGTACACGCCATCGTCGCGAACGATGAACTGCGCGTTGACCAGGCCGCGGGCGCCGAGGGCGAGGCAGATTCGCTCCATCGTGGCGACGATCAGCGCCTGGTCGCCCTCGGAGACGTGCTGCGGCGGGAACACCGCGATCGAGTCGCCCGAGTGGACGCCGGCGCGCTCCACGTGCTCGAGGAGGCCCGGGATCAGGACCCGCTCGCCGTCGCTCACGGCATCGATGTCGACCTCGATCCCCTCGAGGAAGCGGTCGATCCGGACCGGCCGATCTGGATCGACGATCGCCGCTGCCGCGAGGTGGCGGACGAGGTCCTCGGGCGAGTACGCGAAGTCGATGGCAAGGCCGCCGATGACGAAGCTCGGCCGCACGATGACCGGGTATCCGATCCGCTCGGCGAGCGTCAGGGCCTCCTCCACGGACTCGGCCATCCCACCCTCCGGCTGCGGGATGCCCAGGCGGTCGAGGAGGGCGGCGAAGCGCGTGCGCTCCTCGGCCTGGTTGATCGCCTCCAGGTCCGAGCCGAGCAACGGGACACCGGCGGCCACCAGTGGACCCGCGAGGTTGAGCGGCGTCTGGCCACCGAACGCGACGACCGCGGGGAGCGGACGGCCGAGGCCGGCAGCCTCCCTGGGACTGAGGGTTGCCGCCGGCGCCGGAAGGGCCCGGCTGCGGCCACTGCTGTCCGCGATCAGTGTCGGCGCATCAGCGGGGTCGGCGTCGGGCCGGCTGCGGCCACTGCTGTCCGCGATGAGTGTCGGCGCATCAGCGGGGTCCGCGTCGGGCGGCGTTCCCGCGGCCACGCGGGCGTCCCGGGTGATGCGCGGACGCTCATCGCCACCGTAGGTTGTTTGTGGCGCCGCCACGCCGGCGCCCTGGGTGATGCGCGGACGCTCATCGCCACCGTAGGTGGTTTCTGCCGCCGCCAGGCCGCCTTCGAACTCCAGGATGTCCCGGACGCTCTCGGCGTCGAGCGGCTCGAAGTACAGCCGGGTGGACGCATCGAAATCGGTGGACACGGTCTCGGGATTGGAGTTGACCATGACCGCGCTCCAACCCTCGCGCCGGAGCACGTCGGCAGCCTGGACGGCACAGTAGTCGAACTCGATCCCCTGCCCGATCCGCACGGGTCCGCTGCCGATGACGAGTGCCCCCGGTCGCGGCACTGGCGCTGCCTCGGGCGGGGATCCCGCGGCGGCATAGGTCGAGTAGAAGTACGGAGTCTCGGCGGCGAACTCGGCGGCACAGGTATCGACCATCGCGTAGCCGGGCGCGAGCCCGAGCGCACGCCGCGCGGCGCGGACGTCGGCTTCGCGAACGCCCGCGAGCCAGGCCAGGTCATGATCCGCGAACGCCGCGCGCTTGGCGGTCGACAGCAACGCCGCCGCCTGCGGGTCGGCGGCATCGGCGAACCGCGGCCCCATGGCCTTCACGTCGTGCTCGAGGGCGATGTTGCGTCCCATCTCGGCGAGGAACCAGGGCGAGATCCCGGTCGCCGCGCGGACCACCTCCTGCGGCACACCCCGCCGCAGCAGCCCGAGAACCCGCCACAGCCGCGAGTCGGACGGCTCGAGGAACTGCCGGAGCACGATCGGTGCCGCGGATCGCTGGGCGAACCTGGTGCTCTCGCACGCCTCGCCACGCTCGTCGATCCAGCGGATCACGCCGTCTTCCTCGACATCGAGCGGATCGGCGGCCGATGCGGTCGAGGCGGCATCGTCGGGCCAGCCGGTGGACAGCGCGGCGGCGGGGTCGGCGACCGCACGAACACCCGGGTCGCCGGCGTAGACCGCGGCCAGGTAATCGAAGCTCGGCTGCCACGACGCGTCCTCGCCGAGCGGCCCGGCACCCGCCTGCTCCAGGCCGCGGAGCGCCTTGTTGAGCGCGGCGCCGAACGTCCGGTCGATCGCCATGACCTCGCCGGTTGCCTTCATCTGCGACCCGAGCCGCCGGTCGGCTGCCGGGAACTTGTCGAACGGGAAGCGCGGCAGCTTGACCACCACGTAGTCGAGCGCCGGCTCGAACGCCGCGACGGTCGTCCCGGTGACCACGTTGGGGATGTCGGCGAGCGTGCGCCCTGCCGCGATCTGCGCCGCGACGCGCGCGATCGGATAGCCCGTCGCCTTGGATGCGAGCGCGCTCGACCGCGAGACCCGGGGGTTCACCTCGATCACCGCGTACTCGGTCGAGTCGGGCGACAGCGCGAACTGGACGTTGCACCCGCCCTCGACGCCCAGCGCCCGGATGATCGCGAGCGCCGCGCTGCGCAGCCGCTGATGCACCGAGTCGGTCAGCGTCTGGACGGGGGCAACCACGATGGAGTCGCCGGTGTGGACGCCCAGGGGATCGACGTTCTCCATCGAGCACACGGCGATGCACGTGTCGTCTGCATCGCGCATCACCTCGTATTCGACCTCCTGCCACCCGACCAGGCACTGCTCGACCATCACCTGGTGGATGGGGCTGGCCCGCAGGCCGGATCGCACCCGTTCGCGGTAGGCAGCTTCGGTCCCGACGATCCCGCCGCCCGTGCCGCCCAGCGTGAACGCCGGGCGGATGATCGCCGGCAGCCCGATGTCGGCCAGTGCCGCATCCGCGGACGCGAGACGGGCTGCCTCGTCGGCGCCTTCCACGATCGCCGACGGCGCGTACGGCTGGCCGATCCGGTCGAGCAGGTCGCGGAACGCCTCGCGGTCCTCGGCCATCCGGATCGCCTCGAGCGGCGTCCCCAGCAGGCGCACCCCGTGCCGCTCGAGGACGCCCGCCTCGGACAGCGCCATCGCGAGGTTGAGGGCGGTCTGCCCGCCCAGGCCGGCCAGCAGCCCCTCCGGCCGCTCGCGCGCGATGACCGCCTCGATCGCGTCGACCGTCAGCGGCTCGAGGTAGACGACGTCGGCGACGGTCGGGTCGGTCATGATCGTGGCCGGGTTGGAGTTGACGAGGACGGTCCGGACGCCCTCGGCGCGCAGCGCCCGACACGCCTGCGTCCCGGCATAGTCGAACTCCGCCGCCTGGCCGATGACGACCGGTCCCGACCCCAGGATGAGGACGGACGCGGGCTTCGGCCGGTGCGCGCTGCGGGGGCCGCCGGCCGGGCGGGAGACGGGCTGACCGGAGGCGGGCGAAGAAGAGTTCACGCGCCGCGCCGGCACGCGTCGACGAACCGGTCGAACACGGCGAGCGCGTCGAGCGGCCCGGGCGCGCCCTCCGGGTGGTACTGGACCGTCTCGATCGGCTTCTCGGCGTGGCGCAGCCCCTCGACCGAGCGGTCGTTGAGGTTGACCTGCGAGACGCGGAACCCGGAGCTGGCGGGCAGCGTGTCCCCGACCACCTGGACCTCGTGGTTCTGCGCGGTCACCTGCACGTACCCGGTGTCGAGGTCCTGGACCGGGTGGTTGGCTCCGTGGTGGCCGAAGCGGAGCCGCCGGGTGTCCGCGCCCGCTGCCCTGCCGACGATCTGGTGCCCGAGGCAGATGCCCAGCAGCGGCCGCCCATCGTCGATGATCGCCCGGGCCAGCGCGACGGGACCGGCGAGGCGCGCCGGATCGCCCGGTCCCGGCGACAGGACGACGCCGGCGATGTCGGGCGCGAGCACGGTCGCGGGGTCGGCGGTGTGGGGCAGCACGCGGACCCGGACACCCCGCCGTCGCAGCGAGCGCACGATGTTCGCCTTGAGCCCGTAGTCGATGATCGCGACCAGCGGCGTCGACGGATCGTCGCCCACCTCGCGCACCTCCGCCGGCGAGACCTGGGCCACGAAGTCCTGGTCCTCCCAGCGCGGCACCGCCCGGGCGAGCGCGACCGCCGCGGCCGGGTCGTCGGCGCCGGGCGCGGTGATGATCCCCCGCAGGCAGCCGTTGGCGCGCAGGTGACGCGCGAGGGCGCGGGTGTCCACGCCCGCGATCGCCGGGATGGACGCGTCGCGGAGCAGCGTGGCCAGCTGGCGGGCATCGTCGAGGACCGCGGCCGTCGCATGCGCGACCACGAGCCCGCGCAGCCACGGACGCGCGGACTGGTCCTCGTCGAGCAGGCGCCCGTAGTTGCCGATCAGCGGATACGTCATCACGACGACCTGGCCCGCGTAGGACGGGTCGGTGGCGATCTCCTGGTATCCGGTCTGCGACGTGTTCACGACGAGGTCGCCGCCCGATGCGACCGGTGCGCCGAACGCGATGCCGGGAAACACGGTGCCGTCCTCGAGCGCGAGCAGCGCGGGCCCTGAATCGCCGACCCGCGGGTCGACGAGCGCGTCGGCACGCGGCAGCGGCGGGTGGCCGGCGGACGGTGGGGCGATCACGGGATCCCGGCGGGCCGCGGCGGGCGAGCGCCGCAGGCGGGCATGCGCACGAGTATCTGGCCTCCTCGCCGGCCTCTCTGGACCGGTACGCCGGCCTCACAGGACCGGCCCTCAGGATGGCCCTGACGATAGCACGCGGGCGGGATCGTCAGCGCGGGCCGCGGCCCGGATCGGCTACGGCGCGACGACCTTCGCCGCCGGCAGCTCGACGCGGAACACGGCACCGCCGGTCTCGGCGTTGGCCACGCCGATCCGCCCGCCGTGACGGTCCACGATCCATTTCCCGATCGAGAGCCCGAGGCCCGTCCCGCCCGACGGTGCTCCGGGTGCGCGCCAGAACCGGTCGAACACGTGCGGCATGTCCTCGGGCCGGACGCCGGCGCCCTGGTCGGACACCTCGACCGACACGATCGGCGCCCCGGCACGCACGGTCACCCCGACCTCGCCCCCGCGCGGGCTGTGCCGGACGGCGTTGTCGACCAGGATCATGATCAGCTGGCGGAGGCGCTCCGGATCCCCATCGACCATCGCCGGCTCCGGGTCCACGGTGACCTTCACGCCGCGAGCGTCGGCCGCGCGGCCGAGCGTCGACGCGGCATCGAACGCGACGTCGCCGAGGTCCAGCGGCTCCGACGCGAGCGTGACGGCGCCCGAGTCCGACCGGGCGAGCAGCAGCAGGTCGTCGACGAGCGACGCCATCTGGCTCACCTCGGCATCGATGTCGTCGAGCGCCTCGCTGGACTCGCCGATCGGGCGGTCCCGGTGCCGCGACAGATGCTCCACCGACGAGCGGATCACGGTCAGCGGGGTCCGCAGCTCGTGGCTCGCGTCGGCGGCGAACTCGCGCTGGCGGCGCAGCGCGTCGCGCTGGGCGACCAGCGAGTCACGGATCGGGACAAGGGCCCGTCGCGCGTACACCGTCCCGAACCCGAACGCGACGACCACCACCAGCACGCCGCCGACGAGGAGCACCGTGAGCAGCGCGTTGAGCGTCTGGACCTCGGTGGTGCGGTCCTGGAGAACCTGGAGGAAGTAGGTGTTGCCGTCCTGCTGCGCGACGACCTTCCAGGTCAGGATCCGGATCGGCACCGTGGTCGACTCCCCGACCGCCGCGCTCAGGGACAGGGTCGCGGTGCGCACGTCGCGGCCGTCGGCCGCGGTACGGGCAGCGGCCAGCCCTTCATCCTCGGGCAGGCCGGTGGGCACGACCACGGGCCCGCGACCGACCTGGACGGGCGTGCCCGAATCGTCGAACGCGAACAGCAGGGTGTTGCCGCCGCCGAACACGAACCCGAGCGTCGGCCGGTCCTGCTGGCTGGCCGACGGCCCCTCGAGCGCGTCGACGAGCGGCTGGGCGCGATCCGAAAGCTGCTGGACCGATGCGCCGGCCAGCGTGTTGGCCACGGCGGCGTAGAGCACGGCACCCAGCACGACGAGCACGACCAGCGTCGAGGCCCCGCTCCACGCCACGAGGCGCCAGCGGACGCGCCGGATGAGCCGTGCCTCGCCTGCCAGGGCGGCCTGCTCGGCGCCGTCGTCGACGGGATCGATCCGGGTGCCGTCAGCCATCGGACAGGCGATAGCCGACGCCTCGGACGGTCTCGATCTGCGAGCCCGCATCGCCCAGCTTCGTCCGGAGGTAGTGCACGTACGCGTCGACAGCGTTGGGGGTCACGGCCACGCTGAACGGCCAGGCGTGATCGAGCAGCTGGTCGCGCGTGAGCGTCTGGCCCGGGTGCCGGAGCAGCGCTTCGAGGAGCGAGAACTCGCGCGGGCTGAGGTCGACGTTGCGGCCGTCGACGGTCACCCGGCGGGCCGTCTCGTCGAGCACGATGGCTCCGCTCTCGAGGCGCGGTGCGGGGCGGCGCGGACCGGGCTCGGCTCGCCGGGCGAGCGCCCGCAGCCGCGCCGCGACCTCCTGGTACGCGAACGGCTTGACCACGTAGTCGTCCGCTCCGGCGTCGAGGCCCGTCACCCGGTCGTTGATCGTGTCACGCGCGGTGAGCATCAGGATGTTGACGTCCACCTTGTCCCGCCGCAGGCGGCGCGCGACGTCGATGCCCGACATGTCGGGCAGGCCGATGTCGAGGATCACGACGTCGAGCCCGTCGATGGCGGTCGCCAGCTCGAGCCCGGTCCGCCCATCGGGGGCGTGCTCGACGACGTGCCGATCCTCTTCGAGCAGGCGGGTCAGGGAGCGGGCGAGGCGCTCGTCATCCTCGACCAGAAGCAGGTGCATGACGTTCCCCAGCGTCGATCGCGTTCCTGAGAGCGCGCTGAGAGGCATTCTGCCGGAAATTGCGACCGCCGCCCCCGGGGGGGTGTCGGGAGCGGCGGTCTGATCCGAGGGGCGTCTCCCCCGGATGTTGTCATCGGGCCGGGCGCCCGCAGGCGCGTCGCCCGCAGGCGCGTCGCCCTCGGGCACCCGCCCTCAGGCCCCCTGCCCGGCGGTGGCGATGGCGATGAGGCTCGCGGCATCGTTGATGGGGATCGCGAAGCCGAGGCCCTGGGCGCTCGACGCGATCGCGGTGTTGATCCCGATCACCGCACCCGTGCCGTCGAGGAGCGGCCCCCCGCTGTTGCCGGGGTTGATCGCGGCGTCGGTCTGGATCAGGCCGCGCAGGGTCGTCGACTGGCGGGTGGCCTCGTCGGCGACCGTGATCTGGCGGCCCAGGCCGGACACGATCCCGCGGGTCACGGTCTCGGTGTAGGTGCCCAGCGGGCTGCCGATGGCGAGCGCGGTCTGGCCCACCTGGATGCCGCCGGAGTCGCCGACCTTCGCGGCGGTCAGACCGGTCGCATCGATCTTGATCAGGGCCAGGTCGTTGTCGGCGGCCTGCTTGACGATCGTGGCGGGGAACGTCCGGCCGTCGGACAGCTCGACGCTCAGGCTGGTGCTGTTCGCGACCACGTGGCGGTTGGTCAGGATGTAGCCGTTGGCGGTGAGGATGATCCCGGAGCCGATGCCGCTGGTGGGCTGGCCGAACGGCGAGAACCGGCTGGCCGACAGGCCATCGGCCGTGATCGTGACCACCGACCGCTGCGCCGCGGCGACGATCGCCGTGAGGTCCGTGCTCTGGACGGTGGTCGTGCTGGTCGTGGTGCCGGTGCCGACAGTGGGGACGGGCGTGGCCGTCTCTGCTGGGACGAGCTGCTGGACGACGAGGGCCGTGCCGCCCGACGCCAGGGTCGCGCTGAGCAGCGCAGCGGCAAGGATCGGGGCAAACCGGCGACCCGCGCCAGGGCGCCCGCGATCGGTCCGCGCCGGAGGAGCCGCGGGGCTCGAGACCTCCGGCGGCCGGCCCGTCGCCGGGTCGAGCGGTGTCGCCAGGAACGGCTGTGCCGCCGGGTCGTGCGGTGTCGACGGGAACGGCTGTGCCGCCGCGTAGACCGGCGACCCGTCGGGGGCGACGGTCGTAGCGCCCGACGGCGGCGCAGGCGGAGCGGAGGGAATGAACGGATCCGGCTCGGGGTCTGCGGGAGTGAACGGAGGGATCATCGGATGTGGCTCCTGGCGAGGAGGTCGTTGGTGTGATCCCCAGTCAACGCCCGGTGCCTGAGAGTGACGTGAGAGGGCAGACCCGCGCCCGAATTATGCGGCGCGACTCACTGGGCGCATCGAACGCCGGGCCAGCCTGGCGTTTTCGGGTCTCGAACCCGACTATCTGGCCGGAAACCCGTGTCCGGGGAACCCGCGTGACGCGCCACGTGAGTCAGCGCAAACCCGCCGGGGGTGCGCCAGGGACGCGCCCTGACGAACTCCCCGCCCACATGATTCCGCGGCCCTCTGGGTGGGGAGGAGGCCACCCGGAGCGCCGCGGTCGCCCATATTCAAGCGCCGGACCCTGAGAAGTCGCTGAGAGCCGTCAGCCCCGGGTGAGCTGGAGCTGGAGCTCCATCGTGCCCTGGTCCTCGACCGACAGCACCGCCCCAGCTTGCGGCCGCTGGATCCCGAAGTCGGAGAACAGGATCGGGAGCGAACCTGCAACCGTGATCACCCCACCCTGGAGGCGAGCCTGCAGCGGGACGTCCACCGACCGGGTCGCCCCATGGAGCGTGAGGTCGCCGGTCGCCGTGACCTCAACGACCTGCCCCTCCGCCGGAGGCGCGCCAAGCTCGATCGGGGTGGTCAGGGTGAACGTGGCGGTTGGGAATCGCGAGGTCTCGATCGCCTGGCGCGACAGCTGGCGGTCTCGGTTCGACTCGTCGCTGCGCAGGGTCGTCAGGTCCGCGGTGAGCTCAGCCGTCGTGATCGTGGTGCCGTCGATCGTGATCGCCCCGGTCACGTCGGGCGTCCGTCCCACGGCCTCCGCGGCCCCGATCGTCGCCAGCACCTCTCGCACCCGGTAGCCCACGAAGGACCCCGACCCATCGGCCAGCGCACCGATCGTGGGGTCGACGCGCCACGTCCCGCTGATCCCGGCCTGCGTGGCCCCCGAGGTCTCCGCGCCACCGGAGCCGGCCGGCGATCCGGCGGTGGGCGATCCGGTTGCGGGCAGGCTGGCGAGCGAGACCGGCGGTGGGCCCGCGGGTCGGAAGAACAGGTACCACGTGCCCGCGCCGGCAGCGAGGACGGCGACGAGGGCGAGGATCGCGACGATCCGCGCCCAGCGTGTCCGGAACCAGGTGTGCGGCATCTGGGCTCCAGTGACGAGGAAGGTGGACGGCGGTGCGCGGTTCGGTCGGCGGTGCGCGGTTCGGTCGGCGGTGCGCGGTTCGGTCGGCGGTGCGCGGTTCGGTCGGGGGACGTCTGTCCGCCCGCGGCGTCGTTCAGCCGCCGGCCTTGTAGGGGTACGTCACCCACTCGTGAACGGTTGCCGCGTAGTGGTCCGGGCGGCCATCGACCCGCGACCGGCCGGGCTTGTAGTGGATGACCGCCGATGTCGGCACGCCTGCGGCGGCACGCACCCGGCCCAGCACCTCGGTCATCGTCTCGCCGGTCTCCCAGACCTCGTCGACCACGAGGACCCGCTGGCCGGACAGCAGCTGGGAATCGGGAAAGTGGCCGATCCGTGGCGCCTCGTGGGTGCGCCCGTCGGCGAGGTAGAACTCTGCGCCGGCGACGAGGATCTCGCGCAGGCCCAGGCGGTACGCGAGCATCCCTGCCGGCACGAGGCCGCCTCGGGTGATCGCGAGCACCAGGTCGTAGTCGCCTCCCACGCCCTGGGCGAGGCGTCCGACGAGCGCGTCGAGCGCCTCCCAGCTGACCACGAGCGTCTGCGGCATGGCCAGATCATCGCCTACCCGGCGGCGGTGCGTCGTCCCGGGAGGACCGGCACTCGCCCGCGCCTCAGCCGGTCGCGGTGTCCAGCGCGCGCCCCCAGTGGAGCGCCCGGACCGCGAGCAGGACGCCCGCTGCGGCGAGCACCAGCACCGCCGCCGCGGCGATCGAGGCGTCCAGGTCGCCGCCCTGGAACTCGCCGTACACCAGCAGCGGCAGGGTCTGGGTCCGCCCCTCGACATTGCCGGCGAACATGATCGTGGCCCCGAACTCGCCCAGCGCCCTCGCCCAGGCCATGACCAGGCCGGCGGCGAGCGCGGGCGCGGCGAGCGGGATCGAGATCCAGCGGATGATGTCCGCCTCGGTTGCCCCGTCCACGCGCGCGGCATCCTCGACGTCGCGGTCCACCGCCGCCAGCCCCGCGCGCGCGGACCGGATGAAGAACGGCGACGCGACGAACACCTGGGCGATCACGACCGCAAGCGTGGTGAACGGGATGCTCAGGCCGAGCAGGTCGAGCGGCGCGCCCAGGAGCCCACGCCGGCCGAGCACGAGCAGCAGCGCGAGCCCCGCGACCGCCGGCGGCAGGACGATGGGCAGGTCGACCACCGTCTCCAGCAGCGCGGACCCCCGGAAGCGGCGCCGTGCCAGCACGAACGCCAGCGGCATCCCGATCGCAATCGTGACCACCAGGCTGCACGCCGTGGTGCCCAGGCTGAGTACGAGCGCGTCGACGACGGCGGCGGAGCCGAGCATCGCCGCGAACGACCCGCCCGCGACGGCCCGCACGACCAGCACGACCACCGGCAGCGCGAGCACCAGCCCGAGGATCCAGGCCACCGCGAGCGACGATCGACCGGCCCGGCGCGACCCGCGCGCCGCCGACCCGCCGAGCGCGGGGATGGCGGTCACGGTGCGAGGAACCCGAGCGGACGCAGGACCGCCTGTCCGGCCGGCCCGGCGACCCAGTCGAGGAAGTCGGCCGCCGCATCGACACGGCCGCTCCCGATCACGACCCCAGCGTACCGGGCCTGCACCTGGGCGCCGGCTGGGATCGCGATCGAATGGACGCTGGCGCTGGCCGCGGCATCGGTGGCGTAGACGAAGCCGGCATCGCCCTCGCCCAGCTCGACCTTCGCCAGCACGGCCGCCACGTTGTCCTCGCGGCTCACGGTGTTCGCGTCGAGCGCCCCGACGTAGCCCGGCGGGTACCCCGCGATCGAGCCGAGGTTCGCGATCACGCGGTCGGCGTACGTCGTGATCGGGACCCGGGCGCCGGCGGCAACCAGGCGGATGCCGGGGCGGGCGAGGTCGGCGGGCGTCGAGATGGCGGCCGGGTTCTCGGCCGGGACGACCAGGGCGACCGAGTTGCTCGCGAACGGGATCGGGTCGCCGGCCGTCAGGTGCTCGTCGGCGAGGGCCTGCGGGTTCGCCTCGTCGGCGGACAGGAATACGTCGAACGGAGCGCCCTGCTCGACCTGGGTCCGGAGCGCGGCCGACGACTCGGTCGCAACGGTGATCGTCGTCCCGGGATGCGCCGCGCTGTACGCGTCGCCGAGGGCGACGATCGCGGTCCGGAGCGATGCGGCAGCGGCCACCCGGAGCTCGATCGAGCCACCGGGCGACGGGGAGTCACCGACAACGGACGCCGGCGTGCATCCCGCCAGCGCGCCGATGGCGAGGAGCGAAAGGAGGGCGATCCTGATCGCCGGCGCGAGCCGGCCGGCAACCGGGGTCGCCCTGGAAGCCCCGCTCACCCGCGGGTCTCGCGCCTCGACGGGATCTCGACCACGACATTGGTCGCCTTGACGACGCACACCGCCTGGTCGCCGACCCGCAGCCCGAGCTCGTCGACGGCCTCCGCCGTCATCAGGCTGACCACCCGGTGCGGACCCGCCAGCACCTCGACCACGGCTGCCACCCGGTCCTTCTCGACGCGGGTGATGATGCCCTCGAACCGGTTGCGTGCGGATTGGGCCACGATGGGCCGGTCCGCCGTCTCGGCGCGTCGCTCGGCGAGCAGGCGGGTGACTTCGGCAACCGGCACCAGGCGCTGGCCACCGGGCGATCGCTCGACCCGCAGGCGGTCCTCCGCCGCCCATCGACGCAGGGTCTCGACGGTCACACCGAGCATCTCGGCGGCTTGCCCGACCCGGATGAGGCTGTCGGATGACGAATCGGCCATCCCCAGATATTAGAGCGGGAATCGCCTATTGAACAGCGGTATGCTGCACCGAATGCCTAGGTCCCGTCGCCGGACTGCGTCGGGGTCGGCGCCGGCTGCGTCGGGAGGGCCGGAAGTCTCGGCGTCGCGAGGTTGCGGTCCATGTCGTGGCACAGCACGCACGTGTCGTCGGCGCGGAGCGCGTGGTCGATCGGGAGGGCACCGACGTTCGACGCCGAGTGACACGACCGGCAGGTCAGGTTCGGGTTGTTCGGGTGCGGCTCCTGGGGTGGTTTCTCCGCCGCCGGCTTGTGGCACAGCCAGCAATCATCCTGGTTGCGCCCGACCATGCTCGACGGCAGGTGCGCGACGCTGCCGTGGCAGTCGAGACAGGGCTCGTTGAGCTCCGAGTGTGCCTGCGTGATCGCCGGCCCCAGCGGCGCCTCCTTGTGACAGTTGAGGCATTCCGACTGGGCGATGCCCTCGTGCCCGGGCGCCTTGCGGCCGAGATCCTCGTTGGTGTGGCACACGAGGCAGGCTTGCCAGCCGTCCTGCGGGTGGCCAAGCGCCGGGACCGGCTTGAGCCCCCCTTCCCCACCCTTGTCGTGGCACAGGAGGCAGTCGTTCGAGGTCGGGATGTGGGCAAGCCCCATCTGCATCAGGTCCGCGGACGGTGCCGCGGATCCGCTCGGGCTCGGCTGGGCGTCGAAGTCCGGCAGGATCTGGAGCCATCCGGCGACCATGATGCTCGCCAGGACGGCCACGACCAGGAAGTTGGCCACGATGAGGGCGCGCAGCCCCCGGTCGAACCCGGTCCTCATGACACCGCTCCTGCCAGCTGCGCCGGCTGTGCTGGCACACTCGATGCGAGGACCAGGGCGTGGGCCGCCCGTCGGACGGCCTCAACCGCCGACGGCAGCGCTGCGGAGACCCCGTGCGACAAGCCCGGTCCGACGCTGATCTCGCCCGCCTGCACACCGACCAGGACGACCTCCGGCGGCAGGATCGCGAGCAGCTTCGCGGTCGCAAGGAGCTCGCCCACCCCGCCCTGGCGGCGGGACAGGGTCCGGAACCCGCCCGCAGCGGTCAGCCGATCGCCGCGGAGCACGGTCACGGTTCCCGGTGCATGGCCAAGGTCCACGGCATCGACCAGCACGAGCGCGCCCGCGTCCTCCACGTCGCGCAACAGGTCCAGCCCGAGCGTGCCGCCGTCGAGCAGTCGCGTGCCGCGCGGCAGCGCCTCGGGATCGTGCTCGGTCGTCCGGCCCAGCGCCTCGACCACGCGCACGCCGACCCCATCGTCGCCGAGCAGCACGTTGCCCACGCCGATGACCACGACCGGGCGGTCATCGCCACCGTCGAGAGCGTTCGTGCGCGGGCCCTGGTCGCGGGTCATTCCACGCGCTCCAGGAGGTCTTCGCCGCCGTCGCGCGACTCGACGACCTCTTCCCGGGTGGGGAACTTGTAGCCGCTGAAGATGCTCGACATCAGGCCGTTCTTCTCGATGTGGTCGACGAGCACGCAGCTGTACACGTGGAACAGCGCGATCGCGAGGATGGCCCACATCGCGAGGTGGTGGATCAGTCGCAGCAGCTGCGGACCCATCAGCTCGCGCAGCCAGCCGAACAGCGTCGCGCCGGGCTCCGACCCGATCAGGCCGTCGAGGGCAAATCCGGTGACCGTCTCGACGAGCAGGAGCGCGAACAGCGCGAGGTACGCGGTCGCGGCCAGCTGGTTGTGGCCCAGGACCTTCGGGATCTCCTTGCGGATGAAGCCGTAGAACCCGGCCTGTCGGAACAGCTCCATCGCCTGGTAGCGCGAGGTCGGGATGAACGCAGACCAGCGAGCGAACCGGTTCCCGGTCAGCAGCCACCAGGTTCGGAGCAGCCCCGAGACGAGGAACGTGAACGCGGCGAGGATGTGGATCAGCCGGATGGTGGTCATGACGCCCCCACCCGGCGCGATCAGGAACGGATCGGCGATGTACCCGCCGGTCAGGCTGAGCACCACGATGCAGCCCGCGGTCACCCAGTGCGTGAGGCGCACGGGCACCTGCCACACGTACAGCCGGACGCGCTCGTCCGGCCGGTCGATCGCATGGGCGAGCTCCCCGATGGGCACGGGCGGCTTCGCCCGAGCGGGCGCGGTCGCCGGCGACGGGGTCGGCAGCACCGGAGGCGTCGGCCGCACCTCGACGCGGCCCGGCAACGGCTTCTGGACGGTCGTCATCGGGTGGGCTCCGTGCGGTTGACGCAGATCTCGATCGGGCCGCCGGCGCGCGGATCGAAGGCATGGACGGCGCAGGCCAGGCACGGATCGAACGAGTGGACCGTGCGCAGGATCTCCAGCGGCTGGCCCGGGTCGGAGACGCGCGTGCCGACCAGCGCCTGCTCGAGCGGGCCGCGTGTCCCGATCGCGTCGCGGGGCGAGGCGTTCCACGTGGTCGCATCCACGATCTGGTAGTCCCCGATGACGCCGTCCCGGATCGACACCCAGTGGCCGACCGCGCCACGCGGTCCTTCACCCAGGGACCAGCCCTCGGCCGAGGCGGGCCACGAGCCCGGGTCCCACGAGCCCCCGTTGACCAGTGCCAGGTCTCCGGTGGCGAGGTTCGTGCGGAGCTCGGTCAGCCAGCCGCCGGCGCGCTTCGCCAGCACCTGGGTCTCGACGGTCTTCGCCACGATGCGACCGAGAGTGCTGAACAGTGCCGCGGGCTCGAGCCCGAGCGCCGTCAGCGCCGTGTTCATGGCATCCCGGACGTCGGCCTGCCCGTCGACATAGGCAACGGCCATGCGCGCGAGCGGCCCGACCTCCATCGGCTGGCCGTCGTACCGCGGCGCCTTGAGCCAGCTGTACTTGTTCGCGCCCTCGAGCGACACCAGCGGCAGCGCCGGTCCCTGGTATGCCGGGTTCGTCTGACCGTCGACCGGCCGGCGCGGCGCGTCGTCGCCGCCGTCGTACGTGTACCACGAGGCGCTCGCCGTCTCGGCCACCGCGGCCTCGCTCACCTGGCCCACGGATGCCAGGCTGCGCCCGATGATCCGGCCCCGCGGCAGGAACAGCGCGCCGCCATCGGCGCCGGAGCCCGGGTACTCCCCGTATGACAGGTAGCTGCCGATGCCGGCCCCGATCATGCCCCAGTCTTCGTACGTCGCCGCGAGCTGGAGCACATCCGGCATCACCACCCGCTCGGTGAACGCCAGGGCGTTCGTGATCAGCCCGTCGACGAGGGTGAGCCCCGCATCGCTCAGCGCGGCCGGCGAGTTGCGCTCCGGAATCTGCGGGTGCTCCCCCGCGCGGCGCGTCGGCGGTCCACCCCAGGGCGGTGTCAGCGAGACACCCCCGACGAGGTATGACTGGGGATGGGGATCCCGGCCGCCCAGCAGCGTGTGGATCCGCATGAAGTCGCGCTGCCAGTCGAGGGCTTCGATGGCGTGCGCCAGCAGGATCAGGCTCTGCTCGGGCGAGAGGCGGTAGGCGGGATGACCGGTGAACGTGGTGGCGAGGGGACCCGGCTGACCGGACGAGACCACCGCCGCGATGCGCTCCCGGACGCCGCTGAAGTAGGCCGCGCTCGACTGGGGCCAGTCGCTCATCGAGCGAGCGAGCGCCGAGGTCGCGGTCGGGTCTGCCCGGAGCGCGACGGTGGAATCCACCCAGTCCGGCAGCTGGGCGAGGTACAGCTGGACGACGTGGTCGCGGACGGCGAGGGTGGCGGCGAGGATGTTGCGCACCAGCCGGGCGTTGTTCGGGACCGGGAGGTTGAGCGCGTCCTCGACGGCTCTCACGGAGGCCAGCGCGTGCACGCCGGTGCAGGTGCCACAGATGCGCTCCGCGATCATCCACGCGTCGCGCGGATCCCGGCCGCGCATGACCAGCTCGATGCCCCGGAACATGGTCCCGGCGCTCCAGGCCTCCTGGACCTCGCCGGCGGCGATGTCCGCCTCGATCCGCAGGTGGCCGCCGACGCGGGTGACGGGGTCGATGGCGATCCGGGCCATGTCAGCGCACCTCCGGATCGTCGCTGGAACGCGAGGCGGGTGGCTCGCCCAGCGGGCGCTCGCGCGGTCCCGGGTGCTCGGGCGGCGCAAGGTCCTCGGTCGGCGCCTCGCGGGCGGGTCCGCTCGGCGCAGGCGCGCCGGGCTCGGTGGCCTCGCGCGGCGGCACGGTCGTCGTGGCTGCCGGTGCGGAGACGGCGACCGGCGTCGCCTCGGCCGCGGCAGCCGCCGCCGCGGCTCGCCGCTCGGCCCGCGCGCTGAGACGCGTGCGCGCGTACATCCCGACACCGTGCGCGGCCGCCACGGCACCGATCCCACCGACCAGCGCGGTGCCGACCGCGTCGGCCGTCACGTTGGGGAAGAACGGCACCGGCGACGGGAGGCGCCGGTAGAACGGGCTCATCGCATCCCAGAAGTCCGGCATCGTGCAGCCGATGCAGCCGTGGCCGGCGTGGATCGGCCAGCTCGTGCCCTCGGCGAACCGCTGGGTCGCGCAGTTGCCGAACGATTCCGGGCCCTTGCAGCCCATCTTGTACAGGCACCAGCCCTTCTGGGCGCCCTCGTCGCCCCACGCCTGCACGAACTCGCCGAACTCGAAGTGCGGTCGCCGCTCGCACTCGTTGTGGATCAGCGGGCCGTAGGCGAACAGCGGCCGGCCCCTGCCGTCGGTCGCCGGCCACTCGCCGAGGGTCAGGTAGTGGACGATCGTCGCGGCCAGGTTGTCCACGTTGAGCGGGCAGCCCGGAAGCGCGATGTAGGCTCCGCCGCCCGACGTGATCTCGCGCACGCCGCGAGCGTCCGTCGCGCCGCCGCCTGCGCCCGGGGCGCCACCATCGAACGCGCAGGCGCCGACGGCGATCGTCGCCAGCGCTCCGTCACAGACCTCGCGCACGATGTCCGCGAACGGTCGCCCGCCGACCATGCAGTACGCGCCTCCGGCCCCGGTCGGGATCGAGCCTTCGATCACCGCGAGGTACCCGTTCGGATAGCGGTCCATCGCGTTCGTGCGGGCCAGCTCGGCAGCTGCACCCGAGGGGGCCATCAGCGTCTCGTGGTACTCGACCGAGAGCAGGTCGAGCATCAGCGATGCGGCCGTCGGCTCGGCCGCGCGGAGGAACGCCTCCGTCTCACCGCCGCAGGCCTGGCCCCGCAGCCAGATCACCGGCAGGCGCGGCGCGTTCGCGACTGCCTCGGCGATCCGGGGCGCATACGCAGCCGGCAGCGCAAGGGCCGCGGCCATCGCGGTCGAGAACTTGAGGAATGAGCGCCGGGTCATCCCGCGCCGGACCAGCGCGGCGTAGAGCCCGTCGTCAGTCATCACGTCAACTCGCTCGTTCGCCGCGGCGGGCGGGTGCCGGAGGCCCCACATCGGCCGCAGCGTGATCAGGGGACGCCGGTACCGATGATGGAAGACGCGGGGACCGGATGGGCGTGCCACTGGTCGCCGTCCTGCCCTGCCAAGGGCATGGTTCGAAGGCCCGGATGGCCGCAAGCGGCGGGTCGGACGGCAGGGTCCCGCCCGACGCCGGTGGCAGCCGACTCGTGGGCAGGCTCGTGCTCGCGTCGATCGGCGGCACCCGGGCAATCGCGGGTTTGGGAGCACGACGCTGCCGGGGTTGCAAAAGCATGTCGAATCGCGGCCCCCGGGGCGGCGGTCTGCCGAGCGAGCCGGCGGCCCGCCGCTGACCTGCGCGTACCCGTCGCAGACGGCTGGTTGCGGTCTGCACGCGGTCCGCGGCGAGACGAGCCATGCGCCTGCCGCGTCCGTGCAAGGTCGCGCGATCGCCAGCGTGCGTCGCCGCGGGGCTAGGATCACGGCATCGACCGCGACCCCGCGGCCAACCCCCATCGGCGCATGGAGGAGGGCACTCATGCCGAATGCGCGGCTTGCCCACAGGCGCGCGGCGATTCTCGCCGTCGCAGCAGCCCTGGTAGCGGGATCGGCAGGTGCGGCGCTGCCCACTCCGGCCGCTGCCGCATCACCCGACGTCGTCATCAGCCAGGTCTACGGCGGTGGCGGCAACAGCGGTGCCACGTACACCAACGACTTCGTCGAGCTGTTCAACCGCGGGACCTCGACGGTCTCCGTGGACGGCTGGTCCGTGCAGTACGCATCCGCGACGGGAACAGGCAACTTCGGTTCGAGTACCACGCAGATCACCCCGCTGGCGGGGTCGATCGGCCCCGGGCAGTACCTCCTCGTCCAGGAGGCACAGGGGTCCGGCGGGACGACCTCGCTCCCGACACCGGACGTCACCGACCGCGAGTCCGATCGCGATGTCCGGCAGCGCCGGCAAGGTCGCGCTCGCCAACACGGACGCGACGCTCGGGTGCAACGGCAGCAGCAACCCCTGCTCGGCCGCGCAGCTCGCCCAGATCGTCGACCTGGTCGGCTGGGGCAGCGCCAACTTCTACGAGGGCTCCGCGGCGGCACCGGGAACGTCGAACACGACGGCCGTGCTCCGCGCCAACGGCGGCTGCACCGACACCGATGACAACAGCGCGGACTTTGCGGCCGACGCCCCGACGCCGCGCAACTCGGCGTCGCCGCTCCACAGCTGCACCGGCCCCACGGAACCGAGCGGCGTCGGCGCCGCGACACCGAACAGCCTGTTCGCCGGCGATGCGACCCTGCTGACGGTGGACGTCACGCCGGGTGCGAACCCGACCAGCACCGGCCTGACCGTGACCTGCGACCTGACCGCGATCGGCGGCTCGGCGACCCAGTCGCTGGTCGACGACGGCACCAGCGGTGACGACGTCGCGGGCGATCTGACGTTCTCGTTCCAGACCTCGATCTCCGACGGCACGGCCGGCGGGGAGACTCAGCCTCCCATGCACGCTCGCCGATGCCCAGTCACGCACCGGCGGCGCGACGATCGCGATCACCGTGCTGGAGATCCTTCCGATCGGGACCGTCAACGGCTCCGTGCTGAACACGGACATCGGGACCGCGCACGTGTCGCCATACGTCGGCCAGACCGTGACCGTCCAGGGCGTGATCTACGAGAACACCCTGCAGGCGATCAGCAACACCTCGAACACGTACAAGGGCTTCTATCTCCAGAACACCGCCGCGACGGCCGACGGCGACCCGACGACGTCCGACGGGCTGTTCGCCTTCATGAGCACGTTCGGGGACATCTTTGACTCGGACGGCGGCTACTACATCCCCCAGGTCGGTGACGAGGTCGTCGTCTCGGGCCGGGTCAGCGAGTACTTCAACATGACCGAGCTCAGCAGCATGCGGCTGGTCAAGGTCGTGCGCAGCGGCGTCGACATCGATGCCGAGATCCCGGCGGCCGTCGCAGATCCGCCGGTCGCGCTCGATGACGCCAACCGCTACTGGGAGCGCCTCCAGGGCAGCCGGGTGGAGGTCCCCGCGGGCAGCGTCGTCCTCGGCGGCCGCAACGTGTTCAACCCGGCCGATGCGGAGATCTGGGTCGCGCGATCCGACAGCACGATCGCGCAGCGCCCCAATCCGTTCTGGCGTCGCGCCTTCCGCGACGCCCATCCGCTCGATGACAACTACGACCCGACCAGCTGGGACGGCAACGGATACCGGATCCTGCTGGGCAGCCTCGGCATCAAGGCGAGCGAGCACGACGGCCAGGCGCTGATCGACCCCGCACGGACGTTCGACACGCTCACCAATGCGCCGTCGGGCGGGCTCAACTACACCTTCGGCAAGTACCGGGTCGAGATCACCGGGCAGCCGGTGTTCAGCGAGGGCGTCGATCCATCGGCCGACAACCCGCCGCAGGCCTTCGATCGCAGCCTGCGCTACAGCATCGCGGACTACAACCTCGAGAACCTGTACGACTACCGCGACGACCCGTTCTCCGGCTGCGACTTCACCGGTGACTCGGGCTGTCCGCAGGTCGCCCCGTTCCTCGCCGCGGTGCGGTCGCCGTTCGACTACGTGCCGGCGAGCGACGCCGCGTACCAGGCGCGGCTGGGCGACATCGCGCACCAGGTCATCACCGACCTCCACAGCCCGGACATCCTGATGGTCCAGGAGATCGAGAACCAGGACATCTGCACCGTGGCAGCCGCAGCCCTCGCCTGCGGCACGACCGACAACGCGGATGGCAAGCCCGACGTGCTCCAGGAGCTCGCGCTTCGCATCGCTGCTTCGGGTGGTCCCGCCTACGACGCCGCGTTCGACCGCGACAGCTCGGACCTTCGGGGCATCGCCCCGGCCTTCCTCTACCGCACCGACCGGGTCGAGCTCCTGCCACCGGCCGGTGACCCGGTCCTGGGCGGCGATCCCGCGATCGGCGGGTACACACCCGTCCCGTACGACGCGGACGTGTCCAACCCCAAGACCCTCAACGCGGAGCTGCCGGCCGGCATCTCCGCCTGCGAGACCGCGTGGGTCTTCCCGCGCGCGCCCGGCGTCGCCCTGTTCCGGATCCACGGCACCGGGATCGACGCGGATCTCCAGCAGGACGTGTACGTGGTCAACAACCACTTCAAGAGCGGGCCCGACTCGTGCGTCGACCACCGCACCGAGCAGGCCAGCTACAACGCGGCGCTGGTGGCCTACCTCGAGCAGGCCAACCCGGATGCCCGGGTCGTCGTCGGCGGCGACCTGAACGTCTACCCGCGACCTGATGACCCGTTCGCGCCCATCGGACAGGCCGGCTCGAGCGACCAGCTCGGCGCCCTCTACGATCCGGCCCTCGGGCTCAAGAACCTGTGGGAGGTCCTGCTCGGCCAGGCCCCCGGATCCGCCTACTCCTACGTCTACCAGGGGATGGCGCAGACGCTCGACCAGATGTTCGTGACGCCCTCGATGCTCGCGAACCTCGACCAGTTCCGCATCGCCCACATCAACAGCGACTTCCCGGCGGACTACTCCGGCGATGTCGCGCGCGGCACCAGCGATCACGACCCGGGCGTCGCCACGTTCGTGGTCCCGTTCCCGTTCAGCGGGTTCGGGCCGCCGATCGAACCGGCACCGGCGTTCAACGCCGCCAGGGCCGGCCGGACCGTGCCCGTGAAGTTCAGCCTCGGCGGCGACCGCGGGCTGGACATCTTCGCAAGCGGACCGACGGTGACGCCGATCTCGTGCTCGAGCGCCGCGATCCCGACCGGACCGGCCGTGGCCGCAACGGGCAGCCTCCGGTATGACCCGGTCGCCGGCCAGTACGTCTACACGTGGAGGACGGACAGGTCGTGGGCCGGAACCTGCCAGCAGCTGAGCTTCACGCTCGTGGATGGGACGTCACACGAGGCCCGGTTCGACTTCCGGGAGTAGCGGGTCGTCGTGCGACAGCCGTTCAGTTGCCTGGGCCCCGGCACCGCCGGGGCCCTTTGGCGTCTATCCGCGCAGCGCCCCCGCGCCGTGGAACACGACGAGCGTCTCCCGGCGGCTGCCCGAGCCGACCTGCTGATCGGCGACCACCGCGTGACCCGACAGGGTCCGTCCACCGGCGGTTCGGCCTTTGAGCTCACCGTCGGCGACGACCGGGCACGAGCGCGTCAACACGCGAGCGACCCACTGCGGCTGGCCACGGGTGTCGTTCCAGCAGTCCATCGTCGCGCTGGGCAGCGGGACGCCGGCAAAGGTCACGTCAAGGAGGGCAAAGCGCTCGTGTCTCAGGGCCACGCCACAACAGTACTCCCGGTCGGGCTCGAATCGAAAACCCCTCCACTGCGCGGGAGGGGCCGTTTCGTGCGTGAGACCGGGGTTGGTGAGCGCGCAGGGATTCGAACCCTGAACCTAGTGATTAAGAGTCACTTGCTCTACCGTTGAGCTACGCGCCCGGACCGGCGGAAGGATAGCGCAAGTCACCGTCGGAGCGCGATGGCGGCGGCGGCGCGCCCCATCAGGTCCGCGCGCGTTCCGGGCTCCTCAGCCCGGCTGGTTGTCGATCTGCGCGCGCTGCAACCGGCCGCTGAAGTCCACGTACACGGCCTTCCATTCGGTGAACGTGTCGAGCGCCACGTGGCCCGCTTCGCGGTGGCCGTTGCCGGTGTTCTTCCAGCCCCCGAACGGCAGGTGGGTCTCGGCGCCCGTCGTGCCGGCGTTGACGTACACGATCCCGGTCTCGAAATCGCGCATCGCGCGGAAGGCGAGGTTCACGTCCCGCGTGTACACCGATGCCGACAGCCCGTACCGAACCTGGTTGGCGGCCGTCATCGCCTCCTCGTAGCCGTCGACCGGCACGACAGAGAGCACGGGGCCGAAGATCTCCTCCTGGGCGATGGTCGCCATGGGGGCGACGCCGTGGAAGATCGTCGGCTGGAAGAAGTGGCCATGCGCCAGGTCATCGCCGGTCGCGCGCGCGCCGCCGGTGACCAGCTCGCCCTCCGTGCGGCCGATGGCGACGTAGCGCTCGACCTTGTCGGTGGCGCCGGCGTTGACCAGCGGCCCGACATCGACCGTCTCATCCAGCCCGGAACCCAGGCGCAGCGCCTTCGTCCTCGTCTCCAGGCGCGCCACGAGGTCGTCGGCGACAGCCCGGTCCACGATCACCCGGGAGCACGCCGTGCACCGCTGGCCCGTGGTCCCGAACGCGGACCACAGGATCCCGTCGACCGCGAGGTCGAGGTCCGCGTCGCGCAGCACGACGACGGCGTTCTTGCCACCCAGCTCGAGGCTGAGGCGCTTGAGCCGGCGTCCCGCGCGCTCAGCGATCGTCCGCCCGGTCGCCGAGGAGCCCGTGAACGAGATGACCTCGACGTCCGGGTTGTCGACGATCGGATCGCCGACCTCCGCGCCGGACCCGGTCACGAGGTTGACGACGCCCGGCGGGAATCCCGCGTCCGCCATCAGCTCGACCAGGAGCGTGGCGCAGTGGGGCGCGTCGCTCGAGGGCTTGAACACCACCGTGTTGCCGGCGACCAGCGCGGGCATCATCTTCCAGCACGGGATCGCGATCGGGAAGTTCCAGGGCGTGACGATCCCCGCGATCCCGATCGGCTGGCGGATGCTCATCGCCCACTTGTCGGGCAGCTCCGACGGGACGGTGTCGCCGAACATCCGGCGGCCCTCGCCGGCCATCAGGAACGCGATGTCGATCCCCTCCTGGACGTCGCCGCGCGCCTCGGCCAGGACCTTGCCCATCTCCCGGGTCATCGCCCTGGCCAGGCGCTCCTTGTGCTCGGCCATCAGCGCACCGAAGCGGTACAGCAGCTCGCCGCGCTTGGGCGCGGGGGTCGCCTTCCATGCCGGCAGCGCCGTGTCGGCGGCGCGGATCGCCATCGCGACATCGGCCGGCGAGCCCGCCTGGAACCGCCCGACGACGTCGCGGGTATCGGCGGGGTTGACGCTCTCGAAGGTTGCGCCCGACACGCCGTCGACCCAGCGACCGGCGATGAACAGGCGGAAGGTGTCGGTGGTGGCGGCTGCCTCGGGCATCGGGGTCCTCGGGGTGGTGGTCGGCGGGCTCGCTGGATCGTCCGCGGTTGCGGGCCGCTTCGTCAATGGCGCGATCGCCGTACGGTCCACTCGGCCGGGCGCTGCGTCCTCGCCGCTCGACATCGACACCGCGGTGCTCGAGAATCGCTCGACGGAGGACGTGGCGTGGCCCTGGAAGTCGAGGCGATCAACCCAATCCGGATCGGCGCGTTCCCCCCGAACCTGCTCTACGTGTTCGTGCGCTGGGAGGTGACCTGCGGCTTCTGCCGCGTTCGATCCGCACGCTGGGTGTTCGAGCTGTTCGTCGGGTCACGGCTGAGCTGGGTCGGCTGCCCGGCGTGCGGGACCCACAACCTGCTGCCCCACCACCCGAAGCTGCGCGACCGGGGGTTGTGATCTTCGTGCTGCGGCAGCGTCGCCGGGCGGCGCCGCGGCTCCGCGCCGCCTCAGACGCGCTCGAACGCCATCGCCACCGATCCCCCGCCGCCGAGACACAGCGTCGCCATCCCGTAGCGGCCCTCGCGTCGCCGCAGCTCGTGGAGCAGCGTGGCCACGATCCGCGCCCCGGACGCCCCGATCGGGTGGCCCAGCGCGATCGCGCCGCCGTTGACGTTGACCTTCGACCAGTCGAAGCCGAGCTCCCGCCCGTCGGCGAGGGTCTGGGCGGCGAACGCCTCGTTGATCTCGATCAGGTCGAAGTCGGCCGGTGAAAGCCCCGTCCTCGCCTCCAGCCCGCGCACCCCCTGCACCGGGGCGAGGAACAGCCACTTGGGCGTCACCTCGGCCTGGGCATACCCGACGATGCGGGCCAGCGGCGTGAGGCCATGCTCCTCGACGGCGCGCTCCGAGGCGACCACCGTGGCCGCGCCGCCGTCCGTGATCCCGGGAGCGTTGCCGGCCGTGACCGTGCCGGTGGTCGCGCCGCCGCGATCCTCGCCGGTCGGCAGGTCGAACACCGGCCTGAGCCTGGCCAGCGCCTCGGCCGTGGTGTCGCGGCGCGGCCCTTCGTCGACGCTGACGACCGTCTCCCGGCCCTTCGCGTCGCGGATCGTCACCGGCGCCATCTCGTCGTCGAAGCGGCCGGCGTCGATCGCGGCGACGGCGTGGAGGTGGCTCTCGAGCGCGAGCGCGTCCTGGTCCTCCCGGCTGACGGCGTTCGAGATCGCAACCCGCTCGGCATGGGTCCCCATGTGGCAGTCCTCGACCGCGCACCACAGGCCGTCGAGCACGGTCGAATCCTCGAGGGTCCCGTTGCCCAGCCGGTAGCCGAAGCGCGCCTTGCGCAGCAGGAACGGCGCCTGGTTCATCGACTCCATGCCGCCTGCGACATACACGTCACCATCGCCCGCGCGGATGCCGGCGGCGGCGAACATGATCGCCTTGAGCCCTGAGCCGCAGACGCGGTTGATCGTGGTCGCGGGCGTCGTGTCCGCGAGCCCGGCCCGGAGCAGCGCCTGGCGCGCCGGTGCCTGGCCCGCGCCCGCCTGCAGGACCTGGCCCATGATCACCTCGTCGATGGGCGTGCCGTCCGGGAGCCCCGATCTGTCCACCGCGGCGCGGATCGCGGTGGCGCCGAGCTCGACGGCGGGAACGCCGGCGAGCGCGCCGCCGAACTTGCCGATCGGGGTGCGCGCGGCACTGACGACGTAGACGTGGCCGTTGGGCCCGCTCGAGTGCTCCATGTTCGCAATCTACACCGCGAGGACCGCGAAGGCCGCGATGGTTCTCACGTTGCCCTCGGTCGCGGCCACGTCGCCGGTCGCTGCCTCGTCCCGGTCGCCGCCTGCCGCGTGCCTGCCAAATGACCGCGTGGCGGCCGTTCGCCGGCGTCGAGGAGCCGCCAACGGCGAGCCAGCCGACCGCGCCATGACGATTGCCCGCCAGGTGGACGCGTTGCAGCCGAAAGTGGCGTTGGCGGCGGCCATCCTCGGTACGCGACTCGGGGACCGGGTCTCGGCGCTGGCGAACGCTCGCGTGCCGAGCATCTGGCAGGGGGCGAGGGCGCAGCCGGCGGTTGACGGCAACGCTGCGCCTGGCGGCGAGCTCCGATCGGATGCCCTGCCCGGATGCCCTGGTGAACCGGAGATAAGCCTCCCTCGCGAGACTGCAGCGATGGACGATGTCGTGGTCGGCCGAATGGTGCGGGCCGTACGCCATCGGCTCGGGCGTCGACAGCAGGACATCGCCGATGCGGCAGGCGTTTCGCGCCAGGTGGTGTCGCGGATCGAGCGTGGGCGGATCGAGGAGGTCTCAATCACGGCACTGCGGGCCGTCACCCGCCGGCTCGAGATGCGCATCGACTTCGCGGTCCGATGGCGAGGGGGCGAGCTCGATCGGCTCGTCAATCGTCGCCACGCGGCGCTGCATGAAGCTGCCCTGGCGATGTTCGCCGGCCGCGGCGGGTGGCAGGTCGTCTCGGAGCTGTCGTTCAACGAGTGGGGCGAGCGCGGCATCATCGACCTGGTGGGCTGGAATGCCGAGCATCGCGCGCTTGCGATCATCGAGCTCAAGAGCGCCATCGTCGATCCGGGCGAGCTCGTCGGGACGATGGACCGGCGGCGACGGCTCGGGCAGCCGATCGCGAGGTCGCGAGGCTGGGATCCCGAGGCGGTCGGCAGCTGGGTGCTCGTGGACGATACGCGCACCAACCGTCGCCACCTGGCCGCGTCCCGACGGCTCCTTCGCGGCGCCTTCCCGGCCGACGGTCACGAGCTCCGTCGATGGCTCAGCGCGCCCTCGGCACCGGTTGCGGGCCTCGCATTCCTGACATCCGCCCGAAGCATGGACACTCGCCAGCGCGTCCGCCCCGGCCGGCCCGCCGCTGGCCCGAATCGCGGGGCGGACCGTGCCTCCCGACCGTCACGTGAGCGGCTGACACGGTAATGGGACAATCTCAGACACCCGCCGTCATGTCACGCCGGCGAACGCTCGCCAGTTGGAAATCTGGCAGGCAAGTAGGCGCCGGAGGGTGGGAGCGGCCGGCTGACGCCGGCCCCCTCAGCGTGGGTAGACGTGGAACCCGCGGCCCGTCTTCTGGCCCAGGTGCCCCGCCTCGACCAGCTCGATGAGAACCTTGGGCGGCGTGAACTGCGACCCGCCGATCCCCTCCTCGAGCACGCGCATCACGCCCAGGCACACATCCAGGCCGATGAAGTCCGCCAGCTGCAGCGGGCCCATCGGGTGGTTGAGCCCGACCCGCGCCCCGGTATCGATATCCTCGGCCGTGCCCAGGCCCTCCTCGTACGCGCGCATCGCCTCGGCGAGCAGCGGCATGAGGATGCGGTTGACGATGAACCCGGGCCGGTCCGCGGACACGATGACCTGCTTGCCCAGCTCGCCGGCCAGCTCGCGGATCGTCGCCTCGACCGCCTCATCCGTCGCCGAGCCGCGGATGAGCTCGATCAGGGGCATGACAGGGACCGGGCTGAAGAAGTGCATGCCGACGAAGCGCGCGCGGCGCGGCTCGCCGACCGCGGCTGCCAGGCGGTCGATGGAGATCGACGAGGTGTTCGAGGCGAACACGGCGCCGGCAGGCGCGATCGCATCGAGCGCGGCCCACAGCGTCGTCTTGACGTCGACGTCCTCGAACACGGCCTCGACCACGAGATCGGCATCGCGGGCGGCAGCCAGGTCGTCGGTGGTCGAGATTCGGCCGAGGATCGCGTCGCGCTCGTCGACGCCGATCTTGCTCTTGGCAACGGCCCGATCGAGGTTGCCCGCGATCCGCGCGAGGCCGGCGTCGGCGCGCGCAAGATCGGGCTCGTACAGCGTGACCCGCTTGCCCACCGCGGCGTGAACCTGGGTGATGCCGTGGCCCATCAGGCCGGCACCGGCGACGAATACGTGCTCGATGTTCATGGATTGCAGCGTAGCGCGCGGGACCGGGTGCTGCCCGTCGCTCAGCCCCGCGCGATCAGCAGCGGAACCTTGAGCTCGGCGCGGTCGAGGCCGCCGTGGAAGCCGACGAGGCGCAGCTCCCACGGAAAGTGGCGGCGGTCGAAGAGCCCTGCGGCGTCGCCCGCGATCACGACCACATCGCCTACCCGAGGCCGCACCGTGTCGTCGACGCGCGGCCCGAACAGGCCCGCATCGACGGCCTCGTCGCGGCCGAGCACGGTCCACGTCTCGTCCAGGCCGTGGCGCCACGCGCCCAGGACCTCGGCCTCGCGACCCGGCTGCGCGTGGACGTGTCGTGCGCGGGGATCACCGCTGAGCGAGGCCACGCCACCCGAGAGGTCGTCGCGATCCGCGAGATCGATCCGGGCCGCCGGGGACACATCGATCGCGCCGTGATCCCCGGTCACGAGCAGCAGCGCGTCCCGCGGCAGCGTGCGGGCGAGACCCGCCGCGACGCGATCGACCTCGCGCAGCGCGTCGCGCCATTCATCGGACGCCACCCCATGCCGGTGGGCCTCCGTGTCAAGGCGGGCGTCGTACGTGTAGACGAGCGAGCGCTCGGCGCGAGCGAGACGAGCCGAGACGCGCGCCGTCCGCCCGTCGAGGTCCTCGAAGCTGGCGATCGGGTCGAAATCGGCGCCCCGGAATGCCGCCCGCGACAGTCCCGACGCGACGTGCTCGGCGAGCGACACGACCGAGACCGCAATCCCATCGGCCGCCGCGGCTGCGAACAGCGGCTCGTGCAGGCTGAAGCCTCTCCGGCGGCAGCGCGTCGAGCAGCGACTCGGGCGTCCCGTAGCGCGTCCACGCCAGGCATTCGAGCACGTCGGGGACTGGCGGTACGCGCATCGTGAACCCGACGATTCCGTGCTCGCCGGGTGGCCGGCCCGTCGCCAGCGAGCACAGGCTGACCGGGGTGCTCGAGGGGAAGCCCGCGTCGAGCTCGATCGAGGTCGGCAGGAGCGACTGCAGGAAGGGCGCGGTCGATGGGTCCGCCCCCGCGAGCAGGTCGAGGCCGAGGCCGTCGATGAGGAAGACGCACACGCGGTCGGCCGGCGGGAGGGCGATGGCGCGGTCGACGGCGTGGTCGATCACAGGCGTCGCCGGCCCGGCCACGCCACCCATCCCGGCGAGGACCGCCGGCAGCACGTCGGCCAACGTGCCGCGGCCCCACGCCGGAACGACCACCGGCGCCGCGCCCGAAGCGCTCACCGCGGGGCGCTCATCGACCCGATCGACCGTCACCGAGCGCGGCCAGCAGGCGGTCGGCCGCCGTGTACGGATCCAGCTCGTGGCCCGCGACGGCGGTGATCGCCGATTCCGTGACCGGGGCCAGCTCCGCCGAACCGAGCCGCTCCCACAGCCGTTCGACCAGCAGCGCGCGTATCTGGGCGGCGGCCCGGGCCCGCCTCGCCGCCGTGGTTGCCCCGGCACCACCCACCGCGCGATGGCGGTCGAGGGCGACCAGCAGCTCCGGGATCCCGGCGCCGGTCGACGCCGTGGTGACCAGGACCTCGGGCCGCTTTGGGGCGGGTCGCGCGGGGTCCATGTCCGACCGCGCGACGGTCGGCACCAGCATCGCCCGCAGCTGGGCGGCGGTCCGCTGCGCGCCCGGCCGGTCACCCTTGTTGACGACGACCAGGTCCGCGACCTCGAGCAGGCCGGCCTTGATCGCCTGGACCTCGTCGCCCATCTCGGGCGCCTCGAGCACCACCGTCGTGTCGGCCGCGGCCGCGACCTCGACCTCGCTCTGGCCCGTGCCCACGGTCTCGAGCAGCACGATGTCGAACCCGGCCGCGTCGAGAACGGCCGCAGCGGCGGTGGACGTCGATGCAAGCCCGCCGGCGTGCCCGCGCGACGCCATCGATCGGATGAACACGCCGTCGTCGGCCGCGTAGGCCTGCATCCGCACCCGGTCGCCGAGCAGCGCGCCGCCGGTGATCGGCGACGACGGGTCGACCGCGACGACGGCAGCGGTCCGGCCCGCGCGGCGGAGCTCCGCGATGAGCGCGGCGACGAGCGTGGACTTGCCGGCGCCCGGGGGTCCCGTGATCCCGACCAGGTGCGCGGCTCCGGCCAGCGGGTACAGGCGGCGGAGCGCGTGCTCCGCGATGGGGGTGCGGTTCTCGACCGCCGTCAGCAGCCGGGCGAGCGCCCGCCGGTCGCCGGCCCTGGCGGCATCGGCGAGGGCCGTCGCGCGTTCGGTGACCGAATTCGTTGCCTCGACGGCGGCCTCGGCCGTGACCCGAGCGCGGCCTTCGACGTCCTGCGCGCGGTCCTCCGGTGCGCCGGCCACTACTCGCGTGGCTTCGCGTTCGCGCGGATGAAGTCGGCCACCTCGCGGATCGTCGTCCCGGGCCCGAACACCTCGGCGACCCCCGCCTCGCGGAGCGCCGGCACGTCGTCATCGGGGATGATCCCGCCGACCGTCACCAGCACGTCGTCGAGCCCTCGGTCCTTGAGCTGCGCGCACACCTTCGGCACCAGCGTCATGTGCGCGCCCGACAGGATCGACAGTCCGACGACGTCGACGTCCTCCTGGAGCGCAGCGGTCACGATCATGTCGGGCGTCTGGCGGAGGCCCGTGTAGACGACCTCGAAGCCTTCGTCGCGCAGGCCGCGCGCGAGGACCTTGGCGCCTCGGTCGTGGCCGTCCAGCCCGGGCTTCGCGATCAGCACCTTGAGCGGTCGGTCGGTCATGGCTCGATTGTAGGGCGTCGATCGCGTCGCGAGACGACGGGTCGGCGCGTCGATCCTGCCACTCCAGGCGGTGGGCCGCATGCCTCTCCAAGCGGTGGCCATATACCTACCACGCGTCGCGATCCCTCATTTCGCGAGTTCGCGAGGATGCGTGCTCCCCGATGCCGCGCTCAACGATGCCCGTATGCGCACCAGGTATCGATGAGCCCGGACGCGGCCGCATCGGCCGGATTCTGCGCGCTGTACGGGTCGGCGGCGAGGTGCCCTCAACAATTCGCGGCCCGGTAAACGTGGCAGGCATACGCAGCGGGGTAGATGCCCGAGGATCGACGCCCGGGGATCGCCGGCGGCGGGATGGACGCCCGGGGATCGGCGCCCGGGGATCGCCGCGAGGCTCAGGCGCCGGTCGTGGGCCGGGCGAGGTGCGAGTAGAACTCGGCGCGCGTCTTCTCGTTGCGCCGGAACAGGCCGAGGACGGCCGCGGTGGTCATGACGGTCCCGGGCTTGCGCACGCCGCGCATCGCCGCGCACAGGTGGGTTGCCTCGAGAACGACACCGACACCCCTGGGCGCCACCGTGGTCATCAGGAAGTCGGCGACCTGCTGGGTCATCCGCTCCTGGACCTGGAGGCGGCGCGCGTACATCTCGACGATGCGCGGGATCTTGGACAGGCCGATGACGCGGCCGTTGGGGATGTACGCGACATGGGCGGTGCCGAAGAACGGCAGCAGGTGATGCTCGCACAGCGAGTAGAACGGGATGTCCTTGACGACCACCATCTCCGAGTAGTCGACGTCGAAGATCGCGCCATTGACGAGCCGGTCCGGGTCGACGTGGTAGCCCGCCGTGAGCTCGAAGTACATCCGGTGCATGCGGTTCGGGGTCCCGGCCAGGCCCTCGCGGTCGGGGTCCTCGCCGATCTCGGACAGGATCTCGCGCACGGCGGCCTCGATCCGGCCGTTGGTCCCGGGCATCGCCGCGGGCCGGCCCGGCTCGTCGTCGCCGATCTCGCTCTCGATCTCCTCGACGATGAGGCGGATGTGGTCGGGCAGGTCGCGGATGTCGGGGCGGTCAGTCATCGTCGGGCGATGGTAGCGCGCCCGTCAGGAAGGCAGCCCGGGCGGGTGGGATCCCTGGCTCGCGCGATGCCGAGGTCACGCGATGCCGAGCTCGCGCGGGTCGCCGGCCTACGCCCGCGTTCCGCCCGGTCCGAACCCCGCGGCCGGCATCGGGTCGTACGGCCGGCCCTCCGCGCCGCGCAGCCAGGCGCGCGCGTTGTCGCCCAGCGCCGGCAGGTAGTAGCCGCCCTCCTGGAGGATCACCAGGCGCCTGCCGAGCGCCGCCGTCCGCGCGCCCACCTCGTGGTAGACCTCCGTCGTGAGCGCGAAGTCGCCGATCGGGTCCTGGCCGTAGGTGTCGAAGCCGAGCGACACGACGATCACGGACCCGGGCTCGTCCGCGATCCGCTCGAGCGCCCGGTCGATCGCCGCGAGATACCCCTCGTTCGAGAGCCCCGCGGGGAGCGGGAGGTTGAGGTTCGCGCCGGCCCCGGGCCCCTCCCCCACCTCGTCGGGCCACCCCAGCAGGTACGGATACTGCCGATCCGGGTGGGCGTGCAGCGACACGTACAACACGTCGCCCCGCCGCCAGAAGATCTGCTCGGTGCCATTGCCGTGGTGGTAGTCGACATCGAGGATCGAGACGTGCTCGCCGGTGCGCTCGGCGATCGCCTGCGCCGCGATCGCGGCATTGTTGAAGTAGCAGAACCCGCCGTACATCGAGCGCGCGGCGTGGTGGCCGGGCGGGCGGCACAGGCCGTAGGCCATCGGCTCTCCCGCCAGCACGAGATCCACCGCCGTCAGCGCCACGTCCACGGCGGCGCGGGCGGCCGGGTAGGTCCCGACGACGATCGGCGTCGACGTGTCCAGCGCCCAGAAGCCCGCCCGCCCGTCGATCCGCGGCGTCTCGTGCCGGAACCGATCGGACATGCCCTCGGTCATTGCCGCCGGGGCGAACGACTCGGGCGCGAGGAAGTCGTAGGGATGCCGAGCTCGCCGCGCCTCCGCCCACGCGTCGCGCAGGAATGCCAGCAGGCCCGGATCGTGGACGGCAGTGATCGGCGCCTCGCCGTGCTCGGACGGCGCCACGAGCTCAAATCCGCCGTCCACCTCGAGCGTCGCGCGGATCCGTTCCGCCCGATCGGCGACCTCGTTGGCCGGCACCTGGACGCCGAGCACCGTCTGGCGCGAGATGTCGTGGCCGAGGTGGAGCGGCGAGTAGACGACGCGCATCGAGCTCTCCGGGGTGGTTGGTGACGAGGCGATGCTAGCGAGTGCGCCGACGGGCACGGGCATCGGTCCCGGCCCGCGGGGCCGGTCAGGGTCATCCCCCAGCGTCGAGGATCGCCGCCGCGACCTCGGCCGGCCGATAGCGCATCAGGTTGTGGGCGTCGGACGGGAACGACGCAACCCGGATCGGACCGTGGCCCGCCGCAACCCGCATCGCGGCTGTCCGACGCAGCTCGGCCAGCCGCGCGTCCGCGTTGCCGGCGCCCGACGCGACCAGCGCGACGACCGGCGCCGCGACCCCGGCCAGCGCGATCCCCGGCTCGTACTCGAACATCGTCCGACCCATCGCCTCGACCACGTGTGGCCGCACCGCGCGGACGACGTGCCCGGCCGCCGTCTCGACCACCGCATCGCGCGCGGCGCGATCCTGGTCCTCGTCCCAGGTCGCGGCATCGAAGGCGCGCCGGTCCGCGAGATAGGCATCCATCGAGCGCATCACCTCCGGCGGCTCGTCGATGCCCCGCAGGAACTCGTCGACATCGACGTCCGCCGTCGCCTCCAGCCGTTCCCAGCCGCCATCGACGAGCACGACCCCCGCGCACCGGTCGCCAAGCCCGGCGGCCGCCACGGCCGCGACGATCGCGCCGAACCCGTGCCCCGCGACCGTGATCGGCCGGTCACCGAGGATCCCGGCGCCCTCGGCCACGGCGACCGCGTCGGCGGCCAGCGTGTCGAGGTCGTAGCCGGCCAGCGGCGAATCCGAGAGCCCCTGCCCGCGGAGGTCCGCCACGATGGTGCGGCGCCCGGCCGCCAGGCGTCGGGCAACCGGCGCCCATGACGACGCCGGCTGGAGCAGCCCGGGGAGCAGGAGCACCCCGCCGCCGTCGGGCGGTCCGCCCCAATCGAGGAAGTGGAGCCGGACGTCGCCGTCGGCCAGGACCACGAAGCCCTCGGGAACGGCGGCAAGGCCGGCGCCCGGGGCGCGCGTCGGGTCGGGCGACCAGGGGACGAGCGCGCCGGTGTCAGGCCCGGCGGCCGGATCGACGGCGGGATCGTGGGTCATCGCCGCTAGGATACGGGCGCCATGAGCAAGCGCCGCCGCGGCTCCCGAACCGCACCCCGCAGGCCGCATCCCGTCCGCCACCAGCGCTTCGAGCACCTGGTCGATCGCGCCGTGGCCGGGATCCCGGCGCCGTTCCGGGCCGCGCTCGACGAGATCGCGCTGGTCATCGAGGACGAGCCCACCCCCGATCAGCTCCGCGAGAACGGCCTGCGGCCGGACGAGACGCTGTACGGGCTGTACGAGGGCGTCCCGCTCAGCGAGTACGGAGCCGACTGGGTACCGTTCCCCAACCGGATCCTGATCTTCCGGCTGCCGCTGGAAGAGGACTTCCCGGACCCGGACGACATTGCCGACGAGGTCCGGATCACGATCCTCCACGAGCTCGCGCACCACCTCGGGATCGAGGACGAGGATCGCCTCGAGGAGCTCGGGATCGACTGAGAGCATCCAGACGAATTCGCATCTGGGCCGCGGTCGCGAGGATTCGGGGCGGGAGCGAACGGCGAGGCAACCGAATGTAGCGGACGGACGAAGACCGGAGCCGCAATGTCGGGCTCCGGTCTGTTCCCGTCCTGCGAGATCAGAAGACCGACTCCTCGGCGTTCAGCCGCCGACGCGCCACCAGGTGAGGCCCCAGCCGTCGCCGTCGGGGTCCAACCAGAGCGTGTCGCTCCCGGGATCCAGGTAGAGCGCGCCCATGGTGTGCGGACCGATGTCCACCGAGCCACAGCCGCCGGTCGTGAAGTCGGCCCACAACATGCCGGTCTCGTCGTACGAACCGATCCCACGTGACACCCAGTGGACGACGGGGCTGTCGAGATCGTCGGCGCAGTATGACGAGTAGCTGTCCGTGTGGAGCAGGCGTGGTGCATCGCCCGGCGCCACCACCAGCCGCAACGTGCTGCCGTCACCCCACAGATCGCAGCGGAACCCATGTCCGCCGTCCTCCCAGGTCGGGCACTCGATCGTCTCCCAGACGCCGGCGTACCCGGCGGGTCCGGGCGCGGCCGCCGTCGCGACCGGAGCGACCGCCAGACTCGCGACCAGCACGGCGGCTCCGAGGCCAAGTCGTCGTCGCATCCCAGGTCCTCCCCTCCGGCACCGCACTCGGCCGAAGCACAGCCCGTGGGCGATGCACGTGTCCGGCGAGCAGGGTTCGCCGTGCGAAAGTCGGCGTCCAGTGCCATTGGTCGTCCGCGACCGTGGCGGACGTTGGAAGGACCCTGCATCGTCGGGTCACGTCCTGCGGACGACACGTGCCCGAGCGCGGGCTCACGCGACCGCGACACCGGCATCAACTCGGCAGCGATGCGATCCCGGCCAGCAGCGCAACCAGTGCGATCGCCCCGCCGACCGCGAGCCCGGGCGTGATGTACGGCTCCCACGCATGATCGGTGCGCAGCGGCGCCCGGCGCCCGATCTCCAGGCCCCGCGTGTAGTGCGTCAGCGCGGCGAACGCGTACACCGCCGGGGCTGCCGCGATCGCCTGGACCAGGAACACGAGCGTGCCCAGCGCGAACACCAGCGCCGCGATCACCAGGATGGCCAGCACGGGCGGGAACGTGTCCGCGAGCCCGGCACCGGTCGCCACGCGAATGACCGTGTCGAGCCCCGATCCGAGCCCGAGCACGACGATGAACTGGGACAGGACGCCGAACAGCGTGACGACCACGGCCAGCGCCTTTCGCGCCCGAACGAGCGCGAACGACCGGCGGATGGCCGTTCCTACCCCGACCTCCCCGATCACGATCCCGGCGGTCACGTACACGAACGGCGCACCCACGATGAGCCCGACGACCAGCGACAGCCCGAAGTCGATGTCGTACAGGGACCCGATGCTCGCGTCCACGACCGTGCTGACGATCAACGACGCGATCGAGGTCACGATGCCGGTGATGATGCTTGCCCCCAGCACGCGCCAGAAGCGCCGGCGCACGATCGCGATCGACTCGGCCAGCCGCAGCGGCCGTCCCTCCGCCCGGCCGCCGATGACCGTCGTCGCGAGGGCCGTCGCCTCGACGCTGGCGACGAGGTATCCGAGCACCGCGGGGAACGCGGCGAGGTACAGCCAGCCGACCCACGGCCCGGGCTCGACGTACGGCGACGGGTACTCGAACCACAGGAACGCCGTGTCGCCCAGCGTGAGCCAGGCGACGGCGATCAGCGTGATCGCCGGGGCGACGGTCATCAGCATCAGCAGGCCGATGTAGAACGACGCCGAGCGCAGCCCCGAGTCGGACCGGGTCAGCAGGTCCAGGGCCATCGCCACGAGCTTGCGGGTGCCCAGCGGGATGGCGAGGATGGCGTCGGTGACCGGCGGCAGCGCGGGCTCGAGGGACGCCGGCGGTGCGGGCCCGGCCGGCGGGCGGCGGCGGGAGGATCGGCCCCACGAAGCTGCCGTCGAACCGGAGCTCCGGGCGTGTGGCCGAGGACGGTGGTGGCGGCGGGAGGGCCGGGATGTCCGCCGGTGTCTCGCCCATCAGCTGCGCCGGCCCGGCAACGGGCCGGCCTCCGCCAGCAGCTCGCCCAGGCCCTCGACGGCGACGTTCCCGCCCGAGAGGATGACGCACACCCTGTCCCCGTCGCGGATCGGCACCGCGCCGGTGAGCACCGCGGCAAGCGCGGCCGCCCCGGCCGGCTCGATGACCTGCTTGAGACGCTCGACCGCGAAGCGCATGCCGGCGAGGATCGTCGCGTCCTCGATCAGGACCACGTCCTCGACGTAGCGCTGCGCGACAGCGAGCGCGAGCCGCCCCGCCGTCGGCGCACCGAGGCCGTCGGCGACGCTCACGGGCGTGATCCTCACGGGCTCACCGGCGTCGAGTCCCTTGCGCATCGCGTTCGATCCGACCGGCTCGACGCCGTAGACCCGGATGGACGGCCGGCTCTCCTTGAGCGCCACGGTCACGCCGCCCAAGCAGCCCGCCGCCGCCCACCCCGATGACCACGACGTCGACGTCGGGCAGGTCCTCGAGGATCTCCAGCCCGCACGATCCGTTGCCGATCAGGACCTCGGGGTCGTCGTACGGGTGGACGAGCGTCAGCCCACGCTCCTCGCGCAGTCGCTCGAGGTGGACCAGCGATTCGCCGACGTGCGCGCCCCGGAGCACGACATCGGCGCCGTATTCGAGGCAGGCCGCGATCTTCGACCCGACGGCGCCCTCGGGCATGACGACCGTGACCGGGACGCCCGCCTCGCGTCCCGCCCATGCGTACGCCTGCCCGGCATTGCCGGCGGAGATCGTGATCGCCCCGCGCTTCCGCTCCGCGGCCGTCAGCGACCGGATCCGGGCGAGCGCCGCCCGCGGCTTGAACGAGCCGGTCTTCTGGAGGTGCTCGGCCTTGAGGTACAGCCTGCCGTCGCCCAGCCTGGGTCCCGAGCGGCGGCGCCCGCCATCCGTGCCGCAGTCGCCGATGACAGCATCGGCGTGTGGTGGATCCGGCCGCGCAGCAGCGCGCGGGTCTCGCGGATGGCGGCGAGAGTCACGGGATGGTCGCGCACGATCGCGAGTATGCCGCCGGGGGCCGCCACCCCGCTCCCGTTTCTCGACCCCGAACTCCGGCCGACATCGACCAACCCGCACCAATGCACTTGCGTTCTTGCGCAACTAGTGACAGACTTCGGGCGTGATCGACATCGATGCAGACCGGGAAACCGAACGACAGCGGTCCGCCGCCGTCGCCAGGGCGCTCGGTGACCCCAAGCGGCTGTGCGTCCTCGAGTCCCTCGCCGGTGGCGAGGCCTCGGTGGGCGAGCTCGCCTCGCGGGTCAGCTGCCAGGTGCCGAACATGAGCCAGCATCTCGCTGTGCTCCGGTCGGCCGGCCTCGTCACGACCCGTCGTGACGGGAACACGGTCTACTACCGCCTTGCCGATCCTCGGGTCGTCGAGGCCTACCAGCTACTCCAGACGCTCGCCCGCTGACCGGGTCGGGATGTCCCACCGTCCGGTGGGAGAAAGGAGCCGCCGCGTGGCGGAGATCAAGCAGGCGACCGACGACACCTTCGAGGCGTTGGTCCTGAACAACGACAAGCCGGTCGTGGTCGACTTCTGGGCCACCTGGTGCGGGCCCTGCAAGATGGTCGCACCCGAGATGATCAAGCTCGCCGAGAAGTACGACGGCGTCGTGGACGTCGTCAAGGTCGATGTCGATGCCAACCCGCGTCTGTCGCAGGCGTTCGGGATCATGAGCATCCCGACCATCGCGTACTTCAAGCCCGGCGCGCAGCCCCAGGGCGTCGTCGGCTTCCGGCCCCTCGAGCAGCTCGAGAGCGCGTTCGGGCTCACCAGCCTCGCGGCGGTCCCCAAGGCGTAGGCCGCTCGCCGGGATCGACCCGGCGTCGTTGAACAGACACGCGACCCCGGTCATCGACCGGGGTCGTTTCGTACGCGCCGCGCAGCCGAACCCGGCCGTGACTCACCGGGTGCGTCATATTCGATGTCCGGCTGGCGGCTCCGGGCAAGATAGGGGCCCCGTTGCTCCGAGGCCCGTGGCTGGGGGGCGAAATGACGCGCCGCGTGAGTCACCGTGGTCGAGGGCCGCCGCGTGA
The DNA here is from genome assembly GCA_963835335.1 of uncultured Chloroflexia bacterium. Taxonomy (GTDB): domain Bacteria; phylum Chloroflexota; class Limnocylindria; order Limnocylindrales; family CSP1-4; genus CAIXZV01. The sequence goes on along the minus strand of CAWIFB010000008.1, from coordinate 14,119 downwards.
GTCACCGTGGTCGAGGGCCGCCGCGTGAGTCACCGTGGTCGAGGGCCGCCGCGTGAGTCACCGTGGTCGAGGGCCGCCGCGTGAGTCACCGTGGTCGAGGGCCGCCGCGTGAGTCACCGTGGTCGAGGGCCGCCGCGTGAGTCACCGTGGTCGAGGGCCGCCGCGTGAGTCACCGTGGTCGAGGGCCACCGCCGCCGGGACGCTACGTCGTGCGCCCGGCCGTCACCCGCCGATGCGCGCTTCGGACCCACGCCTCCGCGCGATCCAGGGCGAACCGGTCGATGGCCTCGGGCGTGAACGCCACCCAGCCGGCACCGCGCGTCGAGCGCATCGTGTTCGCGGTCCGCAACGCCGCGGCTGCCACGACCGGGTCGAGCGAGACCTCGAGCACGTCCTCCATCAGCACCGCGAACGCCGTGCCGCCCGTGACGTACGTCACCGACTCGCCGTCCCGCCGCCGCTCCACCCCGTCCAGATCGGCGATGACTGCCTCGACCCGCTCGTCGAGCGACTCGTCGGCTTCGGACAGTGCCTCGGCCGCCGCCGCGGCCTCCTCCGATGCGTCGAGCGGGCGGTCGTCGTCTTCGCCGTCGTCGTCCGGATCGAAGTGGCCGTTGCCGGACACGTCGGTCACGATGCCGCCGCCAGGATTGCCTGCAGCGCCGGCAGGTGCTCCTCGTAGTGCTCGGTGGTCTCGCCGAAGAAGTACTCCTGGGTCTCAGCGTTCTTGATCCAGCGGATCTCGGGGACCACGGTGAGATAGCCGCGCAGCTCGCCCGACACGGTGCGGAACTGCTGGCGCACCTCGGCCATCGGCATCGACCGGAACCGCGCCAGCGCCTCCTCGTTGATCCGGTCGCCCTCGCCCGGGATGTCCCACTGCGCGTTGAGCCGCTCCATCGTGGGGCTCGTCTCCCCCATCGCGAGCTCCTTGGCAGTGGCCAGGGCGGCCTCCTGCCACACGACCATGTGGCCCATCAGGTCACGTCCCGACCAGCCGCCGGCCGCCTCGACGGGTTGGTCGAGCTGCTCGTCGGTGAGCGCCTCCAGGGCTTCATAGGCACGGAACGCATCACGTTCGTCTTCGAGAAAGGAGAGGGCATCGAGATACATGCACGCATCGTAGCCCCGGCGGGCGCTCGGTGGACGCACGTTCGGTGGCCCCGGCGGCGTCGTGGAAGCCGAGGCCCTCCACTGAGCCGCGCTCAGACCGCGACCGGCTCCCGGTACTCCCCGAACACCTCGCGCAGCACCTGGCACTGTTCGCCGAGGGTCGCGTACCGCTCGGCGCAGCGGAGGAAGTGCGGCATCAGGTTGGTCTCGCTGGTGCCCGGGCGAGCGGCGGCCTCGCGCAGCCCGTCGAGCGCAGCGCCCACCGCCTCGCCGTCGCGATCGGCGCGCGTCCGTTCCAGCCGGGCAAGATGCCGCTCCTGCGAGCCCTCGGGGACCTGGAGCACCGGAACCGTGACGGGCTCCGCGTTCGCGTACCGGTTGACCCCGACGATGACCCGCTCCCCGGCGTCGAACTCGCGCTGGAACCGGTACGCCGAGTCCGCGATCTCGCGCTGCGGGTAGCCCTCGGCGATCGCCTTGACCATGCCGCCGCGCCGGTCGATCTCGTCGAGGTAGCGCCACACCTCGCGCTCGACGCGGTTGGTCAGCGACTCCACGAACCACGAGCCGCCCAGCGGATCGACGGTGGAGGCGATGCCCGTCTCCTCGGCCAGGATCTGCTGCTGGCGCAGCGCGAGCATCGCGGCCCCGGCGGTCGGCACGGCGAGCGCCTCGTCGTAGGCGTCCGTATGCAGGCTCTGCGTCCCGCCCAGGATCGCCGCCAGCGCCTGGGTCGCGACCCGGGTCAGGTTGTTGAGCGGCTGCTGCGGCGTCAGCGACACGCCCGCGGTCTGGGTGTGGAACCGCATCCACGTCGAGCGCTCGTTCTCGGCGCGGTAGCGCTCGTTCATCAGCTTCCACCAGATCCGGCGCGACGCGCGGAACTTGGCGATCTCCTCGAAGAAGTCGCTGTGGCTGTTGAAGAAGAACGACAGCCGGGGCGCGAACTCGTCGACCCGCAGCCCGCGCGCCATCGTCGCCTCGACGTACGCCATCCCGTCCGCGATCGTGAACGCGAGCTCCTGGACCGCGGTCGAGCCCGCCTCGCGGATGTGGTAGCCGCTGATCGAGACCGTGTTCCATTTCGGCAGCTGGCGCGTCCCGAACTCGATCGTGTCCACGACCAGGCGCATCGACGGGTCCGGCGGGTACAGGAACTCCTTCTGCGCGACGTACTCCTTGAGGATGTCGTTCTGGGTCGTGCCCTCGAGCGCGCCCCGCGGGACCCCGGCCTTCTCGGCCGCCGCGATGTACATCGCCCAGATCGGCGCGGCCGGGGCGTTGATCGTCATCGACGTGCTCACGCGGTCGAGCGGCAGCCCCTCGAGCAGCAGCTCCATGTCGGCGAGGCTGCTGACGGCCACGCCGCAGGTGCCGAACTCGCCGTCCGCCTCGGGATCGTCGGTGTCGTAGCCGTACAGCGTGGGCATGTCGTAGGCGATCGAGAGCCCGGTCTGGCCGGCGTCGAGCAGCTGGCGGAACCGGGCGTTGGTGTCCTCGGCGCTGCCGAAGCCCGCGAACATGCGCATCGTCCACGGCCGCGAGCGATACCCGGTCGGGTGGATGCCGCGGGTGAACGGCGGCTCACCCGGCAGCCCGATGTCACGCACGGCGTCGACATCCGCGTAGGCGCCGGCGCCCTGGCGGAGGGGATCGCCGTGGTGGTCGACCTCGGTGGGACCGCCCGGGCCGGCCGGCTCGCCATCGGCAGCCGGCTCCTGGTCCCATGGCCCGTAGAGGCCTTCGACCGGCAGGTCGCCGAGCGTGGCAAAGCGCGGACGGCGCTCGGGAAGTCGGTCGAGGGAGGGCGCGAGGCGCTCGACGCGCCAGGCTCGCCGGCGCGCGGCCCAGGCGTCGGGACGGTCGCTCATCGTGGGCCGACTCTAGCACGCAGGCGCATGACGGACGCCGGCTGCGGTGGTTCGCCAGCGTCCATCGGAGGCCCATCCGGCGTCGCGGGGTCGTGGTCATGCGCCTCTTGCGCTGCCGTGGCAAACGCGTACGCTGTCCTGTAGTGGGACGAATCCCGTCCAGGGGGTGATGCATGTTCCTGACCCAGGTCAACTACATGTGGCGCGACCTCGGCCACGGCAACGGCCGCCGCGCCGCCCTCCTTGTCCTCGCGCCATGGTTGCTGTTCGTGGTGCTCGTGCTCCCGACCGCGCTGGGCTCGCGGCCCTCCGTCGGCGGGCACGCCGAGCTCTCTGGCACGGGCGGCGGCCTCGGGCAAGCGATCCACCTCAGCGACAGCTACCGACTGACCGTGACGATGCCCGCGAGGGCGGGTTGCTCCTATGCGGCGGCTATCGTCCCGTACGACTTCCCGCCGGGTTCGTCCGCGAGCGGCGCCCGGCTGAGCGGGACGTCGGCATCGGCGGCGGACGTCACCGGGCTGCAGGACGGCATGTACCGGATCGTGATGACACACTTACTACCTTACGCTTGCGATCGGATGAGCGACGGGTTGCGGCCCCTGGACGGTTGCCCTCGACAGGAGTTGAGCCCTGCCCAGGGAGCGCGCCGGCCGTCACATCGGAGGGTTCTGTCAGAGGTTGAGATGGCGAAGAGGACAGGAGGCCAGTACACGGAGCCGCGGGTCGACAGCGTGCTCGCGAGCTCGCGCTGCTACGGCCTGCCGCGGGTGAAGACCCTGTCCGACGAGTACCGCGACGTCGCCGAGCCCGAGGACTCGGAACGCGTACCGCCGCCTGAGCCGCCGAGCATCGCCCGTCGGATCGCAGCCAGGATCGGGGATCTGACGCATCGCGGGCGCGAATAGCCGGGCGTCGACGTCAGCCACTTCTCCGGACGCGCCCACGTCACTCACCGGGTCGATCCGCCACGCCTGGGCCCGAGGAGGCTTGCGGCTGGCGCGTGCCCGTCCTACGGGTGAGCCCGTGAGCACCCTCGCCAAGCGGGCGGCCCTGTACGCGATCGGAGATACGGTCGTCGCGGTGCACACCGCCGCCTGCCGGCCGCGCATGGCAGGGCGTTGTCCCACAGGCCGCGAAAACGCCACTGCAAGGCGACGAGAGGCTCCCGGAGGCGCGGATCCGGGGGTCTCGATGTCTCCCGGACAACGATTCCGCCCTGTGGCGGCGAAATCCGGTCCTTCAGCCGCGATTCGTGGCCCGCAAGGCAACACTGGGGTCGCAATAGGTACCGAGATGTCGCGCCGATCGATCATGATGCCCCGAACACCGCAAGCGCCTCGAGCACCTTCGCGTCGCCCAGGTCCGCCGCGAGGAGCACGTTCACGCGACCCGGCTCCGCGGCCGGCCACGTGACCACGGTCTGGCCGGTCCCATCGCTCTGGAGCACGTCCAGCCGGTAGGCGGCCGCACCGCCGACCGTGAGCTCGCTCGTCGCCAGCTTCTCGGTCTTGCTGTTCTGGGTCGCTCCATCGCGGTAGAAGGCGAGCATCTCCGAGGCATCGAGCCCGTCGGCCTCGAACACGGCGACCGTCAGCGCCGTCGTGCCGCCGAGGTCCCACGTCGCCCCCGCAAAGCGGACGCCCGCGATGCCGTGGTCGGCAAGGGTCCCGAGCGCGCCCGTCGTGCAGTTGCGGCCCGAGTCCACGCTGACCGGCGCCTGGCCCTCGTACGCCGTCGGCAGCGCCGCCTCGAGGTCCGGGTAGGCGCCAGGCTGGCGGCCATCGGTGGTGCACGGGGTCGACGGATCGAAGCTCGCGACGGGGATCTTCGAGCTGGCGCAGCCGGAGACCAGGATGGCGACGAACAGGGCGAGGAACGGGGCGGCCGCGAACGGTGATCGGCGGCGATGTCGAGGCATGAATTGAGCCTACCGGCGATGGGGTCGATGCGCCGCCGCAGCGCGGCCGGCCGGATGGTGCGGCGCGACACGGGCCTGGTGCGCGCCGTTCGCCGACCCATCCGATGGTCTCGGACGTGCTGGGTCGATGGTCCCGGCGGTGCCAGCGTGCGCCTGACGATCGCGCCCGGGCACCCCATGACCTGCCGCCCATTGCCTTTGGCCCGGGCCAGTCGTACGTTGACGTCCGCGTTCGATACGCGCCGACCCCACGAACCACCGGGGGAACACCTGGGGCGTCGGCCACGGATCGAGGGCCGGACAACTCGATCGTCGGGGACGCTCGGCGGCACGGGGGTTCCGGGTCCGCGATCACGAGCCGAGTAACCAAGGATCGACCGGCCAGCAGGCCCGGTCGTGGGGCGGCAGCACTGATCGGTCCTTCATTGGCGCCCTCGGCTGTATGCCGGGGGCGCAGTCATGTCCATCGGGCGCGCGGGAGGCCGATCAAGACCGGCGCGAGCGGCGTCCCGGACACCACGCCCCGACCCTCGGCTGCTCCCCTACCCGAACGGGTTCGAGTGCCAGCCCGGTCGAGCGGGCCGGTGGACGCGGCGGATCCCGCGACGATCCAGCTCGTCGCGGATGACCCGGGACGCCATCGCGATCTCGGGCTCGCGGGTGATCGTGGTCGCCAGCCAGTCGATGTACGAGGGCTCGAACGCGGCGATCTCCCCCAGCGTGTGCCCGTGGAACTTGCCGAACTCGACCTCGATCTCGAGCGCGTCGTCGAGCGAGGGGGGCTCGGGCGGCATATGACCGGCACGGTGGCCCCGCTCCATCGGCCCCGACGGCTGTGACGCCCGGAGCTCCGGCGCCGAGCGGTCCCAGCGCAGCGGCGGCTGGCCCGTCAGCGGGATCCGCGTGCCCGGCGGCGTGGTTGTCTGGTTGCGCGGCCGGACAAAGTCGCTCATGTCGAGGCGGCCGGTGACCGGTCGGGTGGGCTTGGGGGGCGGGGGTCCGCCGACACGGCCGTTGCGCGGCGCAGCAGCCGCGCCACCAGGTCGCCGGCGCACGCTCGCCTCGCGCTGGCCCTCGACGGTCTCGCCGGCGCGAGTGAGCGCCGCGTACGCGGCGTTGATCTCGGCCATCCGCCGGGTTGCGCGCCGGACGGCCTCGGGATCGTCGCCGGTCAGGTCCGGGTGGTGCTGGCGGGCGAGCCCGCGCCAGGCGGCCTTGATGTCGTCCGGGGTCGCGCCGTGCTCCACGCCGAGCACGACGTGCGGGTTCTTGGGGGCCACGTGTGGAGTGTAGCCCCGCCACGCTTGACAACCGGCACGGCTCGCGGTCCTCTTGCCACATGCTCCCGCTCCTCCGCTCCCGACGCGCCGGGCTCGTGGCGGCGCTCGCCACACTGCCCCTGGCGGCCGCCTACCGGTTCGCGCTCGTGTATCGCGTCCGGGCCGGATATCCGCGCCGTCACCCGCCCACCTGCACGCCGGCAGCGCTGGGGCTGCCGTTCGAGGCAGTCGATGTCCCGACCGACGACGGCCTGGTCCTGCCGGGCTGGTTCATCCCGGCCGGCCCCGACCCTGCTCCGGGCGTCGTCCTCGTCCACGGCTGGGAGTCCGCCCGAGACCGCACCCTGCCGCACGCGCAGGTCCTCCATGCCGCCGGGTTCCACGTGCTGACGTTCGATGTGCGGGGCCACGGCGCGAACGGCCCCGAGGCGCTGCCGATGTCGGTCGGCGAGTACGCGGCCGATGCGCGGGCCGGGGTCGCCGCCATCCTCCGCCGGCCCGAGGTCACGAAGGCAGCGCTGCTCGGGCACTCGATGGGTGCCGCGGGCTCGCTGGTCGCTGCCGCGGCGGACCCCGACGTCGCGTCGGTGATCGCGGTCGCCGCGCCCGCGGACCCGCATCGCCTCACCCGCCAGACGTTCCGGCTCGCCCGGCTGCCGATCCCCGGCCCCATCGCCTGGCCGCTCGCGTGGCTGACGACGCGCGTCTACCTCAAGCCGCGCGGCCACACCGTGTCATCGGTGAGTGCCAGCCGCGCGATCGGCGAGATCACGGTGCCGGTGATGCTCGCGCACGGCAGCGAGGACGGCGTCGTGCCGGTGGGCGATGTCACCCGACTGGCCGAGGCTCGCCGCGAGGCCCTGCCCGACGCGGTGACCGAGGTCATGGTCGTCGACGGTGGCCATCACTCCTGGCTGTACGAGTTCCCCGCGTATCGTGCGGCGATCGCCCGGTTCCTGGCCACGACGCTGGGCGGGCCGCTCGAACCCCAGGAGGCGGCGGCGCTCGCGGCGGCGGTCCCGGCCGAACGGCTGCCCGATCCGGAACGGCTCACGACGCTCGACGAGGAACCGGGCGGGTTCCGGTCGCTCGCCCGGATCATCGGTCGCCGCCAGCGCGGGGCGACCGACGACCCTCAGGGCGCCATGCCCGCCCCGGCCGATCCGGGAACGCCGGCCGGATGACCGCCTGGGACGCCGTCAACCACAAGCGGGCCGTCCGCGAGTTCGCCGATCGGCCCATCGAGCCGGACCGCCTGGAGCGGATCCTCGACGCCGGCCGGCGCGCGCACAGCGCCAAGAACCTGCAGCGCTGGGCGTTCATCGTGGTCCGCGACCGGGACCGCCTGCGCGAGCTGTCGGCGCTCGGCCCGTTCGCCGGGCACCTGGCCGGCGCGGCCGTCGCGGTCGCGCTCGTGACGCCCGACCCGCGCGGTCCCGAGGGCTCGCTGAGCATCATGTGGGACATCGGTGGGGCGGCGGCACAGATGATGGTCGTCGCCTGGGAGCTGGGCATCGGCAGCTGCCCCGCGACCGTGTACGAGGCGGACCGTGCCCGCGAGCTGCTCGGCTATCCCGCGGACATGCACTGCGAGCACATCCTCTCGTTCGGGTATCCGCGCGACCCGACGGTCATGACCCGGCCCAACCGCCCGGGGGGCCGGCGGCCGACGGACGAGCTGGTCCACGAGGACCGCTGGCGAGGCGATCCGGGTCGGCGGGTAGCTAGCTCGTCGCCCCCTCGTACTCGTCGTCGTCCGGCTCCACGTCGAGCGTTGCCAGGATCCCGTCCGCCGACGTGACCGCGCCCTCCGGGTCCGGCGCACCCTCGGCGAGGTACGACTCGATGGCGGCGTCAAGCCCGATGTCGTGGCCGGCCTCCTCCGACAGCAGCCACTTGTGCATCAGGACGTCGCAGTAGGCCTGGACGAGGTCGCGCTCCGGGCCGACGGCGCTCGCGATCCGCGCCTGCGTCGGTCGGTAGACCCCGCGCAGCCATCGCTCGGCGGCCTCCTCCGGGCTGATCGCGCGCTGCTCGTCGAACTCCAGCCAGGCGGTGTATTCGTTGAGGTCGTTGAGCAGGATCCGCGCCTGGCCCTCGAGCGCCCGGAGCCGCGTCCGACGCTCCAGCTCGTTGGCGTGGTAGCGGCGGGTGGTCACCGAGGTCCGAAGCCGGACGGATCCCAGCGTGCCCACGGGGTCCACCTCGACATCCACCGAGAAGCCGAGATCGTTGAGCCGCCGCAGCCTGGCGCGGATCGCCTGGCGATCGCCCGGGATGAGATCGGGCTCGTCCTGCAGCTCGTTCCACACCGCCTCATAGCGCGTCCGGACGGATTCCGCGGCATCGATCGCGTCGTCGACGTCCTCCGACCCCTGGTATGCCGCGAGGTCGGCCAGCCCGAACGCGACGTTCTCGACCAGGATGTCGAGGTCGAACCGGCGCTGGCCGTCCGAGAGGCTCGGGTGCACCTCGCTCGTCTCGGCGTCCACGAGATAGGCCTGGATCCGGTCGCCATCCGGTTGGAACAGCGTGTTGGCGAGCGAGCAGTCGCCCCAGTAGACGCCACCACGGTGGAGGTCGACGAGCAGGAGGGCCATCGCGTCGAGGAGCCGGTGGCGGTCGTCGCGGCGCATGATCCGGAACCGCATCAGGAGGCGGCGGTACTGCATCGAATGCCTGAGGTACTCGGTGACCAGGATCGCGGCACCATCGGGTCGCTCCGCCAGCCCGACCGCCCTGACGCCGGGCAGACGCGCGTCCTCGAGGTGGCGCAGGACCGCGTACTCCTTCTGCGCGATCTCGGCCGGCTCCTCCTTGAGCGCGTAGATCGTGCCCTCCGAGACCATGAACCGGACGAGGTGCCGCGACGGGCCGACGGGAAGCTCGCGGAACCGGTGCGAGTCCACCGCCCATTGGCTGAGCGGGCGCTCCCAGGGGAGATCGAGGAGCCCGGCGACCTCGTCGCGAAGGCGGAGGCGGGGAAGCATCAGCCGGCAACCGGCGGTGGGACGCGCGGCAGGGTCGGCGCGCTCAGGTCCGCTTCCGCAGGTAGGTGGTGATGCCGGCGTCGTAGCCCAGCGATTCGTACAGCTGGCGCGCCTCCGGGCGATGATGCCCGGCCGTGATCTCGAGATACGCGGCACCCTCGTCGGTGGCCACCCGCTCCGCCTCACCCATCAGGAGCCGGCCGACACCGCGCTCCCGGACGAGCGGGTCGACGACCAGCGTGACGATCCTCACGAAGCGATCGTCGGTCTCGAAGCGCGGGATGACGTGGAACGCGATGAACCCGGCCACGTCCCCGCCGGCCTCGGCGACGACGACGCGCGACCCGGGTACCGAGAATCGCTCGATCCGGGCGGCGAGGTCGGTCGCACCGGCCGGATATCCCTCGTCGGTGAGCAGGGTCGCGAGACGCTCGGCGTCTGTCTCTCGGGCGTCGCGGAGCGAGATCTGGGCGGCGTCGTTCATGCGCTGATGGTACCCGCCGGCGAGCCGCCGGACGCCGTCGCGGACGGGAACGGCGACGGGTCGACGAGGACGAGGTGCGGACCCGCGGTGGCACCGCCGAGCACCAGCGCCGACGGCCCCAGCGGTCCCGGGCGGACTGCCGATGTCCGGACGCCGCGCTCGCGAGCGGCACGAAGCCAGGCGCGAAGCGGGCCGGGCGTTCCGAGGTACAGGGCGCACGGGCCCTCCCCGTCGCGGGCGAGCGACGCCGCGAGCCGGCCCTCGGTAGATGGCTCCAGGAGCACGATGGATCCCGCCGGCAGGCCGCCGGCTCCGCGCCGGCGCGTTCGCGCGCCAAGGTGAGGTTCCGTTCCTTCGGCGTCGTCCGCGTCGGCGTCGTCCGCGTCGGCGTCGTCCGTGTCGTCAGTATCGTCGTCGTTCGCCCCGGCACCGGCCCCCGCTCGCGGCGCCAGCCACGGGTCGAGCTCGGTCTCCGCACGATCGAGATCGACGGTCGCCCAGCCCACGCCGACCAGGGTCAACGACGGCACCTCCCTGCCCGACCCGGGCGCCTCCTCCCCGCCCGCGACCGGCTCGAACACCAGCCGTCCCGATGCCACCGGCCGATCCTCCGCCGACTCGACGCGCCACGGCCGGAGCTCGACGACCGCGGAGCCCAGCGCCACGACCAGCGCACCGGGGACCAGTCCGCCGGCGACGGCGCGCAATCCGAGGCGCCGCTCGAGATCCTCGGCGAGCGCGACCGGGTCCGGCACCTGCCAGGTCAGGCGTGCCCAGTAGGTCATTCGAGCAGCATGTCCGGCGCCTCGCCGATCGACGCGAACCCCAGCCGCTCGTACATGCGCCGCGCGGGCTCGTTGCCGCTGAACACGCCCAGGTACGTGAACCGCACGTCGGGTCGCGCGGCGGTCGCCACCACCTGCCGGGTGACCAGCGCCCCGAGCCCACGCCCGCGAAACCCGGGACGGGTCCCGATCGACGAGAGATAGGTACAGCCGTCGAACGTGGTCGCCTTGGCCACGGCAGCGGGGATCCCGTCGACGCGCGCGAGCGCCAGCGCGATCCGCGGGTCATCGAGGGTGAGCCGGAGGTCGCCTGCCAGCTCGTCGGTGCGACGCGGCGGAGCTCCGAAGGCGTCGACCAGGACGCCCGCGACCTCGGCGACATCGTTGGCCGTCGCATCGGTCGGTCGCACGATCGCCTGGACCGACACCCCCGGGTCGAGCTCGCCATCGGCGATCGGTCCGCATGCCGCCTGATCCTGGAGCACCATCACGTGTCCCCCGCCGACGTCCTGGAACCCGTTCGCCTCGAGCCGCTGGACGAGATCGGACGGCTGCGCATGATCCGGTGAAGGCCAGATGTGCGGCCGCCGGGCGACCAGCCCGAACAGCGCCAGGGCCTCCGTCAGCCGCCGGTCGAACGCCGCCGGGTCGTCGGGCCAGCGGATGCTCACCATGCGGTTCCAGAACGGGTCGACGTCGCGCGGATCGAGCAGCAACAGCGCATCGCCGAGGTCACGCACCTCCCGTGACGGGATGGCGTGGGCGTCGGTCTCGTGCCGCTCGAGGCGGCGGATGGTCGCGTCGTCGAGACGCAGCGTGCGGGTCACGTCGCCCACGATAGCCAACGGGTGCTCGGCCGCCGCACCACGCGCAACGGGGGTTGGGGCCGGGGCGCGTCTCGCGCCCACGTCCCGCGACTCACCGGGCGGCGCGACCCGCCCTGCCGCGACTCACCAGGCGCATCAAGGTCGGGGCCAGCCTGCATGATTTGAGCGTGATAGCCCGCAAATGCCTCCGAAACCAGCGTCTGGAGGCCGGCGCGATGCGCCTCGTGAGTCGGGAGCTAGTCGGGAGCTCGTCGCGGCGAGCAGCGGCGATCGCGGCGATCGCCGCGAACTGCGCCGATCCCGCGAACCGCGCCGCGCGAGCGCCGTCCCGTCAGTCGCGCTGGAGCACGATCGCCGACGCACCCGAGGGCAGGTCCAGCAGCTCGGGCGTCGGCAGGCCGGCGGCGGCGAACCAGCCAAGCGCCTCGGACCGCGTCACCAGCCGCGTGCCCTGGAGCAGCTCGTCGAGCTGGACGCCGGCGATCAGCTCCCCGTGGCGGGTCCGCAGCTCGTCCGGATCGGACGGCAGGTACCAGTCAAGTGCGACGAGCCACCCCCCGGGACGGACGGCAGCCCACGCGGCACGCAGCGCGGCCACCGGATCCGGCAGCTGGTGGAGCGCGTACTGGTAGTACGCGAGCTGGACCTCGCCCACGTGGTCGATCGAGGTGACGTCGTTCTGCTCGATCCTGATCCGATCCGAGAGCCCGGCGCCCTCCACGTTCGCACGCGCCCGGGCGACGGAGTCCGGCTCGAACTCGACCCCGACCGGCGACACGTCCGGGAAGCGGCGCGCCATGTTGATCAGCCAGCGTCCGCCGCCGCAGTGGATGTCGAGGATCGTGGCACCGGCCACGAGGCCCACGACCAGCTGCGGCAGGGCGGCCAGGACCTCCTGGAAGAACACGGCGATGTCCTGGACGGTCAGCCGCTCGATGGCCACGCGATATCGCTCGGGACGGTTTGCGACCGGCTTCCCGGTCCGGAACACGTCGAGCAGCGAGCCGTAGTCGAGGCTCCCGGTCGCCGCATGGCGGAACTGGCCACCCAGGTACTCCGACGAGTTGGGCTCGAGCAGGATCGCCGCGATGTCGTCGGGAATGTAGAGCCGGCCGTCCGCGATCTCGACCAGGTCGTGCGCGTCCGCACCCCAGGCCCAGCGACCGACGAGGTCGGCCGACGTGCCGGTCGCCGTGGCCAGGTCTGCAACCGTGACGCCCGATGCGCCGGCCTCGCGGAGCCGCGCGAGCAACCCCAGCTCCAGGCCGACGAACACGTACCAGGTCTTGTAGAAGCCGCCGAGGCTGGCGACCATGTCGTCGAAGCGGTCGTCGAGGCTCATCAAGCCGATTGTGACATGCTCACCCGGATATCCCTCGCACCGCGGCGCACCCGGGGTTGCCGCTCCCGGCGGGCCTGCAACCGCCGAACGGCCGAGCGTGTTACAGGTGGTGATGGACGATACGGAGCTCACCGAGCACCTCGCCCGCGACCTCGACGGCGCGTTCGAGTCCCTGGTCCGGGCGCACGTCGATCGCTGCCACGCGATCGCGCTCCGGGTGCTGGGCAACCCGCACGATGCCGAGGAGATTGCCCAGGATGCGCTCGTGCGTGCCTATCGCGCGCTGGCGGCGTACGAGCCGGACCGGATCCGCGCATTGCAGATCCGGCCATGGCTGGCGACGATCGTCGTCAACCTGTGCCGCAACCGGGTTCGCCGCCACGCCCTGCCGACGACGCCGCTGGCGCCGCTGGTCGAGGCGGGTCGTGAGCCGGCCGCCGGTGCGTCGACCGATCCGGCGGGGCTCGCCTCACAGGCGGCCACCACCGAGCGGCTGGCGGCACTGCTGGCGGCACTGCCCGACCGCTACCGCGTGCCCGTCGTCCTGCGCCACGTCGATGACCTCTCGTACGCCGAGCTGGCGGAGGTCCTCGGACGTCCCGAGGGAACGCTCAAGGCCCAGGTTCACCGGGGTCTCGCGCTCCTCCGGGCGTCCGCGACCGAAACCGAGCTCGAGGAGCTGACCGCATGACCCGATCGACTGACACCGTCACCGACGCGCCCGGAGCGCTCACGGCCCTCGCCGCGGATGAGCCCGGCGGTCTCGCGCTGCTCGCCACACCCGCACCCGCCCACGTCGTCGACGACGTCCTCGCAGAGGTCGGCCTGGTCGACCGGATGGCGTCGCTCGACTCCCCCATCGGACTCCTGTGGATCGCCTGGAACGGACGCGGCGTGTCCGAGGTGGAGCAGGCCGACGACGGCCCTGCTGCCGCCGCTCGTCACGAGGCGCGCGTCGGCCGCCGGACGGTGCTCGCCGAGACCCTTCCCCGATCCCTGGCCGATGCGATCGCGCGCCGCCTCGCCGGTGAGCGGCGGGTGCGGATCCCGCTCGACCTCCGCGGCCGGACCGAGTTCGAGGTCGCGGTGTGGACCAAGGCGCTCGAGATCCCGCGCGGCGAGGTGCGGCCATACGGCTGGATCGCCGCCGAGATCGGCCGGCCGAGGGCGGTACGTGCGGTCGGCACGGCGCTCGGGCACAACCCGGTGCCGCTGATCGTCCCCTGCCACCGGGTGGTCCGCACCGACGGCACGATCGGCCAGTACTCGCTGGGCGGGCCGCACAACAAGCGGACGATCCTGAGCGCGGAGGGTCTGGACCCGGACGCGCTCGAGGGCGCCGCCCGGCGCGGCGAGCGGCTCAGCGGCTCGACCACCACCCGGATCGTGTGCTGGCCCACCTGCCGCCACGCGCGGCGGGTCCAGGAGCGGTACCGGGTCTCGTTCCGGTCCCTTCGCGACGCGACGACGTCCGGCTATCGCCCCTGCCGCATCTGCCGGCCGACC